>CAXTKD010000034.1:0-2658 GCA_964244885.1 uncultured Sphingomonadaceae bacterium | reverse complement strand
CTTGGCGCTTGGCGGGCAGGACGACGTCGCCGGTGTCGTCCGAGGTCGAGGCCTTGGCGCCGCGATCTACCCACGCTTGGAGATCCTCGACGCGGTAGACGACGCGCCCCCCGATCTTCGAATAGCGCGGCCCGGTCCCGTAGGTCCGGTGCTTCTCGAGCGTGCGGCCGGACAGGCCGAGGAAGCGGGCGGCTTCGGGGGTGCGCAGATAGCGCGGCGGGATAGCAGCGGCGGGGAGCACGATGATCGAACCTCCGGGTAGCTTCGGCGGCCGGATCGGGCCGTCGGCGTCAGGAGGCGAAATTGGCGTAGTGCTCGGGGTATGAGGCGGGTCGGAAATCGACCCCCAGAAATGCGACCCGGCGCCGGACGTGCTGCTTCTCGACGGCGAAAGTTCGGTCAGTCCTTGAGGAGCTTGCGATACCCGCCGGCGATCATCGCCAGGCCGTCGCGGATCAGGCGCGACGTGCGGCTGCGCAGATGGTGGTCATCGAACTTCACGCCCTCTGGCACGGCATCCGCGCCGAACAGCACTTTTGCGATCTCGCGGCGATCGGCACCCGCGCGCCGTGCGTCGACGGCGCGCAGCGACATGACAAGGCGCTTGCGGCGTGCGGGCGAGAGCTCGTCGCCCGTGGTTTGCGGAGGTCGTCCTATGATCCTTCGCCAAAGCCGCAGCAGCGCATCGACGCGCTGCGGGGCGTCCAGATCGAGCGGCAGGAGCGCCATCAGCGGCTGATCCGGCGCGGTGATCGGCAGAATCAAAGCGGCGCTGCCGTCGGCCCTTGGGCCGAGAAGCAGATATCGTCCTTCGTCGCCGATGCGTTCGATGCGAACGGTATCGGAGCGCAGCGCCAGGGTCGCTGCGCCGGTGGTATCGGCGATCAACCTTACGACGCGCGGATCGATGGCGGGCAGCCAGTGTAGGTCGGCACTGACCGCCTCGAGTTGCGGATCAACCGCGAAATCGCAGACCCCATCTACTGGCCGCGCGGTCGGCGGCCATCGGCGAGCGCTTACGCGCTGCCCGATAGGTTCGCCGGTAATCGTCGTCGCGGCGCAGGAACTCCCAGGCCAATCCTCCGGCAGGCAGGGTCTCTGCTCGATCGTAGGGCGCGGCGTCGCGCCAGTCTCGATTACTCGGCATCACGAACTCCATTACAAGACGCGCCAAGGTTGTGCGGCCTGTTAGGATTCGGACCGGGTTTTGGTTAATTGAACCCGTGTGGGCGGCGGATGGTGATCGCGAAAACCGATCGCCCCGATCGCCGATTTCGGGCGTTTTGATGGGTTGATCTGGCGTTGCCAAAAGCGGGTTTCAGTTCAGCCGTCGATGTGCCTTTACGGCTCTCAGGCGTCGCGCCAAACCAGATCGCGGTAGCCTTGTCGGCTGATCCAGCGCGCCCGCTCCAGATGCGACATGTGCATGGCCTGACCACGCTGCGGCTCTCGCTCGGGATCGAGCCCAAACACGAGTTCGACGACCTCACGCCAATCGGCGCCGGCTTCGTCGGCGTCGAGGAGCCGCAGATAGGCGCCGAGATGCGCGCGGTCATAGTCCGTGAGCGTGGCCGCCTCGGGCGCTCGGTCATCGAACAGCGGTTTGGTCATCGTGGCCTCCCGCGCGCGTCTTTGGCCATCGGTCATTGCGCGCCAATGACTCCGCTACACTGCGGCATTCAAGCCTCTTTTTTGGTGAGCCGCGAGGCAACCGGCCCCCCCCGACTCGCCGATGTCGAAAATACTCCGTGGTGAAATACTCTACAAGTCGGTGTCGTCTCGTGGATGGAGATACGCGAGGCGCTGGCACAGAATCTGAGAGCCTACCGGCATGCCAAGGGGCTGTCGCAGGAGGAACTGGCGCACCGCGCCGATATCGACCGCACCTACATCAGTGCGCTCGAGCGCAGCGTCTATGCCGCAAGTATCGACGTGCTCGATCGTCTCGCCAAGGTGCTGGAGATCAAAACGGCTGATCTGCTCAGGCTGCCGTCCCCGCCCGAAGAACCGGCCGACTGATCGAGCGCACCGGCCAATCGACGTTCTCAAACAGCTGACCCCGCCCGGATTGCTCCGGGCGGGGTCCGCAGGTGGCTCAGTCGCCGTTGCGCTTGGTGGGGCGCGACCAGATGAGGCTGAAGGTGTCCTCACCTTCGTCGTCGAAGAGGTTGGCGTAGATCGGGGCGGTGAAGCTCGGATCGTCGAGCTTGAGGCCCAGATAGTCGCGGCCCTCGTTGGAGGTCTTGCTCCAGGCGGCGCCGATCTCGGCGCGGCCGACGTAGACGCGGTGGCTGGGGGCGTTGTCGCCCGAGCGGTTGGTGTCGGGAACGATGCGGACACCCTTGGCCTGGACGCTGAGGGTGACGATCTCGCCCGAGAATTCGTTCGAGCCGTTCTTCTTGAAGGTGCCGATGGTCGCCATGATGAGTCTCCTTGATTGCTGTCTCGAGGCCGCGCCCATCGCGGTCTCGATGGCGATCGAAAGGCCGGAGGCGATCGACGCCGCATCCACCGGACCGCAGCGCAGCGGAGGACGGCGGGCGGTGACTTTCTTGTTTCGCGAGGAATGGGCGAAGCCCAAGGGAAGAAAGTCGCCGCCCGCCGTTGCGGCTCAGGCGATCGAGGGCATCGCCCGTCCTTCGGCCAGATCAGGCCATT
>CAXTKD010000033.1:0-4062 GCA_964244885.1 uncultured Sphingomonadaceae bacterium | reverse complement strand
TCGCCGGCCTCAACGCCGCCGGCGTGATCTGCGAGATCATGAACGAAGACGGCACCATGGCGCGGATGAACGACCTGATGGCGTTCGCGCAGCTCCACGGCCTGAAGATCGGCACGATCCGCGACTTGATCGCCTACCGCCGCCGCCACGACCACCTCGTCGAATGCCGCGCCGAGTCGAAGCTCGTCAGCGAATATGGCGGCGACTGGATCGTCCGCGCTTATCACGACAGCGCGCAGAAGACCGAGCATCTGGTGCTCCAGAAGGGCCGGGTGGACCCCTCGAAGCCGACGATGGTGCGCGTCCACCCGACCTCGCCGTTCACCGACATGCTGGGCGAGGTGAGCGACCGCACCGGCCAGTTGCAGCGCGCCATGCAGATGATCGGCGAGGCGGGATCGGGCATCCTCGTGCTGCTGATGGACACGATGCCCGCGCGCATCGAGCGCATGGTCGCGAAGCGCGCCGAGCACGAGGACATCGCCGAGCAGCGCGACTATGGCGTCGGCGCGCAGATCCTCGCGGACCTTGGCGTCCACGACATGATCCTGCTCACCAACTCGCACCGCACCTACGTCGCGCTCGAAGGCTACGGCATGGAAGTCGTCGAGACGCGCTCGCTGGGCTGAGCGCCGGGCCCTACGCCGCGGCCTTCTGCAACCGCGCGAAGCCGACGATCTGCTCGGCCATCAGCTCGAACTGCTCGTCGAGCTTGGGGTCGAGGCAGCGGCCGTCGTCGCCGAAGGTCGGCTGCATCGTGTTGACGACGATGCCGATCGGCGTGTTCCAGCCGCGCAACGCATGGACGATGGTGCGAAGCGCGGTCAGCGCCGCGCCCGCGCCCATCCAGCCGGCGCCGGTGCCGATGCAGCCGACCGCCCGGCCGTCGAGGTAGCAGCGCCGGTCGCCTCGCAGGTCCTCGGTATAGTCGAGGACATTTTTCACGAGACCCGAAACGCCGCCATGATAGCCCGGCGAGCCGATGGCGATCCCGTCGGCGGTGCGGATCGCCTCGATCAGCGCGGCCGTCCGCCCGTCGCGCTCGGCGACCTCGGGCCGGTACATCGGAATATCGAGATCGGCGCCGCTGAACAGCCGCGTCGTCGCGCCCCGCGCCTCGGCGGCCACGCACAGCCGCTTCAGCGCCTTCTCGGTCGAGGAACCGGGCCGGGTGGTGCCGCCGATCGCGACGATGAAGGGTGCGCTCATTTTTTCAGCGTCCTCAGATAGGCGATGACGTTGGCGCGGGCCGCGGCATCGGGCATCCCGGCATAGGCCATGCGATTGCCGGGCACGAGCTTGAAAGGGCTGGCGAGCCATTTGTCGAGCGTCGCGTCGTTCCACACCAGCCTGGACGCCTTGAGCGCCGGCGAATAGACGAAACCGGGTTCCGCCCCCGCCTTGCGCCCGACCACCCCGGCGAGATTCGGCCCGATCTTGCGCGGCGCGCCGGCGGCCACCGCGTGGCAGGCGCCGCACATGGCGAATTTGGCCTTGCCCGCCATCGGGTCGCCGGCGGCTGATGCGGCGGCCAGCGGCAAGGCGGCGGCGAGGACCGCGACCGGAAACGAAAACCCCTTCACCGTGACCTCCCCCGCCCGACCGGATTCGCGAACCTGATAGCCGAAGCACACGGTCCCGCGAAGAGCGGACTTGGGGTCGGGCGGCGACCGCCCTACATCAGTGCCGATGCTCCGCGCCGACCGCCCAACCCGTTCGCTCGCGCTCGCCCTGGCGGGCCTCGCCGGCTTCGTCGACGCGCTCGGCTTCATCGAGCTCGGCGGCTTCTTCGTGTCGTTCATGAGCGGGAACTCGACTCGGCTCGGGATCGGCCTGGCGAGCCATCCGGGCGACGCGGCGCTCGCCGCCGCGCTGGTCGCCGGATTCATCGCGGGCGTGATGCTCGGCTCGCTGGTCGGGCATGCGGCGCGCGATCGCCGTCCGCCCGTCGTCGTGCTGCTCGTCGCGATCCTCCTGGCGGGCGCCGCCACGCTTCACCATCTCGCGCGTCCGGGTCTCGGCCTGTGGCTGATGGTGCTGGCGATGGGCGCGCTCAACGCGGTGTTCGAGCGCGACGGGGAGGTGCGGATCGGCGTCACCTACATGACCGGGACGCTGGTCAAGGTCGGCCAGCGTCTCGCGGGCGCCATGGTCGGCGGCCCGCCGTGGGCTTGGACGCCCTATCTCCTCCAGTGGCTGAGCCTGATCGCCGGGGCCGCGATCGGCGCTTTTTCGTTCGCTCGCGTCGGTACGCAGGCGCTGTGGTGGGCCGTGCCTTATGCAATCGTCTGCATGGCCCTCGCGCTTCGCGTTCGATCCGACTAAGGTCAACATGTATACAAGACAAACGTCTGGAGACCGAACGATGCTGACCGGAACCTCGCTGATCGGCTCGACCGAGGCGGCGTCGGGCGAGACATTCAGCGCCATCGACCCCGCCACCGGCGAGCCGCTGTCGCCCGCCTTCGGCGCGACCGGCCCCGCCGAGGTCGAGCGCGCCTGCGCGCTCGCGGCGGCGGCCTTCGCCAGCTACCGTGAGACGACCCCCGCCGCCCGCGCCGACTTCCTCGAGGCGATCGCCGCCAACATTGTCGCCATCGGCGACGATTTGATCGTCCGCGCCATGGCCGAAAGCGGCCTGCCGCGCGGCCGGCTCGAGGGCGAGCGCGGCCGCACCGTTGGTCAGCTCAAGATGTTCGCCGATCTCGTCCGCAAGGGCGAATGGCTCGGAGTCACCATCGACCCGGCGATGCCCGACCGTGCGCCGCTGCCCCGCCCCGACCTTCGCCTGCGCAGAATCGCGGTCGGCCCGGTCGCGGTGTTCGGCGCGAGCAACTTCCCGCTCGCCTTCTCGACCGGCGGCGGCGACACCGCCTCGGCGCTCGCCGCCGGCTGCCCGGTGGTCGTCAAAGGCCACCCCGCCCACCCCGGCACCGCCGAGCTGGTCGGCCGCGCCATCCGGAAGGCCGTCGAGGACTGCGGCCTCCACGAAGGCGTGTTCTCGCTGCTGCAAGGCCCGTCGAACGAGCTCGGCGGCGCGCTCGTCCGCGACCCGCGCATCAAGGCGGTCGGCTTCACCGGTTCCCGCGCCGGCGGCCTGGCGCTCGTCGCCATTGCCTCGGCGCGGCCCGAACCGATCCCGGTCTACGCCGAGATGAGCAGCATCAACCCGGTCGTGCTGTTTCCGAACGCGCTGGCGAACCGCGCCGAGGCGTTGGGCGAAGCGTTCATCGGCTCATTGACCATGGGCGCCGGCCAGTTCTGCACCAACCCGGGCCTCGTGCTGGCGCTCGACGGCCCCGACCTCGACCGTTTCGTCGACTCGGCCGCCAGGGCGCTGTCGGCCGCCCAGCCGCAGGTCATGCTCACCCCCGGCATCGCCGCCGCCTACGAGCGCGGCGTCGGCGCGCTGGAGAACCATTCGTCGGTCAAAGCCGTCGCGCGCGGCTGCGTCGGCGACGGCGTCAACCGCGGCCGCGGCGCGCTGTTCACCACCGACGCGCAGGCTTTCCTCGCCGACAAGGCGCTCGGCCACGAGGTCTTCGGCTCCTCCTCGGTCGTCGTGCGCTGCGCGAGTTTCGGCGAGGTGGCCGAGGTCGTCGCGGGCCTTGAAGGCCAGCTCACAGCGACCTTGCATATCGACGCGGGGGACGAAGACGCGGCGAAGCCGTTTGTCGCGCTGTTCGAGGACAAGGTCGGCCGCATCCTCGTCAACGGCTGGCCGACCGGGGTCGAGGTCGCGCACGCGATGGTCCACGGCGGCCCCTTCCCCGCCACATCGGACGGCCGCACCACCTCGGTCGGAACGATGGCGATCGAGCGCTTCCTCCGCCCGGTCTGCTACCAGAACCTGCCCGACACCCTCCTTCCCGACGCGCTCAAGAGCGCCAACCCGCTCAGCCTTCGCCAACGCATCGATGGCGTGCTCGCATGATCGCGCTGGCGCTGGCCCTTCTGGCTGGCGCGTCCCAACCGGCGCGGCAGGTCGAGGCGGATAACTACACCCGCTACGAGCTGCTCGCCCCCGGCTCGGGCAAGTTCCGCATCCTCTACGAGGTGACC
>CAXTKD010000032.1:0-5208 GCA_964244885.1 uncultured Sphingomonadaceae bacterium | reverse complement strand
GCGTCATCGAGATGATCGCCGCCTTGCTCGACGAATAGGGCAGGGGCTGCGGCCCGGGACGCAGGCCGACGATGCTCGCGGTGTTGACGATGCAGGCCTGCGGCATCGCCTTGAGCAGCCGGGCGGCATGCTTGACGACGAGAAAGGTGCCGCGGACGTTGACCGCGAACACCCGATCGAAATCCTCGACCGTCATGGTGTCGAACTTGTTCGGCGGCACGTCGCTGGTGACGCCGGCGTTGTTGACCAGCAGGTCGAGCCGGCCGTCGAACACCCGCTCGACCTCCGCGATCATCGCCACCACGTCGGCCTCCTGGCTGACATCCGCCCTGATCAGCGCGGTACGCTCCGCGCCGGCGGCTCTGGCGAGACGTTCGGTTTCGCGCGCTTCGGCCTCGCTCCGGCTGTAGTTCACGGCGACGTCGAAACCACCCTTCGCGAGGCTTTCGACGATCGCTCGACCGATGCCGGTCGCGGCGCCGGTCACCAGGGCCGTCGGCCTGGGTTCGCCCATCCCGAAATCCTTCCCAAGATTATTCTTGCTCCCGATCGAAATCGATCAGGACCGGAATTAATCTTAGGCCGAGTTGTGCGATGGCGCAAGCACGTTGCTTTGTGAAAACTCAGCTGTCTGTTGTCGGTAAGCGTACGAGACGCTGACGCTGGAGGAGCGATCGCCGTCAGCGCCTGCTCGGTTCAGCTCGTCCTCGATGCCGCGCCGGTCGTGAGCCCCCTGACTGGCAAGGTCATGAGCCGCCGCAGCTGATCGAGTCCGGGCTGGACCTCCTCCGGGCTCGTGACGCTCCATTCACGGACCGCCGACGTATAGACCGCGAACAGCGTGGCGGCCGCCTCTCCGGTGTCGATGCCGGTGGCGATGCGCCCTTCGGCCTGCAGCCCGGCCAGCCATGCCTCGACCTCCCGGCGGGCCTGGTGTCGGCGCGCCAGGATGACGTCCATGTGCGGATTGACGACGTAGAATTCCATCTGCTGGAGCACATGCCGGCTGAGCAGCGGGATCTTCGACCAGAAGGCATAGAGCTGCGCCAGCCCGTCCATCAGTTCGTCGAGGACGTCTTGCCTGCGCGCGTTCCGAAACAGCGGCGGCAGCGCCTTCAGCTCCTCGACATAGACCATCGCCAGCAGGCCCGACTTGTCGGATGCGTAGGCGGACACCGTGCCGAAGCCGACATCGGCGCGCTCGGCGACCTCGCGCAACGTGGTGCGCTCATAGCCCTTCTCGAGGAACAGGCTGCGCGCCGCCTCGCGAATGAGCCGCTCCTTCTTCCGCTTGTTGCGTTCTCGCAGGCCGGGACCGGGCGCGTCGGCGGAGCCGGAGGGTTCGACCTTGGGTGTCGCTTTCACCGCCATCCCTTGCCGGGCTCCTCGAATGCCGCCACGGAAGCGCCTCCGGCGTCGCCGCCGAGGCTTTCCATGAAGGAACGGACGCCCTCCTCTAGGCATGGATGCCGGAGATGCGTCAACCTGCCCGACGTAGGAGCTGCCCGAGCCACCGTTACGCGCGGTGCGCCATTGGCAACGGCGTTCCGCAATCTACTCAGCCGGTAGTAGCCTACCGCTGCCCCTCGGCCGAGATGTGATCGTAAATCCCCCCCTCGTCGAAGTGGGTCTTCTGCGCCTTCGCCCAGCCGCCGAAGTCGTGGGCGATCGTGAAGAGCGGGATCGGCCTGAATTGGCCGGCGTGGGTCTTGGCGATCGTCGCGTTGCGCGGACGATAGCCGTCTTTCGCAATGATCTCCTGGGCTTCCGGCGTATAAAGATAGCGGAGATAGGCGGTGCTCAGCGCCAAGGTGCCGTGCTTGCGGGCATTGCCTTCGACGACGGCGACCGATGGCTCGGCGAGGATCGAGATCGAAGGGTAGACGACCTGATATTCGCCTCTGGGCAACTCCTTTTGTGCGAGCAGCGCCTCATTCTCCCAGATCAGCAGGACATCGCCTTGGCCGCGCTGCGTGAAGGTCGTCGTCGAGCCGCGCGCGCCGCTGTCGAGGACCAGGACGTTCCTGTAGAGCTTAGAGACGAAGGCCCGGGCGGCAGCGTCGGAGCCGAATTTGCGCTTCGCATAGCCCCAGGCCGCGAGGTAGTTCCAGCGCGAGCCGCCGCCGGTCTTGGGGTTGGGCGTGATGACGCCGACGCCGGGCTTCGCGAGGTCGCCCCAGTCGCGGATGTGCTTGGGATTGCCCTTGCGGACGAGGAAGACGATCGTCGAATAATAGGGCGTCGAGTTGAGCGGCAGCAGTCTTTGCCAGTTTGCCGGGATGAGCTTCGAGCGCGCCGCGATCTCGTCGATGTCGTTGGCAAGCGCGAGGGTGACCACGTCCGCCTCGAGCCCCTCGATCACCGCGCGCGCCTGCTTGCCCGAGCCGCCGTGCGACTGGCGGACCTCGACCGTCTGGCCGGTCTTGGCGCGCCATTGCTTCGCGAACGCCGCGTTGATGTCCTGGAACAGCTCGCGCGTCGGGTCGTAGCTGACGTTGAGGATCGAAACGCCTTGCGCTGGTGTGGCGACCAGCGCGAGCGCCGTCAGCGACAGGGCGAATGCCTTCATGGCGAAGTCTTTCGGGGTGGTCAGAAGGTGAACTTGATCGTGCCGCCCCAGGTCCGCTCGTCGCCCGGCGTGCCGGCGATCAGGCCGACGTTGCCCGGCGCGACCTGCAGCAGCTCGATGTAATTCACGTCAAAGGCGTTGCGGACCCAGCCGAAGACGTCGAAGCCTTCGCCGCGGAAGCCGGCGCGGAAGTTGGTCAGCGCGTAGCCCTTGACCTCGGTGTAGATTGACGGCGAGGCGTTCGAGTTCCAGCTCGAGCGGTAGTTGCCGTCGATGCCGAGATAGATCTGGCCGTCCTTGTCGAGCAGGTTGATCGGGGCGTTGACCTCTGCGCCGTAAGAGAGCGCCCATTTCGACACGCCGGGCAGCTGCTGGCCGGAGATGTCGCACTGGCGCGGGCTGAGCGCGCCGGGGACGCCGGGTTGCGAGTAATCGGGCGTGACGTTTGCCGCCTGGAGCGTGCCGCCCGCGAGTTCAGGCGGGCACGGCGCGCTGGTGAATTTGTCGTATTTGGCATCGGTGTAGGCGCCGTTG
This sequence comes from uncultured Sphingomonadaceae bacterium, assembly GCA_964244885.1. Taxonomy (GTDB): domain Bacteria; phylum Pseudomonadota; class Alphaproteobacteria; order Sphingomonadales; family Sphingomonadaceae; genus CAXTKD01. The sequence goes on along the minus strand of CAXTKD010000032.1, from coordinate 2,105 downwards.
ACATAGGCGTTGAAACGCTCGCCCGGGCGGATCTTGAAGTCCGCCTCCACGCCTTGCGAGCGGACCTTTTCGGCATTGGCGAGATAGCCGCGGACCGTGCCGAACTGGCCGCCGTTCACCGTCGCCTGGAAGTTCTTGATGTCGGTGCGGAAGGCGGTGAGGTTGAGGGTCGCCTTGCGGTCCCAGAACTGCGTCTTGATGCCGGCTTCGTAGTGGTTGACCGATTCCGGCTTCACCGTGCTCGCCGACAGATCGGGGACGTTCGCGGACGTCAGCGGCAGCCCGTTCTGGTTGATGCCGACGGTCTTGAAGCTCTTGGCGTAGGTCGCATAGGCCAGGATGTCGCGCGTGATCTTGTAGTTCACGTTGAGGTCGTAGGTGAAGTTCCAGTCGCTGACCGATGGCTCGGTAAGCTGCGGCTGATAGACGCCGCACTGCGCCGCGAGAACGCTGCCCGCGGCAGGCGCCGGGGTGCAGCTGATCACCACGCCCGCGCCGGTGGTCACCACGCGCTGATAGAAGCCCGTCTTCTTGTCGTAGTTCAGGCGAGCGCCAGGCTGGATGGTCAAAGCGTCGGTCAGCTTCCAGCTGACCTGGCCGAACAGCGCGCCGCTGGTGCTCTTCAGATACTGGGTGTTTCGGGCGGTGAGCCCCGACAGGATGCTGGCGTCGGCCGCCTGGGCGCCGGTCAGGCTCCAGCGGCTGGCGTCTGAACCCTGTTGTTCGAACCCTTGCGTGTCGATGCGCTGGTTGAAGCCGAAGGCGCCGACGACGAAATCGATTTTCTTGCCTTCGTAATTGTAGCGGAATTCCTGGCTGTACTGGTCCTGCTGCGAAGGATTGTTCGACGCCGAGACGATCGACAGGCCGGAGAAGTCGCGATCGTTCTGCGGCTTCCAGTCCCAGAAGCGCCAGGCCGTGACCGATGTGAAGGCGCCGGGGCCGACATCCCAGTTCACCTTAAGCGATACGCCGCCGATGATGTTGCCAGCTTCGAGTGGCGCGTCGATGTCGGTCAGGCGATCATAAACATTGCGGCTCGGGACGGCGTAGTTGCGGCCCGGATTGGCGGCATTCAGCGCGGCGACGAGCGCGTCGTACTGTCGCGTGAGCGCACGCTGGGTCCGGCCGACGCGGACGAACGCCGTGCCGAATCCATAGGGGTCCTGCTTGTTATAGTCGCCCGACAGCGTGATGCGGAGGTCGTCGCTCGGCTTGAACAGAATCTGGCCGCGGACGCCGAGGTTGTCCTGCTCGTTGATATAGCGCTGCGTCTTCGTGTTGTAGAGCGTGCCGCGCCGGCTGGTCGAGGCGACCGCGAGGCGAACCGCGACCTTGTCCGACAGCGGACCAGAGACCGCCGCCTTTTCCTGCCGGTACTTCAGATTGCCGACCGTCACCTCCGCCTTGCCTTCGAAATCGAAGGTCGGCTGGTTCGTGGTAATGTTGATCGCGCCGGCGGTCGTGTTCTTGCCGTAGAGCGTTCCCTGCGGCCCGCGGAGCACCTCGACCTGAGCGACGTCGAGGAAGTCGAACACCGCCGCCGCGACACGCGAATTGTAGACATCGTCGACATAGATGCCGACGCCCTGCTCGAAGCCGTCGCTGGTCAGGCCGAACGGCACACCGAGGCCGCGGATGTTGACCGACGTGTTGCGCGGGTTGGACGAGTAGACTTGCAAGGTCGGCGTGAGCTGCTGAAGCTTCAGAACGCTGAAGTTGCCAGTGTTCTCGATCTGGTTGGCGCCGATCACCGAGATCGCGAGTGGCACGTCCTGCGCCGCTTCGTTGCGGCGCCGCGCGGTGACGACGATCGCCTCGTTGTTTGTGCCGTCGGCGACGGCGGCTTCGGCGGCTGCATCGGCGACCGCCTCGGCCGCGAAGGCCGGCGCGGCGGTGCCCAGCAGCAGGGCAAGCGTCAGGGAACGGGGGTGAAACCAGGTCATGGAAACCTCGATATGGGGGAAGGTGGACGGGCAGCGGATAAGCTGCTGCCCGTCCTGGGGAGAAGGTGGCTGGCCGCTATTTCTTGGCGGCCTCGAAGATCTGGTCGAACTTGGCGCCGTCGGCGAAGTGGGTGGCCTGGGCCTTGGCCCAGCCGCCGA
>CAXTKD010000031.1:0-5398 GCA_964244885.1 uncultured Sphingomonadaceae bacterium | reverse complement strand
GCGCTGTTCGAGTCGATCGAGCTCGATCAGATGCGCCGGGGCGTCATTCCCGCGAAGGCCGAAGCGTGACGGACCCGGTTCTCCCCGGAACGGGGAGGGGGACCGCCGAAGGCGGTGGAGGGGAATCCGCCCGAGCCCCCTCCACCGCCTTCGGCGGTCCCCCTCCCCCGGTGGGGGAGGATTATCTCACCGGCTTTGGCAACCACTTCGCGACCGAGGCGGTCGACGGCGCCTTGCCGGTCGGCCGCAACAGCCCGCAGCGGGTGCCGTTCGGGCTTTACGCCGAGCAGCTGAGCGGGACGGCGTTCACCGCTCCGCGTCACGAGAACCGGCGGAGCTGGCTCTACCGGCTGCGGCCGAGCGCGGCGCACGGGGCGTTCGCGCCCTACGCCGGCGCGCCGCTGCTGCGATCGGGTCCGTTCGACGAGGTGCCGCCGACCCCCAACCGCCTGCGCTGGGACCCGCTGGGGATGCCGTCGGAGACCACCGACTTCGTCGACGGGCTGACGACCTACGCCGGCAACGGCGACACGGGGCAGGGGGCGGGGATCGGCATCCACCTCTACGCCGCCAATGCCTCGATGACCGACCGCCTGTTCTTCTCGGCCGACGGCGAGCTGCTGATCGTCCCGCAGGAGGGCGCGCTGACGCTGTTCACCGAGATGGGCGTGATCGCGGTCGAGCCGCAGCAGGTCGCGCTGATCCCGCGCGGCGTGCGCTTCAGGGTCGAGGTCGGCGGCCCGTCGCGGGGCTATGTGTGCGAGAACTACGGCGCGATGTTCCGCCTGCCCGACCTTGGGCCCATCGGCTCCAACGGCCTCGCCAACCCGCGCGACTTCGAGACGCCGGTCGCCTGGTTCGAGGATCGCGACGCGCCGACCGAGGTCATCCAGAAATTCCAGGGACGACTGTGGCGCGTGACGCTCGACCACTCGCCGCTCGATGTCGTTGCCTGGCACGGCAACCTCGCGCCTTGCCGCTACGACTTGCGCCGCTTCAACACCATCAACACCGTCAGCTACGACCATCCCGACCCGTCGATCTTCACCGTGCTGACCAGTCCGAGCGATACGCCGGGAACCGCCAACTGCGACTTCGTGATCTTCCCGCCGCGCTGGATGGTAGCGGAGGGGACGTTCCGCCCGCCGTGGTTCCACCGCAACGTGATGAGCGAGTTCATGGGGCTGGTGGCGGGCGCCTACGACGCCAAGGAGGGCGGCTTCGCCCCCGGCGGCGCGTCGCTTCACAACCAGATGAACGGTCACGGCCCCGACGTCGCGAGCTACGAGAAGGCGATCGCCGCCGATTTGAAGCCGCACAGGATCGAGGCGACGATGGCCTTTATGTTCGAAAGCCGCTGGGTCATCCGCCCGACGCGCTGGGCGACGGAGACACCGCTCTGCCAGAGCGACTACGACGATTGCTGGACGGGGTTCGCCAAGGCTTTGATCCCATGAAGTTGGCGTCACTCAGGTCGGGTCGCGACTGGCGCCTCTCCGCCTGATCTTCAGATCAATCGCGGCGGGACCGAAGATGTCACAAGCGGCGAGGACAGCGGCCGAGCCCGAGGTCGACTAAATCAGTGCGCGAGTAGCAACGCCAAGGCCCTATCTTGCTCAAGTCGAGTTGTCAGATGTGGGAAGACGGCGAGTCGGTTTTGCACATCCGTCACAAATTTCTCTCCTCGACCGAAGATATCATCGACGAGGCGCGCAATGGCCGGATGTTCATCCTCGTCGACGACGAGGATCGCGAGAACGAAGGCGACCTCGTCATTCCCGCGCAGATGGCGACGCCCGACGCGATCAACTTCATGGCCCGCCACGGCCGCGGCCTGATCTGCCTGTCGCTGTCGAAGGCGCGGGTCGATCAGCTCGGCCTGCCGCTGATGAGCCGCAACAACGGCACCCGCCACGAGACCGCCTTCACCGTGTCGATCGAGGCGCGCGAGGGCGGCGTGCTGGTCCGCGCCGGCCATACCGAGGCGGCGGTCGACGTGGCGCGGCTCGCCGGCCTCAACGCCGCCGGCGTGATCTGCGAGATCATGAACGAAGACGGCACGATGGCGCGGATGAACGACCTGATGGCGTTCGCGCAGCTCCACGGGCTGAAGATCGGCACGATCCGCGACCTGATCGCCTACCGCCGCCGCCACGACCACCTCGTCGAACGCCGCGCCGAAACCCGCTTCCACTCTCGTTGGGGCGGCGAATGGGCGGCGATGACGTTCTGCAACAAGGCGACACAAGAAGAGTTATGCGGTCTCGAGACGACCTTCGAAGACGGCCAGACCGAATTGGAGATGGCCGCGTGAAGATCGCCTCCTTCACGCACCGCGGTAGGACAAGGCTAGGGCTCGTCGAGGGAGATGAGGTCATTGACGTCGGCGCGGCCGACGGATCTCTGCCGGTGGACATGCGCCTGCTCCTCGCCGGCGGTACTGACGCGATGTTTGCTATTCAGGCGGCGAAGCGGTCGGCGGCGCGGTTGCCGCTGGCTGACGTGCGCCTTGAGGCGCCCATTGCCAACCCGCGAAAGTTTCTGGGCCTCGGGATGAGCTTCAGGTCGCACGTTGCCGAGATTCGGCGGCGGGAGCCAGCGATGGAAATACCCTCCCATCAGGTTTGGTTCAATAAGCAGGTCACCGCCGTCACGGGCCCGTACGACCCGATCCATCTTCCCCGCGTCTCCGACAAGTTTGACTACGAGGGGGAGTTGGCCGTCGTCATCGGCCGCCACGGTCGGCACGTCAGGAAAGAGGACGCCCATAGGATCGTCGCGGGCTACATGGTTACGAACGATGCGAGTGTCCGCGACTGGCAGAAGCGCTCACCGACCGCGATGCTCGGCAAGTCCTTCGACACCCACGCTCCGACGGGCCCTTGGCTAACCACCACAGACGAGGTGCCCGACCCAGAGCGTCTGCGCATCCGAACCTGGGTCGACGGGGAGTTGCGCCAGGACGGCAACACCGACGAACTTATCTATTCGATAGCGGACATGATCGTCGAACTCACGACTGCATTCACGCTGGAGCCGGGCGACATACTTTCGACCGGTTCGCCATCGGGCGTGGGCGCATCTGCGACGCCTCCCACGTTCCTCAAAGCGGGGCAGACCGTCCGCGTCGAAATCGAGGGATTGGGCGAAATCCGCAATCCGGTAATCGACGAGCCAGACACGAGCCGGGTCTAGGGAAGCGCGCGTGACCGAGGCCCGGACCGCTTTGGGCGCGTTTCCCACCGAGAGGGTCAGGGCGGACGGAGCCCCCTCGAGCGGCCTATGACGACCAGTTTTGAAGGCGTCTTCGACCCGTTCGATCCCTCGCGCCTCCGCCCTGGCGGCCTCATCGGCCTAGACCCGTGAAGACGCCGTCGGCTGGGCTTCCTCGAACGACGAGCCGCAGAGCGCTCGGCCTGGCGACAGCCGCCTATGCGGTCAATCGGGGACGGTCGAGACGTCGAGCCCGGCTAGAGCGATCGCTTCGGCGATCGTCGCGGAATCTCCGACGTGATTGAGCAGGATCAGGATTAGTTTTGCATTGAGCCTGGCGCTCTGGGCGTCGCTCCGACCGACATGGGCGTCGATGAGCATTTGATAGACGTCGTCGACGCGCGTCAGGTTGGGCTTCCTGATAAGCGTCAATTCAGGCCACCCTTCGCTCGACGCAAGGCGGCGTCGAGCGCTGGACGATCGACGGACCGCCAGCGTGCGCACACGTATTGGTCGGGCCTGAAGAGATAGGTCGATCCCCGGACCAAGTCGTAGCGCTCCCGCACGACGCCAGGGGCGGGAAGCGCATCGGCGAGGTCCACGACCTCGATGCCCTCCACCGGTCCGTGCCGCCACCCGTCCGCGAGCAGGACGAAGCCCTCGCCCAGACGTTCGAGCAGCCAGCCCCCAGCGAGCGGCGCGTCGACCGCCGGCGATCCGGGTCGAACCCCATCCGCCCAGGTGTCGCGATCAGGCGTGTTGAGGCTACTGTCGGGATATGACACGGCCGTCGAGAGCCGGCCCGAATTGACAAAGGGGCGCGCGAACGCTTCGGTTCGAGCGAGTTCGAGAACCGCGTCGCGGAACACTCGGCTGACGGGCGACTTGGGAGTTAGGAAGTCGGTGGCTCGGGACGAGTTGAGGATATTTTCGTCGGCAGTCGCGATTGCCTCGTGATCGTAGCTGTCGAGAAGGGAGGAAGGTGAGTCGCCGTTCAGCACGCGGTCGAGCTTCCAGCCGAGGTTGTCGGCGTCGGCCAGCCCGCCGTTGCAGCCGCGCGCGCCGAACGGCGACACGAGATGCGCGCTGTCGCCGGCGAACAGGATATTGCCGTGAACGAAGCGCGCCATGCGTCGGCACTGGAAGGTGTAGACGCTGTACCATTCCTGCTCGAATTCGACATCGTCGCCGAGCATCGCGCGGACGTAGCGCTCGACGTTTTCCGGCCGAATGGCGGCCTCGCGGTCGATGTCCCAGCCGAGCTGGAAATCGAGCCGCCAGACGTCGTCGGGCTGCTTGTGGAGCAGCGCCGACTGGCCGGGGTTGAACGGGGGATCGAACCAGAAGCGCCGCTCCGACGGCATCTCGCGCTTCATCCTGATGTCGGCGATCAGGAAATTGTCCTCGAAGACGCGGCCTTCGAAATCGAGACCGAGCGCATCCCGCACGGTCGAGCGGCTGCCGTCGCAGGCGACGACCCATTCGGCATCGATCGCGTAGGCCCCATCCGCCGCCGCGACCTGGAGCGACGTCGCGCCATCCCGCCTTGCGACGCCGGTGACGCCGTGGCCCCAGCGAATCTCGACCGATGGCTGTTCGGCCAGGGCGTCGAGCAGGATCGTCTCGACATGATATTGCTGGATGTTGATGAACGCCGGGCGCTTCTGCTCCTTCAGCGGCAGCAGGTCGAACTGGTAGACCGGTTCCGGGTCGGCGCCCCAGAACACCTTGCCGACATTCCACGTGACGCCCTTGGCGACCATCGCGTCGCCGACGCCGAGCCGGTCGAAAATGTCGAGGCTGCGCTTCGAAAAGCAGATCGCCTTCGAGCCCGCCGCGACGAAGTCCAGCCGGTTCAGGAGCGTGACGGCATGACCACGCCGGCCGAGATCGAGCGCCAGCGCCAGGCCCACCGGCCCCCCGCCGACGATGACGACGCGCTTCGGGCTGTCGGCAGCCGGCGGCAGCGGCGACGGCCCGATGTCGCGCCAGACCGGAATGCCGGCGACGTTCGCCATCGCTCAGCCCTGCAGCTCGGCCCAGACCTCGCGGTCGCGCTCCATCGTCCAGATGCGCGGCCAGTCGATGCCGTCGAACTCGTCCCACAGCCGCTGGACGTCGAACGGCAGGCAATGCTCGAAGATCGGCCACATGCCGAACTTGGGCGCAAGCGCCGCATGGGTCG
>CAXTKD010000030.1:0-6151 GCA_964244885.1 uncultured Sphingomonadaceae bacterium | reverse complement strand
AGGTCGGCGATATAGGGCGTGGTCTTGAAGATTTCGGCGACGTCGAACAGGTCGAAGTCGATGCCGCATTCGTGCGCCATCGCCGGCAGGTGGAGGCCGCCGTTGGTCGAGCCGCCGGTCGCGGCGACGATGCGCGCGGCGTTCTCGAAGGCGTCGCGGGTGCAGATGTCGCGGGGCCGCAAGTTGCGCTCGAGAAGGGTCATCACCTGGCGGCCGGCGGCGATCGCGATGTCCTCGCGCGCCTGGAAGGGCGCGGGCATCATGTTGGAATTGGGCAGCGAAAGCCCGATCGCCTCCCCGACGCAGGCCATCGTGTTGGCGGTGAACTGGCCGCCGCAGGCGCCGTGGCCGGGGCAGGCGACCTTCTCCAGCGCGGTCAGGTCCTTCAGCGGGCAGTTGCCGGCGGCGTGCTGGCCGACCGCCTCGAACACGTCGACCACCGTCACGTCCTTGTCGTGATAGCGCCCCGGCAGGATCGAGCCGCCGTAGACGAAGATGCTCGGCACATTGAGCCTGAGCATCGCCATCATCATGCCGGGCAGCGATTTGTCGCAGCCGGCGAAGGCGACCAGCGCGTCGTAACAGTGGCCGCGCATCGACAGCTCGACCGAATCGGCGATGACCTCGCGGCTGGCGAGCGACGACTTCATCCCCTGGTGGCCCATCGCGATGCCGTCGGTGACGGTGATGGTGTTGAAGCGGCGCGGCATGCCGCCGCCGGCGATCACGCCCTCGCGGCAGGCGTCGGCCTGGGCGTCGAGCGTCGTGTTGCACGGAGCGCTGTCGTTGCCCGCCGAAGCGACTCCGACGAAGGGCCGGCCGATCATCTCCTCGTCGAGGCCCATGGCGTAATAATAGGAGCGGTGGGGCGCGCGCTCGGGGCCGACGCTGACGTGCCGACTCGGCAATCTGGACTTGTCGAACCGCGGCTTGTCCATCGTCATTGCACCCTTTCCGGCATTGCGGGCGTCCTTGTCGGGAGCGCGGCGGCGGTCGTCAACCGGCTGCGTGCTTTGCTATAAGGCGTAGAACCGCAGGAGCTCGGATATGATGTGCAGGATCGGAACGGTCGCGGCGATCGCGCTATTGGCGTTGAGTGGCTGCAATGCGCCTCCATCCGCCCCCAGGGCCAAGGCGGCGAAGGCTGAACGGCCCGACCCCGCCTATCGCGCCAGGCTGCTCGCGCTCAGCCCCGACCAGCGCAACCACCTGATGTTCCAGGCGATCGCCGGCAACAACGGCGCCTGCCCCGAGGTCAAGCGCTCGGCCTACCAGCAGGCCTATCAGGACATGACGATGTGGGTCGCCGAGTGCGCGATAAGCGGCGACTGGGCGGTGTTCATCAACAACAACGGCTTCGCCCAGACCCGCAGCTGCGGCGAGGAGAAACAGCTCGGGCTGCCGGAATGCAGGCCGCTAAGCTGAGCAGGGCCCTCCGAGTCCGTCGGGGAGTTGCACCAGCACGTTTCTGATCACCGGCACCAGCGTGTCGCGCCAGCGGGCGACATCGTCGGGGGTCAGCAGCAAATCCTGCCGGATCTCGAGGCCAAGATAGGGAAGGCCCCGTGCCTCGGCGTGGCGGTTCATCGTGTAGTTGAGGTCGCGGCCGGAATAGGGCTGATTGTCCCCGACAATGAGGCCCTGCGCGCGCAGCTCGGCGATGGCGATGCGCGCCGCGCGGCTGTCCCGGTTGTGGAGGATGCCGATCTGCCACGGCCGCGCCTCGTCGGGGCGGCTGGCCAGCGAGGGCGTGAAGCTGTGGACCGCGACGATCAGCGCCACCGGCGCGGCGTCGAGCGCCTCGGCGATGCCGGCGTGGTAGGGGGCGTGGAAGGCCGCGACGCGGCGGGCGCGCTCGGCGGGCGGGAGATCGGCGTTGCCGGGAATCGCGTGGCCATCGCTGGCCTCGGGAATCAGGCCCGCCGCCTCGGGCTCGCGGTTCAAGTCGATGACGAGGCGCGAGACGGTCGCGATGATCGCCGGGGCGTCGAACGCCTGGGCGAGCGCCCGGGCGAGGTCGCCCGCGCCGATGTCGACCGCGATATGAATGCCAAGCAGCGCCGCATCGATACCGAGGTCGACGCCGGCCGGCACCACGTTGGACGCATGGTCGGCGACGACGAGCAGGCGCGCGGCGCTCATCGGAAGACCGGCGCGCGGCGCGCCAGGAAGGCGGCGACGCCCTCGGCGAAGTCGGGGCCGGTGAAGGCGGCGTCGAACTGGCCGGCGCTGGCCGGGTCGTCGTCGGTCGCGCCGTCGAGGATGCGGCGGACGATCGCCTTCGCCGCGCGGACCGTCGACGGGGCGTTGGCGGCGATGCGCGCGGCGAGCGCGGTCGCCTCGGCCAGCGGATCGTCGGCGACGATGTCGGCGAGGCCGATGCGCAGCGCCTCGGCCGAGTCGATCAGCGCGGCGGTGAACAGCAGGCGCCTGGCCTGCGCCGGGCCGACCAGGTCGACGAGCAGCTTGGTGTCGTGCAACGGATAGACGAGGCCGAGCCTCGCGGGCGTGATGCCGAAGCGGCCGCGTGGGCTCGCGATTCGCATGTCGCAGGCTAGCGCGAGGCCGCAGCCGCCGCCGATGCAATCGCCGTCGACCACCGCCAGCACCGGCTTCTCGGCGCGCGACAGCGCCAGCTGGGTGGCGCGGATCGCGGCGTTGTTGACCGTGCGCCAGGCAGGGTCGGACGCCTTCTCGGCGAACTCGGCGATGTCCGCCCCCGCGCAGAACATGCCCGGCGTCGCCGAGGCGAGCAGGACGACCCGGACGGCCGGATCGGCCACCGCCTTGGCGACGAGGCCGGGCAGCGCCTCCCACATCGACTGGCTGAACGCGTTGCGCTTGGCGGGGCGGTCGATCAGCAGGCGGGCGAGCGCGCCGGCGCGCTCGATGCGAAGGGTCATGGCCTCAGCTTAGACAGAAAGCCGCCCACGAAAAAGGCCGCGCCTACTCAGGAGGCGCGGCCCAAAGCTCCCTGGGGAGGGAGAAGCTACTGGCCGGCGGCCGGCGTCGTCGCGGCCTGCGCGGTCTCGGTGAGGCCGAGCGTCTTCATCGCGACTTCCAGCTTCGCCTTGCCGGCGCGGTCGTTGCCCGCGTCGCAGAGCTTCTCGGCGGTCGCGAGATAGCCGAGCGCCTTGCGCGCCTGGTCGGGCTGCGCTGAGGCGGCGGCGCTGCGGACCTGCGGGGCGGCGACGCAGCCGCTCTCGCGCGCCATGACCGGCGTTGCGCCGGCGAGGGTGGCGATGGTGAAGATCAGGGCGGCGGGGGCGGCGATCAGAAAGCGGTTCATCGGACTTGCTCCTTACTGGCGCAGGCCCCGTTGGCCGACCTGCTGAGCCTTACTCAAAACTCTTGAGCCGGGCTTTAAGTAACACTCGAAACGGCGTCAACATATTTTTTGAGTGCGACGCGAATTGCATGACCGGCATGCCAAACGCGCATAGGGGCGGGCTAGCGCGGGCGCAGAGTCGTCTCGGCGACCCACCAGCCCGAAGCACGCGACACCCGCCCGGCACCGTCTCGGTCGTCTCGGTTGCCGAAGAGCGCGAAGCAAGTCGCTCCCGAGCCGGACATACGGACCATCCGCGCGCCCGGCTGCCCGGCGAGCATTCGAAGCACCTCGCCGACCACCGGCGCGACCTGGCGCGCCGGGGCCTCCAGGTCGTTGCGGCCATCGGCGGCATCGCCGAGCGCGCCGCGATCGACTCCGTCCCAGGCGGCGAACACCGCCGCGGTTGAGACGCCGACTCGCGGGTTGACCAGCAGGACGGGCGCGCCCTTGAACCCGGTTTCCACCGGCGTCAGCGCATCCCCCCTGCCCTCACCGCGTAATGCGCGGCTGTGAACGCAGGCCGGCACATCCGCGCCCAAGCTCGCGCCGATCGCCGCCAGCTCCTCGAGCGATCGATCCAGTCCCCAAAGGCGATTGAGCAGTCGCAACGCCGCCGCAGCATCGGCCGATCCGCCGCCGATGCCGGATGCGACAGGAAGGTTTTTGGTAAGCTTGAGCTTAGCCCCAAATCCCTTCCCACCTCCGTTCGTGGTGAGCTTGTCGAACCACGCGGCATGCTCCGACCGCTGAGCGACCATGTCCTTCGACAAGGCTCTCCTGAGCGAAGTCGAAGGGCTCAGGACGAACGGGGCTTTTTGTGAGGATTGAAGAGCAAGTGCCGCGCGGACCACAAGGTTGTCCTCACCCGCCGACAGCCCCTCGGCGAACGGCCCGTCGATCTCCAGCGACAACTCCTCCGCCGGCTCAGCCGTCAGCCGATCGCCAAGCTCGGTGAAGGCAAAGATCGTTTCGAGATCATGATAACCATCCGGCCGCCGGCGGCGGACGTGGAGCGCGAGGTTGAGCTTGGCGTGCGCGGTCTCTTCGAAGGTCACCGCGCCGCCGTCACCGCGTCGAGCCCGCGATCGAGCTTGAGCGCCACCCGCGTCCGCCCCGCGGCGTCCGGCCCGGCGTCGAGCGACGCCTTCCACGCGAAGCGCGCCTCGACCCGGCGGCCGACGCGCCAATAGGCGTCGCCCAGATGCTCGGCGATCGTCGTGTCGTCGGGAACGGTGGCGGCGGCGCGCTCAAGCGTCTCGACCGCCTCGGCATAGCGCTGGTTGCGGAAATAGGCCCAGCCGAGCGAGTCGGTGATGTAGCCGTCGTCGGGGCGGAGCTTCGAGGCGCGCTCGATCAGCGCCTGCGCCTCGTCACCGCGCGCCCCGCGGTCGAGCATCGCGTAACCGAGATAGTTGAGCGCCACCGCCTGCTCGGGCGCCAGCGCGATCGCCTGGCGCAGGTCGGCCTCGGCGCCCTTCCAGTCGCCCGCCCGCTCACGCGACGCGCCACGCGAGAAATAGAGATACCATTGCTCGGGCGCCTTGGGCTGCGACAGCGCCAGCGCCTTGTCGAAGGCCTTCGAGGCGTCGGCGTAACGCTCGGCCGATTGATAGGCCTCGCCGAGCCGCGCCCAATCGGCCATGCGGTTGGTCGCGGCGGCGCTGCGCTCGAGGATCGCCAGCGACTCGGGCGCCCGGCCGGCGCCTTGCAGGATCGCGGCGCGCCGCGCTCGGATCGAGGCGGCGATCGGATCGTCGTCGCGCACCGGCGCCAGCGCCGCCAGCGCGGCGTCGGACTGGCCGCCCCGCGCCAGGATATCCGCGGTCACCAGCGCCGCGTCGCCGGAGTTCGGCTGCAGGAAGGTCGCGAGCCGGGCGAGCAGCAGCGCCGTCGGCACCGGGTTCTCGCGCGACAGGTCGGCGGCCATGCGGACGAACAGCGCGGCCACGCCCGCCGCCGCGTCGTCGACCCCGGTGCGAAGCGTCTTGCCCTGCGCCAGCCGCTGCGCGGCGGCGTCCGACGCCGGGTCGTTACCGGCGGCGAGGATGCGCGCCGCCTCGTCGGCGTGGCCCGACGCCTGGAGCGCGGCGGCGGCGGACAGCCGGATGCGGATCACCTGCGCGCCTTGACCCGCGAGCAGCGTCTGGTAGAGCGCCGCCGCCTCCGGCCAGCGCTTCGACGCGGCGAGCATGTGCGCGCGATGCTCGTCGACATAGGCGCGCGCGAACCCCGTCTGCTGCGCGCTGTCGAGCTTGGCGAGCGCCCCCGCGAGATTGCCCCGGCCATAAAGCGTCCAGGCCTCGATCACCGGCGTCGCGAAGGCCGCGAAGCCCGCGTCGCCAAGCTTGGTGCGGGCGGCGTCGGCAGCGGCCCAATCCTTCTTCTGGAAGGCGTTGGTAATCCGCAGCAAGGTCAGCGCCGCGTCGTAGCTGTCGGTCGGCGGCAGCCGGTCGGCGAGGCGGAGCGCCAGCGCCTCGTCGCCGCCAGCGATCGCGAGGTCGAACGCCCGGCGGACAAGCAGCGGATCGGCGCGCCCGGCGAGCGCCCCGTCGAAATAGCCCGCCGCCCGGCCGAGGTCGTCGGCTGACGCCGCGTAACGGCCGAGGACATAGTCGCGCAGTGCCGTCTCCCGCGCTTCGGCGGCGGAGGCGCAGAGCAGTGCCGCGAGAAGGGCTGACCGGAGGACCATGAGACGCGCCTTTTACATATTGGGGTAGTTTGGACCGCCGCCCCCCTCGGGCACAACCCAGGTGATGTTCTGGCTGGGGTCCTTGATGTCGCAGGTCTTGCAGTGGACGCAGTTCTGCGCGTTGATCTGGA
>CAXTKD010000029.1:0-8170 GCA_964244885.1 uncultured Sphingomonadaceae bacterium | reverse complement strand
GCGTGGCGATGAACACCGGCACGCAGGCGGCGCGCGAGGCGGGCAACATGGTCGATCTCGACAGCGATCCGACCAAGCTGATCGAGGTCGTCGGCCTCGGCAAGCAGCTGCTGATGACGCGTGGCGCGCTGACCACCTTCTCGGTCGCCAACGACGTCGCCAAATATTTCGCGATCATCCCGGCGATGTTCGTCGTGCTCTATCCCGGCCTCGGCGTGCTCAACGTCATGCGGCTGGCGAGCCCGCAGAGCGCCATACTGTCGGCGATCATCTTCAACGCGCTGATCATTCCGGCGCTGGTTCCGCTGGCGCTCAAGGGGGTCAAATACCGCCCGATCGGCGCCGGTCCGCTGCTCGCGCGCAACCTCGCCGTCTACGGCCTCGGCGGCCTCGCCGCGCCGTTCGTCGGCATCAAGCTCGTCGACCTCGCGGTCAACGGCCTCGGCCTGGCTTAGGAGTTACGATCATGGGTTCCGATTTCATGTCCTCGCTCCGCCCCGCGCTGGTGCTGACGATCCTCTTCGCCATCCTGCTCGGCCTCGGTTATCCGCTGGCGCTGACCGGCATCGGCCAGCTGCTGTTCCCCAGCCAGGCCAACGGCAGCCTCGTCCGCGACGGCGGGCGGATCATCGGTTCGACCGTGGTCGGCCAGGCCTTCGTCAGCGACCGTTATTTCCAGACACGCCCGTCGGCGGCGGGCAAGGGCTATGACGGCATGGCGTCGTCGGGCTCCAACCTCGGCCCGGCGAGCCAGGCGCTCAGCGACCGCGTCAAGGCCGACGTCGCGAAGCGGCGCGCCGAGGGCGCCGCCGGCGTCATCCCCGCCGACCTCGTCACCACGTCCGCCTCGGGGCTCGATCCCGACCTCTCGCCCGAGGCCGCGATGGCGCAGGCGGCGCGGGTCGCGCGCAGCCGCAATCTTCCCGAGGGCGAGGTTCGCGCGCTCGTCGACAAGGCGGTGATCAGGCCGCGGCTGCTGGGCGAACCGCACGTCAATGTGTTCGAGCTGAATCGACAGCTCGACGAGCTGGGCGCACAAGCGCATCGGTGAGAGCAGAGGAACCGCGAGCCGACCCTGAAGCCTTCCTGCGCGCCGCCGCGCAGGAAGGCCGCGGCCGTCTCAAGGTCTTCCTCGGCGCGGCGCCCGGCGTCGGCAAGACCTATGAGATGCTGACCGACGGCGCCGGCCGCGCCCGCGCCGGGGTCGACGTCGTCGTCGGCGTGGTCGAGACGCACGGCCGCGCCGAGACCGAGGCGCTGACCCGGGGGCACGAGATCATCCCGCGCCGCGAGATCGACTATCAGGGCCGGACGCTCGACGAGATGGACATCGACGCCATCCTGGCGCGGCGCCCGGGCCTCGTCCTCGTCGACGAGCTCGCGCACACCAACGTCCCCGGCAGCCGCCACCCCAAGCGCTACCAGGATGTCGAGGAGCTGCTGGCGGCGGGCATCGACGTCTATTCGACCGTCAACATCCAGCATCTGGAAAGCCTGAACGACGTCGTCGCGTCGTTCACCCGAGTCCGGGTCCGCGAGACGGTGCCCGACCGGGTGATCGAAGCGGCTGAGATCGAGGTCGTCGACATTCCCCCCGACGAGCTGATCGAGCGGCTGAAGGACGGCAAGGTCTACGTTCCCGAGGAGGCGAGCCGGGCGCTCACCCATTTCTTCTCCAAGTCCAACCTTTCGGCGCTGCGCGAGATGGCGCTTCGCCGCGCCGCGCAGGCGGTCGACGCGCAGATGCTCGACTATGTCCGCTCGCACGCCCTCGCCGGCAGCTTCGCGGCGGGCGAGCGGATCGTCGTCGCGGTCAGCGAGCTGCCCAACGCGCCCGGCCTGATTCGCGCCGCGAAGCGCCTCGCCGACGCGCTCCGCGCGCCGTGGACCGCGGTGCATGTCGAGACGCGGCGGTCGCGCGCTCTCACCGATGCCGATCAGCAGCGCCTGAACGAAGCGATGGCGCTCGCCGCGCAGCTTGGCGCCGCGACCGCGACGATCCCGGCGCAGAACGTCGTCGATGGGCTGCGCGACTTCGCCGGGGAAGCGCGGGCGACCCAGATCGTCATCGGCAAGTCGGCGCGCTCCTGGCTGTTCGAGCTGCGCCATGGCTCGGTCGTCGACCGGCTGGTGCGCGGCCTCGGCGATGTCGCCATCCATGTCCTTCCCTCGGACACCGAGGCGGCCGCAGCCTCGGGCGGAAGGGGCGCCAAGACCGGCCAGTGGGGCCGGCCGCTCGACTATCTCCTCGTCCTGCTGATGGTCGCCGGGATCACCGCCGCCGGCGTCAGCCTGCAGACGGTGCTCAGCCTCAGCAACATGGCGCTGCTTTACCTCCTGCCCGTGATGGTCGCGGCGAGCCTGTTCAGCCTGCGCGCCGGCCTGTTCGCCGGCCTCGCCTCCTCGATCGCCTATAATTTCTTCTTCCTGCCGCCGGTCGGCTCGCTGACCGTCAGCAACCCCGAGAACGTCGTCACCGTCGTCGTCCTGCTGTCGGTCGCCTTCGCGACCAGCCAGCTCGCGGCGCGGGTTCGCGACCAGGCCGACCTCGCCACCTCGAGCGCCCGGCAAAACGCCGCGCTGGCCGGCTTCTCGCGCCAGCTCACGACGACCGCCAACGACGAGGAGCTGATGCAGGCGATCTGCGCCGAGGTTTCGCGCCTGTTCGACGTGCATGCCGTGGTGATGACGCCGTCGTCCGGCGGCCCGCAGCTTCGCGCCGCCTATCCGCCCGAGGACCGCTTGAACCAGATCGAGCTCGCGGCGGCGCAGTGGACGATCGACAAGGGCCAGCCGGCGGGGCGCGGGTCGGAGACGCTGACCGCCTCCGACTGGCTGTTCCACCCCTTGAGGACGGCGCGCGGCGTGCTCGGCGTCGTCGGCCTCGGGCGCGACGACGGGCGCGACCCCGTGCGCGCCGCGCAGGTGCCGCTGCTTTTGAGCCTGCTCGACCAGGCCTCGCTGGTGCTGGAGCGCATGCAATTGCAGGACGAGATGCGCGACGTGGCGCAGCTGAAGGAGCGCGACCGGCTGCGGGCCGCGCTGCTGTCCTCGGTCAGCCACGACCTTCGCACTCCGCTCACCGCCATCCTCGCCGCCGCGAAGGAAGCCCGCCGCGCCGCGACGCCCGAGGTGCTCGACACGCTAGAGGACGAGGCGCAGCGCTTGAACCGCTTCGTCTCCAACCTGCTCGACATGGCGCGGGTCGAGGCCGGCGCGCTCCGGCTCAATATCGAGGCCATCGACCTGACCGACGCGGTGGCGGGCGCGGTGCACGACACGCGGCAGGTGCTGAAGGGCCGGGACATCGACCTGCAGGTGCCGCCCAACCTGCCGCTGGTCCGGGTCGACCTCCAGCTCCTCCACCATTGCCTGATCAACCTGCTCGACAACGCCGGCCGTTACGGCGATCCCGGCACGCCGATCGTCATCCGGGCGGAACGCGAGCCGTGGCGGCTGACGCTCTCGGTCATCGACGAGGGGCTGGGCCTGCCGCCGGGCCGGGAGGCCTCGGTGTTCGAGACCTTCGCGCGGATCGAGGGATCGGACCGCGCTCCCGGCGGCACCGGGCTCGGCCTGGCGATCGTCAAGGGCTTCGCCGAGGCGATGGGGCTGACCGTCGAGGCGGCGAACCGCGGCGACCCCCAGGGCGCGCGCTTCAGCCTGCACTTCCCCGAAGCGCTGCTGGTCCGCGAGCCTGAGCGGGAGAACATCACATGAGCCAGCCCCGCCGCGTCCTCGTCATCGACGACGAGCCGCACATCCGACTGCTGCTCCGCCGGGCGCTGGCGCGAGAGGGCTATGAGGTCGGCGAGGCCGGCGCGGCGCGCGGCGCGCTCGCCGAGATCGCGGACTCGCCGCCCGACGTCATCCTGCTCGACCTGGGCCTGCCCGACCGCGACGGGCTGGAGCTGATCCCGCTGATCAAGCAGTCGGGCGCGACGCTGCTCATCATCTCGGCACGCGACGCGACCGCGCAGAAGGTCGCGGCGCTCGATCTCGGCGCCGACGACTATGTCACCAAGCCGTTCGACACCGACGAGCTTCTGGCGCGAGTCCGAACCGCGCTCCGCCACCGCATGACCGCGCAGGGCGAGCAGTCGCTGGTCAAGGCCGGCGACATCGAGATCGACCTCGTCCGCCGCCACATCGCCAAGGCGGGCGCCGAGGTGCACCTGACGCCCAAGGAGTACCAGGTGCTGGCCGAGCTCGCGCGCTTCCCCGGCCGCGTCGTCACCCACATGCAGCTGCTGAAGGCGGTCTGGCCGAACGAGCAGGACGGGCACGTCGAATATCTGCGCGTCGTGATCCGCAACATTCGCCAGAAGCTGGAGGACGACGCCTCGAGCCCCAAGGTCGTCACCAACGAACTCGGCGTCGGCTACCGCCTCCTCGCGTCGGAGCGCGGATAGGCGCCGTGAATGGTGCCGGATGAGGGAATCGAACCCCCGGCCTTCGGTTTACAAAACCGCTGCACTACCGCTGTGCTAATCCGGCGCACCGCCTGGGTAATTGTCTCCAAACGATTCCCCACGCAAGGGTTTCCAGCCCTCACACCCTCATCGAGGTCGCTTCCTGGCAATCAGAAACCGCTGCTCGTGCCGACATTTGTGCCGACCGCTTCGTCGAACTTCCGAACAGCATCATGAAGATGATCGGTCAGGAGATGGCTATATCCCATCATCATCGAGATCGTCTTGTGGCCCAGGATTCGCTGCAACGCTGGGAGATCACCCGTGCGCTGAAGGAAGACTGACGCCAACGATGCCTGAGATCGTGGCAGCATGAAACGACCTTCCAACGCTTGGCTACCCAACTCGTCCCTTGGCCGACCCGCCTGGGCTCGCCACTGGTCAGCGCCAGCACGCCGAGCAGCTTCGCACCGAGGGCAAGAGCTTTTCCGAGATCCGGGCGCTGTTCGGCATCAGTCCTTCAACGGTCTACCGAAATGTCGATCCGATGGCTCAGCGCGAGCTTGCGCAAAGCTAGATGCAATCGCTTCGGAGACATCAGAACCAGGCATAGGTCGTCCCAGAAAGTAACCTTGCGCCTGGGCGCAACCGAGTTGTTTCAGGAGAGCCAACTCGTCCTCGGTCTCCACGCCCTCTGCCACGACGAGAAGATCGAGACCATGTGCCAGAGAAATAACTGCCTGAACGATGGCCAAGGCTCGGCGACTGGTCACCATTTCGACAGTAAAGCTTCGATCAATCTTGATTTTGTCGAAGGGAAATTGCCGAAAATATTGTAGGCTTGAGTAGCCGGTCCCGAAGTCATCTAGGACTATCTGAACACCCATAGCTCGAATCTTATCGAGCAAATTTAGGGCTGCCTCAGGATCCTGAGTCAGAACTCCTTCGGTGATCTCTAGCTCTAGTCGTTCAGGATCGAAGCCACTCTCCGCCAGCACCCGTTCGACGACCTTATCCAATTCACCCGTCGCGAATTGGATAGGCGAGACATTGACGGATAATCCTATCTTCGGGTCCCAGGAGGCCGCCGTTTTACACGCTCGCGCGAGAACCCATTCACCGAGTTCAAGTATCAATCCGCTCGCTTCAGCGATGGGAATGAAGTCATTCGGCGGGACCGTCCCCCGCACCGGATGATTCCAACGGGCCAGCGCCTCGAAAGCCTTCACCACTCCGGACTCAACATCGACCAGAGGCTGGTAATAAACGTCCAATCCCTCAGAGGTTAGCGCATCCCGTAAGTCATTCAGCATTTCACGACGGTGGCTGGCACGATCATCCAAAGAGTGAGTAAAGATGCGAAAGCAGCCTCGGCCGTCATTCTTGGCTTGATAAAGCGCTAAATCCGCGCGGCGCTGCAGCTCTACGCTTTCGACTGGCTCCATGCCGGTCAGGACCACCCCTATAGACGCTCCGACGCTGACCTGGGCATCGGAGAGACGGAACGCTCTTGCCGAAGCGACCAGCACGCGCCTGCTTATCTCAGCCGCATCCGGGTCTTTACTTGTATCCGATAGAAGAACTGCGAATTCATCACCGCCGAGCCGCGCAACGGTGTCCGACGATCTGACGATGTGGGAGAGCCGCGCGGCGAACTCCCGAATAAGCTCGTCCCCTGCCGGATGGCCGTGAGCATCGTTCACCTCTTTGAAGCGATCCAGATCAATATATAGCAAGGCGCAGCCGTGGTGCCGTCCTGAGAGCGCGCGATCTATCCGCCTCGCCAAGAGCGCTCGGTTGGGAAGCCCCGTAAGCGGATCATGAAACGCCAAATAGCGGTTGCGCTCCTCCATCTCACGAAGAGCGGACACATCGGTGACAGAGACGACGAGATAGTCCTCGCCAGCGATGGTCGTTAGCCGTTTGCGAGTGATGACGTTCCGAACTTGGCCAACCGCATCCGTAAATTGTTCCTCATTCTCGGTGGCCTGTCTCGTTGTGAAGGCCAGGTCGTCTGCCCGATGGAAAGCCTCCACTTCGCTAAGGAGGAATAATTCGGTATCGGACTTGGTGAGCACAGTTTCGCGTGACATCGCGAAGAGGTCGCACGCGCTGTCGTTTAGCAGGACAATGCGATGGTTCTTGTCCTTGACAAATACGGGATTTGGGATGGCATCGATAATACCCTGCATATCGCCGAAGATTTGAGTGGCTATGCTCATGTAAAAACACTCACTCAATCTGGGAGCATTCAATAAAAGAACTGTGAATCGCGCGTCAGGCCGCTTTGTCAAGCCAAGAATGCATTTGTGGTCAATGCTGCGCCTGTTGTGTTCATCAACAGACTGGCCCGCCACCAAGTCCATGGGCGAAAGGCGAGATAGCCTGTAATGCCCAAGAATTACAAAACCGCTACATTACCGCTGTGCTAATCGCCGCTGCCAGCGCCGATCAACCTTCCCGCGCGTCTATCGACAGTGCGTGGATGCGCGTTCGCATCAGCTCGCCGAGCGCGTCGTAGACCAGGCGCTGGCGGCCGACGCGGCTCTGGCCGGCGAAACGCGGCGACTCGATCCGCACGGTAAAGTGGCTCTCGCCGCGCTCGTCGTGTCCGGCGTGGCCGCGGTGCGACTCGCTGTCGTCGATCACCTCCAGCCGGGTCGGCGACAAGGCGTCCTTCAGGCGGCGTTCGATCTCGGTGGCGACGGGGCCCATTCTTCCTCCCAAGCGGTTACGCACACTCCTATATAGGGCGTGACATGGAAGGCACGAAGTTCAGGAAGGGCGCGCGGTTCCACGGGCGGGTCGAGCACCCGCGGCCGACGCCGTGCGCCGAGAAGGGCTGCCGCGAGGCGGGCGAGTTCCGCGCGCCGAACCGTGGGGCGGGGCACGAGCCCGGCAGCTGGCGCTGGCTTTGCCTCGACCATGTCCGCGAGTTCAACGCGAAGTATAATTTCTTCAACGGCATGACGCCCGACGAGATCGCCGCCGCGCAGTCGCCGCACCCGTCGTGGGAGCGCGCCACCCGGGCCTTCGCGACCAACGCCAATCCCAACAACTTCAGCGACCCGCACGACCTGTTCGGCGGCGCCCGGCGGCCGCGCGCCCGGAACGGGCGGCCGCTGGAGACCGCCGACTCGAAGGCGCTCGCGGTGCTCGGGCTCGACGCCGACGCGGTGCTCCGCGACATCCGCCGGCGCTACACCGAGCTCGTCCGCCGCTATCACCCCGACAGGAATGGCGGCGACCGCTCCCACGAAGGCAAGTTGCAGGACGTCATCCAAGCCTATACCCACCTCCGGCGCGCCGCGGCGTTCGCGGCCTAGAAGAGTTCAAGATCTTGGCGACAAATCCCATTCCCACCGCGCTCGGCGCGCCCGACATCAAGGTCGACGCCCGCGAGATGTTCGGCGTCGACGTCGACATGAGCGTGCCGGCGTTCAGCATCGCCGACGAGCATGTGCCCGAGCGCGACGACGATTATGTTTTCGATCCCGACACGACGCTCGCCATCCTCGCGGGCTTCGCCTTCAACCGCCGGGTGATGATCCAGGGCTATCACGGCACCGGCAAGTCGACTCACATCGAGCAGGTCGCGGCGCGGCTCAACTGGCCGTGCGTCCGCATCAATCTCGATTCGCACATCAGCCGCATCGACCTCGTCGGCAAGGACGCGATCGTGCTGCGCGACGGCAAGCAGGTCACCGAGTTCCGCGAGGGCCTGCTGCCGTGGGCGCTGCAGACCCCGACCGCCTTGG
>CAXTKD010000028.1:0-8888 GCA_964244885.1 uncultured Sphingomonadaceae bacterium | reverse complement strand
TTGAGCGACTTGCGGCCGAAGTTCGGCGTGCGCAGCATCTCGGCTTCGGTCTTCTGGACCAGGTCGCCGATGTAGATGATGTTGTCGTTCTTGAGGCAGTTGGCCGAACGGACCGACAGCTCGAGCTCGTCGACCTTCTTGAGAAGATGACGGTTAATCGAGGTGCCGCTCGAATCCTCGACCGTGGCGCCGGCCGCCTGGCCGATCGGCGCCGACGGCGCCACCGCCTGCGGCTCGTCGAAGTTGACGAACAGCTGGAGCTGGTCCTGGAGGATGCGCGCCGCGTAGGCGAGCGCATCGTCCGGCGACAGCGTGCCGTCGGTCTCGATCGTCATCGTCAGCTTGTCGTAATCGAGCTCCTGGCCGACGCGGGTGTTCTCGACCTTGTACGCCACCTGGCGAACCGGCGAGTAGAGCGCGTCGATCGGAACGAGCCCGATCGGCGCGTCGACCGGCCGGTTGGCCGACGACGGGACGTAGCCCTTGCCGGTCTCGACCGTCAGCTCCATGTTGAGCGTCGCGCCTTCGTCCAGCGTGCAGATGACGAGATCGGGGTTCAGCACCTCGATGTCGCCGGTGACGCTGATCTGGCCGGCGGTGACTTCGCCCGGACCCGAGGCCGTCAGGTGAAGGCGCTTGGCGGTGTCGCCCTGGTAACGGAGAGCGACCTGCTTGACGTTCAGCACGATGTCGGTGACGTCCTCGCGAACGCCCGAAAGCGACGAGAACTCATGCAGCACGCCGTCGATCTTGATCGCGGTGACGGCGGCGCCCTGGAGCGACGACAGCAGCACGCGGCGCAGGGAGTTGCCGAGCGTCAGGCCGAAGCCGCGCTCCAGCGGCTCGGCGACGAAGGTCGCCTTGCGCTTGGCGTCCGCGCCGGCCTTCACGTCCAGCTTGTTGGGCTTCTTCAGTTCCTGCCAATTCTTTGCAATCACTGCCACGGTTGGCCCTTCCGGTTGTGGGCGCGGCCGTTTGCCGGCGCAGCCCGATCTTCAAATAAGCACTGGGAATGCAGGGCGCGTCCGCCCCGAAGCCCAATCAGACGCGACGGCGCTTCGGCGGGCGAACGCCGTTGTGCGGGATCGGCGTCACGTCGCGGATCGCGGTGATCTGGAAGCCCACCGCCTGCAGCGCGCGAAGCGCCGACTCGCGGCCCGAACCCGGCCCGCGAACCTCGACCTCGAGGGTGCGGACGCCATGCTCGGCGGCCTTCTTGCCCGCGTCCTCGGCTGCGACCTGCGCCGCATAGGGAGTCGACTTGCGGCTCCCCTTGAAGCCCATGGTCCCGGCTGACGACCACGCGATGGCGTTGCCCTGCGCGTCGGTGATGGTGATCATCGTGTTGTTGAAAGACGCATTCACGTGGGCGACGCCCGACGTGATGTTCTTGCGTTCGCGCCGCTTGATGCGGCCTGGTTCGCGTGCCATGTCGCTGGTCCCCTACTTCTTCTTGCCGGCGATGGGCTTCGCCTTGCCCTTGCGGGTGCGGGCGTTGGTGTGGGTGCGCTGGCCGCGCACGGGGAGGCCGCGACGGTGGCGGAGGCCACGGTAGCAGGCGAGGTCCATCAGGCGCTTGATGTTCATCGCCACGGTGCGGCGAAGGTCGCCCTCGACGCTGTGGTCGCGGTCGATCATCTCGCGCATCTGCAGGACTTCCTGGTCGGTCAGGTCCTGGACGCGACGCTCGGGCGGCAGGCCCATCGTGTCGACGATGTGCTTGGCGGTGGTACGGCCGATGCCGTGAATATAGGTAAGGGCGATCTCGACGCGCTTGTTGGTCGGGATGTTGACGCCCGCGATACGTGCCACAAAATCTCTCCTGCTCCACAGGTCGCGCGGGCACGCGGCCTATCTCAAAGCTGATTTTCCAAAGCCGACACGCGGGCGTGCAAGCACACCCGCGCCTTCATCCGTTGGTTCGGAAGAGGGCTAGCTAGGGATTGGCTGGCGGCGAGTCAAGCGTGTCGCGTTGGAATCGCTAGCTTCGGTAATCCGCGTTGATGGTGATGTAGCCGTGCGTCAGGTCGCAGGTCCAGACGGTGGCGCGGCCGATGCCGATGCCGAGATCGACGCCGATGTCGATGTCGCTTCCCTTTAGGTGCATGGCGACCGGCGCCTCGTCATAGCCCTCGACGGCAAGGCCGTCCTTGGCGACAAGCGTATCGCCGAAACGGATCGCCAGCCGGTCGCGGTCGGCGGCCTGGCCGGCCTTGCCCACCGCCATGACGACGCGGCCCCAGTTTGCGTCCTCGCCGGCGATGGCGGTCTTCACCAGCGGCGAGTTGGCGATGCTGAGCGCGATGATTCGCGCCGCGCG
The DNA here is from genome assembly GCA_964244885.1 of uncultured Sphingomonadaceae bacterium. Lineage (GTDB taxonomy): Bacteria > Pseudomonadota > Alphaproteobacteria > Sphingomonadales > Sphingomonadaceae > CAXTKD01. Next base: position 6,568 of record CAXTKD010000028.1, on the reverse strand, counting down.
GTCGTCCTCGGCGCCCTCGACATTGATCGTGATGAACTTCGACGCCCCCTCGCCGTCGCGCACCACGAGTTGCGCGAGCTGGCGGCAGAGATCGGTGAGCGCGGCCTGGAAGGCGTCGGCGCCCGCGCTGTCCCAGTTGGCGATCGGCGCATTGCCGGCAGCGCCGGTCGCGAAGGCGAGCACGGTGTCCGAGGTCGAGGTGTCGCCGTCGACCGTGATGCACGAGAAGGTCGAAAGGTTCGCCGCCGACAGCATCTCCTGCAGGAAGGCGGGCTCGATGGCGGCGTCGGTGAAGATGAAGCCGAGCATCGTCGCCATGTCCGGCGCGATCATCCCCGAGCCCTTGATGATTCCGGCGAGCCGGACGGTCGTTCCGCCGACGATGGCCGACGATTTCGCCGCCTTGGCGAAGGTATCGGTGGTGCCGATCGTGTCGGCGGCGTCCTTCCAGGTCGCGGTTGAATCGAGGCGAAGCCTGGCGAAAGCGGCGTCGAGCCCGGCGCGCGCCTTGTCGGCCGGCAACGGCACGCCGATTACGCCCGTCGAGGCGACGAACACCTCGTTTGGGCCGCAGCCGAGCGCCGCGCTCGCCGCCTCGACGATGCCCTTGACCGCCGCCTCGCCCTTGCCGCCCGTGAAGGCGTTCGAATTCCCCGCGTTGACGACGAGCGCCCGAGCCCGTCCCTGCTCCAGCGCCTTGCGGCACCAGTCGACCTCGGGGCTCGGACACTTCGACTGCGTCAGCACACCGGCAACGGCGGTGCCGGGGGCCAGCTCGGCGAGCGTAAGATCGGTGCGCTCCCATGCCTTGTAGCCGGCGCGAGCGACCGCGAGGCGGACGCCGGCGATCTGCGGCACGTCGGGAAAGCAGGCGGGGGCGAGGGGGGAGCGGGTCATGACGGGCGTCTAGCGAAGGCTGCGCGGTCGTTCACCTGTTTCCTGCAGCTTCGGCTACATGACGACGCAGCACGCGGTTGATCTCGGTCTGATAGCCGCGTTCCTGCGCATGCTCCTTGAACCAGCTCACCACGTCGGAATCGAGGCGTAGCGTCACCGGCTGCTTGATCGGCCGGTACAGGCCGGGCCGGCGGGCATGGAGCCACGCCTCGGGGTCGGCTTCCGGAATATCCGCCGTATCGATCTGGTCGTCGGGCAGGGCGGCAAGCCGGTCGAGCTGCGCCTGCGCCTCCGCGCTACGGACCTTCCTGCTCATATCGCTTCCTTTCATGCGGGGTGGCCTTTCGCGCGCTTATGATCCGCGCGCGCTCCTCGTCGTCCGGCCCCGGATAGACGTGAACCACAAGTACCGTCGCAACTGCCCCGACCAGTCCGATCGCATGCCATCGCTGTTCCCCGGCCTCGATCCGATCAGGCACAAGAAGAAAGAACGGGTCGTCCCAAACCTCTTGCGCGAGTTCGAATGACACGCCGTGCTTGGCCAGATTGGCGGCCGCCTTCGCATCGTCCCATTCGAAGATCATGCATCATCCGTATTGACGGAATTGTACATACAGTTTCGAGTGGCGCCTTGCAAGATCGCCCGCTTCAATTGACTAAGCCACCCCCCGTCCCTATCTCCGCGCGGTTCAAGGCTGCTGGTGCTCACGGGCGCGCGGCTATCCAGTCCTAAGGTAGTTTCATGCTCGGTTTCGGCGCCATCGCCAAACGCATCTTCGGCTCGTCCAACGACCGTTACGTCCGCTCGCTCGGCCCGCTCGTCTCGCGCATAAACGCGCTTGAATCGAACACCGAGGCGTTGAGCGACGAGGATCTGAAGGCGAAGACCCCGGCGTTCCGGGCGCGGCTGGAGGCCGGCGAGAGCCTTGACGACATTCTCCCGGAAGCGTTCGCGGTCGTCCGCGAGGCGGCCAAGCGCGTGCTCGGGCAGCGGCATTACGACGTCCAGCTTATCGGCGGCATCGTCCTCCACCGCGGCGAGATCGCCGAGATGCGGACGGGCGAGGGCAAGACCTTGGTCGCGACGCTCGCCTGCTATCTGAACGCGCTGGCCGGCGAAGGCGTCCACGTCGTCACCGTCAACGACTATCTCGCCAGCCGCGACGCGGCGTGGATGGGCCAGGTCTACGGCTTTCTCGGCATGACGGTCGGCGTGATCGTGCCCAACCTGTCCGACGACCAGCGCCGCGACGCCTATGCCGCGGACATCACCTACGGCACGAACAACGAGTTCGGCTTCGACTATCTGCGCGACAACATGAAGTACACGCGCGAGGCGATGGTGCAGCGCCCGTTCTCCTTCGCGATCGTCGACGAGGTCGACTCGATCCTGATCGACGAGGCGCGCACCCCGCTGATCATCTCCGGCCCGACCGACGACAAGTCGGAGATGTACATGGCGGTCGACGAGGTGGTGAAGACCCTCGTCCCCGAGGATTACGAGATCGACGAGAAGCAGAAGGGCATCATCCTCACCGAGGCCGGCACTGAAAAGGCCGAGCGGGTGCTGGAGGCGCGCGGGCTGCTGGAGGGCGAGAACCTCTACGATTACGAGAACACCCAGGTGGTCCACCACCTGAACCAGTCGCTGCGCGCCAACCTGATGTTCCGGCTCGACACCGACTACATCGTCCGCGACGGCAAGATCGTCATCATCGACGAGTTCACCGGCCGCATGATGGACGGCCGCCGCTGGTCTGACGGCCTGCACCAGGCGGTCGAGGCCAAGGAGGGCGTGGAGATCATGCCCGAGAACCAGACGATGGCCTCGATCACCTTCCAGAACTATTTCCGCATGTACCCGAAGCTCTCGGGCATGACCGGCACCGCCGCGACCGAGGCGGGCGAGTTCTATGAAATCTACAAGCTGAACGTCGTCGAGATCCCGACCAACGTCCCGGTCTGCCGGATCGACAACGAGGACGAGTTCTACAAGAACACGCAGGAGAAGTTCGGGGCCATCGCCAAGGGCATCCGCGAGGCGAGCGAGCGCGGCCAGCCGATCCTCGTCGGCACCGTGTCGATCGAGAAGTCCGAGCTGCTGAGCGAGTATCTCAAGAAAGAGAATGTCGAGCACAACATCCTGAATGCGCGCTTCCACGAGCAGGAAGCGTATATCGTCGCGCAGGCTGGCCGGATCGGTGCCGTGACGATCGCGACCAACATGGCCGGGCGCGGCACCGACATCCAGCTCGGCGGCAACCTCGAGTTCCGCATGCGCGCAGAGTTTCCGGCGCTGGAGATGGGCAGCGCCGAATACGAGGCGAAGGCTGCGGAAATCCGCGCGGAGATCGTGGTCGAGAAGGCGAAGGTGCTGGAGAACGGCGGCCTGTTCGTGCTCGGCACCGAGCGCCACGAGAGCCGACGCATCGACAACCAGCTGCGCGGCCGCTCGGGGCGCCAGGGCGATCCGGGCCTCAGCCGCTTTTACCTCAGCCTCGACGACGACCTGCTGCGCATCTTCGGCCAGCAGAACATGCTGACCCGCCTGATGAATTCGGGCCTGGAGGAGGGCGAGGCGATCGTCCACCCGTGGATCTCGAAGGCGATCGAAACCGCGCAGAAGAAGGTCGAGGCGCGCAACTACGACATCCGCAAGCAGCTGCTGCAGTACGACGACGTGATGAACGACCAGCGCAAGGTCGTCTACGACCAGCGCCAGGACGTGATGGACTCGGACGCGGTCGGCGACGTCGTCATCGACATGCGCCGCGACACCGTGAACTCGATCGTCGGCGAGCATTGCCCGCAGGGCGCCTACCCGGACCAGTGGAATATCGCCGGCCTGAAGGAGGACGTCGCGACCAAGCTCGCGCTCGACCTGCCGTTCGAGGAGTGGGTCAACGAGGCGCAGGTCGAGCAGGAGATCTTCGTCGATCGCATCACGGAAGCCGCCGACGCGCTGATGGCGGACAAGGCCGCCGCCTTCCCGCCCGAGACCTGGGTTCAGGTCGAGAAGAACTTCCTGCTCCAGGCGATCGACCATCACTGGAAGGAGCATCTCGCGACGCTCGACGCGCTCCGCCAGGTCATCCACCTGCGCGCCTACGCCCAGAAGACGCCGCTCAACGAGTACAAGCAGGAGGCGTTCGCTCTGTTCGAGCGGATGCTGACCGCGATCCGCGAGGACGTGACCCGGATGCTGGCGCAGGCCGACTTCCAGTTCCAGCCGCCGCCGATCGAGAGGCCGAACCCCGGCGGCTTCGTCACGACGCACATCGATCCGCTCACCGGCTACGACGACACGTTCGACAGCGGGCCGATTCAGAGCGAAAACTATGGCCAGGGCTTTAATCCGGGCGACCCGGCGACATGGATGGGCGCGGTCAACCGCAACCAGCCATGCCCATGCGGCTCGGGCAAGAAGTTCAAGCACTGCCACGGCGCGATCGCATGATAAGTGACTTTGCTCCGAATGTTGGCTATATAAGCGCCAACATTCGGAGGTGGTCATGGCTAGCTACAGTATAGCGGACGCGCGCGATCGCTTCTCATCGTTGGTCGAAGCGGCGGAGCGCGGCGAGAATATAGAAATCACGCGCTATGGGCGGCCGGTCGCGGTGATTTCCTCGCTTGATCGCCCAAGGCGCGGGCGGCGCGGCTTTACGGTCGAGGATCTTGATGTTCTTCGCGAATGGCGAAAGACCATCAAGGTCGACCCTGATTTCAACGGTGCCGCGGTTCTGCGGGAAATGCGCGACGAAGACTGATCGTGCTTTATTTCGACACGAGCGCGCTCAGCCCGCTTTTCGTTCCCGACGTCCACACCGAGGCCGTGTATCGCTACCTGACTCCGCGGGCTGGCCCGTCGGCGCTCAGCAACCTGACCATGATCGAACTGGCATCGATGGTGTCACGTAGCTTTCCTGCACACCGAATCGGTGAGAATGATGCGCAGGACGCGCTTATCAAGGCGGCGCAGTGGACTGCGCAGACGTGTGAACGTCTGGAGCTTGAGCCAGAGGATTACATCATCGGCGAAGAATTTGTCCGCCGTTTTGATCTCGGCCTTCGCGCGCCAGACGCCCTCCATGTCGCGATCTGCCGCAGGCTTGGCCTGACGCTGCTGACCTGCGACGCGGCGCAGGCCAAGGCGGCGCGTTCGCTGGGCGTCGAAGCCACAAACCTGTCGGACAGATCGGCATAGTGGTGAAAGACGGGTGATGAGGCTTGGCCGGGTGTTGACCTGAAGGGGGCGTCTCTCTATACGGCCGGCTCGCTCGCGGGCTGGCGGTGACGCCGGTCTGGAACGAGCGAACGACAACCATGCGTGAGTGAGGTCCGGGTTCGGGGCCATTTTTGGCCCGACGAGCTCTCGCCACACCAGACGGCACCCGCCCGAAAGGCGGGACTTTGCCGTTGCCGCGCATGGGCGTCACGAGATCACGCTAAGGAAGTCCGAGCACCGATGCCGACGATCAACCAGCTGGTCCGCAAGGGCCGGGACCCGCAGAAGGCGAAGTCCAAGGTTCCCGCGATGGAGCAGAACCCGCAGAAGCGCGGCGTCTGCACCCGCGTCTACACGACCACCCCGAAGAAGCCGAACTCGGCGCTTCGCAAGGTCGCCAAGGTCCGCCTGACCAACCAGCGCGAAGTCATCAGCTACATCCCGGGCGAAGGCCACAACCTGCAGGAGCACTCCGTGGTCCTGATCCGCGGCGGCCGCGTCCGCGATCTTCCCGGCGTGCGCTACCACGTCCTGCGCGGTGTCCTCGACACCCAGGGCGTCAAGGACCGCCGCCAGAGCCGCTCCAAGTACGGCGCCAAGCGTCCGAAGTAACCGAGCTCGCCAGCGAGCGTAGAGTTATCCCGGCGAAGGCCGGGATCCAGAGACCAAGGAATCAAGATGGCCCGTCGTCGTCGTCCAGAGAAGCGCGAAATCCTGCCCGATCCCCGGTTCGGGGACGTCATCCTCACCAAGTTCATGAACATGGTGATGTCCGAGGGCAAGAAGTCGGTCGCCGAGAACATCGTCTACACCGCGCTCGATTCGGTCGAGGCGCGCACGCGCCGCGAGCCGATCGGCGTGTTCCACGATGCGCTCAACAACGTCCGCCCCGCGATCGAGGTCCGCAGCCGCCGCGTGGGTGGCGCGACCTACCAGGTGCCGGTCGAGGTTCGCCCCGACCGCAGCCAGGCGCTCGCCATCCGCTGGCTGATCGGCGCCGCGCGCAACCGCAGCGAGCACACGATGTCGGCGCGCCTGTCGGGCGAGCTGATGGACGCCGCGAACAACCGCGGCACCGCGGTCAAGAAGCGCGAAGATACGCACCGGATGGCGGAAGCCAACCGCGCCTTCTCGCACTACCGCTGGTAGCAGGGTCCAGTCATGGCACGCACCCACCCGCTCAACATGTACCGCAACATCGGTATCATGGCTCACATCGACGCCGGCAAGACGACGACGACCGAGCGCATCCTCTATTACACCGGCAAGTCCTACAAGATCGGCGAGGTCCATGAGGGCACCGCCACGATGGACTGGATGGAGCAGGAGCAGGAGCGCGGCATCACGATCACGTCGGCCGCGACGACCTGCTTCTGGAACGACCACCGGATCAACATCATCGACACCCCGGGCCACGTCGACTTCACCATCGAAGTCGAGCGT
>CAXTKD010000027.1:0-9506 GCA_964244885.1 uncultured Sphingomonadaceae bacterium | reverse complement strand
CTGGGGCACCGCGGTCAACGTCCAGGCGATGGTGTTCGGCAACATGGGCGACACGTCGGCGACCGGCGTCGCCTTCACCCGCGATCCTTCGACCGGCGCCAATGCCTTCTACGGCGAGTGGCTGGTCAATGCTCAAGGGGAAGACGTCGTCGCCGGCATCCGCACCCCGCAATATTTGACTCTCGCGGCGCGCGAGACGGCGGGCGCCAAGGCGCTGTCGATGGAAGAGGCGATGCCCAAGGCCTATGCCGAGCTGGCGGCGGTGTTCGACCGGCTGGAGCGCCACTACCGCGACATGCAGGACATCGAGTTCACGGTGCAGCAGGGCAAGCTCTGGATGCTCCAGACGCGGAGCGGCAAGCGCACCGCGAAGGCGGCGCTGAAGATCGCGGTCGACATGGCCGACGAGGGCCTTATCACCCGCGACGAGGCGATCCTGCGCGTCGATCCGTCGGCGCTCGACCAGCTCCTCCACCCGACGCTCGATCCGAACGCCAAGCGCGACGTCATCACCCGCGGCCTGCCGGCGTCGCCGGGTGCTGCGAGCGGCGCCGCGGTGTTCGATTCGAACACCGCAGAGAACCGCGCGGCCCTTGGCGAGGATGTCATCCTCGTCCGCGTCGAGACCTCGCCTGAGGACATCCACGGCATGCACGCGGCGAAGGGCATCCTGACCGCGCGCGGCGGGATGACCAGCCACGCCGCGGTCGTCGCGCGCGGCATGGGCCGGCCCTGCGTCTCGGGCGCCGGCAGCATCTCGATCGACATGAAGACCCGTGTGATGCGCGTCTCGGGCCGCGAGATCAAAGAGGGCGACATCCTGACCATCGACGGCGCGACCGGCGAGGTGATGGCGGGCTCCGTCGCGACCGTCGAGCCCGAGCTCGCCGGCGATTTCGGCGTGCTGATGGAATGGGCCGACGCCGGCCGCCGCCTGAAGGTGCGGACGAATGCCGACACGCCGGCCGACTGCCGCACCGCGCGCGGCTTCGGCGCCGAAGGCATCGGCCTCTGCCGCACCGAGCATATGTTCTTCGAAAGCTCGCGGATCACCGCGGTGCGCCAGATGATCCTCGCGGAGGACGAAGCGGGCCGCCGCGCCGCGCTCGCCAAGCTTCTGCCCGAGCAGCGCGGCGACTTCGTCCAGATCTTCGAGATCATGGCGGGGCTGCCCTGCACCATCCGCCTGCTCGACCCGCCCTTGCACGAGTTCCTGCCGCACCGCGACGAGGAGTTCGAGGAGGTCGCGGCCTCCGCCGGCGTCGCGATCGAGACGCTCCGCAGGCGCGCCGCCGAGCTCCACGAGTTCAACCCGATGCTCGGCCACCGCGGCTGCCGCCTCGGCATCACCTATCCCGAAATCTACGAGATGCAGGCGCGCGCCATCTTCGAGGCGGCGGTCGATGTCGCGATCCGCACCGGCGAGGCAGTGGTTCCCGAGGTGATGGTGCCGCTGGTCGCGACGGCGCGCGAGCTGGAGATCACCAAGGCGATCATCGACAAGGCGGCCGAGGCCGTCTTCGCCGACAAGGGCCGCCGCATCGACTACCTCGTCGGCACGATGATCGAGCTGCCGCGCGCCGCACTCCAGGCGAAGCAGATCGCGGCCTTCGCGCAGTTCTTCTCGTTCGGCACCAACGACCTGACGCAGACCGCGCTCGGCATAAGCCGCGACGACGCCGGGCGCTTCCTGACGACCTATGTCGACCAGGGCATCTATCCGCGCGACCCGTTCGTCAGCATCGACGTCGAAGGCGTCGGCGAGCTGATCAGCCTCGCCGCCGAGCGCGGCCGGGCGGCGCGGTCCGACATCAAGCTCGGTATTTGCGGCGAGCATGGCGGCGACCCCGCCAGCATCGCCTTCTGCGAGAGCCAGAACCTCGACTACGTTTCCTGCTCCCCCTACCGCGTGCCGATCGCCCGGCTGGCGGCGGCGCAAGCGGCGCTCAGGAGCCGGGCGGCGAAGAATGCGACGGCGCTGTAAAGCCGAAGCGTAGCGCCGAATAGAATAACTCGCTCCCCGTCGTGCGCCCGCATCCCTATCGAGCGGGCGACGATGACCGATCTCACCCACCTCGACCGGCTGGAAGCCGAGAGCCTCCATATCCTGCGCGAGGTCGCGGCCGAGGCCGAGCGGCCGGTGATGCTCTATTCGGTCGGCAAGGATTCGGCCGTCATGCTGCATCTGGCGAAGAAGGCGTTCTTTCCGGGCAAGCCGCCGTTCCCGCTGCTCCACGTCGATACGACGTGGAAGTTCAAGGCGATGTACGACCTGCGCGACAAGGCGGCGGCGGATGCCGGCATGGAGCTTCTGGTCCACCGCAACCCCGAGGCGATGGCGCGCGGCATCAACCCGTTCGACCACGGCTCGGCGATGCACACCGACCTGTGGAAGACCGAGGGGCTGCGGCAGGCGCTCGACCACCACGGCTTCGACGCGGCGTTCGGCGGCGCGCGGCGCGACGAGGAGGCGAGCCGAGCCAAGGAGCGCATCCTGTCGTTCCGTTCTGGCGCGCACCGCTGGGATCCCAAGGCGCAGCGGCCCGAGCTCTGGCACCTCTACAATATGCGGAAAGGGCCGGGCGAAAGCTTCCGCGCCTTCCCGCTCTCCAACTGGACCGAACTCGACGTCTGGCAATATATCCAGCGCGAGGGGATCGAGATCGTGCCGCTCTACTTCGCCGCGCCCCGACCGACCGTCGTGCGCGACGGGCTGCTGCTGATGGTCGACGACGATCGCTTTCCGCTGGCGGGCGAAGTGCCGGTGGAACGCTCGATCCGCTTCCGCACGCTCGGCTGCTATCCGCTCACCGGCGCGGTCGAGAGCGAGGCGACCGACCTGCCGGGGATCATCCGCGAGATGCTCCTCGCCACCACCTCCGAGCGCCAGGGCCGCGCCATCGACCGCGACCAGTCGGGCTCGATGGAGAAGAAGAAACAGGAGGGCTATTTCTGATGGCCTCCGCCTATCAGCCGTCCGAGGACATCGGCGCCTATCTCGCGCGCCATTCGGCCAAGAGCCTGCTCCGTTTCATCACCTGCGGCTCGGTCGACGACGGCAAGTCGACGCTGATCGGCCGGCTGCTCTACGATTCGAAGGCGATCTTCGAGGATCAGCTGGCGACGCTCGAGGCCGATTCGAAACGCGTCGGCACGCAGGGCCAGAACATCGACTTCGCGCTGCTGGTCGACGGCCTCGCCGCCGAGCGCGAGCAGGGCATCACCATCGACGTCGCCTACCGCTTCTTCTCGACCGACCGGCGCAAGTTCATCGTCGCCGACGCGCCGGGGCATGAGCAGTACACCCGCAACATGGTCACCGGCGCCTCGACCGCCGACCTTGCGATCATCCTCGTCGATGCGCGCAAAGGGGTGCTGACGCAGACGCGGCGGCACACCTATCTCGCGCACCTGCTCGGCATCCGGAAGATCGTGCTGGCGGTCAACAAGATGGACATGGTCGGCTACGACCGCACAGCCTTTGAGCGCATCCTGCTGAGCTACCGCGGCTTCGCCAGCGAGCTTGGAATCACCGATTTCCAGGCGATGCCGATCTCGGGCCTCAAGGGCGACAACATCGTCGAGCCGAGTGCGGCGATGCCGTGGTACGACGGCCCGGCGCTGCTGGCCTATCTGGAGACGGTCGATACGAGGGAAAGCCGGACGACCGAGACGGTCCGCATGCCGGTTCAGTGGGTCAACCGGCCCGATCCAACATTCCGTGGCTTTTCAGGACTGATTTCGGCGGGGACCGTCCGGCCGGGCGACGCGGTGCGCGTCCTGCCCGCCGGCACGACGACAACGATCGCGCGGATCGTCACCGCCGATGGCGACCTTGCCGAGGCGCGGGCCGGGCAATCGGTGACGCTGACCTTCGCCGACGAGGTCGACTGCTCGCGCGGCAACGTGATCGCCGCCGCCGAGGACCCGCCGCAGATCGCCGACCGCTTCGAGGCGACCCTGATCTGGCTATCGGAGGAGGAGTTGCTGCCCGGCCGCGCCTATTGGCTGAAAGCGGGAACGCGGACGGTCACCGCCACGGTCCAGCCGCCGAAATACCAGGTCAACGTCAACACGTTGGAGCAGCTGGCGGCGAAGACGCTCGCGCTGAACGCCATCGGGGTCGCGCAGATCGCCACCGACCGGCCTTTGGTGTTCGAGCCCTATGAGACGAGCCGCGAGCTCGGTGGCTTCGTGCTGATCGACAAGCTCAGCAACGCCACCGTCGCCGCCGGCCTCATCCGCTTCGCGCTCCGCCGCAGCCAGAACCTTCACTGGCAAGCGGTCGAGATCGGCCGCGACGCGCACGCGCTGCAGAAGCAGCAGCGGCCGCGACTCCTGTGGTTCACCGGGCTGTCGGGGGCGGGCAAGTCGACGATCGCCAACCTCGTCGAGAAGAAGCTCTACGCGAGCGGTCGCCACAGCTTCCTGCTCGACGGCGACAACGTCCGCCACGGCCTCAACCGCGACCTCGGCTTCACCGACGCCGACCGGGTCGAGAACATCCGGCGGGTCGGCGAGGTGGCCAAGCTGATGACCGACGCGGGGCTGATCGTCCTCACCGCCTTCATCAGCCCGTTCCGTGCCGAGCGGCAGATGGTGCGCGAGCTGTTCGCCCCCGGCGAGTTCGTCGAGATCCACATCGACACGACGCTGGCGGACGCCGAGACGCGCGACCCCAAGGGGCTGTACAAGAAGGCGCGCGCCGGTCAGCTTGCCAACTTCACCGGCATCGACAGCCCCTATGAGGCGCCCGAAAGCCCCGACATCCGAGTCGACACCGCGACGATGACCCCCGAGCAGGCCGCCGACGCGATCATCGCCTTCCTCGACGCTTGAGGCCTTGGGGGCGCGGCCCGGCCATGTTAGGCTTGGGCATCAATGGTCCACGGGGGAGGACTGGTGGGGGACGAATCCGACTGGCGGAGCCTGCGGCTGAGGGCGATCGGCTGGACGGCGGCCGCGATCCTGGGGCTGTCCTTCTGGGTCGTCGTCGGTCTCGCGGCCTGGGCGCTGCTTCGTTAAGACAGCTTTGGGATAAGAGCGCCACGTCGTCCGTTAAGGCAGCGGGCGCGCATGAGGATGGCGATGACGATGTGGCGGTTCGGACGCGCGCGGAAGGATGATCAGCCGGCTCCGGCCGCCGCCGCGCCGATGGCGACGATGGACCAGCGCGCCGCGATGCCCGCGATGGCAGAGCCCGGGGAGCCGCCGCAGCCCGCCCGCACCGCGGCGGTCACCCTGCACGCCCCCGAATCCGCGGGCGCGGACGGCGACCTGCCGCGCTTTCGCAGCAACGCCGCCGACCAGGCGATCGGCGACGCCGCCGCGTCCCGGCTCTCCGCGATCCGCGCGCGCCTGCGCCACGCCTTCGCCGCCACCCAGCCGGTGCAGGACAGGAGCCAGCTCGTCGGCCGCTGGCGCGAGCTGGAGGCGCTGATCTCGGCGATCAGCGAGCAGCGCGCGCATGCGCTGGTCTACGGCCCGCGTGGCTACGGCAAGACCTCGCTCGTCCGAACCTTCGGCGAGCTCGCCGACCAGGCGCACCACGTCGTCGTCTACACCTCATGCAGCCACACCACCGATTTCAGCTCGCTGTTCCGGCCCTATCTCGACGAGGTGCCGCTCGACTATTCGAGCCGGCGGAACACGCCGGGCCTGACCGGACGAACGCTGTCGGCGCTACTTCCCGAGACCTTCAGCGCCCGCCAGCTCGCCGAGGTGCTCGGCACGATCGAGGGTACGCGCGTCATCTTCATCCTCGACGAGTACGACCGGATCGAGGACCTTGGCGTCCAGCGCGGCGTCGCCGAGCTGGTCAAGGACCTGTCGGACCTCCAGGCGCGAACCCACCTCGTGTTGGTCGGCGTCGCCAGCAACGTCCAGCAGCTGCTCGGCTTCCACCCCTCGATTCACCGCAACCTCGTCTGCGTAGGCATCCGCCGACTGGACGAGGCGGGCGCGCGCGGGGTGCTCGAGACCGGCGCGGCGGAGGCCGGGATCACCGTCGCGCCGGACGCCGCCGACGCGGTCGCCGCCATGGCGATGGGCTCGGCCTATCACGTCCGCCTGCTTGGCCTCGCGGCCGGCCTCGCGGCGCTGGCGGAAGGGCGAACCGAAATCGATGTCCCGCTCCTCCGCAAGGCGGCGGAGAATGTCGTGGCCGACTGGTCGCCGCTCGACCCGCCGGGCGCGGCGCTGGCGCGGAGGCTGTGCGCCGATCCGGCCTTGAAGCGCATCGTCGAAGCCGTCTCGGTCGCCTGCCTGGCGCACGACGACCGCTTCACCGCCGGCGAGGCCGCCGACGCCTATGTCGAACGCTACCAGGACGCCGACCGCGGCGCGATCGCCCGGCGGATCGGCTCGTGGTGCAAGGCGATGGCGGGTGGCGGCTCGGTGCTCCGCACGGCGGGCGAGGGCCAGCCCGGGATGGCGGTCTACGAATTCTGCAACCACCTGACACCGGAGTTCCTGCTGATGGCGGCGTGGAGCTGCGACTGAGAACTCCCCCGCCCGCTTGCGGGAGAGGGAGTTAAGCGCGCGAGTGGGCGTTTCGGTAGATGTCCATCAAGTGCGCCGCGTCGACGGCGGTGTAGATCTGGGTTGAGGACAGGCTGGCGTGGCCGAGCAGCTCTTGGATGGCGCGCAAGTCTGCGCCGCGCGCCAGCAGGTGCGTCGCGAAGCTGTGGCGGAGGGCGTGCGGGGTGGCGGACGGCGGCAGCGCGAGCGCGGCGCGGGCGGCCTGGACGGCGCGGCGGATCAGGCCGGCGGAGAGCGGCCCGCCCTTCACGCCGCGGAACAGCGGGTCGGCCTGGCCGGCCTGCCACGGGCAAAGCGCGACATAGGCCTCGACCGCGCGCGCCACTTGGGGGAGCAGCGGCACGACGCGGGTCTTGCCGCGCTTGCCGGTGACCGTCAGCGTCTCGCCGAGCGGCAGCGCCGCGCCGGTCAGCGACAGCGCCTCGGCGATGCGCAGCCCCGCGCCGTAGAGCAGCAGCAGCACCGCCTCGTCGCGCGCCGCGACCCATGGCTCGCCCGCCTGCGCGCCGGCGTCCGCGACGACCGCCGCCGCGTCGGCGGGGCTGAGCGGCCGCGGCACGCGGCGCGGCACGCGTGGCGCTTTCAGCCCGGCGATGCCGTCGCACGCGATGCCGCGGGCGCGCAGCCACAGGAAGAAGCCGCGCAGCGCCGAGACCTCGCGCGCCACCGAGATGTTGGCGAGGCCGTCGCCGCGGCGCGCCGCGAGATAGGCGCGGAAGTCGCTGAGCGTCAGCCTGCCGAGCGCGGCGCCGTCGACCAGCCGCCCGAGGTGAGGGCCGAGAAAGGCGACGAGGCCGAACCCCGCCTGACCGTAAGCGCGGACAGTATGCGCCGACAGCCGCCGGTTGTGCTGGAGGTCGGCAAGCCAGCCGGCGACGAGCGCCTGCGCCGGATGCTCTATCGTGGGATCGTGATCCACCGCGCGATCATGCGCGAGACCGTGGCGCCGAGGAAGCCCAGAAGCTCGCTGCCGTGCAGCCCCTCGAAATTGTGCGGCGTCCGCGCACCAAGCGCCAGTACGCCCGCCGGCACCTCGCCGTGCGGGACGAGGCGGACCAGCGCCTCCGATCGGATCAGCGCCGCCGCCGGGCCGAACACCGCGGCGCCGCGCGGCACCGCGCGCAGCGTCACCGCCGGACCGGCGATCAGCGGCTTAAGCAGGCCGGGGTCGATCATCTGCAAGCCCTGTGGCCCGGTATGAACAGCCTCGGTCTCGGTCGACAGCGCAAGCGCGACGGCATCGACGCCGAGAATATCGACCCAGTCCTGCGTCACGACATGAATCAGATGCTCGAACCCGTCGGCCTCCATCGCCGCGAGCGCCGCGACATGGATTTGCGACGCCGCGCCGACATGCCCGCGCGCGTAGGCGAGAAGGTCGGCGTTGGCCTCGTCGAGCTCGGCGACTCGTGTCCGGAGGCGCGCCAGCGCATGCGGTTCGAAGTCGACGACTCGGCCCATGCCGCTCATGATGGCCCAGCTCGGTTAAAGAATCGACTGCCCCGTCTTCTTCCAGTCGTCGAGGAAGGCAGACAGGCCCTTGTCGGTCAGCGGGTGGCCGAACAATTGGCGGATCACCGAGGGCGGCATCGTCGCCACGTCGGCGCCGATCTTCGCCGATTCGAGGACGTGGACCGGGTGGCGGATCGAGGCGACGAGGATCTCGGTGTCGAAGCCGTAATTGTCGTAGATGATCCGGATATCCTGTATCAGCCCCATCCCGTCGTAGCCGACATCGTCGAGCCGCCCGACGAACGGCGAGATGAACGCCGCTCCCGCCTTCGCGGCGAGCAGCGCCTGCACCGGCGAGAAGCAGAGCGTGACGTTGACCATCACGCCGTCGTCGGCGAGCGCCTTGCAGGCTTTCAGGCCCTCCATCGTCAGCGGCAGCTTGATCGCGATATTGTCGGCGATGGCGCGCAGTACCTCGGCCTCGCGCAGCATCTCGTCGCTCGTCGTCGCGACGACCTCGGCCGACACCGGCCCGTCGACCAGCCCGGCGATCTCCTTCACCACCTCGAGGAACTTGGCGCCCGACTTGTGGATCAGGCTGGGATTGGTGGTGACGCCGTCGAGCAGCCCGGTCGCGGCAAGCTCGGCGATCTCGGCCGTGTCGGCGGTGTCGACGAAGAATTTCATGGGCGCGGCTCGCTGCTCAAAAAGATGCCGCCGCTCCTATCGCGTCCGCCCCTTCGCTGGCAACGGCGCATGAGGCCTGAACCGGAGCGAACCACTCGACATGGCCGACCGACGCCATAGCGGGCATCGGGCGCGACATCGGCGTGCCGTGAACGGAGGACGGCCCTAAAATGCGGCCCGGCTCTTCATCAGCGGCTGGATGCGCGTGCCGAAGTTCTCCACCCCCTCGACGAAGTCGTCGAAGGTCAACAGCACGCCGCCGGTGTTCGGCACCTCCGCCATCTCGTCGAGCATCCGCGCGACGCTCTCATAGGAACCGACCAAGGTGCCCATGTTGATGTTGACCGCGCCCTCGGGCGCCGCGAGCTGGCGGACGTTGGTGGTGGCGTTGACCTTGTCGGCAGCACCCTGATCGGCGAGCCAGGCGATCGCGGCGTGATCGACGCCGTCATTGTACGACTTCCACTTCGCCATCGCCTTGTCGTCGGTCTCGTCGGCGATGATCATGACGAGCACGAACACCGAAACGTCGCGGCCGGTCTTCGCCGTGGCTTCGGCGAGGCGGGCGTTGTTGGAGGCGAAGGCGGTCGGCGTGTTGACGCCCTTGCCGAGGCAGAAGGCATAGTCCGCCCACTTCGCCGAGAAGGCGAGACCTTCGTCCGACGAGCCCGCGCAGATGATCTTCATGTCGCCTTCTGGCGTCGGGCGGACGAGGCAGTCGTCCATCTGGTAGTATTCGCCCTTGAAGTCGCTCCGCCCGGTCTCCCACAACTCGCGCAGGATGCGGGCGTATTCGTCGAGCATCTGGTAGCGGTTGCGGAAATGCT
>CAXTKD010000026.1:0-9733 GCA_964244885.1 uncultured Sphingomonadaceae bacterium | reverse complement strand
GCTTGACCAGCTTCTTGCGCCGCTCGTTCTTGTTGATCGAACTCAGTTTCGCCATGACTTAAGTTCTTCCCTCAGGAAGACGGACCCGTTCAGGCCGCCTTCTTCGCCTCTGTGTGACCGATGAACGGCATGCCGAACGCCAGAAGAAGCGCGCGCGCCTCGTCATCGGTCTTCGCCGTCGTGGTGATGATGACATCCATGCCGCGCACCTTGTCGATGCGGTCATAGTTGATCTCGGGGAACACGATCTGTTCCTTCAGACCCATTGCGTAGTTGCCGCGCCCGTCGAACGAGTTCGGGTTGGTGCCGCGGAAATCGCGGACCCGGGGCAGCGCGATGGTGATCAGACGGTCGAGAAACTCGTACATCTTCTCGCGGCGCAGCGTGACCTTGCAGCCGATCGGCATGCCCTCGCGCAGCTTGAACTGCGCGATCGAGGTCTTCGCCTTGGTGATCACCGGCTTCTGGCCCGCGATCAGCTCCATCTCCGAAGCGGCCTGGTCGACGCGCTTCTTGTCCTGGGTCGCCTCGCCGACGCCCATGTTGATGACGATCTTGTCGAGCCGTGGAACCTCCATGTGGTTCTTGTAGCCAAACTGCTCGGTCAGCTGCTTGACGATCTTCTCGTCGTACAGCGCCTTGAAGCGGGTCGAATTAGCCATTGATCACCTCACCCGACCGCTTGGCGACACGCACCTTCTGGCCGTTTTCGATACGGAAGCCGACGCGCGTCGGGCGTCCCGTCTTGGGGTCCTCGATCGCCACCTTGGAGATGTGGATCGGGGCTTCCGATTTCTCGAGCCCGCCCTGCGGGTTCGTCTGGCTCGGCTTCTTGTGACGGGTGGCGATGTTGACTCCGCGCACCACGACCTTCGAAACCTTCGGCATGGCGGTCAGCACTTCGCCGTGCTTGCCCTTGTCCTTGCCCGAGAGGACGACGACCTTGTCGCCCTTCTTGATCTTCGCCGCCGACATTACAGCACCTCCGGCGCGAGGCTGATGATCTTCATGTGGCCCGAGGCGCGAAGCTCGCGAACCACCGGCCCGAAGATGCGGGTGCCGATCGGCTCCTCGTTCTTGTTGATCAGTACCGCGGCGTTGCCGTCGAAGCGGATCGTCGAGCCGTCGGCGCGATGGATGTCCTTGGCGGTGCGGACGACGACGGCGCGATGCACGTCGCCCTTCTTCACGCGGCCGCGCGGGGAGGCTTCCTTGACGGAGACGACGATCACGTCGCCGACACCGGCAACGCGACGCTTCGATCCGCCGAGCACCTTAATGCACTGCACCCTCTTCGCGCCGCTGTTGTCAGCGACCTCGAGGTTCGTCTGCATCTGGATCATGGCTTAGGCTACCTTGTCCAAAACGCGCCACGTCTTGAGCTTGGAGATCGGCGCGCACTCTTCGATGCGGACGATCTCGCCCTCGTGGAACGTATTGCCCTCATCATGGGCGTGATACTTTTTCGTGCGGCGGATGATCTTGCCGTAAAGCGGATGCTTCACCTTGCGCTCGATCAGCACGACGACGGTCTTGTCAGTCTTGTCGGACACGATGGTGCCCTGCAGGACGCGCTTTGGCATGCCCTTGCTCCTCTTAAGCCGGGGTCGAGCGCGCGCGCTCGCCCTGCAGCGTCTGGATCCGCGCGATGGTGCGGCGCACCTCGCGCACGCGCGCCGCGCTGCCGAGCTGGTTGGTGGCGGCCTGGAAGCGCAGGTTGAACTGCTCCCTCTTCAGCTGCCCCAGCTGCTCGTTCAACTGATCGTCGGACTGCGCACGCATTTCTGTCGTCTTCATATCTTTAGTCCTCAGGCCGCTTGCGTCGGCTCGCCGAGGCGAACGACGACCTTGGTCTTGATCGGCAGCTTGGCCGCGGCACGCTCGAACGCACCCGCTGCGACGTCGTAGGGAACGCCGTCGAGCTCGAACATGATCCGTCCCGGGTGAACGCGGGCCACCCAATATTCCGGAGCGCCCTTGCCCGAGCCCATGCGGACCTCGGCAGGCTTCGACGAGACGGGCAGGTCCGGGAAGATGCGGATCCACAAGCGGCCGGCGCGCTTGATGTGGCGCGTGATCGCGCGGCGCGCCGCCTCGATCTGGCGCGCGGTGATCCGCTCCGGCTCCATCGCCTTCAGGCCGAAGGCGCCGAAATTCAGATCGGTGCCGCCCTTGGCGTCACCGTGGATGCGGCCCTTGAAGGCCTTGCGGAACTTCGTCCGTTTCGGTTGCAGCATCTTAAATCGCCTTCTGACACCGTGGTTCGGTCGATCAGGCGACGCTGCTAAGGCTGAAGAAGCCTTAGCGCGCCGGCCGGACCCCCGACGTTTGCGCTTCCATCATGAGCCGGTCCTGCGCCATCGGATCGTGGCCCAGGATCTCGCCCTTGAAGATCCATACTTTGACGCCGCACACGCCATAGGCGGTGTGCGCCATCGCTTCCGCGTAGTCGACGTGAGCGCGAAGCGTGTGCAGCGGCACACGGCCTTCACGATACCATTCGGTCCGCGCGATCTCAGCGCCGCCCAGACGGCCGGCGCAGGTGATACGAATGCCTTCCGCGCCGAGGCGGAGAGCCGACTGAACCGCGCGCTTCATGGCGCGGCGGAACGCGATGCGACGCTCCAGCTGGTCGGCGACGCCTTGCGCCACGAGCTTCGAATCGATCTCGGGCTTGCGGATCTCGACGATGTTGAGGCTGACGTCAGACGACGTCATCTCGCCGACCTGCTTGCGCAGCTTCTCGATGTCGGCGCCCTTCTTGCCGATGATGACGCCCGGGCGGGCGGCATAGATCGACACGCGGCAAAGCTTGGCCGGACGCTCGATGACGACCTTGGAGATCGCCGCCTGCGGCACCGTCTTCATGATGAACTTGCGGATCTTCAGATCCTCAAGGAGGAGACGGCTGTAGTCGTCGCCCTTGGCGAACCAGCGCGAATCCCACGTGCGGTTGATCTGGAGGCGGAGACCAATCGGGTTGGTTTTCTGTCCCATTATGCGGTCGCCTCTTCTTCGTCTTTCTCGCGCACGACAATGCGGATGCGGCTGAACGGCTTCAGGATCTGCGAGGAGCGGCCACGCGCGCGGGCGGTGAAGCGCTTCATCACCATCGCCTTGCCGACCGAGGCTTCCTTCACGACGAGCGCATCGACGTCGAGGTTGTGGTTGTTCTCGGCGTTGGCGATCGCCGAAGCGAGGACCTTCCGCACGTCGACAGCCATCGCCTTTGTCGAGAACGACAGGACGTTGAGGGCCTCGCCAGCCTTGCGGCCGCGAATGAGGCCGGCGACGAGGTTCAGCTTGTACGGCGAACCGCGAACGGTGGTCGCGACTGCAAGCGCTTCACGCTCGCCGACGCGACGGGGTGCCTTTGGCTTCGACATCGCTTACCTCTTCGCCTTCTTGTCGGCGGTGTGGCCGGTGTAGGTGCGCGTCGGCGAGAACTCGCCGAGCTTCATGCCCACCATCTCTTCCGAGACCGAGACCGGAATGAATTTGCGGCCGTTGTAGACGTTGAACGTCAGGCCGACGAACTGCGGCAGGATCGTCGAGCGGCGCGACCAGGTCTTGATCGGCGAGCGGTTGCTGCCTTCCTGAGCGGTCTCGGCCTTTTTCAGAAGGCTGAGCTCGACGAAGGGGCCTTTCCAGACGGAGCGGGCCATGACTACCTCTTCTTCTTCGAATGACGCGACCGGATGATCATCTTGTCGGTCGACTTGTTGTGCCGGGTCTTCGCACCCTTGGTCGGCTTGCCCCAGGGGGTGACCGGATGGCGGCCGCCCGAGGTGCGGCCTTCGCCGCCGCCGTGCGGGTGGTCGACCGGGTTCTTGGCGACGCCGCGGGTGAGCGGGCGCTTGCCGAGCCAGCGATTACGGCCCGCCTTGGCGAGATAGGTGTTGGCGTTGTCCGGGTTGGACACCGCGCCGACCGTCGCCATGCAGTTCGAGTGCACGTAGCGCTGCTCGCCCGAATTCAACCGGATGATCACCATGCCGCGGTCGCGGCCCGCGACCTGCACGAAGGTGCCGGCCGAACGCGCCATCTGGCCGCCCTTGCCGGGCTTCAGCTCGACGTTGTGCACGATGGTGCCGATCGGCATCTGGCCGATCTCCATCGCATTGCCCGGCTTCACGTCGACCTTCTTGCCCGAGACGACCGAGTCGCCCGGCGCGATGCGCTGCGGCGCGATGATGTAGGTCAGCTCGCCGTCGGCGTACTTCAGCAGCGCCAGGAACGCGGTGCGGTTGGGGTCGTACTCCAGCCGCTCGACGGTCGCCGGCTGGTCGAACTTGCGGCGCTTGAAATCGACGATGCGATAGCGCTGCTTGTGACCGCCGCCGATGCCGCGCGCCGTCGCGTGGCCCATGTTGTTGCGGCCGCCCGACTTGCGCAGACCCTCGGTCAGCGCCTTGACCGGCTTGCCCTTGTGCAGCGACGAGCGGTCGACGAGCACCAGGCCGCGGCGCGCCGGGCTGGTCGGATTATAATGCTTGAGCGCCATGACCCTAAATCCCCGTCGTCACGTCGATCGACGAGCCTTCGGCGAGCGTAACGATCGCCTTCTTCTCGTCCGAGCGCATGTATTTCGTGCCCTTGAAGCGCTTCGTCTTGCCCTTCTGGACAAGCGTGTTCACGCCCGTCACCGAGACGTTGAACAGCGCTTCGACAGCAGCCTTGATCTGCGGCTTGGTGGCGGTCGGCGACACCTTGAACACGACGGCGTTATGCTCGGAGAGCATCGTCGACTTCTCGGTGATGTGCGGCGCGCGCACGACGTCATAGTGCTTGAGGTCGATCGCCGCGCCGGCGGCCGCCTTCTTCGGAGCCTTAGCCATTGAAGCGCGCCTCCAGCGTCTCGATCGCCGAGCGCGTCAGCACCAGCGTGTCGTGGTTCATGATGTCGTAGACGTTGGCGCCGACGACCGGCAGCACGTCGACCTTGTGCAGGTTGGCGCAGGCCAGCTTGAAGTTGCCGTCCACGGCGCCGTCGATGAACAGGCCGTTCGCGATGCCGAGGCCGGCGAGCCGCGAGATCAGCGACTTGGTCTTCACATCGCCGAGCGTCAGATTGTCGAGAACGACAAGCTTGCCCTCGGCCGCCTTGACCGACAGCGCGGTCTTCAGGCCGAGCGCGCGGATCTTCTTGTTCAGCGACTGGTCGAACACGCGGGCGCGCGGGCCATGGGCCTTGCCGCCGCCGACGAACTGCGGCGCGGCGCGGTTGCCGTGGCGGGCGGTGCCGCCGCCCTTCTGCTTGCCGTACTTCTTGCCGGTGCGCGCGACATCCGACCGCTCGCGCGCCGCACGCGCCGGGGCGCGACGGTTGGCGAGCTGCCAGTTGATGACGCGGAACAGGATGTCCGTGCGCGCCTCGAGGCCGAAGATCGCATCGTTCAATTCGATCGAGCCGGATGCGGCGGCGTCGAGGGTCTTTACATCGACCTTCATGGCTTAAGCCTCCTGGCCTTCGGCCGTCTCGGGGGCGGCCTCTTGCGGCGCCTCCACGGGAGCAGACTGCTGCGACTTGACGATGCCCGCCGGGTAGGGGGCGGCGTCGGGGCGGGCGACCTTGACGGAGTCGCGAACGAGCAGCCAGCCGCCCTTCGAGCCCGGAACCGAGCCCTTGACGAAGAGCAGGCCGCGCGGCTCGTCGGTGCCGACGATCTCGAGGTTCTGCTGGGTGCGCTGACGGTCGCCCATGTGGCCGGCCATCTTCTTGTTCTTGAACACCTTGCCGGGGTCCTGGCGCTGGCCGGTCGACCCGTGCGAGCGGTGCGAGACCGAGACGCCGTGGGTGGCGCGAAGGCCGCCGAAGTTCCAGCGCTTCATGGCGCCGGCGAAACCCTTGCCCTGCGTGTGGCCCGTCACGTCGACCATCTGGCCGGCGACGAAATGCTCGGCCGAAAGCGACGAGCCGACGTCGAGCAGCGCGTCGTCGGACACGCGGAACTCGGCGAGGATCGCCTTGGGCTCGACCTCGGCCTTGCCGAAGTGCCCACGCTCGGGCTTGGTGAGATTCTTGGCCTTCGCGGTGCCCGCGCCGACCTGGAGGGCGACGTAGCCGTCCTGGTCCGCGGTCTTCTGCGCGACAACCTGGCAGCCCTCGAGCGCCAGGACGGTGACGGGCACGTGGCGCCCATCGTCCTGGAATACCCGGGTCATGCCCATTTTCTTCACGATCACGCCGGTGCGCATGACCAAACTCCTGCCAGAGGCCCGCTCAAACCCATGAGCGGGCATGCGTTTTTGTTTATGCTTTGGAGCGTCAGCCCTGCAGCTTGATCTCGACGTCGACGCCAGCGGCAAGATCGAGCTTCATGAGCGCGTCTACCGTCTGCGGCGTGGGATCGACGATGTCGAGAAGTCTCTTATACGTGCGAACTTCGAATTGTTCACGCGATTTTTTATCGACGTGCGGCGAGCGGTTCACGGTGAACTTCTCGATGCGCGTCGGCATCGGGATCGGCCCGCGAATCTGGGCGCCCGTGCGCTTCGCCGTATCGGCGATCTCGCCCGTCGCCTGATCGAGCACGCGGTGGTCGAAGGCCTTCAGCCGGATGCGGATGTTTTGCGTTTCCATCTGTCTTCTCTTGATTCTCTAGTCCGGCAGAAAAGCCGAACCGCCCGGCTGGATCATTCCAGCCGGGCGGCCCTGATTACTTACTTCGAGATCGAAGCGACGACGCCCGAGCCGACGGTGCGGCCGCCCTCGCGGATGGCGAAGCGCAGGCCCTGGTCCATCGCGATCGGCGCGATGAGCTGGACGCCGAGCTCGATGTTGTCGCCCGGCATGACCATTTCGGTGCCCTCGGGGAGGACAACGGTGCCGGTCACGTCGGTCGTCCGGAAGTAGAACTGCGGACGATAGTTCGCGAAGAACGGCGTGTGACGGCCGCCCTCGTCCTTCGACAGGACATAGACGCTCGCCTGGAAGTCGGTGTGCGGCGTGATCGAGCCCGGCTTGCAGAGAACCTGGCCGCGTTCGACGTCCTCCCGGCCGACGCCGCGGAGGAGCGCGCCGATGTTGTCGCCGGCCTGGCCCGAATCGAGCAGCTTGCGGAACATCTCGACGCCGGTGACGACGGTCTTGCGGACCGCCGGCTGGATTCCGACGATCTCGACTTCCTCGCCGACCTTGACGATGCCGCTCTCGACGCGGCCGGTGACGACCGTGCCGCGGCCCGAGATCGAGAACACGTCCTCGATCGGCATCAGGAACGGGCGATCGAGCGCGCGCTCCGGCTGCGGGATGTACGAATCGACAGCTTCCATCAGCTTGAGCACGGCGTCGCGGCCGATCTCCGGCGTCTTGTCCTCGAGCGCGGCGACCGCCGAGCCCTGGATGATCGGAATATTGTCGCCATCGAAGTCGTACTTCGACAGCAGCTCGCGAATCTCGAGCTCGACGAGTTCGAGGATCTCGGGATCGTCGACCAGATCGACCTTGTTCATGAAGACGACCATCGTCGGCACGCCGACCTGCTTCGCCAGCAGGATGTGCTCGCGGGTCTGCGGCATCGGGCCGTCGGTGGCCGACACGACGAGGATCGCGCCGTCCATCTGCGCCGCGCCGGTGATCATGTTCTTCACATAATCGGCGTGGCCCGGGCAATCGACGTGCGCATAGTGGCGGTTGGCGGTCTCGTACTCGACGTGCGCCGTCGAGATCGTGATGCCGCGCTCGCGCTCCTCCGGAGCCTTGTCGATGTCCGCATAAGCGGTGAACGTGGCGCCGCCGGTCTCGGCGAGGATCTTCGTGATCGCCGCGGTCAGCGAGGTCTTGCCATGGTCGACGTGACCGATGGTGCCGATGTTGCAGTGCGGCTTGTTCCGCTCGAACTTAGCTTTCGCCATTTTCGTAATCCTTCAGCTTGAAATGACTTAGGCCAGCTTGGCCTTGACCTCTTCCGCAACGTTCGCGGGCACTTCCTCGTAATGAGAGAATTGCATCGAATATTGCGCGCGACCCTGCGTGAACGAGCGGAGCTGGTTCACGTAACCGAACATGTTTGCAAGCGGCACCAGAGCCTCGATCGTCTGCGCGTTGCCGCGGCTGTCGGTGCCCTGGATCTGCCCGCGGCGAGAATTGAGGTCGCCGATGACGTCGCCGAGATAGTCCTCGGGGGTCACCACTTCAACCTTCATGATCGGCTCGAGCAGCTTGATTCCGGCCTTCTGCGCGGCCTCGCGCATGCCGCCGCGGCCGGTGATCTCGAACGCCAGCGCCGACGAGTCGACGTCGTGGTAGGCGCCGTCATAGAGCGTCGCGGTGAAGTCGATGATCGGGAAGCCGATCAGCGAGCCCGACGCGGCGATCTCTCGGATGCCCTTCTCGACCGAGGGAATGTATTCCTTCGGGACGTTGCCGCCCTTGACCTCGTCCTTGAAGACGACGCCCTGGCCGCGCTCGCCCGGCTCCACCGTGAACTTGATGCGGCCGAACTGGCCGGAGCCGCCCGACTGCTTCTTGTGGGTGTAGTCGACGTCGACCTTGCGGGCGAGAGACTCGCGGTACGCCACCTGCGGCGCGCCGACGTTCGCCTCGACCTTGAACTCGCGCTTCATGCGGTCGACGAGGATCTCGAGGTGGAGCTCGCCCATTCCCTTGATGATCGTCTGGCCGCTCTCGACGTCCGAAGTCACGCGGAACGAGGGGTCCTCGCGCGCCAGGCGATTGAGCGCGACGCCCATCTTCTCCTGGTCGGCCTTGGTCTTGGGCTCGACGGCGACTTCGATGACGGGGTCCGGGAACTCCATCCGCTCGAGGATGATCGGCGCGTTCTGAGCGCACAGCGTGTCGCCGGTCGTGGTGTCCTTGAGGCCCGCGAGCGCGACGATGTCGCCGGCGTAGGCCACCTGGATGTCCTCGCGGTCGTTCGCGTGCATCAGCAGCATGCGGCCGACCTTTTCCTTCTTGTCCTTGACCGAGTTCATGACGACCGAGGCGGTCTCAAGCTTGCCCGAATAGATGCGGGCGAAGGTCAGCGTGCCGACAAACGGATCGTTCATGATCTTGAACGCCAGCGCCGAGAACGGCGCGTCGTCGGACGGCGCGCGGGTGTCGGGCGTCTCGCCGTCGAGCTTGAGGCCTTCGACCGGCGGAATGTCGAGCGGCGACGGCAGATAGTCGACGACGCCGTCGAGCAGCGGCTGGACGCCCTTGTTCTTGAACGCCGAGCCGCACAGCACGGGGACGAACGAGAAGTTGAGCGTGCCCTTGCGGATCAGCGCCTTCAGCGTCGCGACATCGGGCTCGGTGCCTTCGAGATAGGCCTCCATGATGTCGTCGTCCTGCTCGACGGCCATCTCGATGAGCTCGGAGCGCGCCTTGGCGGCCTTGTCGGCCAGCTCGGCGGGAATGTCCTGATATTCGAACTTCGCGCCGAGGCTCTCCTCGAGCCAGATGATCGCGCGGTTCTCTACGAGGTCGACGAGGCCCTTGAAGCTGCTCTCGATGCCGATCGGCAGGTAGAGGACGGCCGGACGCGCGCCGAGGCGGTCCTTGATCATGTCGACGCACATCTCGAAGTTCGCGCCGGTGCGGTCGAGCTTGTTGACGAAGCACATGCGCGGCACGTGATACTTCTCGGCCTGGCGCCACACCGTCTCGGACTGCGGCTCGACTCCGGCGACGCCGTCGAAGCACGCGACAGCACCGTCGAGCACGCGCAGCGAACGCTCGACTTCGATGGTGAAGTCGACGTGGCCCGGGGTGTCGATGATGTTGATC
>CAXTKD010000025.1:0-11845 GCA_964244885.1 uncultured Sphingomonadaceae bacterium | reverse complement strand
CGTCGAGCTTCCAGTCGCCGGTGTGGAAGATCTTGCCGTAGGGCGTCTCGATCAGGAGGGCGTTGCCCTCGGGGATCGAGTGCGCCAGTGGCACGTAGCGGAAGCCGAACGGCCCGAGCTCGAAGCTGCCGTTCTTCGGGATGATATGGAGCTTCACCTCGCCCGACAGGCCTTCCTCGTCGAGCTTGCCCTTGATCAGGCCGGCGGTGAACGGCGTCGCATAGAGCGGCACGCCGAGCTCGGCGGCGAGATAGGGAATCGCGCCGATATGGTCCTCGTGGCCGTGCGTCAGCACGATGCCGAGGAGGTCCTTCTTGCGGTCCTCGATGAATTTCAGGTCGGGCAGAATGAGATCGACGCCCGGATAGGTCGGGTCGGCGAAGGTCATGCCGAGATCGACCATCACCCACTTTCCCTGGGTGCCGTAGAGGTTGACGTTCATTCCGATCTCGCCCGAGCCGCCGAGCGGCAGGAAGATCAGTTCATTTCCGGGTTTCATATATTCCTGGCATGGATGAGGGCTAAGCCCTTGATTGTTAGGTCGCCGTCCACGACGTCGATGGCATCGGTGTGGCGATTGAAAAGTCCGGCGAGGCCGCCCGTTCCGATAACGGTCACGGCGCGCTGCTCGCCAGACATCAGCGTCATGTCAGACTTAATGCGTTTTACCAAACCTTCAACCAGCCCAACATAGCCGTAGAAGATGCCGGACTGCATCGCCGGCACCGTCCCCTGCGCCAGGCCGCGCCCGTTGGCCGGCGGCTCGATGGCGATGCGGGGTAGCGCGGCGGCGGCCATGTAGAGCGCCTCCATCGACAAGGTGATGCCCGGCGCGATAGCGCCACCGACGTAGGCGCCGTTGATGACGGTGTCGAAGGTCGTGGCGGTGCCGAAATCGACGACGATCAGGTCGCCGCCGTAGATCGTGTGCGCCGCGACCGAGTTGACGATGCGGTCGGCGCCGACCTCCTTGGGGTTCGGCACATTGATGCCGACTCCCGGATCGACGCCAGGATCGCTCACCACCAGCGCCTCGACTCCAAAATAGCGCGCGCAAAGCTGCTTCAGGTGGAAGAGCGTCGGCGGCACGACGGTCGAGACGATGGCGGCGTCGACCGAGGCGCGGTCGATATCCTCCAGCGCCATCAGCTGAGTCAGCCACACGGCATATTCGTCGGCGGTGCGGGCGTGGGTCGTCGCGATCCGCCAGCGGTGGAGGATCGCCTGCCCCTCGACGAGCGCGAAGACGACGTTGGTGTTTCCGACGTCGATGGCGAGCAGCATGCGTGTCTCCGTCCCGGCCGCGACGAGCCGCATACCGAGGTTTGGTGCGGGTGCGAAGCCCCTCCCCTTCAGGGGAGGGGTTGGGGTGGGGGACTGGGCGTGGAGCTCAGCGCGCGCGGATAGGCCCCACCCCCAACCCCTCCCCTGAAGGGGAGGGGCGAGCGCTTGTTTTAGAGGGCGAACACCTCCCCGGCGTGGATTGGGCGGAGCGCTCCGTCGGAGAGCCGGAGTTCGAGCGCACCGTCCTTGGCGAGGCCTTCGAAGATTCCGGTGAGTGTCTCGGTGCCGAGCCGGGCCTCGATGGGCGCCCCTACCCCTGAGGCGCGCGCCAGCCACGCCCGGCGGATCGGCTCGAACCCGGCATCGCGCCAAAGATCGCGCAGCGCGGCGAAGGAGGACCGCAGCGGTTCGAGGAATTCGGCCGCCGACGGCGGCACGATCCCGGCGGCTTGGAGCGAGGTCGCGGGGCGGTCGACGAAATCGGGATGGTGCGCGAGGTTGGCGCCGAAGCCGATGACCGTGGCGTCGCCGTGACCTTCGAGCAGGATGCCGGCGCATTTCCTGTCGTCGAGCAGCACGTCGTTGGGCCATTTCAGCGTGATGCGGCCGGGCTTGACATATTTGTCGAAGGCGTCGGCGAGCGCCAGCGCGGCGACGAAGCTCAGTTGCTGCTGCGGCCCGTCGCCCCGCCGCTTGCGAGCGAGCGTCGAGGCGTAGAGGTTGCCGGGCTCCGAGATCCACAGGCGGCCGCGGCGGCCCCTCCCCCCGGTCTGGGTGTCGGCGCGGCACCAGAGGCCATCCTCGGCCCGCGTGCGCTCCGCGACCCAGTCGTTGGTCGAGCCGACCGTGGTCAGCTCGACGAGCATCAGAAGAGCGCGTGGGCGGCTTGCATGGCCGCCGCCACCAGCGGCGTGATGGCCAGCATGCCGATCGGCGAGCAGAACAGCGCGGCCGCGCCGATCAGCACGCCGTTGATCGCGCTTTCGGACGCGGCGAACGCGGCGGCGGGTTCGTCGAAGTACATCGTCTTGACGATGCGCAGGTAATAATAGGCGCCGACGACCGAGGTGACGACGCCGATCGTCGCCAGCACATAGAGATGCGAGACGATCGCCGCCTGGAACACCGAGAACTTCGGCCAGAAGCCCAAGAGCGGCGGGATGCCGGCGAGGCTGAACATGAAGATCGCCATCGCCGCGGCGAGGCCCGGGCGGGAGCGCGCGAGGCCGGAGAGCGAGGCGATGCCCTCGATCGGCTCGCCATCCGCCCCGCGCATCTGAAGCACGACGAGGAAGCTGCCGAGCGTCATCGCCATGTAGACGGTCATGTAGAACAGCACCGAGCCGACGCCCTGCGGGGTCGCGGTGGCGAGGCCGATCAGCGCGAAGCCGACGTTGTTGATCGACGAGTAAGCGAGCAGGCGCTTGACGTTGAGCTGCCCGATCGCGCCGACCGCGCCCAGGACCATCGAGGCGATGGCGACGAACTGGACGATCTGGCCCCACTCGCCGGCGAGGCCGCCGAACGCCTCAACCGCGACGCGGACGAGCAGGCCCATCGCGGCGACCTTGGGGGCCGAGGCGAAGAACGCGGCGACCGGGGTCGGCGCACCTTCGTAGACGTCGGGCGTCCACATATGGAAGGGCACCGCGCTGATCTTGAACGCCAGGCCCGAGAGCATGAGCACGAGGCCGAGCAGGACGCCGATGCTGACGCCCGGGCCGCCGACGAGGTTGGCCTTCAGGGCGACGAAGTCGGTGGTGCCGCCGAAGCCGTAGACCAGCGAGATGCCGTAGAGCAGCACGCCCGAGGCGAGCGCGCCGAGGACGAAATATTTGAGGCCGGCTTCCGACGACCGCGCCTCGTGCCGGTGGAAGGCGGCGAGGACATAGGCGGCGAGCGACTGCAGTTCCAAGCCGACATAGAGTGTCAGGAGGTCGCTGGCCGAGACCATGATCGACATGCCGAGCGCCGAGAGCATCAGCAGGACGGGATATTCGAAGCGGCCGGTGTGAGTGCGCTTCAGGTACGGCATCGCCAGCAGCGCCGCGATGGCCGCGCCGATGTAGATCAGCACCTTCAAGAAGGCCGAGAAGGCGTCGGCGACGTAGAGGCCGCCGAAGGCGCGCTGCGGCGTCAGGGGATCGTCGATCAGCGACAGCGCGACGCCGGCGTAGATCGCGACCGACAGCCAGGTGATCAGGCCGAGCGCCTTGTCGCCGCGGAACGCGCCGATCATCAGCAGGACGAGCGCGCCGACGGTCAGCCCGAGCTCGGGCGTGGAGATCTGGAGCGATTGCAGGAACGGCTGCATCAATGGGCTCCGGCGGTGGCGGGGGCGGCGGCGCGCATGGGGTGCTGGACGGGCGGCGCGGCGCGCTCGATGCGGCCGAGGATATGCTGGACCGGCGTGTGCAGCGGATCGAGGAAGGTCTTGGGATAGACGCCCATCCACAGCACCACGGCGGCGAGCGGGACCATGATCGCGATCTCGCGCGGCTCCAGGTCCTTCAGCGACTTGAGGTCGGCCTTCTCCAGCACGCCGAAGATGATGCGGCGGTAGAGATAGAGCATGTAGGCGGCGCCGAGGATGATGCCGGTGCAGATCGCGAAGGCGACCCAGGTTTCGGCCTGATAGGCGCCGAGCATCACCAGGAACTCGCCGACGAAGCCGCTGGTGCCGGGCAGGCCGACCGACGCCATCGTGAACAGCATGAAGAACAGCGCATAGGCCGGCATGTTGTTGGCGAGGCCGCCGTAGCGGCTGATCTCGCGGGTGTGCAGCCGGTCGTAGATCACGCCGACGCACAGGAAGAGCGCGCCCGAGACGACGCCGTGGCTCAGCATCTGCATGATCGAGCCTTCGATGCCCTGCGCATTGAAGGTGAAGATGCCGACCGTGACGAACGCCATGTGCGCGACCGACGAGTAGGCGATCAGCTTCTTCATGTCCTGCTGCACCAGCGCGACGAGCGAGGTGTAGACGACCGCGATCGCCGACAGGCCGAAGACGATCCACGCGAGCTCGGCCGAAGCCTCGGGGAACATCGGCAGCGAGAAGCGCAGGAAGCCGTAGCCGCCGAGCTTCAGCAGCACGCCCGCCAGGATGACCGAGCCGGCGGTCGGCGCCTCGACGTGCGCATCGGGCAGCCAGGTGTGGACCGGCCACATCGGCATCTTGACCGCGAAGCTCGCGAAGAAGGCGAGCCAAAGCAGTGGCTGGACGGCGGGATCGAAGTCGTAGGCGAGCAGCGCGACGATGCTCGTCGTGCCCGAGACCGCCACCATGTACATCATGGCGAGCAGCATCAGCACCGAGCCGAGCAACGTGTAGAGGAAGAACTTGTAGCTCGCGTAGATGCGCCGCGCGCCGCCCCAGATGCCGATGATGAGGTACATCGGGATGAGGCCGCCCTCGAAGAACAGGTAGAACAGGAAGAGGTCGAGGCTGGCGAACACGCCGAGCATCAGCGTTTCCATCAGCAGGAACGCCGCCATGTACTCGGGAACGCGGGTCTCGATCGATTTCCAAGAGGCGAGGATGCAGATCGGCATCAGGAAGGTGCTGAGCTGGATGAGCAGCATCGCGATGCCGTCGACGCCGAGGTGCCACGAGAGATAGGGCGCGAACAGTCGCAGGTCCTCGACGAACTGGAAGTTCGCGGTCGAGTTGTCGAATGACACCCAGAGCCAGATGCCGAGCGCGAACTCGATGAGCGTGGCGCCGAGCGCGATCCAGCGGGCGTTGTTGGCGCGCGCCTGCTCGTCGCCCGGGATCGCCAGGATCAGGAGCGCCGCGAGCAGCGGCAGGAAGATCAGGACGGAGAGGATCGGGAAGCCCATTTTACTGGCCCCCGAACACGCGCGGCATCAGCCACGTCGCCGCCGCCGCCACGCCAATCAGCATGACGAGGGCATAGGTGTAGACATAGCCGGTCTGGAAGCGCCGGGCGACGCCGCTGGCGCGGCCGACGAGGCCCGAGATGCCGTCCGGCCCGAAGCGGTCGATCGTCCCCTGGTCGCCGCGCTTCCAAAGGAAGCGGCCGATCGCGAAGGCGGGGCGGACGAAGATCGCGTTGTAGAGCTCGTCGAAATACCATTTGTGAAGCAGGAACTGGTAAAGGCCCCCGAACATCGCGGTGAAGCGCGCCGGAACCTCCGGGCTCCAGATGTAGGAGCGGAGCGCGAGCAGAAGCCCGACGATCCACGCCGCCATCGGCGCGTATTTCGCCCACTCTGGAATCTGCTCCATCGCCTCCATCAGGTGCGGGTTGAAGGCGAGCGCGCCGTGCCAGAAATTGGCGTCGCTCTCCGGCCCGACGAAGTCCGAGTGGAAGATCAGGCCCGCGAACGCCGCGCCAAGTGCGAGCAACAGCAGCGGCACCAGCATCGACCACGGGCTCTCGTGCGGGTGATAGCCCGCGGTGCCGTCACCGTGATCGTGGGTTTGCGCCGCCGTCGCCGCGACGGTGTGCGCATCGACGTGGGCTTCGTCGCTGTCGGTCGAATGCTCGGCGCCCGCGCCCTCGTGCTCGTGGTGGACGGCGTGCTGGATATGCTCCGACTCCGCCCAGCGCGGCTTGCCGGCGAAGGTCAGGAAGATCAGGCGCCACGAGTAGAAGCTGGTGAGGAGCGCAGCGAAGATGCCGATCGCAAAGGCGACGTAGCCGGCCTGCGCGCCGCTCGCGAAGGCCGCTTCGAGGATGGCGTCCTTCGAATAATAGCCGGCGAACGGCACGACGCCGGTGATCGCCAGCGTGCCGATCATCATTACCGCGAAGGTCAGCGGGATCGATTTCCGCAAGCCGCCGTAGAAGCGCATGTCCTGCTCGTGGTGCATCGCGTGGATGACCGAGCCCGCGCCGAGGAACAGCAAGGCCTTGAAGAAGGCGTGGGTGAACAGGTGGAACATCGACACGCCGAACGCCCCGACGCCGGCGGCGAAGAACATGTAGCCGAGCTGCGAGCACGTCGAATAGGCGATGACCCGCTTGATGTCGGTCTGGACGGTGCCGACGGTCGCGGCGAACAGCGCGGTCGCGGCGCCGACGTAGGTCACCACGGTCATCGCGTCGGGCGCGGCCACGAACATAGGCGACAGGCGGCAGACCATGAATACGCCGGCGGTGACCATCGTCGCGGCGTGGATGAGCGCGGAGACCGGCGTCGGGCCTTCCATCGCGTCGGGCAGCCAGGTGTGGAGGCCCAATTGCGCCGACTTGCCGCAGGCGCCGACGAACAGCAGCAGGCAGATCGTCGTCATCACGTCGACCGGCTGGCCGAGGAAGCTGAAGGTCGTCCCCGCAAAGCTCGCGGCGTTGGCGTTGATCGTCGAGATGTCGATCGTGCCGAACACCAGGAAGGTGGCGAAGATGCCGAGCGAGAAGCCGAAGTCGCCGACGCGGTTGACGACGAAGGCCTTGATCGCCGCCGCGTTGGCCGAAGGCTTGTAGTACCAGAATCCGATCAGCAGGTAGGAGGCGAGGCCGACGCCCTCCCAGCCGAAGAACATCTGGACGAGGTTGTTGGCGGTCACCAGCATCAGCATCGCGAAGGTGAACAGCGAGAGGTAGGCGAAGAACCGCGGCTGGTCCGGGTCCTCCTCCATATAGCCCCAGGAGTAGAGGTGGACGAGCGCCGAGACGCTGTTGATGACCACCAGCATGACGGTCGTCAGTCGGTCGACGCGCAGCGCCCAGGAGATGTTGAGGTCGCCGGACTGGATCCACGAAAGAACCTGGACGACCGCGATGCCGGGGTCGCTCTCGAGGAACAGCGTCCACGACAGGGCTGCGCCGACCATCACCGAGGCGGTGGTGATCGCCTTGGACAAAGTGCGCCCGAGAAAGCACTGGCCAAGGCCCGCGACCAGCGCCGCGAGCAGCGGCAGGAAGACGATGAGCTGAATCACTTAACTGTCAGCCCTTCATCATGTTGATGTCGTCGACCGCGATCGTGCCGCGGTTGCGGAAGTAGAGGACGAGGATCGCGAGGCCGATCGCCGCCTCGCCCGCCGCGACGGTCAGCACGAACATCGCGAACACCTGGCCGACGAGGTCGTGCAGGAAGGCCGAGAAGGCGACGAGGTTGATGTTGACCGCGAGCAGGATGAGCTCGACCGACATCAGGATGATAATGACGTTCTTGCGGTTGATGAAGATGCCGAACACGCCGAGCACGAACAGGATCGCGCCGACAGTGAGGTAGTGGCCAAGCCCGATCATCCGACGTCGACCCCCTCGCCGCTTTTCACGTCAACCAGATGCACCGCGTTGGCGGGCGTGCGCGACACCTGGACGCCGATGTTCTGGCGCCTGACGCCCGGCCGCTGGCGGTGCGTCAGCACGATCGCGCCGATCAGCGCGGTCAGCAGCACCATGCCCGCCGAGGAGACGACGAAGGCGTAGCGCGTGTAGAGCACCGCGCCGAGCGCCGCGGTGTTGCTCAGGCCCTCGCCCGCCGCCATCGGCGCGGCGTGGACGGTGGGTGACCAGCCGGCGAACTGCCAGCCGCTGACAACCAGGATCAGCTCGCCCAGGAACACCGCGCCGAGCAGCAGGCCGAACGGCAGGTATTTGGCGAAGCCGGCGCGCAACTCGGCGAAGTCGATGTCGAGCATCATCACGACGAACAGGAACAGCACCGCGACCGCGCCGACGTAGACGATGACCAGCAGCATCGCGAGGAACTCGGCACCGAGCAGCACGAACAGGCCGGCGGCGTTGAAGAACGCCAGCACCAGCCACAGCACCGAGTGCACCGGGTTGCGCGCGAGCACGACCGCGCAGGCCGAGACGATCACGACGCCGGAGAACAGGTAGAAGATGAGCGCGGCGATCACGCTGGGAACATTCCTAATTTATCGTCATTCCCGCGAACGCGGGAACCCATGAACACCGCCCGAGGGGAGTCGGGCGCTGCGGTGCCATTGCTAGAGAAACCGTGTTCATGGGTCCCCGCGTTCGCGGGGATGACGGCTGTTGGGGTAAGGAGCGCGCCCACTACCGCCACGCCGCGTCCGCCGCAAGATTCTGCGCGATGGCGCGCTCCCAGCGTTCGCCGTTCGCCAGCAGCTTGGCCTTGTCGTAGATCAGCTCCTCGCGAGTCTCGGTCGCGAACTCGAAGTTCGGGCCTTCGACGATGGCGTCGACGGGGCATGCCTCCTGGCACAGGCCGCAGTAGATGCACTTGGTCATGTCGATGTCGTAGCGCGTGGTGCGGCGGCTGCCGTCGTCGCGCGGCTCGGCCTCGATGGTGATGGCGAGCGCCGGGCAGACGGCCTCGCACAGCTTGCAGGCGATGCAGCGCTCCTCGCCGTTCGGATAGCGGCGGAGCGCATGCTCGCCGCGGAAGCGCGGGCTGAGCGGTCCCTTCTCGAACGGATAGTTGAGCGTCGCCTTGGGGCGGAACATGTATTTGAGCGTCAGCCAGTGCGCCCTGACGAACTCGATCAGGAGCATCGACTTGGCGGCTTGCAGGACGGCGTTCATTTGCGCTTGGCCGGCGTGGCGAGCGGCTTCCAGCACTTCTGGCCCGCGGTCATCTTCGCGCAATCGAAGAACTGCGTCTTGCCATTGCCGTCGATGCGGATGGTCCACGACTTCGACTTGTCGCACTCGATGTTCCAGATGTCTGTCGCCGGCGGCGTGGAGCCCTGGAAGTAGACGCGGGTGACGGCGTCGCACTCCTTCTTCGCGGTCTTCATGTAGCGCTGGAACATCTCCGCGCGGCCGCTGTCGGTGAGCTTGGCGAGATTGGCGCTGAACGGGTTGGCCGCCGCCCCCGCCGACAGCGCGAGCGAGACGAGGCAGACGGTGGTGCGTGCGATGCGCTTCATGCGAAATGTCCCGTGAAAACAAGCCAGCCGGAGACGAGGAAGACCCAGAACAGCGACAGCGGCAGGAACACCTTCCATCCGAGCCGCATCAGGTGGTCGTAGCGGTAGCGCGGCACCGTCGCCTTCACCCAGGCGAAGCAGAAGAACATGAACAGGATCTTCGAGAAGAACCAGATGAAGCCCGGCACGAGGTAGAGCGGCGCGAAGTTGAGCGGCGGCAGGTAGCCGCCAAGGAACAGCACCGAGATCATCGCGCACATCAGCAGGATGTTGCCGTACTCGCCGAGCCAGAACAGCGCGAAGGCCATCGACGAATATTCGGTCTGGTAACCCGCGACGAGCTCGGCCTCCGCCTCGGGAAGGTCGAACGGCGGGCGGTTGGTCTCGGCGAGCGCCGAGATGAAGAACACCACGAACATCGGAAAGAGCAGCGGATTGAACACATTGCCGTTCAGGATGCCGAGCACGTTGCCGCGCTGGCTCTCGACGATCGCGGTCAGGTTGAAGCTCGACGCGTAGAGCACGACGCAGACGATGACGAAGCCGATCGAGACTTCGTAAGACACCATCTGAGCCGCCGACCGCAACCCACCGAGAAACGGATATTTAGAGTTCGACGCCCAGCCCGACATGATGATGCCGTAGACGCCCATCGACGAGGTCGCGAACAGGTAGAGGATGCCGACGTTGATGTCGGCGAGCACCCCGCCCGCCCAGAAGGGGATCACCGCCCAGCCGACCAGCGCCAGCGTGAAGCTGATCATCGGCGCCAAGAGGAAGATGCCCTTGTTGGCGCCCGACGGGATTATGGTTTCCTTGAGGAAGACCTTCAGGCCGTCCGCGAAGCTCTGGAAGATGCCCCACGGGCCGACGACGTTCGGCCCGCGCCGCATCTGCATCGCCGCCCAGATCTTGCGGTCGCCGTAGACCGCATAGGCGACACCGATCAGCACCGGCAGCGTGATCGCGAGGATCAGCAGCACGGTGGCGATCAGATAGCCGAAGATCGGCCCGAGGAAGCTGTCCTGGAAGGCGGCGGTCATTCGGCGGCCTCCAGGTGAAGCGGCCGCAGCAGCTCGGCCGAGCACTCGGCCATGGTATCGCTGGCGCGGCAGATCGGGTTGGTCTGGTAGAAATCGTGGATCGGAAGCGCTGCCGGGCCGGAGAGTTTCGGCACCTCGCCCTTGAGCACGCCGAGCGGCGCGGGCGTCAGCCCCTCGCGCGCCAGGTGCGGCCAGTCGGCGGCGATGCGGGCGCGGAGACCAGCGTAATTGTCATAGGCAAGCGGCGTCCCGAGCACGTCCGACAGCGCGCGCAGGATCGTCCAGTCCTCGCGCGCCTCGCCCGGCGGGAAGACGGCGCGCGCGCCGCGCTGCACGCGGCCTTCCATGTTGACGTAGGTGCCCGGCTTCTCGGCGTAGGACGCCGCCGGCAGGATGACGTCGGCGTTCCTGACCCCCTCGTCGCCATGGGTGCCGATGTAGACCGTGAAGGTGTCGGCGAGAGCCGAGGTGTCGATCTCGTCCGCGCCGTGCAGGAACACCGCCTTGAGCTTGCCGGCGCGCGCATCGTCGAGGATCGCCGCGACTCCGCCCTCGGCGGTGAGGCCGAGGTCGAGGCCGCCGACGCGAGACGCGGCGGTGTGGAGCAGGTTCCAGCCATTCCAGCCTTCGCGTTGCGCGCTGATGCCGCGCGCCGCGTTGGCGACGCTGGCGCCGACGATCACCGCCGGGCGCGCCGCACCAGCCAGCGCCTCGGTAACCTCGGCCGGGAGATTGCCAAGCAATCCAAGATCATCGCCGAGATTCTTGTGCGCGTAGGTCAGGTCGAGATCAGGCCCGATCGCGAACACCTGCGCCCTGCCCTTGCGGACGGCTTTCCGGATGCGGGTGTTGACCAGCGGCGCCTCGAGGCGCGGATTGGTGCCGACGAGCAGGATGACGTCCGCCGTCTCAAGGCCCGCGATCGTCGTGTTGAACAGGTAGGAGCCGCGATCCGACGCATCGAGCGCCGCGCCATCCTGCCGGCACTCGACCCGCGAGGAGCCGAGGCTCGCCAGCAGGTCCTTGAGCGCCGCCATCGATTCGACCTCGAGAAGGTCGCCGGCGATCGCCGCGACCTGGTCGCCCGAGACGCCCGCCAGCCCGGCCTTCACCGCCGCGAACGCCTCGTTCCACGACACCGCGACCAGCTTGCCGCCCTTGCGGACGTAGGGCTTGTCCAGCCGCCGCTTCATCAGGCCATCGACCGCGAAGCGCGTCTTGTCCGACGCCCACTCTTCGTTGACGTCCTCGTTGAGGCGCGGCAGCGCGCGCAGCACCTGGTTGCCGCGCGCGTCGAGCCGGATGTTGGTGCCGACCGCGTCCATCACGTCGATGCTGTCGGTCTTCTTCAGCTCCCACGAGCGCGCCTCGAACGCATAGGGCTTCGAGGTCAGCGCGCCGACCGGGCAGAGGTCGATGACGTTGCCCGAAAGCTCCGAGGTAACGGCCTGCTCGAGGTAAGACGTGATCTGCATGTTCTCGCCGCGCCCGATCGCGCCGATCTCTTCGACTCCGGCGACTTCCTCGGCGAAGCGCACGCAGCGGGTGCAGTGGATGCAGCGCGTCATCACCGTCTTGATGAGCGGGCCCATGTATTTCTCGGTAACCGCGCGCTTGTTCTCGTGATAGCGCGTGTGGCCCTTGCCGTAGGCGAGGCTCTGGTCCTGCAGGTCGCACTCGC
>CAXTKD010000024.1:0-16715 GCA_964244885.1 uncultured Sphingomonadaceae bacterium | reverse complement strand
GGTCGCAGATCGGGCAGTCGAGCGGGTGGTTGATGAGCAGGAACTCCATCACCCCTTCGCGCGCCTTCTTGACCATCGGCGTGGTGGTGAACACTTCCTGCTTGTCCGCCGCCGGCAGCGCGCACGACGCCTGCGGCTTCGGCGGCCCCGGCTTCACCTCGACAAGGCACATCCGGCAATTGCCGGCGATGCTGAGGCGCTCATGGTAGCAGAAGCGCGGGATTTCCTTGCCAGCGGCCTCGCACGCCTGAAGCACGGTGGCGCCGGCGGGGACCTCGACTTCGATGCCGTCGACTGTGAGGATGGGCATCAGTTCGGTCCCCCGACGCGATTACCGGGTTCGGCGGCTTTCGATCTAAGCCGGTATGCGACTTCTCCGATCAGGGCTCGCAACGTCGATTTGGAAAACTGAAGCTCCAAGCCACTCGGAAGGCACTGGGACATAGCTCGCGACAACTCCGAAAACGCCGACTGCTCCTCGATCGAGCCGAGTGCTGTGATTAGCAGGCGATGTGCTGTCCCCGGAGTCGCACGAACGATGCAGTCCGCAAACTGCCTCAGGCCGATCGACTGCGGCGCACTTTTGATTTCGGCGTTCGATCCTACCGCATAGTCAATCGGCGCGACTGCATCGAGGCTAGGGATTGGGGTATTGCCGAAGTCGCGAATATACATCCGCTGATACACAGCGCCGCGAAATAGCTCTGGTGGAAATCTAATGTTCCCGCCGCCGAGACAATCGCTGGTCATCATCCCAAGCAGTGCCTTCCGGGCCTCTTCGGACTGCGGAAACATCGCCAGATATTGAGCGGTCGCACCGGGAGAGCGTTTAAGAATGCACTCAGCAAAATCCGCCATGACCTTTCGAGCCAGCGCGGGGCTCTTTTCGGCCGCCCGAGATACTGCCGCCGGCTTTGCCCGCTCAAGGCGGGTTGGAAAATCACCCGGGTCAAACGCTGCAGATTGAGCAGCCGACGTCATCGTCCAGATGGACGCGACGGTTGCCAAGGTTTGAATGGGCCGGTGGGCCGTCATTTGGACACGACCCACAGCGGGAGCTCGAAGGACCGTATCATTCCGCCGCCATCCTCAGCGCCTTGCGGCGCTCGATGCGGGCTTCGACTTCGGGGCGGAAGTGGCGGATCAGGCCCTGGATCGGCCAGGCGGCGGCGTCGCCGAGGGCGCAGATGGTGTGGCCTTCGACTTCGGTGGTGACTTCGAGGAGGAGGTCGATCTCGTGCGGCTCGGCGTCGCCGGTGACGAGGCGCTCCATGACGCGCCACATCCAGCCGGTGCCCTCGCGG
This sequence comes from uncultured Sphingomonadaceae bacterium, assembly GCA_964244885.1. Lineage (GTDB taxonomy): Bacteria > Pseudomonadota > Alphaproteobacteria > Sphingomonadales > Sphingomonadaceae > CAXTKD01. The sequence goes on along the minus strand of CAXTKD010000024.1, from coordinate 15,411 downwards.
CACGGTGTGCACTGGCCGCAGGACTCGTGCTTGTAGAAATAGGACAGGCGGGCGATCGCCTTCACCACGTCGGTCGACTTGTCCATGACGATGACCGCGGCGGTGCCGAGGCCGGACTTCAGGTCCTTCAAACCGTCGAAGTCCATCGGCGCGTCCATGATCTGCGCCGCGGGGACGAGCGGGACCGACGAGCCGCCGGGGATGACGGCGAGGAGGTTGTCCCAGCCGCCGCGGATGCCGCCGCCGTGCCTGTCGATCAGCTCGCGGAACGGGATGCCCATCGCCTCCTCGACGACGCAGGGCGTGTTCACATGGCCCGAGAGTTGGAACAGTTTGGTGCCCTGGTTCTTGTCGCGGCCGATGCCGGCGAACCAGGCGGGCCCGCGCCGCAGGATGGTCGGCGCGACGGCGATGCTCTCGACGTTGTTGACCGTCGTCGGCATGCCATAGAGGCCGGCGCCGGCCGGGAACGGCGGCTTCAGGCGCGGCTGGCCCTTCTTGCCCTCGAGGCTTTCGAGCATCGCGGTCTCTTCGCCGCAGATATAGGCGCCGGCGCCACGGTGGACGTAGACGTCGAAGTCGTAGCCCGAGCCGCAGGCATTACGCCCAAGGAAGCCCTTGTCGTAGGCTTGCGCCACGGCGGCGAACAGATGCTCGGCCTCGCGGATGAACTCGCCGCGGATGTAGATATAGGCCGCCTTGGCGCGCATCGCGTAGCCGGCGATCAGCGCGCCCTCGACCAGCTTGTGCGGGTCGTGGCGGATGATCTCGCGGTCCTTGCAACTGCCGGGCTCGGACTCGTCGGCGTTGATGACGAGGTAGGACGGGCGCTCGGGCTTGGGCTCCTTGGGCATGAAGCTCCACTTCATGCCGGTCGGGAAGCCCGCGCCGCCGCGGCCGCGCAGGCCCGACGCCTTGATATCCTCGATGATCTGGTCCTGCCCGCGCGCCATCAATGCGGCGGTGTTGTCCCAGTCGCCGCGCTTCAGCGCGCCCTCGATGCCCCAATCGTGGAAGCCGTAGAGGTTGGTGAAGATGCGGTCCTTGTCGTCAAGCATGGGACGACCCCAATCCAAAAGCCGTCATTCCCGCGAACGCGGGAACCCATGAACACAGGTCATGGGCGGTTGGCGCGGCGGAGCGAAGCGTCGAACGGCGGTGTTCATGGGTCCCCGCGTTCGCGGAAATGACTGCAGAGAGAAATGGCATCACTGCGCCATCTCCTTGAGCGTCGTCGGGCCGCCCTCAGGGCAGCTCGTCTGGCGATCGACCTGCGGGCCGGGCTTCGGCGTCTCGCCCCGGGCGAGCGCGTCGAGGACGGCGTTCAGCGTCTCGACGGTCAGATCCTCGTAATTGTCGTCGTTGATCTGGACCATCGGTGCGTTGGCGCAGGCGCCGAGGCACTCGACCTCGGACAGCGTGAACAGGCCGTCGTCGGTGATGCCGCCCTTCGTCATGCCGCGCGCCTTGCAGGCGTGGATCAGGTCTTCGGCGCCGCGAAGCTGGCACGGCGTCGTGCCGCACACCTGGACATGATAGCGGCCGACCGGCTTCAGGTTGAACATCGTGTAGAAGGTCGCGACCTCATAGGCGCGGATGTAGGGCATGCCGAGCTGCGCGCCGACGAACTCGATCACCGGGATCGGCAGCCAGGCCGAGCCGGTCTGCGCGAACATCTGGTACTGCGCCATGTGGAGCAGCGGCAGGATCGCCGACTGCTGGCGCCCTTCCGGATAACGCGCGATGATGACCTTCGCCTGCTCGGCGTTCTCCGCCGTCCACGCGAAATCGGCGTGCGCCACCGGCGGCCGGTTGGCCGCGGCGACGCCGGTGCGGGAGTAGGTGCCGCTGGTCATTGTCCAGACGCTTCCTGTCGCCGATCTAAGAACCTAGCAACGAGCATCGCGACATTGTTGATTAGCCACGCAACCAAGGCAGCAGTGCCAATGACACGCGCAAAATCATTACCCGCGAGATCCAGCCCGACCCATGCCGCCGAAAAACAGACGGCCGCAACCAGCGCGGTCATCCCGAGAATAGCGCTCCACCGCAACGTCTTCACCGGTCCACCTCCCCGAACACGATGTCGATCGAGCCGAGGATCGCCGGCGCGTCCGCGAGCATGTGGCCCTTGCACATGAACTCCATCGCCTGGAGGTGCGAGAAGCCGGTGGGGCGGATCTTGCAGCGGTAGGGTTTGTTGGTGCCGTCGCTCACCAGATAGATGCCGAACTCGCCCTTGGGGCTTTCGGTCGCGACATAGACTTCGCCCGCCGGCACGTGGAAGCCTTCGGTGTAGAGCTTGAAGTGGTGGATGAGCGCCTCCATCGAGCGCTTCATCTCAGCCCGCTTCGGCGGCACCACCTTGCGGTCGAGGCTGGCGATCGGGCCGCCGGGCATGTTGACCAGGCACTGGTCGACGATGCGCAGCGACTGGCGGATTTCCTCCATCCGGACCATGAAGCGGTCGTAGCAATCGCCGTGGCGGCCGACCGGAATGTCGAACTCCATGCGGTCGTAGACGTCGTAGGGCTGGCTCTTGCGGATATCCCAGGCGATGCCGGAGCCGCGGATGCAGGGGCCGGAGAAGCCCCAGGCCAGCGCCTCGTCCGCCGAGACGACGCCGATATCGACGTTGCGCTGCTTGAAGATGCGGTTGTCGGCGACGAGGCCCTGCATCTCGTTGAGCACGGTCGGGAATTTCGCGGCCCAGGCGGCGATGTCCTCGATCAGGCCATCGGGCAGGTCCTGGTGGACGCCGCCGGGCCGGAAATAGGCGGCGTGGAAGCGCGCGCCGGAGGCCCGCTCGTAGAAGCCGCAGATCGCCTCGCGCTCCTCGAACATCCAGAGGATCGGGGTGAGCGCGCCGACGTCCATCGCGTGCGCGGTGACGTTCAGCAGATGGTTGGTGATGCGCGTCAGCTCGGCGAACAGCACGCGGATGTACTGGGCGCGAAGCGGCACCTCCATCTGGAGCAGCTTCTCGATGGCGAGCACATAGCTGTGCTCCATCGACATCGGCGAGACGTAGTCGAGGCGGTCCATATAGGGCAGCGCCTGGAGGTAGGTCTTGTACTCGATCAGCTTCTCGGTGCCGCGGTGGAGCAGGCCGATATGCGGATCGAGCCGCTCGATCGTCTCGCCGTCGAGCTCCATGATCAGGCGCAGCACGCCGTGCGCCGCCGGGTGCTGCGGGCCGAAGTTGATGGTGTAGTTGGAGATGCCCTGCGCGCCGGCCTCCGACGCGAAGTTCGCGTCGCCCGGGGTCAGGTTCATCTCGACGGTTTCGGTCACTTTTTCGCCTCCGCAGCCAGCGGAGTCGGCGCGCCCGGCGCCTGCGGCACGGCCTTCTCGTCGCCGGGCAGGATATATTCGGCGCCTTCCCAGGGGCTCAGGAAGTCGAAGGTGCGGAAGTCCTGCGCCAGCTTCACCGGCTCGTAGACGACGCGCTTGTGCTCCTCCGAATAGCGCAACTCGACATAGCCGGTCAGCGGAAAGTCCTTGCGCTGCGGATGCCCCTCGAAGCCGTAATCGGTGAGGATGCGGCGGAGATCGGGGTTACCGTCGAACAGCACGCCGTACATGTCCCACACCTCGCGCTCAAACCAGCCGGCGACCGGGAACAGGCCGACGACCGATGGCACCGGTGTCGCGGCATCGGTCTTGACCTTGACGCGGACTCGCCAGTTCTTCGCCAATGACAGCAGGCAGTAATTGACCTCGAACCGCTCGGGCCGCTCGGGATAATCGACGCCCATCAGCTCCATGAGCTGGGCGAAGCGCATGCCGCTGTCGTCGCGCAGCTTCTGCAGCACCTCGACCACGCTCTCGCGCTTCACGACGAGCGTAACCTCGCCGACATAGTCATAGGCGTCGATCAACGCATCGCCGAGCAGCGCGCGCGCGGAGTCGATCATGCCCTCGATCGGGGCGATCTTTGGAACGTGGTGGCTCACCGCTCGATCGTCCCCGTGCGGCGGATTTTCCGCTGCAGCGCGAGGATGCCGTAGAGCAGCGCCTCGGCGGTCGGCGGGCAGCCGGGGACGTAGATGTCGACCGGCACGATGCGGTCGCAGCCGCGCACCACCGAATAGCTGTAATGATAATAGCCGCCGCCGTTGGCGCAGCTACCCATCGAGATGACGTAGCGCGGCTCCGACATCTGGTCGTAGACGCGGCGGAGCGCCGGGGCCATCTTGTTGCAGAGCGTGCCGGCGACGATCATGCAGTCGCTCTGGCGCGGGCTAGCGCGCGGCGCGGCGCCGAAGCGCTCCAGGTCATAGCGCGGCATGTTGGTGTGCATCATCTCGACCGCGCAGCAGGCGAGCCCGAAGGTCATCCACCACAGCGAGCCGGTGCGCGCCCAATTGAACAGATCCTCGGTCGAGGTCAGCAGGAAGCCCTTGTTGGAGACCTCATGCGACACGTCGTCGAAGAAGCCGTCCTGGATCTGCTCCTGCTCGGTCTGGAACGGCGGTGCGATCACTCCCATTCCAGCGCTCCGATCTTCCAGGCGTAGACGAAGCCGATCGCCAGCTCGACGAGGAACTCGACCATCGATCCCCAGCCGAAGATGCCGGTCTGCTTCAGCGACACCGCCCACGGGAACAGGAACGCCGCTTCGAGGTCGAAAATGATGAACAGGATGGCGACGAGGTAGAAGCGCACGTCGAACTGGCGGCGCGCATCCTCGAACCCGTCGAACCCGCATTCGTACTCGGCGAGCTTGTCGGCATAGGGGTTGTTCGCGCCCGTCAGGTTGGAGACGAGGATCGGCAGGCCGACAAACGCCGCCGACAGCGCCCCGGCGACACCGAGGAACAGCAGGATCGGCAGATACTCGTGAGCGATGGCTGGCACGGTGTTGAACGCCTCGATTTACGCGGCGGTTTCTAGGCTTGCCGCAGGTGCGAAGCAAGGCGGGGAGGCAGTGAGAATGAATCGCAAGAAACTGTTTTTGTTCCTATGCCAGCCCGAAGCCCGCAGAACTCCGTTCGTCCTGAGCTTGTCGAAGGACGAGGCCGCACCGCCATGCGTGCAACGTGGTTCGACAGGCTCACCACGAACGGACGTTAGGGCGGCTAAACGGTTCTAAGGGCGCCCGCGACCAGCTTGTGCAGCTTGGAGTGAATGGCGTCGTTCCCGGCGATCACCTCGCCGCGCTCGATGGCGCGGTCGCCGCCGCGGAAGTCGGTGACGAAGCCGCCGGCCTCGCGGACGAGCAGCAGCCCCGCCGCCCAGTCCCACGGGTGGAGCCCCTCCTCCCAATAGCCATCGTAACGCCCCGCCGCGACCCACGCCATGTCGAGAGCGGCGGCGCCGAAGCGGCGGATGCCGGCGGTCTCGGGCGTGACGGCGCGCAGGATGGCGTCGAAGCGGTCGAAATCGCCATGGCCCTTGAACGGGATGCCGGTGGCGATCAGGCAGTCCGCCATGTCGCGCCGCGCCGAGACGCGGAGGCGCCGGTTCTGCAGCCAGGCGCCGGCGTTCTTCTCCGCCCAGAAACTCTCGTCGGTGAGCGGCTGATAGACCAGCCCGGCGACGATCTCGCCCCGATCCTCGACGGCGATCGAGATCGCGAAATGCGGGATGCCGTGGAGGAAGTTCGAGGTGCCGTCCAACGGATCGACGACCCAGCGCGGCTTGTCGGGATTGCCCTTGATCTCGCCCTCTTCCTCCATCAGGAAGCCCCAGTCCGGGCGCGCCTGCTGGAGGATTTCCTTGATCGTCGCCTCGGCGGCACGATCGGCGTTCGACACGAAGTCGGCCGGGCCCTTGCGCGAGACCTGGAGCGCGTCGACCTCGTTGAAGTCGCGGCGAAGCCGCGGCCCCGCCTTGCGCGCGGCCTTTTCCATGACGGTGATCAGCGAACTGTGGGCGGGCATTCTGCAATCCGATCAATCAAACCCGTCATCCCCGCGAACGCGGGGACCAATGAACACCGATCTCGACCAGTCGGCACGACAGCGGAAACCGTCCATCGCCGTGTTCATGGGTTCCCGCGTACGCGGGAATGACGAAAAAGGAAAAGTCGCGGCCCCTACTCGGCGCGCCGGACATATTCCTGGCTGTAGACGTCGACGACGATCCGCGTTCCCGCGCCGATGTGCGGCGGGACCATGACTCGCACGCCGTTCTCGAGCACCGCCGGCTTGTAGCTGGAGGAGGCGGTCTGCCCTTTCACCACCGCGTCGGCCTCGACGATCAGCGCCTCGATCGTGTCGGGCAGCTGCACCGACAGCGGCTTGTCGTCGTAAAGCTCCATGACGACGTCCATCCCGTCCTGAAGGAAGGCGCCGGCCTCGCCAAGCAAGTCCTTGGGCAGCGACACCTGATCGTAGGTCTCCTTGTCCATGAACGTCAGCTGGTCGCCCTCGGCGAACAGGAACTGGAAGTCCTTGGTGTCGAGCCGCACTTTCTCGACCGTCTCCGACGAGCGGAAGCGGACGTTGTTCTTGCGGCCGTCGACGAGGTTCTTCAGCTCGACCTGCATGTAGGCGCCGCCCTTGCCGGGCTGCGTGTGCTGGATGCGCACGGCGCGCCACAGGCCGTTTTCAAATTCGATGATGTTGCCCGGACGAATGTCCACGCCGCTGATCTTCATAAGTCGCCTCTTTGGGAAGGCCGCCTTGTACGAAGAGCCGCGTCCGCGATCAAGGAGGGGCGCTGAAACGACTCCGCCCGCGCCTCGTTCGGCAGCCATGGAGACGATCCGCATCGGCTGCTCGGGCTGGACCTACAAGCATTGGCGGGAGCGCTTCTATCCGCCGAAGCTGCCGGCGAAGCGCTGGTTCGAATTCTATGCCGAAACCTTCGACACCGTCGAGATCAACAACAGCTTCTACCGGCTGCCGCCGCCCGAGACCTTCCGCAAGTGGCGCGACCAGGCGCCGCAGGGGTTTCGCTATGCGGTCAAGGCCAACCGCTTCATCACGCAAGCGAAGAAGCTCAAGGATTGCGCCGAGCCGCTGGAGCGGATGCTGGCGCCGACGCGCGAGCTAGGACCGACGCTCGGCCCCATTCTCTACCAGCTGCCGCCGAGCCTGCGCATCAACCTCGCCCGCCTCGCCGACTTCCTGTCGCTGCTGCCCAAGGACCTCACCCATGTCTTCGAGTTCCGCGAGCCGAGCTGGCTGACCGACGAGACCTTCGCGCTGCTCGAACGCCATGGCGCGTCGTTCTGCGTCCACGACATGCCCGGCTCCGCGACCCCGCGCGTCGCGACGGGCAAGGCGGCCTACCTCCGCTTCCACGGCAACGGCGGCAAATATTGGGGCCGCTATTCCGACGCGCAGCTTCTCGGCTGGAGCGACTGGCTGACAGAGCAGGCGAAAGCCGGCCGTGCCGCCTGGGCCTATTTCAACAATGACATCGACGCCCACGCGATCCACGACGCGCAAACGCTGAAGGCGATGGTTCGGCAGGCGGTGGGATGAGCGGGATCGGGTTATCGCTCAAGAAGGGCGGCGAAGGCCCTTACCGCCGCTGCCGGCCCCTCTTCTGCATTCCACACCGCCCCGCTAACCGCGATAAAATCCGCCCCCGCCGCGACCAGCGGCGCGGCGTTCTCCACCGTGATCCCTCCGATCGCCACGCACGGGGTGCCCGAGATCGTCGTCCACCAGGTCAGCAGTGACGGGTCCGGCCGGTGCGTCGTTTCCTTGGTGGCGGTCGGAAAAAAAGCGCCGAACGCGACATAGTCCGCCCCCGCCTCCGCCGCGTCCATCGCGAGGTGGCGGCTGTCGTGGCATGTGACCCCGACCTGCGCGTCGCGGCCGAGGACCGAGCGCGCCTCGCGCGGGTCGCCGTCGCTCTGGCCCAGGTGAACGCCATCCGCGCCGATGCGCTTGGCGAGCGCGATGCTGTCGTTGACGATGAACGCGACCTCGGCCTCGTTGCAGACGCGCAGCAGCGGCTCGGCGAGCCGTGCCGCCTCGTGCTGGTCGATGTCCTTCAGCCGGAACTGGAACGCCGCGACCGGCCCGCCGTCGAGCGCCGCCTTCAGCGTGTCGGCGAAGCCCGCGTCGAAACGCGGCGGCGAGATCAGGTAGAGCTGGCACACCGGACGTCGGTCGCGATCGAAGCGGGTGCCGAACTCCGGGTCGAGCGGAATGAGGTCCTCGTCGCTCATGCGCGGTCCGTCAGCGCGCGCTCGCGCATCGCGAGGAACAGCGGCATCGCGCAGGAGAGGCCGAAGCCCAGCACGACGAGCGGATAGGCCCAGAGACCGCGCATGTCGGCGCGCCTGCCCTCCACCAGCACCAGCGCGAAGAAGACAAGGCTCGCGAGCAGCACATCGGCGGAGAAGATGCTCGCGGCCGGATTGGCGAACAGCCCGCGGCTGAACGCGCCTAGGTCGACGCCATGCGCCCGCACAGAGGGAATCAGGATCGCGTAGGGAATGACCGCACCCGCCGCCGCCGTCGCCAGGTAGAAGGCGACGAGCAGCCGGCGCGCCTTGTTCATTCCTCGTCCTTGTAGATGCGGACGAGCTTGTCGAGCATCGCCAGCGCCTCGTCGCGCGGGCGCTGGAAGGTGTTGCGGCCGATGATCGAGCCATTGCCGCCGCCGTCGCGGATGTCGCGCGCGTCCTGGTAGACCGCGTCGGCGCCCTTGGCCGCGCCGCCCGAGAACACCACGATGCGCCGGCCATTGAAGCAGGCCTTGACGACGTGCTTCACGCGGTCGGACTGCGCCGACCAGTCGGTACCCTCATATTGCTTCTGCGCGTCCTTCTGCTCGACATGCGCGCCCGGCAGCTTGACCTTGATGATGTGCGCGCCGGTGAGCGCCGCCATGTGCGCGGCATAGGCGCCGACGTCGAGCGCCAGCTCGCCCGACTTCGGCAGCACGCCGCCGCGCGGGTAGGACCAGAGCACGGTCGCGATGCCGACCGACTTGGCCTCGGCGGAAAGCTCGCGGATTTCCTCGATCTGCTCGAACACATGGTCGGAGCCCGGGTAGATCGTGAAGCCGATCGCCGAGCAGCCGAGGCGGAGCGCGTCATCGACGCTCGCCGTCACCGCTTGATCGACCGCCGTCGCCCAGGAGTTCGACGAGTTGAGCTTGAGGATTGTCGGCACCTGCCCCGCGAACGTCGAGGCGCCCGCCTCGATCATGCCGAGCGGCGCGGCGTAAGCGCTGAGCCCCGCGTCGATCGCCAGCTGGAAATGATAATGCGGGTCATAGGCGTCGGGATTGACCGCGAAGCTGCGCGCCGGGCCGTGCTCGAAGCCCTGATCGACCGGCAGGATGATCAGCTTGCCGGTGCCGCCGAGGCGCCCTTGCGTCAGGATGCGGGCGAGATTGGCCTTCACGCCGGGATTGTCGCTCTCGTACCACGACAGGATGGTCTTGACGGTCGGGGTGAAGGTCATTGGATATCCTTGGGTCTCGATTAATGGACAAAATGTGCCGGTCGAGCGGTGATATTGATGGCGACCGAGATTCGCTCGCCCTTGCCGAAATATGGCCGCACACCGTGCCGAAGCCAAGCCGGGAACATCAACAGCCGGCCCGCGGAAGGCCTGATTAGCTGCTCATATTCATAAAACGCCCCGGTGCCGTTCAGAATGCGAAGATCCGGCGCCTGCATCATCGTCATGGGCATACGCGGATCCTCGAGGATGAGCTCACCGCCAAGCGAGCGGTCGGGGGAGCCGCCGTAGCCATCATCGACATAATAGACAGCCGACCAATAGGCGCCGGGGTGGCTGTGAAACTGATTCGACGCGCGATGGCCGGAAACATTCGCCCAAATCTCGGGCACCCAGACATAGCGCGGATCGGCCGTGGCCGCGATATCCAACGTGAACTGATCTGCGAGACCGATGACATGCTCCACAAGTCGAAGCGCCGCAGCCCCGCCCCATTCCAGCATTCGCGTGTCGGAATGCCAACCGAGGACATTCGATATATGCAAGCCCGCGTGTTGGGTTCGTCGAGCGGTGATAGCGGCGCGCAGGTCGGCGTTTAGCGCGAACGCGTCTGGGACTGAGTCGATGATAAGCGGTGTTTCGAAGAAGGCCGCCGCTTCCAGTCCGTCGGAGGTCACCGCTGTCTCTCAGGCGCCGAGATCGGCCTTTCGCCGACATTGACGGCGATAGAAACCCGTGACCCCGCCCCCATGTACGGCCTGACGCTGTGCGATAGCCAGGAAGGGAACAGCACGAGGCGCCCGGCTTCCGGACGAATCCAGGTTTCGTGATGATCAGTAGAGCCGTCACTTCTGCGATAGCGCAGATCGGGCGCGCCAATCCGCACCATCGGCATGCGAGGGTCGATGAATACCAACTCGCCGGCAAGCTTCCGATCGTCTGATCCCGCATAGCCATCGTCAACATAATAGACTGCGGACCAATAGGCCCCGGGATGTGAATGGCTCTGGTTTGACGCGCCGTGCGTCGAGACGTTCGCCCACATTTCCGCCACCCAGCGATGCCGTGGCTTTCCCTGCGCCTTGATATCCACGGTATGCCGGTCGCAATGCGCCATCACCACGTCCGCCAGCATTCGCGCAGCCTCGCCTCCCCAGTCGAGCATACGGACATCGGATTGCCAGCCCCGCACGTTCGACATTTCAACACCCGGTTCGGCCATCTGGCGGTCGGCGATCACTTCTCGCAACTGCGCGTTCAACGCTGCCGCGTCGGGCAGCCTGCCTACGAAAATCAGCGTCGGAAACAGACTAGCGACCTTGGCGGATGTCGCCATCAGGGATACGCCGCTCGAACGCCGATGAATGAAGCTGCAGCCTCGCGGAACGCGACATAGTTGCTGCGGATCATAATCTGGACTCGACAGGGCTGGTAAAGATCGACGGCATAATCGCTGCGCAATGTTCGTCAAGCTACCCGAATTGTTTGGCGATGGCCGAAGTGTCGGGCTATCGTTTCCGGATGGCCGGTCTCGACGACACTCCACCGCCCGCGCCGGCTGCTCCGCCGACCACGGCGGCGGCGGTCGCCGTCGCGGAGCTGACGCACGAGACCGAGGCCGGCAATTTCCGCCGCGACCGGCTGCTGTCCTCGCTCAACCTGTTCGCCGGGATCGGCATCTTCCTCGCTTTGCCGTTCGCGCTCAGCGCCGGCGCGGTGTTCTTCCTGCCGGTGGCGGTGGCGCTGGTCGTCAGCATGATGCTGGCGCCGAGCCTCGAATGGCTGGAGCGCCGCCGCGTGCCGTCGGGACTCGCCGCCTTCCTGGTGCTGGCGATGTTCCTGGCGATCGCCAACGCCATCGTCGTCGCGATCGTCATTCCGGCGACCCAGTGGTTCACGCTGCTGCCGACGCGCATCGGCCATATCCGGACCAACCTGAAGCCCGTGCTCGACGGCTTCAAGTCGCTCCGGAAGCTGTCGGATCAGGTGACGAGCGTGCTCAACCCGGCCTCGACCGGCGGCAAGCGCCACGTCATCGTCGACACCCCCGGCTCGGCCTTCGACTTCCTCGCCCAGTCGGCGCCCGAGGTGTTCTTCCAGACCGTCTTCACGATCCTGATGATCTACTTCTTCCTCGCGACCTACACGCGGATGCGCGAGCAGGCGATCCGCAACCGCAACTCGCTCTCCGGCAGCCTCCGCATCGCGCGCATCATCCGCGACACCGTCGCAAGCACCGCGACCTATCTCCTGACGGTGACGCGGATCAACGCGGTGGTCGGCGCGATCACCGTGCTCATCACCTGGGGCTTTGGCCTGCCGACGCCCCTGATGTGGGGCGGCCTCGCCGCGCTCCTGAACTTCATCCCCTATATCGGCCCGGCGCTGATGGTCGGCCTGCTGAGCCTCGGCGGCCTCATCTATTTCGACGACACGCTGGCGGCGTTCTTCCCCGCCGGCGCCTTCCTCCTCGTCCACCTGACCGAGGCGAACGTCGTCACCCCCGCGCTGGTCGGCCGGCGGCTGACGATCAACCCGCTCGCCATCCTGCTCACCCTGTCGTTCTGGGGCTGGGTGTGGGGCACGGTCGGCGCGCTGATCTCGGTGCCGCTGCTGATCATTGCCAAGGTCTGGCTGGAACGTATGGACAAGCCCGACATCCTGGGCTTCCTGTTCGACGACCAGACGCTGGCGAAGAGCCTGGACGACTAGCGAGATCGTTACGGCGGAACTTTTGCACCGCCCGACGTTTATTTCGGCAGTCTTAACCGCCGTCAGGTGAACAAAGGAACCGCCGATGCTTCGCTATGCCCTGATCTTCCTTGTGGTGGCGCTGATTGCCGGCGCGCTCGGCTTCGGCGGGATCGCCGGCGCGTCCGCCGGGATCGCCAAGATCCTGTTCCTGATCTTCATCGTGCTTTTCGTGGTCGGCCTGATCATGCATCTGGCGCGCGGCGGCCGAGCCATCTAGCCCGGCCTCCAGGCACAAGGAACGGCCGTCCGGGAGACCGGGCGGCCGTTTTGGTTTGACACTCATCGGGCGCGCGGATAGCTAGCCCGACGCTTTTTAGAAGCGGGTGTAGCTCAGTTGGTTAGAGCGCCGGCCTGTCACGCCGGAGGTCGCGGGTTCGAGCCCCGTCACTCGCGCCATTCTACCTTTGATCGAACTTCACGAATTCGTGGGCGATCGAATATTCGATGATCGCCTCCCACAGCATCGGCGCGTAGCCGACGGGAAGCCCGAACTTTTTCGCCTCGGCCGAGACCTTCGCCAGCACGTCCGCCTTGCGCCATTCGTCGCGCACCGCGCCGCGCTCGGTTTTCACCCGCGCCGCGGCGTCGATATAGCCCAACCGCTCTGCGAGCAGCGCCACCAGTCGCCGGTCGACATCGTCGATCCCGGCGCGAATCTCCGTCATCGTCGTGCAATCCGCTGCCGCGACGATACTCACCGCCCGGCCTCCATCCAGCGCAGCAGCGGCTTCAGCGGCAGGATCCACGCGACTCCGAGCAGCAGGTAAAGCGGCGCCTGCGCCAGCGCCGGCAGCGTGCCGATCGGATCTGACAAAGCGGTGACAAGCAGGGCATAGAGCGTGATACCGGCGACGATGAGCAGAACGCCGAACGGCTTGCGGGGACTTGGCTTCATGAGCGCGCCTTAGCCGAGCGCATCGTTCGCGTCACGCCGCCGGCGTCAGCCAGCGCGTCGGCGTCGCCACCGCGTGCAGCGCGATGTCCCATTCGTCGCGCGGCACCTGATCGATGATCTGCACGTCCCACGCCAAGCCAATAGCATGATATGATTTTTTCGCAGCCAGCGCGGCGAGGGCGCGGTCGTAATGACCCCTGCCCTGCCCCAGGCGGTGGCACAGCGGATCGGCGGCCATCACCGGCACCAGCAGCACGTCTGGGTCGACCTCGACCGCGCTGTCCGGCGGCTGCGGAATGCCGAATGGCCCACCCTCGAACGGCGACTCGCCGGCGAGGCGGAAGGTCATCGGCGCATCGCGGCCGGCGAACCACGGGAACGCCACCCGCCCCGGCAGCGCGGCGGCGATCAGCGCCGGGTCGATCTCGTCGCCATAGGCGCTGTAGGCCGCGACCACGCCCTCGGCGGGCAGCCGCCCCAGCACCTGGTCGGCGAGCGCCACCAGCAGCGCCTCGCGCTCCGCCGCCGACAGCCCGGCGTGGAACGCGCCGCGCGCCTCCCGCATCGCCGTGCGAAGGGCCTTCTTCTCAGTCATGGAGGTCGGCGGGACCACCGTAGCCGTTTGCCGGAATATCCACTGACGCCAAGTACGTCAGGTGGGGACCATGTACGTCGGACCAGGATCCGTGCAGGGACAGCCCCCTTTGGATGTGAATCGCCTCAGGGATGTTCTTCACGCTCGTACAAGGCAGTACCCGCCTGGCGTCAATATAGGCCTTCCGGGGGATAGTCTCAAGCACCGCCCGTGGCCCTTGATCGCCGCCGGCGATTCGCGTCATCTTCCGCTTATGGCCGAGCCGAACCGCAACCCCGCCGTCGATTCGTACATCGCCGCCCGCGCGCCCTTCGCACGGCCGATCCTCACCCGCATCCGCGAGACGGTCCATGCCGCCTGCCCCGAGGCGGTCGAGAAGATCAAATGGTCGTCGCCGCACTTCGACTACAGGGGCAAGCCGCTCTGCATGATGGCGGCGTTCAAGGCGCACGCGGCCTTCGGCTTCTGGCGCGGCAAGGAAGTGGTGGCGACCAGCAGTGAGCTCGACGCCATGGGCCAGTTCGGCGCGCTCAAATCGGTCGGCGACCTGCCGCCGAAGGAGGAATTCACCGCGCTGATCCAGAAGGCGATGGCGCTCACCGACGCCGGCGTGAAGGCGCCCCGGCCGGTAAAGCACGCCAAGCCAGAGGTCGGTACGCCGGCCGAGCTGGCCGAGGCCTTCGCGGCGGGAGGCGCCGGGCAAGCCTTTTGGGACGGTCTGCCGCCATCGGGAAAACGCGAATACGCCGAGTGGATCGAAAGCGCGAAACGCCCTGAAACCCGCGCCAAACGCGTCGCGACGACGCTCGCGCAGCTCGCCGAGGGCAAACGGCACAATTGGCAATACGCGAACTGCTGATGGTGGCCGCGCGTGCCACGTCCTTCGACAGGCTCAGGACGAACGGACGATATTTAAGCTTAGGCCGGCGCGCGTTCCAGCCCGTCGGCCAGCGCCTCGATGCGCGCCGCGAGTTCCTCGAACGACAATCCGGGTTCCGCCGCCGCGGGGCGCGGCACGCCGCCTTCCTTCAATTCGAACAACTCGTCGGCGATCATCAGGCCCGCCATCAGCAGCAGCCTCGTCTCGCTCATCTGGCCGATCGCGCCGGTCAGGTCGTCGGCCTTGCGGTCGATGTAGGCCGCCAGCCGGGAGACCCGCTCCTCGTCGCCGTCGTTGCACGCCACCGAATAGCTGTGGCCGCCGATGTGGACGCTCACCTGGCCCATCAGGCGTCTCCGGCCGAGGCGAGGATTCGGTCGAGCCCGTCGAGCGCCGCCTGCGCCTGCGCGGTCAGAGCGTCGTGGCGGCGGCGCAGGTCGGCATCGCCTCCGCTGGCCTTCGACAGCGCCTCCTCAAGCCTGCGGATCGCGGCGTCGAGCCGCCGGGCGTCGCTGGTCGATGTGCTTTGGTCCATCCCTAAGGCGCGCCGTTTCAATGCGTTGAAGCAATGACATAAGAGGTTGGTTTGAGTCGCGTCAACAGCCTCTTCAGGCGGTTGACGGCGCGAGGGCCGGTCGCCATTGTCCGCGCCGCGCGGCCACCCCGAGTCGCGCATCCCCGCGAAGGAGTAACATGACCGCGTCGCACGCCCTCATGGCCAATGCCATTCGTGCGCTCAGCATGGACGCGGTCGAGAAAGCCAATTCGGGCCACCCCGGCATGCCGATGGGCATGGCCGACGCCGCGACCGTGCTGTTCACCCAATTCCTGAAGTTCGATCCGTCGCAGCCCAAATGGCCCGACCGCGACCGCTTCGTGCTGTCGGCCGGGCACGGCTCGATGCTGCTCT
>CAXTKD010000023.1:0-17207 GCA_964244885.1 uncultured Sphingomonadaceae bacterium | reverse complement strand
TCGGCCAGAACGCGACCGGCGGCGCGATCAACTATATCGCGGCCAAGCCGACCGATGATCTGCAGTCCGGCGTCACGCTCGGGGCCGGCCGCTTCGACACGTTCAAGGCCGGGGGTTTTGTCAGCGGCCCGCTCAGCGACACGCTGAAGGCGCGCGCCGCTGTCGATTTCACCCATCAGGGCGATTGGCAGAAAAGCTACACGACCGATGCGACGCTGGGCGGCGGAAGCTTCCTGACCGGCCGCGTGCTGTTCGACTGGACGCCCGATCCCCGGCTGTCGGTCAAGCTCAACGTCAACGGCTTCCACGACACGCGCGACCAGCAAGCGCCGCAGTTGATCAACGTCAATCCGAGCGTACCTGCCGTGGTGGGGCTGGTGCCCGGCCTTGCCAATTATCCGCATGCGCCGGCGAACGCGCGCGCCGCCGACTGGTATGCCGCGCAGGATTTTTCGCGTGACAACACGTTCATCCAGACCAACGGCCGGATCGACTTCGATGTCTCATCCGACGTCAAGCTCACGTCGCTGACCTCGTACAGTCACTATAAGCAGGATCAGCAATTCTCGAACACCGGCACCAACCTGCCGACCTATGTCCGCTCCCGCGGCAAGGTGAACACGATATTTCAGGAATTGCGCGTTGCCGGGTCGTTCGCGGGAAGGGGGAATTTCATCCTGGGAGCGAATTACGAACGCGATAAGGTGTTCCAGGGAAGCGACATCACGCAGCGCGGCGGGACGATTCAATATTCGTTCGTCGGTCTGGGGCTACCGGTATTCACCAACTTCTTCGAATCCACCGACCAGAAGTCCCGCGCCGGCTCGGTGTTCGGCAATCTCGACTACAACCTGACCGATACGGTCAGAGTCCAAGGTGGTGTCCGCTATACCAAGTCGCGGACCGACTTCACGGGATGCTCGTACGATTCGGGCGACGGCGTCGCCTCGGCGGACTTCATCGGCTTCTACAATTTCCTCCGGTCGCGGGCCGGGTTGCCCGCGCTGCCGCCCGCGCCCCCCGGCGCCTGCCTGACCTCCGGCCCGAACATCTCGCCGCAGCTGGCGGACAACACCTTGCACGAGCATAATGTGTCCTGGCGCGGCGGGATCGACTGGAAGCCGGCGCCAGACACCATGCTCTATGTCAACGTCAGCCGCGGCTTCAAGCAGGGCAACTTCCCCGATCTCGGCGCGACTCAGGTCGTGCAATATTCCGCCGCGACGCAGGAGCAGCTGACCTCCTACGAAGCCGGCTTCAAGACCCACGCGCTGACGCCCGGCCTGCAGATCAACGGCGCGGTGTTCCATTACGACTACCGCGACAAACAGGTCTTCGGCTATTTCGTCGACCGGGTGTTCGGACCGATCAACCGGCTCGTCAATATTCCGAAGTCGCGGATCAACGGCGCCGAGCTTGAGGTCTCCTGGCGTATCGCGGAGGGCCTGACCTTCAACGGCAATGCGTCCTACATCGATTCGAAGATCCTCGATAACTACACCAACTTCAACGCCCTGGCGCAAAGTCAGAACTTCGGGGGGCTGCCTTTCCCCAACACGCCGAAATGGAGCACCGCCGGGTCGCTTGATTATCGTGTGCCGCTCTCGGGCAGCATGTACGGCTTCGTCGGCGGCGACCTGACCCATCAGGGCTCGACGAACAGCCAGCTTGGCGAGCAGCCGCTGACCCATGTCAAGGCGCACACCCTGCTCGACCTGCGGGCCGGCGTGGAAGGGCCCGACGGCAAGTGGCGGCTCATGGTCTATGGCCGGAACGTCACCAACGTCTATTACTGGACGGCGGCCTACCGCATCACCGACACGACCGTGCGCTATGCCGGCCTGCCGGTCACCTACGGCGTGTCGCTCGCGTATAAGTTCTGAAGGTATCGGGCCGGAGGCGCCGGGTGTCCCATCCCGGCGCCTCCGGCCAGTCGCCGCCATGCGGACGAGGCCGACCATGACCGATATCGAACCCGGCTGCGAGCCGGTGGTGGACCAGCTTCGCCGGTGGACCGACGGCCTGATGGCGGGCGAGGTCGACGTGCTGGAGGATATCCTGACGCCCGACTTCCTGTTCACCACGGGACCGGGCATGCCCGGCGAACCGATGGACAAGCCGCAATTCATCGAGATGGACCGCAAGATACGCAACTGCTCGATCCAATTCCTGGCCATCGTCGCACGACGGATGGATACGGTGATTTCGACCCTGTGCCACGCGCAGGTCGAAGAGGACTTCGTCGGCGACTTGGGGGCCGGGATGCCCAGCGCATCGGAATTGTCCGCCCGGATGAAGAGCGCCCGACTGTGCTATGCCTCGGCCTGGCGCCAGGACAACGTCGGAAGATGGCAATGTTTCAGCCATCATGTCCTCGGCCATAGCGATCTGTAACGTGACCGCATCGGGGATGCTCCCGTCTCTGGCCGGCAAGCCGGAGAGCAGGCGATGACCCGGATCGGACATGTCGGCCGCCTCATGCGCTTCCCGGTCAAGTCGATGCGCGGCGAGACTTTCGACGCGCTCGACCTCGGCGCGGTCGGCATCGCCGGCGACCGGATATGCGCGCTGATCGATCGGGAGAGCGGCAAGGTCGCCAGCGCCAAGCTGCCGCATCGCTGGCGCAAACTGCTCGGGTTCGGCGCGCGGCTGCTGCCCGGAGCCGACGCCCGGGGACGCCCGCTGATCGAGATGGCGCTGCCCGACGGCCGCCAAGTCAGGTCTGACCTGGCTGATATCGACAGGCTGCTGTCCGAAGCGGTCGGGCGGGACGTCACCCTCGCCTTTTCGCGCCCTGCCGGACTGGAGATGGACCGCGCGCGGCCCGACGAAGTCGCCGATCGCGGCGCCGAGCAGGAGGTTGGCGCCGATACGCTTCCGCTCGGCATGGGCGCGCCGGAGGGCGGGTTCGTCGACTTCGCGCCGGTTCATTTCATCACCACCGCCAGCCTCGGCCGCGTCGCTTCGGCTGCGGCGACCGCGTCCGTCGAACCCGAACGCTTCCGCCCCAATATCGTGATCGACACCGTGGGCGCCCCGCCCTTCGCCGAAAACGGCTGGGTCGGCGGCACGCTGACCTTCGGCGACCAGGCCGCGATCGAGGTTATCCTCGCGACGCCGCGCTGCGCCGTGCCGACCCTGGCGCAGGGGGAGCTTCCGTCCAGTCCGCGCCTGACCCAATTGATCGGCACATTGAACAAGGTGCCGATCATGGACATGGGCGACCTCGCCTGCCTCGGCGCCTATGGCCGCGTCACGCGGGCCGGCCCGGTGCGGCTCGGCGACGAAGTGCGCTGGTCGCGGCATTGACGGATCGGGAGCCGCCTTGCGTCGCGCATCCCGCCCGGCTTGCGCAAAGGGGGCGTTTCGCTAATGCCTTTCGGGCATGGCGCGCCAGGCCGCTTCCAGGATCTTGATGTGATGACTGACGGTGAAAAACTCTCCGAACTCGAGCTCACCCTGACGGTGCTGTGGAATTCCGTCCGTCGCTGGATGAGCCAGCGGAGCAACACCAGCGCGGTCAACGGGCTGTCCGACCTCGACGTCTTCCTGCTGCACCTGCTGGTGTATCGCGAGAAGAGCCTGCGCGCGGTCGACCTCGCCTTCGCGCTGTCGGTCGATGACATGCATCTCGTGCTCTACAGCCTCAAGAAGCTCGTCAAGCTCGGCTTCATCAAGAGTTCGCGGATCGGCAAGGAGGTGTTCTACGCCGCCGACGAAATGGGAGTGAAGCATTACAGCGACTTCCTGAGGGATCGCCGCACGTTCCTGGAGCCGACGATCGCCAAGGGCTGGAGCGGCGAATTCGACTTCGAGGCCCTGAACGCCGCTTTGCGCGGATTGTCCGGCGTCTACGAGCAGGCGGCGCGAGCAGCCGCGTCGGTCAAGGGCTCGGCGTCCGGCACCTGATCTCCAACGGTTTATATGTAAATCGTTGACATCTTATCATCGAACTATAGGATGAGATGAACCTGCGCCGCCAGGCGTCGGCGGCGAGGATGATCAGGGGGAACGCGCATGATCCGTGACGATCTGTCGGAGCAGTTCAGGCTGCTGTATGATGAGTGGGGCGCGGCGATCGCCAACAAGCGGCATGCCTGGCTCGACACCTTGTTCACCGACGACTTCCTCGGCACCGCGCAGCCCTGGCCGACGCTTTCGGTCGACAAGCAGAAGATGATCGACCTCGACAAGGACATCGAGGTCATGGACGCGACCTGGATCAAGGTCACCGCCCATCAGGTCGGCGACGAGGTCATCACCCTCGGCCTCGTCAAATACAACAACGAGGAATTCAAGCCGGGCTCGCGCATCGCCGAAGGCATGCCGAGCGGCAGCGAGATCAGCGCGCTGACGCACGGCAAGGTGGTGGCCTATGTCAACGGATGGCGACATAATGGCGAACGCTGGCAGGTGTTCGACCATCACATGGTGAGCGTCATCGACGAAGCGGCGGTCTAGAAGAAGCGGGAGGATATCGCGCCCCATCCCTGTGCCTTGAAAGCCGATCCCGCCGACAGCGACGGGCGGCGCGCCGCATCATGATCGCTTGGGACGAGGCAAGCCCGCCTGTGGCCCACGCCGTTCGGGGCGGGACGCTGACCGAACGACAGGTCGGCCATATCCGGCACATCGAGAACCTGTCGCTCCAGCCGCCCGGCGACTGGGCGCACATGGGCACCCGGATGCACGGGCAGGAGGACTTCGGCTCCTACCGCTTCCAGCTCGCCTTCATGGCCTATGCGCTGGGGCTGGCGCACCGCCACCGCCTGCCCAACGCGCCGGGGGCGTTCCGCGCGACCTTCGACCGGCTGATCGCCAAGCTGCTGCATCCCGACGTCTGGCTCTACTGGCGCAACGTCAGCCAGGGCGGCCATGCGCTGAACGCGCATCTGCGCCCGAAGCTCAGCGAGCAGTGGAACCCGGTCGATCAGGACAACATTATGTACAGCGCCTATGTGCAGTCGCTGACGCTGATGTACGCGGCGCTGTTCGGCGACATGAAATACGCCGAGCCCGAATCGATCGTGCTCGAACATGCGTCGTTCTTCTGGGGCGACGGGCCGAAGCGCTTCGCCTACGACCAGAATTCGCTCAACGACCATCTCTACTGGAAGATGGTGGAGAGCGGCTATCTCGGGATCGCCTGCGAGCCCAATTGCGTGTTCCAGATCTGCAACCAGCCCGCGATCCTGGGTTTCCGCCTCCATGACATGCTGACCGGCGGCACGCGCGCCGCCGAGGTGATCGAGGGCTATCAGCGGACCTGGGAGGAGTTCGGCCGCGTCGGCGGCAACGGCCATTTCAACATGATGGTGCTGGAAGACAGCCGGATGGTCATCCCCAATGGCTCGGCCGGGGCATGGGCGGACGGCTGGCTCGGCGCGCTGATGAACATGTGGAATCGCGATTTCATCCGCCGGCATTACCGCGGCCAGCTCGCCGACCTGCTGATCCCCGGCGAGGACGGCGCCGCCTCGGTCAAGCTCACGCCATCGCACAGCCACAGCGGGCTGACGCTGGATTACGACACCGGGGACTTCGGCTTCATCGCGATGTGGGCCTCAGAGATGGGCGACGCCGAAACGCTGGCGGCGCTCACCCGCCACGCCGATCGCCACATGAACCCAACCTGGGAAAAGGGCGGCTTCTATTATCCGCGCGAGGATCGGCGCTTCGACGAGGCCGGCCGGCTGATCCGAGTCGAGCCGATCACCGGCAACGCGCTGATGGCCTATGCCGCGCTCAACGTGCCGGACGGCTTGTGGACGCTGTTCAACCATCCCTGGCACCCCGGCCATTTCGACGAGCCCCTGATCACCGAGATTTCGGACAGCATCGACGTGCTCGCCGCCAGCTACGATCCCGCCGCCGAACGGCTGGACTTCACGCTGGCGCGCCGCGCCGATAAGTCCGGCCCGGCGCGGCTGACGATCGCCAACGTGCCCGAGGGCTGGCGCATCGAAGGGGCGGCGCCACTGGCCTCGCGCCGGGTCGAAGTCGGGATCGAGCTCGAGCTCGAGGTCGGCGGGGCGAGCCGCTTCGTGCTCGAACGGACGGGCGCGGCGTGACGGCCCCGATCGGCGGCGCGTTCAGCCTGACCGATCACCATGGCCGCGCGGTCACCGACCGGAGCTTCGTCGGCCGGCCGGCCCTGCTCTATTTCGGCTTCACCCATTGCCGCGTCGTCTGCCCGCGCGCGCTGGCGCGCCTCACCGCCGCGCTGGAGCTGGCAGATGTCGCGCCGGACGATCTCCAGCCGCTGTTCGTCAGCATCGATCCGGAGCGCGATACGCCGGCGGTCCTGAAATCGTGGCTCGAAGCCCATTATCCGCGCTTCCTCGGCCTGACCGGCCCGCGCGAGGCGATCGAGGCGGTCCGGGCGGCTTACAAGGTGTTCGCCAGCAGGAAGGCCGACCCCGACGATCCGGACGGCTATGCGATGGCGCACACCGCGTTCAGCTATCTGCTCCGCGCGGACGGCCGCTACGCGGCGCATTTCACCGACACGGCCGACGAAAAGCATGTGGCGGCGGCGATTTGTGATGTGATCGGCCGATCGGCCTGATGGCGGCCGCGATACCTGCCCTGCGGCTTGGCATCGATGTCGGCGGCACCAACACCGACGCCGTGCTGATGGACGGCCGCGCGGTGATCGCCTCGGCCAAGTGCTTCACCACCGCCGACGTCCGGGACGGCGTGATCGACGCCGTGACTCGCATCTTCGACCAGGCGGGCGACCGGCGCGCCGACGTCGCGGCGGTGATGATCGGGACGACGCAGTTCCTCAACGCCTTCGTCCAGCGCGCCAACCTGGCGCCGGTCGCGATCGTGCGGATCGCCTTGCCCAAGGGCGACGGCGTCCCGCCGCTTGCCGGCTGGCCGGCCGAGGTCGCGACTCTGGTGCGCGGCCAGATCTACATGATCCGCGGCGGCGCGCATTTCACCGGCAAGGATTACGCGGCGCTCGACGAGGATGCGCTTCACGCCGCCGCGCTGGACGCGCGGTCGCGCGGTCTGGAGACGGTCGCGATCACCAGCAGCTTCGCGCCGATCCGGCCCGACCTGGAGACGCGCGCCGAGGCGATCTTCCGCCGCGTCCTGCCGGATGCGCATATCACGCTGTCGCACCAGGTCGGCGGGCTCGGGCTGATCGACCGCGAAAGCGCCGCGATCATCAACGCGACGCTCGCCGGGCTGGCGGGTTCGATCGTCGACTCGCTGGTGCGGGCGTTCGGCGACCTCGCGGTGACGGCGCCGATCTTCATCAGCCAGAACGACGGCACGCTGATCACCACCGCGCGGGCCGCGGCCTTCCCGATCTTCACCTGCTCGGCCGGGCCGACCAACAGCATCCGGGGGGCGGCGTTCCTGACCGGCCTCGACGACGCGGTGGTCGCCGACATCGGCGGCACGACGACCGATATCGGGTTCCTGGCGCGCGGCTTCCCGCGCGAGACCGCGACGCCCAAGCTGATCGGCGGGGTGCGCACCAATTTCCGCATGCCCGACGTGCTGTCGATCGGGCTGGGCGGCGGCAGCCTTGTCCGGCCGGTCGACGGAGAGTGGCGGATCGGGCCGGACTCCGTCGGCTACCGGCTGCGGAGCGAGGCCCGGGTCTTCGGCGGCGCGACCCTTACCGCGACCGACATCGCCGTCGCCGCCGGCCAGTCGGCGATCGGCGACCCGACGCGCGTCGCCGGCCTTGAGCCGTCGGCGGTCGCCGGCGCGCTCGACGCCATCCACGGCCTGCTAGAAGTCGCCATCGACCGGATGAAGACGAGCGAGACGGCCTTGCCGCTGGTCCTCGTCGGCGGCGGCGGCATTCTGATCTCGCGGCCGATCCACGGCACATCGCGCGTCCTGCGGCCCGATCATGCCGAGGTCGCCAACGCGGTCGGCGCGGCGATCGCTTTGGTCAGCGGCCGCGTTGACAAGCTTTACGATGTAGCAAGCCTCGGCCGGGACGCGGCGCTCGACCAAGCCAGGTCGGAAGCCTCGGCGGTGGCGGTGGCGGCGGGCGCCGACCCGGCCAGCGTCGAGATCATCGAGGTCAGCGAGCTGCCGATGACCCACATGAAGGCCGGCACGACGCAGATCAGGGTGCGCGCCGTCGGCGAGCTGGCGGGTGCGGGAATGCGCCGTGATTGAGCTAAGCGACGTGATCGACGTCCAGGACATGGCGCGCGGCGCGGTGCTGCTCGGCACGGGCGGCGGCGGCGACCCCTATATCGGCGAGCTGTTCGTGCGCTCGAAGATCGAGGCGGGGCTGTTGCCGACTATCATCGACCCCGACGAGGTGGCGGATGACGCCTTCGTCGTCTCGGTCGCCGGCATCGGCGCGCCGACCGTGATGATCGAGCACCTCGTCAGCGAGGCGACATTGCTCCGGCTGCTGGAGCGCGCGCAGACGCTGCACGGCCGGCGCATCGACGCGCTGATCAGCGCCGAGATCGGCGGCGCCAACTCGATGTTTCCGCTGGCGCTGTCCGCGATCAGCGGGATTCCCGTGGTCGATGCCGACGGCATCGGCCGGGCGGTTCCGCATCTGGAGATGACCTGCTTCAGCATCGGCGGCATCCCCGCTACGCCCGCGATCCTGATGGACGATTCGGGCAATTCGGTGATGATCGAGGCGGCCGACGACAAGGCGGCGGAGGCGCTGTGCCGGGCGGTGACCGACAGCATGGGCGCGGCTGCCTTGGGCGCCTTCTATCCAATGTCCGGCCGGCAGCTCAAGCAATGCGCGGTGTTGCGGACGCTGACCCAGACACTCGACATCGGCCGCGCCATCCGCCTCGCCCGCGAGGCAGGCCGAGACATCTTCGCGGACCTGCTCGCGGTGTTGCGGCAGCGCGACGGCCGGCCGGCGCTTATCCTGTTCGATGGCAGGATCGCCGACGTCCGGCGCGAGACGCGCGATGGCTGGCATTGGGGCCGCGCCACCCTGCGCGGCATCGCCGACCCGGCCGACGAACTCACGATCGACATCCAGAACGAATTCATCGTCGCGCGCCGCGACGGCGAGACGGTGGCGATCGTGCCCGACCTGATCGCCGTGCTCGACCGGGAGACCGGCGAGCCGCTGACCGGCGAAATGCTCGCCTATGGCCAGCGCGTGAAGGTTATCGGCTACGCGGCGGACGCCATGCTGCGGCGGCCGGCGAGCCTGGCGATCGTCGGACCGGCGGCATTCGCGCTGGACGAGCCGTTCCGCGCGGTCGAGGATGTCGCCGCATGGTCGTCCGCCTCTGCCTCGGTCACATGACTTGGCCGTGCGCCGCTACGCTGCTTCAGCGGTGCTGATGCGGAACATCGAGGACCTGCTCGCCGAGCGCAGTTCGACGCCATGAGACCGCGCGCTTCTGGTGACACGTTCGGCCCAATGTTCACCGCCAGGATCAGGCGCAATGTTGCCGGAGGCTCCGCTATTGGGGGCCAAACGATGGCGGCGTGTCCTCGGGCCGGCTGCCCCAGACGCGGTCGGGTTCGCCGGTGAGGCTCACGTCGATGGTGCCGCCGCGCCGCACGAGATCGGCGGGCAGCCACGGCGCCGTTCTCGGGCGGCCGTTCACCCTGAGAGCCCGGACATAGGGCCTTCCAGGCGCGGCTTCGGGGGCCTGGATGGTGAGGGTCGCGCCTGGCCGGGTGATCGTCGCCAGTGGGAACAACGGGCCGGCGACCATCAGTTCCGCCCGGCCGGGATAGACGGGGTAGAGGCCGAGGGCCGTCCAGACGTACCAGGCCGACATCGTGCCGAGATCGTCGTTGCCGGGCAGGCCGTCGGGCTGGGTGGTCCAGAGCTCGCGCATGGTCGCGCGGAGCACCTCCTGCGCCTGCCATGGCTGGCCGAGGAAGTTGTAGAGCCATGGCGCCGCGATCGACGGCTCGTTCGCCATCTCGGCATGGAGGTCGCCAGCGCGCGTCACCGCCAGCCGCCCGTTGGCATCGTGGAAGAAGCTGTCGAGACGTTTCAGGGCGACCTCGCGTCCGCCCATGAGGTCGAACAGCCCGGCGGGGTTGAACGGCACCATCCAAAGGTACTGGGCACCGCTGCCTTCCACGAAACCATCGTCCGAGGCCGGATCGAAGGCCGCCCAGCTGCCGTCGGCGTTACGCTGCTGAATATAGCCCTCACCGCCGGCCGCCGGGTTCCACAGGTTGCGCCAATTGCCCGAGCGCTGACGGAACAGCCGCTCGCCGGCGCGGTCGCCGGCGGCGCGCGCCAGCTCGGCCAAGCCGAAATCCGCCGCCGACATCTCCAGAGTGTCGGCCGCCGAGCCCCATCCCGGCGCGTCAACGGGAAGATAGCCAAGCCGGAGCCAGCGATCGAGACCGGGCCGCTGTCCGACGCAGAGCACGGGGCAACCCTTGTGACCGAGATCGTCGGGAGTTGGCACGGTCGCCGCGCGCTTCAGTGAGGCATAGGCGCGTTTGACGTCGAAGCCGCTGCCGCCGAACGCGTGGATGGCGGCGAGGGCGAGCGTGGAGGGGTCGCCGTTCATGACGCCGGTCGCGCCCGTCACGTGGGTCCAGCGGTCCCATACTCCGCCGTTCTGATCGGCCTGGTTTAGCAGCGACTGCGCGTAGTCGCCCCCCGCCTTGGGATCGAGGAGCGTCACGAGCTGCACGTGGGTGCGGTACTGGTCCCAGCCCGAAAAGTTCGCGTACTGCGCTCCCTGCTTGGCCCCGAGGCGATGGACCCGCCCGTCCATCCCGGGATAGCGCCCGTCGGCGTCGCTCAGCAGGTTCGGGGCAAGCAGCGCGTGATAGAGCGCGGTGTAGAAAACGGTCTGGTCCGCCTCCGATCCGCCCGCGATCCGGATCTGGCCGAGACGCGCGTTCCACGCGTCGTGCGCCTTTGCGCGCACCTGCTCGAGAGTCGTGCCCGCCGGGCTCTCGGACGCGAGGTTCGCCCGCGCGCCAGCTTCGTCGACATAGGAAATCCCGATCCGCGCGTTCACCGTGCGGCCATCGAAGCGGATCCATCCACCGGAACCCTTGCCGCCCGGCGGCGCCCCTTGCGTGCCGTAGCCGGTGCCGCCCCGCGCACTGGTCGATCCCGGCGAAAGCACGCCGTCCGTCCACGTGCCGCCGACCTCGAACGGCTGATCGAACTGAGCGACGAAGTACATCACGTAATAGCTTCTCCGCCGATCAGCCGCGAGCGTGCCGCAGAAATTGCCGGAAGTGACCGAGCCGTGGATCGAGCGCGTGGCGGCGTCGATGCGAATGCTGGCGTCGCTGCTGCCGAGTGCGCTGTCCGACGTGCGTACGAGAAGCACGGCCGGCCGCTCCGCTGGCCAGGTCATTCGCGCATAGCCGGTGCGGAGCGTCGCGCCGAGTGCCACCGCGACGCCGTTGCCGAGCTTGAGGTCGTAGGCGCCCGGAGCAGCGCTCTCGTCCTCGTGGCGCATCAGGCTGGCGTAGCGGGTCGCAACCTCCGGCAATGCCGGCGAAACGCCGACGTCCGTTGTGATGGGCATGATCGGGATGTCGCCACCGGCGCCTGCACATCCCGTGCCCGACACATGCGTCAGGCTGAATCCCTGAACGCCCTGGCCACGCCAGTCATATCCGCCAGCGCCCGGCACCGCCATCGACTTGCCCGGCAGCGGCGTCTGCTGCGGGCTGAACGAGGCCATGCCGAACGGCAGGACAGCGCCGGGATAGACGTTGCCCCCGTTGACCACCCCCGAACCCCTGTTGAGGGTCCCGATGAAGGGATTCACGCGGGCCGCCGGGTCGTCGACGATCTCCGGCACGGCCGCGCTCGCAGTGTCCGCGAGCAGCAGCAGGATGATTGCCACGCTCCGCCAGTCGTTCGCTATGCCCATCCGTCGCCCCCCCGAATGCTGTTCCCTACTTCCGCTTTGCCGGCAATATACCGCACTGGCGTGTTTTGCGGAGCCGGACATTCGCTCTTCGAGGCCCCTCAGCGCGTCTGCAAGAGATGCTGCGCCCGATCCTCGGCGATCGTCCATACGGCGCTGCGCCGCCCTCTGCTCGTGTCGGCGTCAGGCACAAGGCGGGGTACATCGTCGTGGGCGGTGAAGTTGAGGAAGCGATGACGCTTGTAGGGAGTCGGCTGCATGAGTGGCCCCAACGAGGGCGAACATCGGACCTCAATCAGGAGACAAGTTAGCGTTAGATGACAGCATCGTAGGCAGCCTTGGTCCATCGTCATCCCGGCGGGATGACGGGGGTTGGGGTTAAGTGCCCTAGCTGTCGACGCGGACGGCCTTCAGGCCCTTCTTCTCAAGCATCGCCTGCACGCTGTCCGGCCCCGCGAGATGACCCGCGCCGACCGCGACGAACACCGTGCCCGGCGTTGTCATGCGGTTGGCAATCCACTCGGCCCAGCGGGCGTTGCGGTCGGTCAGCAGAACCTTGGCGAGGCGTGGCGTTTCCTTGAGGTTGTCGTTGAGCGCGGTCGCGAGCTTGCCCGTGTCGCCGCCGGTCCAGAGGCCAACGAGCGAGTTGGCCTGCGCGCCGAGCGACGGCAGCTCGCTGACTGTCGCCGACAGCAAGGCGCGCTGGTCGGCCTCCGGCATCGTCTCGAACACGCCGATCTGCTGGCCGATCGTCTCCAGCCCGAGGCGCTTCTTGCCGGCGGCAGCGATCTCCAGCCGCGCCTCGACGCCTTCCGCGGCGGCAAAGTCCATCTTGCTGAGCGCGGTGTTGGTGAGCGTGATCGCCGCCATCCACGTCTTCATATGGTCGAACACCTCGACCGGCAGTCCCGACGCCTTCACCGCGTCGTTGAGCGCTGGCGCGTCGGCCGGCGGCACGCGGCTGGCGAGCGGCGGCACGGTGTCGGAGACGCCCGCCGCCATCATCGTGATCGCCGCCGCCTTGGGGTCGGGCAGCACCAGCTCGGTCACCAGGGTATCGGACTTGGCGAGCGCGTCGGCGGGGGCGCCGCTCAGCCACTCGATGCCTTTCGGCAGCATGTGGATCGTTCCGAACAGATAGACCGTCGTCTCCCCGCTCTTCACCGCCCACAGCGCCGGTCCCTTGGCCTCGGCGGCGGTCGTCGGCAGCAGGAACAGGAAGAGCGTGGCGAACAGGCGTTTCAACATGCCGCCGATGTAGGGCGTCCGGCGGAGGAAGTCATCGGGCTCTCGCCAACTTGCCCGCGCCCGGCGCGACGGGTAGACCCCCGCCAGCTTCCGAAAGGCCCGCCTTGCCGCTGTCGTTCCAGTCGATGATCCTGACGCTCCAGGCCTATTGGGCCAGGGAGGGCTGCGTCGTGCTGCAGCCCTATGACGTCGAGATGGGCGCCGGCACCTTCCACCCCGCGACGACGCTCCGCGCATTGGGCCCGAAGCCGTGGCGTGCCGCCTACGTCCAGCCGTCGCGCCGGCCGGGCGACGGCCGCTATGGCGAGAACCCCAACCGGCTGCAGCATTATTACCAGTTCCAGGTCATCCTGAAGCCCTCGCCCGACGACATCCTCGACCTCTATCTCGGCAGCCTTCGCGCCATCGGCATCGACACCGCCAAGCACGACATCCGCTTCGTCGAGGACGATTGGGAGAGCCCGACCCTCGGCGCCTGGGGTCTCGGCTGGGAGGTGTGGTGCGACGGCATGGAGGTGACCCAGTTCACCTATTTCCAGCAGGTCGGCGGCATTGAGTGCCGGCCGGTCTCGGGCGAGATCACCTACGGGCTGGAGCGGCTGGCGACCTACATCCAGGGCGTCGATAGCGTCTACGACCTCGCCTACAACGATGCGGGCGTCAGCTACGGCGACGTCTTTCTGGAGAACGAGAAGCAGTTCTCCGCCTATAATTTCGAACATGCCAACACCGAGGTGCTGTTCCGCCAGTTCGGCGAGGCGCAGGCCGAGTGCCGCGCCCTCCTCGACCAGAAGCTGCCGCTTCCCGCCTACGACCAGACGATCAAGGCCAGCCACATCTTCAACCTGCTCAATGCGCGCGGCGTCATCTCGGTCGCCGAGCGGCAAGCCTATATCGGGCGGGTGCGGGAGCTGGCGAAAGGCTGCTGCGAGGGCTGGATGGCGGTGAACGGGTGGAGCGCGGCCAATGGCTGACTTCCTCCTCGAACTCTTCTCCGAGGAAATCCCCGCGCGCATGCAGCGCCGCGCCGCCGAGGACCTGCGCCAGGGCTTCGCCACCGCGCTCGGCACCGCGGGCCTCGAGGCCCAGCGCATCGACGTGTTCGTCACGCCGCGCCGCTTGGCCCTCCTCGCGCACGGCCTGCCGGACGCGACGGCGGCGGTCAGCGAGGAGCGCCGCGGCCCGCGCGCCGACGCGCCGCCGCAGGCGATCGAGGGGTTCCTCAAATCCACCGGGCTCAGCCGCGAGCAGCTCGAAGAACGCGACGACCCCAAGGGCCGCTTCCTCTACGCCGTGATCGAGCGCGCCGGCCGCCCGACCGCCGGGATGCTCGCCGAGATCGTGCCCGCGCTCGTCACCGGCTTCGCCTGGCCGAAGTCGATGCGCTGGGGCGAGGCGTCGGCGGACGAAGGCTCCTTCCGCTGGGTGCGCCCGCTGCAGTCGATCACCGCGCTGCTCGACGACGCGGTGGTGCCGCTGGCCGTCGCCGGCGTCACCTCGGGCCGCACGACCCGCGGCCACCGCTTCCTCCACGACGGCGCGGTCGAGATCGCCACCCCCGCCGCCTATGCCGCGACGCTCCGTGCCGCGCACGTCATCGTCGACCCGCTGGAGCGCCAGTCGATCATCGCCGACCACGCCGCCCGCCTCGCCGCCGAGGCGGGGCTGGAGCTGATCGACGACGAAGGCTTGGCTGTAGAGAACGCCGGCCTCACCGAATGGCCGGTGCCGCTGCTTGGGAGCTTCGACCCCGCCTTCCTCGACGTGCCGCCCGAGGTGATCCAGCTCACCATGCGCGCCAACCAGAAATATTTCGCGCTGCGCAAGCCGGGGAGCGACGGCCTCGCCCCGAACTTCATCTGCGTCGCCAACATCACCGCGAGCGACGGCGGCAAGGCGATCGTCGCCGGCAACCAGAAGGTGCTGGCGGCCCGGCTGAGCGATGCGAAGTTCTTCTGGGACCAGGACAGGAAGCAGCCGCTTGAGAGCTATTTGCCAAAGCTCGGCGCTATCGTATTCCATGAGAGGTTAGGAACGGTTGCAAATAAGGCGGATCGCATCGCAAAACTTGCCCGTTATTTGGCTGATCTTATTCCCGCGTGCGACGCCGACGCAGCTGAAAATGCCGCAATTCTAGCAAAAGCCGACCTCGTAACAGGGATGGTTGGCGAATTCCCCGAGTTGCAGGGGGTCATGGGTGGATATTACGCCCAAGCACAGGGACTTCCTGCGGCTATCGCTGAGGCCGTTCGAGACCACTACAAGCCCAGCGGGCAGAGCGATGATGTGCCAACGAGTTCGGTCACGGTGGCGGTGTCATTAGCCGACAAGCTCGACACGCTGATGGCATTCTTTGTGATCGACGAGCGGCCCACCGGCTCTAAAGATCCTTTCGCTCTACGCCGGGCTGCGATTTCGATCATATCGATCATCATTGCCAATAACCTCCGCCTTTCATTGAACAGCGTCCTTATGGAGGCCGGTCGGGCCGCTCTTGCGATTAACAAGGGCGGCGCTGAACGACGACATGCTGATGCGATCGCAAAGGCTCTCTCAAACGCTGGTCTTGCGACCGAAGAGAGCGTGATTGAGGACTACAGGGATGCTGTGGTCATGCCTAAGATCAACGATCCAGCGTTCGGGGAGTCGGCTTGGCAGGAAGTAAGCGCCGCTGCGACCGACGCACTTACATTCTTCGCCGACCGCCTAAAGGTCCAACAACGCGAAGCCGGTGTCCGCCACGATCTGATCGACGCGGTGTTCGCACTCGGCGGCGAGGACGATCTCGTTCGGCTGCTCGCCCGCGTTAAGGCGCTTCAGGAGTTCATCGGCACCGACGACGGCGCCAACCTCCTCGCCGGGTACAAGCGGGCGACCAACATCCTGCGGATCGAGGAGAAGAAGGACGGGCGGGCGTATGACGCCGTGGTCGATCCGGTGCTGCTGACCATCCCGCAGGAGATCGAGCTGGCGCGGGCGGTCGAGAGCGTGCGGGCGGAGGCGGGGCTGGCGGTCGAGACCGAGGATTTCGCGAGCGCGATGGCGGCGCTCTCCCGCCTGCGCCCGGCGGTCGATGCGTTCTTCAACCACGTCACCGTGAACGACGCGCAGGCCGAAGTGCGGATAAACCGCCTCAACCTGCTCAACCGCATCCGCGAGGCGGTCCATGCGGTGGCGGACTTTTCGAAGATCGAGGGCTAGAATAACTTCGTTGCGCGGCGGCGAGGCGAGGAAGTAAGCATCGGCCCGTCATCCCGGCGAAAGCCGGGACCCAGCGGGCCGTCCGACTGGGTCCCGGCTTTCGCCGGGATGACGGTTGATAGGGGTAAGACGTTGGCGACCAAGCTTTCCGACAGCACCACAACCGACTGCCAGTGGGTCTACCGCTTCGGCGGCGGCACCTCCGATGGCAAGGCGGGGATGAAGGAGCTGCTCGGCGGCAAGGGCGCCAACCTCGCCGAGATGGCGAGCATCGGCCTGCCGGTGCCGCCGGGCTTCACCATCACCACCGCGATGTGCGACCATTATTATGTGCTCGGCGAGACATTCCCGCAGTCGCTGCACGATCAGGTCGCGGTCGGTCTCCAGCATATCGAGGCGGTAACGGGGAAGAAATTCGGCGATGCGTCCGATCCGCTGCTCGTCTCGGTCCGCTCCGGCGCGCGCGTGTCGATGCCGGGGATGATGGACACCGTGCTCAACCTCGGCCTCAACGACGACACCGTCGAGGGACTCGCCGCCGCCTCCGGCGACCCGCGCTTCGCGTGGGACAGCTATCGCCGCTTCGTCCAGATGTACTCGGACGTCGTCCTCGGCCTCGATCATTATATCTTCGAGGAGGCGCTCGAGATCCTGAAGGAGGATCGCGGCGTGTCGCTCGACACCGAGCTTGGCGCCGACGACTGGAAGGGCCTCGTCGCCACCTACAAGGAAAAGGTCGCCGAGGAGCTTGGCCACCCCTTCCCGCAGAACCCGCACGACCAGCTCTGGGGCGCGGTCGGCGCGGTGTTCGGATCGTGGAAGTCGGAGCGCGCCAAGGTCTACCGGCGCTTGAACGACATCCCGGACGGCTGGGGCACCGCGGTCAACGTCCAGGCGATGGTGTTCGGCAACATGGGCGACACG
>CAXTKD010000022.1:0-18922 GCA_964244885.1 uncultured Sphingomonadaceae bacterium | reverse complement strand
TGGCCCGACCGCGACCGCTTCGTGCTGTCGGCCGGGCACGGCTCGATGCTGCTCTATTCGCTCCTGCACCTGACCGGCTACGCCCGCCCGACGCTCGACGATATCCGCAATTTCCGCCAGCTCGGCAGCCCGTGCGCCGGCCACCCTGAGAATTTCGAGCTCGAGGGCGTCGAGGTCACCACCGGGCCGCTCGGCCAGGGCCTCGCGATGGCGGTCGGCCTCGCGATGGCGGAGCGCCATTTGAACGCCACCTTCGGCGACGCGCTCGTCGATCACCGGACCTGGGTGATCGCGGGCGACGGCTGCCTGATGGAGGGCGTCAGCCACGAGGCGATCGGCCTCGCCGGGCACCTGAAGCTCGGCCGCCTGAACGTCCTGTGGGACGACAACCGAATCACCATCGACGGCCCGGTCAGCCTGTCGAGCAACGAGGACCAGGCCAGGCGCTTCGAGTCCGCGGGCTGGCACGTCGTCGCCTGCGACGGCCATGATCCGCAGGCCGTCGCCCGCGCGCTCGCCGAGGCCCGCGACGACACCCGGCCCTCGCTGATCGCCTGCCGCACCACCATTGGCTACGGCGCGCCGAAGAAGGCGGGCACCAGCGGCTCGCACGGCTCGCCGCTCGGCGCCGAGGAAATCGCCGGCGCGCGCCTTTTCCACGAATGGCCGCACGAGCCGTTCCATGTCCCCGACGATGTCGTGGCCGCCTGGCGCGACGCCGGGGCGCGCGGCAAGCCCGAGCGTGAAGCCTGGCAGCAGCGCCTTGCCGCCGCGCCTCAGGAACAGCGCGAAGCGTTCGAGCATCGCGCCACCGACGAGCCGCCGCAGGCGGTCTACGACGCGCTCGACGCGCATATCGCCGCCTTGATCGCCGCGCCCCAGAAGGTCGCGACCCGCAAGGCGTCCGAAATGGCGCTCGAAGTCGCGGTTCCGGCCGCCGACGGCATGTTCGGCGGCTCGGCCGATCTCACCGGCTCGAACAACACGAAAACCAAGGCCGCAAAGCCGTTTAGCGCCGACAGTTACGACGGCCGCTACGTCTATTACGGCATCCGCGAGTTCGGCATGGCCGCCGCGATGAACGGCATCGCGCTCCACGGCCAGATGCTGCCCTTCGGCGGCACCTTCCTCGTCTTCTCCGATTATATGCGCAACGCCATCCGCATGTCGGCGCTGCAGCGCGCGCGGGTCGTCTACGTGCTGACCCACGACAGCATCGGCCTTGGCGAGGACGGCCCGACCCACCAGCCGGTCGAGCATTTGCTGTCCTTGCGCGCCATCCCCAATCTCGCGGTCTACCGCCCGTGCGACGCGGTCGAGACGGCGGAAGCCTGGGCGCTGGCGATCGCCGACAAGCACCGCCCCTCGGTGCTCGCCCTGTCGCGCCAGAACCTGCCGCAGATGCGCCTGACGCCAGCTGAGAACCTCACCGCCAAGGGCGCCTACCGCCTCCGCGACGCGACCGCCCCTCGCAAGGTGGTGTTCGTCGCCACCGGCTCCGAGGTCCACATCGCCCGCGACGCCGCCGACCTGCTCGAAGCCGAGGGCATCGGCTGCGACCTCGTCTCGATGCCGAGCTGGGAACAGTTCGACGCGCAGCCCGAAGCCTACCGCGACGGGATCCTCCCGCATGACGCGCTGATCGTCTCGGTCGAGGCGGGCGTGACGATGGGGTGGGAGCGCTACACGATGGTCAAGGGCCTGCGTCTTGGCGTCGACGGCTTCGGCGCCTCGGCCCCGATCGACGACCTCTACAAACATTTCGGCCTGACGCCCGACGCCATCGCGTCGAAGGTGCGGGCCCGCCTGCAAGGAGCATAGGATGACGGTCAAGGTAGCGATCAACGGCTTCGGCCGCATCGGGCGTCTGGTCGCCCGCGCCATTCTCGCCAGGGGCGAGCTCGACCTCGTCGCGATCAACGACCTCGGCGACGCCAAGACCAACGCGCTGCTGTTCAAGCGCGACTCGGTCCACGGCACCTACAAAGGCGAAGTGTCGGCCGAGGGCAACGACCTCGTCGTCGACGGCAAGCGCATCCGCGTCGTCGCCGAGCGCGACCCCGTGAACCTGCCCTGGGCCGAGCTCGGCATCGACATCGCGCTGGAGTGCACCGGCTTCTTCACCGACAAGGAGAGCGCCGGCAAGCATCTGGCCGCGGGCGCCAGGAAGGTGCTGATCTCCGCCCCCGCCAAAGGCGTCGACCTCACCGTCGTCTACGGCGTCAACCATGACAAGCTGACCGCCGATCACAAGATCGTCTCCAACGCCTCCTGCACCACCAACTGCCTGGCGCCGGTCGCCAAGGTGCTGAACGACACGTTCGGAATCGCGCGCGGCTTCTGCACGACGGTCCATGCCTACACCAACGACCAGAAGATCCTAGACCAGATCCACCCCGACCTCCGCCGCGCCCGCGCCGCTGCGATGTCGATCATCCCGACGACCACCGGCGCCGCCCGCGCCGTCGGCGAGGTCCTGCCCGAGCTCAAGGGCAAGCTCGACGGCTCGGCGATCCGCGTGCCGACGCCCAACGTCAGCCTGATCGACCTCGTCTTCGATTCGAAGACGCCGACCACCAGGGAAGAGGTCAACGCCGCGCTGAAGGCCGCGTCGGAGAGCGGCCCCTTGAAGGGCTATCTCGGCTACAGCGACGAGCCGCTGGTCTCGATCGATTATAACGGCAACCCCAACAGCTCGACCGTCGATAGCCTCGAGACCAGCGTCCTCGACGGCACCCTCGTCCGCGTCGTCTCCTGGTACGACAACGAATGGGGCTTCTCCAACCGGATGGGCGACACCGCGCTGGCGATGGCCAAGCTCGGCTGAAGCCGAGAACGGCCTTGCCGAACGACAATCCCCTCTCCGTTCGTCCTGAGCTTGTCGAAGGACGTGGTCGCTCCGACGGCGGAGCACGCCACGTGGTTCGACAGGCTCACCACGAACGGAGTCAAGTGCGTTGGCTCGGCCGCCTCCTCGGCATCGCCCGCCGCGACGTGGCGCGCGGGCCGATGGAAGCGGTCGAGACCGCCGACATCTCGACCGTCACCGGCGTCGCCCTCGACGCGCGCGGCTTTCGCGGCCCCAACAGCGCGGGCAAGCGCCAGGTCACCATCCTGGCGCGGGAGGACTGGCAGGCCGCCTGCGCCGACGCCGGCCGCCCGCTCGACTGGCTGGAAAGCCGCCGCAACCTCTATGTCGCGGACCTGCCGCTCGCCGGCACCGCCGGCGGCCGCGTCCGCATCGGCGGCGCGCTGCTGGAGATCACCGGCGAGTGCGATCCCTGCTGGAAGATGGACCGAGCGCTGCCCGGCCTGCAGGCGGCGATGCGGCCGGACTGGCGCGGCGGGATCACCTGCCGCGTGCTTGAGGACGGCCGCATCGCGGTCGGCGACCCCGTGATCCTGGAGACCTGAATGCCCGCCTTCAAGACCCTCGACGACCTCGGCAACATCCGCGGCAAGCGCGTCCTCGTCCGCGCTGACCTGAACGTGCCCGTGCAGGACGGGGAGGTCTCCGACGACACCCGCCTGCGCTCGGTGATGCCGACCGTCGCCGAGCTCGCCGACAAGGGCGCGAGAGTCCTCATCCTCTCGCACTTCGGCCGCCCCAAGGGCGTCGACCCCGCGCTGTCGCTGGCGCCGATCGCCGCCGCGCTCGGCGCGGTCCTCGGGCGCCCGGTGTCCTTCATCGCCGATTGCCAAGGTTCGGACGCCGAAGCCGCCGTCGCCGCGCTTCCCGAGGGCGGCGTCGCCGTGCTCGAAAACACCCGCTTCCACGCCGGCGAGGAAGCCAACGACCCGGCCCTCGTCGCCGCGATGGCGCGGCTCGGCGACCTCTACGTCAACGACGCCTTCTCCGCCGCGCACCGCGCGCATGCCTCGACCGAGGGCCTCGCCCACGTCCTCCCCGCCTACGCCGGCCGCGCGATGCAGGCCGAGCTAGAGGCGCTGGAGAAGGCACTCGGCAACCCCGAGCACCCGGTCGCCGCGGTCGTCGGCGGCGCCAAGGTCTCGACAAAGCTCGATGTGCTCAACAACCTCGTCGGCCAGGTCCAGCATTTGATCATCGGCGGCGGCATGGCGAACACCTTCTTGGCGGCGCGCGGAGTCGACGTCGGCAAGTCGCTCTGCGAGCACGACCTCGCCGCCCAGGCGCTCGAAGTGCTCGACGCCGCCGAGCGCGGCGGCTGTACCGTCCACCTCCCGTATGACGTGGTGGTGGCGAAGGAATTCCGCGCCAACCCGCCGACGCGCACCGTCAACGTCCACGAGGTCGCGGCGGACGAGATGATCCTCGACATCGGCCCCGCCGCCGTCGAGGCTCTCGGCGACGTGCTCAAGACCTGCCGCACGCTCGTCTGGAACGGCCCCTTGGGCGCCTTCGAGATCGAGCCCTTCGACAAGGCGACCGTCGCGCTCGCCAGGACCGCCGCCGCACTCACCGAAGCCGGCTCGCTCGTCTCGGTCGCCGGCGGTGGCGACACCGTCTCGGCGCTCAACCACGCCCGCGTCGCCGACAAGTTCACCTTCGTCTCGACCGCCGGCGGCGCCTTCCTAGAATGGATGGAGGGCAAGCCGCTGCCCGGAGTCGAGGCGCTGATGCGCGCTTGAAAGGATTTGGTGCCCCCGGCCGGAATCGAACCGGCACTCCTTTCGGAACTCGATTTTGAGTCGAGCGCGTCTACCAATTCCACCACAGGGGCAACGCGGCGGCAGAGCTAAGCAAGCGGCGCGCCCGGGTCAACCGCTTGCCAAGCCCCGCCGGCTCGGTCATCGCTTCGCGCATGTCCCGACCCCCCAAAGCGCCACCGCCGACGGCCCCCTCCGGCCGCCGCGACCGCGACCGCTCGCGCAGCAAGCCCGCCACCCGCCGCGCGCTCCAGACCGCCGAGTCTGCCGACGGCCCGCAGCGCATCGCCAAGCTCCTCGCCCGCGCCGGAGTGGCCTCGCGCCGCGATATCGAGCGGATGATCGCCGACAAGCGCATCAAGCTGAACGGCGTCATCCTCGAAACCCCCGCGACGATTCTCACCAGCCTGAACGGCGTGACAGTCGACGACGCCCCCGTCTCCCCGCCCGAGCCGGCGCGCATCTTCCGCTTCAACAAGCCGACCGGCTGCCTCACCGCCGCCCGCGACCCCGCCGGCCGCCGCACCATCTACGACGTGCTGCCGAAGGGCTTGCCCCGCCTGCTGCCCGTCGGCCGGCTCGACATGAACACCGAGGGGCTGCTGCTCCTCACCACCGACGGCGAACTGAAGCGGGCGCTGGAGCTGCCGAGCAACTCGGTCACCCGCACCTACCGCGTCCGCGTGTTCGGCGAGGTGACGCAGGCGATGCTGGAGGCGCTGGCCGAGGGAGTCACCGTCGAAGGCGTCCGCTACGGCTCGATCGACGCCAATATGGAGCGCCGGACGGGCCGCAACGGCTGGCTGTCGATGACGCTGACCGAGGGCAAGAACCGCGAGATCCGCCGCGTCCTCGAATATCTCGGCCTCCAGGTCAGCCGCCTGATGCGCGTCGCCTACGGCCCTTTCCCGCTGGGCGACCTGCCCGCCGGCAACGTCGACGAAATCCCGGCGAGGAACGTCGCGCACCTGCGCAAGACGCTGGGACTGAAGTGATCTCTAACCTGCGCACTCCCTCTGAATCCGTTCGTGGTGAGCCTGTCGAACCACGTTGCACGCTCGGCCGAGCAACCACATCCTTCGACAAGGCTCTCCTGAGCGAAGCCGAAGGGCTCAGGACGAACGGTGAGGTGGGGACTGCGCGAGAGGCCGCCCAACCATGAGGATCATCGCCGGCAAGTGGCGCGGCCGCACCATCGACGCCCCGCCGGGCGAATCCACCCGCCCCACCGCCGACCGCGTCCGCGAGGCGTTGTTCTCGATGCTCACCAGCCGCCTCGGCAGCTTCGAGGGCCTGTCGGTCGCCGACATCTTCGCAGGCACCGGCGCCCTCGGCCTCGAAGCCCTGTCGCGCGGCGCCGCCACGGCGACCTTCGTCGAGAACGAGCGAGTCGCCCTCGCCGTGCTCAAGCAGAACATCGACAAGCTCGGCGCCGAGCACGACACCGACATCCATCGCGCCCCCGCAGAGGCCGTCGCCCGCGCACCCTCCCCCCACCACCTCCTCATGCTCGACCCGCCCTACAAGAGCGGCCTCGCCACCCCCGCCCTCGCCCGCCTGGCGGCGCAAGGCTGGATCGCCCCCCTCGCCCTCGTCAGCGTCGAGACCGCCCGCGGCGAAACCCTCGGCGCCCCCGGCTTCACGGTCGAGGTCGTCCGCGATTACGGCAAGGCGCGCATTCATTTGCTGCGGGCGGAGTGACGTTTGCTGGGTTGACAATTATATCTTTTTTGATATGTCTTGGACGTGTGGACGGTCGAGACCCTTAACAACATTGTTGATGAGGAGCTTGCCAGACTTCCAGCGGACATGAGAGCGCGGCTCGCCCGCTATTCAAATTTGATCGAGCAATTCGGGCCGCGCGCTCTGCCCGCCGAGGCCGCCAGGCATCTTGAAGGCAAGCTCTGGGAATTGCGTCTTACCGGCAAGAGCGGGATTTCGCGGGCCATCTATGTGACCGTCGAAGTTCGGCGCGTGGTGATCCTGAGAGCGTTTATCAAGAAGACCCAGAGGACCCCGGCGCGAGAACTCGAACTGGCGCGCCAGCGCGCGAAGGAGATCGAATGACCCGTATCAGCAAGCTCCACAAGACGTGGATGAACGATGCAGAGTATCGCGACGCTTATGCCGCGATGGACGACGAGTTCGCGCTGGCAAACGCGCTGATTTCGGCGCGCGCAACCGCCGATCTCACACAGGAAGAGGTCGCGCGCCGGATGAACACCACGCAGGCGACGATCGCCCGCCTGGAGAGCGGGCGCGGCAAGCCCTCGACGCGAACGCTGGAGCGTTATGCCGAAGCGACAGGCACTCGCCTCAAGATCAGCTTCGAACGTTTGCAAGCGGCAAGCTGACGCGATGCCTTCCCTCGCCCGCTGGCGGGAGAGGGCGACTCGCGGCAGCGAGCGGGGTGAGGGAAAGCTCTGAGTCCGCACCGCTCGCGCTGGCGCGTTTCGCTCCTCATCACGACCCTCTTCCATAGCGGAGGGATAACTTGCCGGTGATCTATCTTGACATATTATCCGATTTGGTGTCTTATACCTTGATGAAAACACCCGTCGTCCGCACCCGACGCCGTCGCGACGGCTGGACGCCGGAACGCCAGCGCGCCTTTCTGTTAGCTCTCCGCGACACCGGCTCGATCGCCGGTGCTCTCGCGTCGGTGGGTTTGTCGCGCGTCAGCCTTCATAGGCTCCGCAACCGTCCCGATGCGAAGCACTTCGAAGCGGCGTTACATGCTGCCTGCGCCGCCGCCCGTGCTGCAAAAGCCCCGCCTATCGAAGCGACGAGCAAGCCAGTCATATGGGATGGTCGCCAGGTTGCTATCCGAACGCGCTTCACCGGCATGACACATCCGCAACCGCCCCGCGATTGGCTCGCCGAGGCGGCGCGCCATCTCCATCTTGTTAACTTCCGCCCCTTGGGAGACGGTGGAGAAAGCCCTCCACAGACCTCCAACATGTTAACTTCCGCGCCCGCGCCGCTTGCCCCCACGCCCCGCGTTCCCTAACTGTTCGCGCGTGACCACAGCCCCCGCCCTCGCCCCCGAGCCGCCCTATCTGCGCGGCCTCAACCCGCCGCAGCGGGAGGCGGTGCTGACCACCGAAGGCCCGGTGCTGATCCTCGCCGGCGCCGGCACCGGCAAGACCAAGGCGCTGACCAGCCGCCTCGCGCACATCATCTTCACCCGCCGCGCCTGGCCCTCGGAGATCCTCGCGGTCACCTTCACCAACCGCGCGGCGCGCGAGATGCGGCACCGGATGGAGGCGATGCTCGGCGACGTCGTCGAGGGCATGCCCTTCCTCGGCACCTTCCATTCGGTCGCGGCGCGGATGCTCCGCCGCCATGCGGAGCTCGTCGGCCTGAAGTCCAACTTCACCATCCTCGACACCGACGACCAGCTCCGCCTGCTGAAGCAGGTGATCATCGCCGCCGACCTCGACGAGAAGCGCTGGCCCGCCCGCCAGCTTGGCGGCCTGATCGACAAGTGGAAGAACCGCGGCTGGACGCCCTCTAAGCTCTCGGACGAGGAGGCCCACGCCTTCGCCGACGGCAAGGGCCAGTCGCTCTACACCGCCTACCAGCGCCGCCTGGTCGACCTGAACGCCGCCGACTTCGGCGACCTCCTCCTCCACATGCTGACGATCTTCACCTCGCACCCCGACGTGCTGGCGCAATATCAGCAGCGCTTCAAATATGTGCTGGTCGACGAATATCAGGACACCAACACCGGCCAATACCTCTGGCTCCGCCTGCTCGCGCAGGAGCGCAAGAACATCTGCTGCGTCGGGGATGACGATCAGTCGATCTATTCCTGGCGCGGCGCGGAGGTCGCGAACATACTGCGGTTCGAGAAGGACTTCCCCGGCGCCGCGATCATCCGCCTGGAGCAGAACTACCGCTCGACCAACCACATCCTCGGCGCCGCCGGCGGCCTGATCGCGAAGAACGCCGGCCGTCTCGGCAAGACGTTGTGGACCGACGCGGTCGGCGGTGACAAGGTCAGCGTCGTCGGCGTGTGGGACGGGCCGGAGGAGGCGCGCCATGTCGCCGACCGGCTGGAGGACATCCAGCGTCAGGGCGGTTCGCTCAACGACGCCGCCATCCTCGTCCGCGCGCAGTTCCAGACCCGCGAGTTCGAGGACCGCTTCATCTCGGTCGGCGTACCCTACCGCATCGTTGGCGGCTTCCGCTTCTACGAGCGCGCCGAGATCCGCGACGCGCTCGCCTATCTCCGCATCGTCGTCCAGCCCGCCGACGACCTGGCGTTCGAACGCGTCGTCAACACGCCCAAGCGCGGGCTTGGCGACAAGAGCCTGCAGCGCCTCCACGGCTATGCGCGGTCGCAGGGCATCCCGCTCTCCCGCGCCGCCGCCGAGCTCGTCCAGACCGACGAGCTTCCTGCCGCCGCGCGCCGCGCGCTCGGCCATTTCGTCCAGGACCTCGCGCGTTGGCGCGCCCAGATCGACCAGCTCACCCATCCCGAGCTGGCGCGCCTCATCCTCGAGGAATCGGGCTACGTCGCGATGTGGCAGGCCGATCGCTCGGCCGAAGCCGGCGGCCGGCTGGAGAATCTCCAGGAGCTGACACGCGCGATGGAGGAGTTCGAGTCGCTAAGTAGTTTTCTCGATCACGTCGCACTCGTGATGGAAAACGAACAATCCGACGAGACCGACAAAGTAACGATCATGACCTTGCACGCCGCCAAGGGCCTGGAGTTCGACAACGTCTTCCTCGCCGGCTGGGAGGAGGGCGTCTTCCCCAACCAGCGCGCGCTCGACGAGACCGGCAACGCCGGGCTGGAGGAGGAGCGTCG
The DNA here is from genome assembly GCA_964244885.1 of uncultured Sphingomonadaceae bacterium. Taxonomy (GTDB): domain Bacteria; phylum Pseudomonadota; class Alphaproteobacteria; order Sphingomonadales; family Sphingomonadaceae; genus CAXTKD01. The sequence goes on along the minus strand of CAXTKD010000022.1, from coordinate 9,477 downwards.
CCTCGCCTATGTCGGCCTGACGCGGGCGAAGAAGCGCGCCACCGTCCTCCACGCGGCCAATCGCCGCATCTACGGCCAGTGGACCTCCTCGATCCCCTCGCGCTTCGTCGGCGAGCTTCCTGAGGAGCACATCGACCAGGAATCGACCATGTCGGGCGGCGCCAGCCTGTGGCGCGCCGCGTTGACCGCGACCGCCGATCCCTTCGCCGACATCGTCCGCGGCGCCGGCCGCGGCCCCGGCTGGCAGCGCGCCGCCGCGCAAGGGGCGCTTCGTCCGGCGATTATCGACGCCCGCGCCGGCTCGGTCACTGTCGGCGCCAGGGCGAGATCGGACGTCGCGCTCGGCGCCCGGGTTTTCCATTCGAAGTTCGGGTACGGCACCGTCGCCGCGATCGACGGCAACAAGCTCGAAATCGATTTCGAAAAGGCCGGAAGCAAGCGCGTTCTCGATAGTTTCGTTAACCTAGTTTAAGCCAAAACACTGTCGCGATTCTTTACAGATTGTGCGCGCGCCGCGCAGAAAACGGCGGTTTTCGGTGCATGGCATGATGCTTGCTTGATGTGATATAACTCGAATGCTGATTTTCGGAGATAAAGCCGTGAACAAGAAAACCCTGCTCAAGCTGGCCGCCGCGACGGTCGCCCTCGCCGTTCCGGCGATGGCTTCGGCGACGACCATGAGCATCGTTTATCGTGCCTCCAGCGCCACGCTCCAGAACGCCCAGGTCAGCTTCAACGGTGCCGCATCGTGGACGACGGTCGGCGCGGGCCGCCTCGCGTTCGACGTGTCGGCTCACGATCCGCTCGATCCGGTCACCGCGATTATCTACACCTTCTGCATCGAGCCGACCGAGTACATCGCCGCGGCGCCGACCGTCGTCACCTACAGCGTCGACTCGCTGAAGAACGGCAACACGACGCTCGCCCCGAATGGCATCGGCCTCACCAAGGCGTCGCTGATCAGCCAGCTGTTCGCGCGCAACTTCCCGGATATCGATAACGCGATGACCGTCAACCAGGCGGCGGCGTTCCAGTTCGCGATCTGGGAAATCGTCGGCGAGAGCACGATGGGCTACAACGTCACCAACGGTTCGGCGCAGTTCAAGGTCACCGATACCGCGCAGCAGGCGGCGGTCACCTCGCTCGCCAACGGCTATCTGTCGGCGCTTACCGTCGGCGGCCCGACCGTCAACGGCCTGTTCGCGCTCGACAAGACCGGCTACCAGGACCAGGTTGGTCAGTTCGACGTCTATCCGACCCCGACGCGTCTCGATGTGCCGGAGCCCGCGATGCTCGGACTGTTCGGCATGGGCGCCCTGGCGCTCGGCATCGGCCGCCGCCGCAAGGCCGCCTAAGCCGTCTTGCTTCTTCCGGGCATCGGCGGCACGTGGCCGCGATGCCCGGAGATAGCTGGAAACTGAGCCTGCCCTGCAAGCGCGACGCCGCCGAGGCGCTCGCGCTTTCGCTTTATGAGGCGTTCGACCCGGACGAGCCGCCGGTCATCGTCACCAGCGAGCCCGACCCCGCCCGTCCCGACGACTGGCAGCTCGACATCTATCTCCCCTCCTCGCCCGACGACGCGATCTTCGCCACCCTCGCCCGTCTCGCGCCGGGCATGGCGGAGGTCGAGCACCTCCCCGCCGACGACTGGGTGTCCTTGAGCCAAAGCGGCCTCGATCCCGTCCACGCCGGGCGCTTCTTCGTCCACACCGCCGCGCATGCCGACCGCATCCCCGAAGGCGCGGTCCCCATCGCCATCGAGGCCGGCCGCGCCTTCGGCACCGGCCGGCACGAGACGACCACCGGCTGCCTGCTGGCGATCGACACGCTGGCGATCGAGCCCGAGAACATCATCGACCTCGGTACGGGCAGCGGCCTGCTGGCCATCGCCGCCGCCATCCGCTGGCCCGAGGCGCGCGTCATCGCCAGCGACATCGACCCCGTGGCGATCGAGGTCGCCGCCGAGAATCTCGCGGCCAACGGCAGCCCGCCGATCGGCCTGGTCGTCGCGCCGGGATTGGAGGACGCCGAGCTTGCCGCCCGCGCGCCCTACGACCTGGTCATCGCCAACATCCTCGCCCAGCCGCTGATCGAGCTCGCGGCCTCGATCGCGGACGCAACGAAGCCCGGCGGCACCATCGTGCTCGCCGGGCTTCTGGAAACTCAGGAGGCGGCTGTGCTGGCGGCCTATAAGCCGCTCGGCTGCCGCCTCGTCGCTCGTCACCTCGTCGGCGAGTGGCCGACCCTGGTGCTCGAGACTAGGCGCGCCACGCGTGGAACAGCCGCTCGGTCGCAGGGATAAAGCTGCGGAGCAGGCTGACGCGGCGAACGGAGCGCGCGACGCGCGGGGCGGCAGGAACGCTCATGGGGAGAACTGCGGACGTCATTTCTAAAGCCTTCATCGTTTCGGTTCGTTGATGAAGGCTATGTAGGCGCGTGCTGCAGCTGCGAGCAGCCCCAATGGTTCGGCAACAGCTATGCGCCCAGTGCATGCATCCGAATCAGACTCCGGCGCGTGCGATAGCAAGCCACGCTTCTTCATCGATAATCCTGATGCCGAGCTTGGCCGCCCGATTGAGCTTCGACCCCGCTCCCGGCCCGGCGATAACCAAGTCGGTTTTGGCTGATACCGAACCAGACACTTTCGCGCCCAATGACTCGGCCTGCGCCTTGGCCTCGTCGCGGCTCAATTGCTCCAGCGTTCCGGTGAAAACCAGAGTCTTGCCGGAGACTTCGGAAGCCCGCGTCTCGAACACCACATCGGCCGGCGCCACTTCGGCAAGCAGCGCGGCGAGCACTTCCCTGTTGTGCGGCTCCGCCCAGAAATCGGCCAGCGCGCCCGCGACCTCCGGTCCCACTCCCGGCACCGCGATCAGCGCGGCGAGCGCCGCCGCCGTCCGTTTGGCGAACTTCTCATCGCTCTCACCGGCCGCCGCCTCAAGCCCCTCGCGGAGCGCCACCGCTTCATCCAGCCGCGCCGCCAGCGCTCCCCAGCTCCGATAGGCCCGCGCCAGATCGCGCGCCGTCACCTCGCCGACGTGACGGATGCCGAGGCCGAACAGCAAGCGGTCGAGCGGCGGGTTGCGCTTGGCGTCGATCGCCGCGATCAGATTGGCCGCCGACACCTCCGCCCAGCGCTCTCGCGCCAGCAGCGCTTCCTTGGTCAGCCGGAAGATGTCCGCCGGCGACCGCACCAGCCCGTCGCGGAAGAAGCTCTCGATATGAGTCAGCCCCAGGCCCTCGATGTCGAGCGCGTGGCGCGATACGAAGTGCCGCAACCGCTCGACCCGCTGCGCCGCGCAGATCAGCCCGCCGGTGCAGCGATAGTCGACCTCACCCGCCTCGCGCTCCGCCGCGCTCTCGCAAATCGGGCAGACCTGCGGAAACAGCCACTCCGGCCGCACCACATCCCGCGTCAAATTCTCCGCGATCTGCGGAATGACGTCGCCCGCGCGCTGGACGATCACCCGGTCGCCCGGCCGCACCCCGAGCCGCCCGATCTCGTCGGCGTTGTGCAGCGTCGCGTTGGTGACGACGACGCCGCCCACCGTCACCGGCTCCAGCCGCGCCACCGGCGTCAGCTTGCCCGTCCGCCCGACCTGGATGTCGATGGCGTTGAGCGTCGTCTCGGCGCGCTCGGCGGGGAATTTGTGCGCGATCGCCCAGCGCGGCGCCTTGCCGACGTGGCCGAGCCGCGCCTGCCAATCGAGCCGGTCGACCTTGTAGACCACGCCGTCGATGTCGAACGGCAGGTCGGCCCGCGCCCGCTCGATCGCCGCATAATGCGCCAGCGCATCGTCGAGGGTCCAGAACACATCCAGCATGTCGGAGACCGGAAAGCCTCGCGCGCTGATGGTTTGCATGGCCTTGAACTGAACCGTGTCGCGCTGCTCCGAAATCTCGCCCCACCCGTGCGCCAGAAACTTGAGCGGGCGCGCCGCAGTGACCGCCGGATCCTTCTGCCTGAGCGAGCCTGCCGCAGCGTTGCGTGGGTTAGCGAACTGCCGCGCCTCGACGCCTTCCTTCGCCCCGGCGACCATCCTCGCATTCAGCGCAACGAAATCCACCTTGGTCATGTAGACTTCGCCGCGAACCTCCAGAACATCGGGTGCGTCCCCGTTCAGCACCTGCGGCACGCCGCCGACATGCGCGACGTTTGCGGTGACATCCTCGCCAGTGGTCCCGTCGCCCCGCGTCAGCGCCCGCACCAGCCGCCCGTGTTCGTAACGCAGCGAACACGACAGCCCGTCGATCTTCGGCTCAGCGGTCAGGCCGACCTCCTCATCCTCCGGCAGCGAAAGGAAGCGCCGCACCCGCGCCACGAACTCGGCGACCTCCTCGGCCGAAAACGCATTATCCAGGCTGAGCATCGGCTTGGCATGCGCCACCTTCGCCAGATGCCCCGCCGGCGCGCTTCCCACCAGCCGCGACGGGCTGTCGGCCCGCACGAGACCCGGCCACGCCGCCTCAAGCGCCGCGTTCTCGCGAACGAGCGCGTCGTAGTCCGCGTCCGAAAGCTCGGGCGCGTCCTCGCCGTGGTACAGCGCGTTGTGCCGCGCGATCTCGGAGGCGAGTTTGGCGAGGCGCGCGGCGGCCTGTGATTCGGTCAATTCAGCCACTGAAAAGGCTCGCGGAAGTTAACAAGTTGGGGGCTTGTGAGCGGTCGTTTTGGCGGGCCGCACAAGGGGCGGAAGTTAACAACATGGAGACGGGGTTCGGCCTGCGCATTCGGACTCCCACGAGCGATCACCGAAGTTTACCGGCTGGCCAAGGCTGTAGGACAGCGAAAAGTGGCACAACCCCTCGCCCGCTTGCGGGAGAGGGCGACTCGCGGCAGCGAGCGGGGCGAGGGAAAACCGCTGAGTCCGGCGCCGCTCTCGCTGACGCGCTTCGCCCCTCACCCCGACCCTCTCCCGCGAGCGGGAGAGGGAGCTTTCTAGCCGAGGAGACGATCTGCCTGCGCCCGCGCCTCGTCGGTGACTTCGGCGCCGGACAACATCCGGGCGATCTCCTCACGCCGTTCATCCGCATCCAGCTCGCGCACGTCGGTCCGCGTCACGTCGCCGGTCGAGGACTTGGCGATGCGCCACTGGCTGTGCCCGCGCGCCGCGACCTGCGGGCTGTGGGTGACCACCAGGACCTGCGCTTCGCCGGATAGGCGGGCCAGCCGCTCGCCGATGGCGCTTGCGACGGCGCCGCCGACGCCTCGGTCGATCTCGTCGAAGATCATCGTGCCCGCGGTTCGCGTCTCGGCGAGCGCGACCTTCAGCGCCAGGATGAAGCGCGAGAGCTCGCCGCCCGAGGCGATTTTCAAGAGCGGCGCGAACGGCGCGCCGGGGTTGGTCGCGATCTCGAACTCGACGCGCTCCTTGCCGCCGGCGCCCCATCCGCCCTCGGGCAGCGGGTCGATCACCGTGCGGAAGCGCGCCGCGTCGAGCTTGAGCGGCGCCAGCTCGCGCGCCACCGCCTTGTCGAGCGCCGCCGCCGCCTGCGCGCGCGCCACGCCCAGCCGCCCCGCCTCGCGGCCATAGGTCTCGCGCGACACTCGCACCCGCGCCTCCAGCGCGCCAAGCTCGGCCTCGCCCGCCTCGATCGCCGCCGCCCGCGCCGCCAGCGTCTCCGCCAGGTCGGCGAGGTCGTCGGGCGCCACGCGGTGCTTGCGCCCCGCGGCGCGCAGCTCGAACAGCCGGGTCTCGCTGTCCTCCAGCCGCGCCGGGTCGAAGGCCAGCGCCTCGGCCGCCGCCGCCAGCCGGTCCTCGGCCTCGCCCGCCTCGATCACCGCGCGGTCGACCGCGGCCAGAGCCTCGGCGAGGCTGTCGTGCTCGCCCGCCAGCCGTTCCAGCCGCCGCGCCGCCTGCCGCAGCTTCGCCAGCCCGCCCTCGCCGCCCTCGACCAGCTCGCGCGCCGCGACCAGTTCGTCGGCCAGCCGCGCGCCCTTCTGCATCGCCGCGCGCTCCTCGGCGAGCGCCGCCTCCTCGCCGGGCTCGGGCGCCAGCGCGCGCAGCTCGGCGACCGCATGGTCGAGCCACTCGCGGTCGCGGGCGTTTTCCTCGACCGCCGCGCGCGCCGCCGTCAGCACCGCCTCCGCCTCGCGCCACGCGGCCCAGGCATTGGCGGTCGGTGCGCCGTCGACCTTGCCGAAGGCGTCGAGAAGCGAGCGATGGCCGCGCGCGTTCAACAGCCCTCGGTCGTCGTGCTGGCCGTGAATCTCGACGAGCGCAGCGCCGACATCGCGGAGCAGTGTCGCGGACACCGGCTGGTCGTTGACGAAGGCGCGGCTGCCGCCGTCGGCCTTCAGCTGCCGCCGCAGGATGATCGCGCCCTCGGCGTCGAGCCCGTTCTCCTCGATCAGCGCGCGCACCGGATGGTCGCTTGGCAAGTCGAATTCCGCCGTCACCGCCGCCTGCGCCGCGCCCCGCCGCACCAGCCCGGCGTCGGCGCGCGCGCCCATCGCGAGGCCGAGGCTGTCGAGAAGGATGGACTTTCCCGCCCCGGTTTCGCCGGTCAGCACGCTGAGGCCGCCGGCGAATTCGAGATCGAGCGCCTCGATCAGCACCACGTCGCGGATGATCAGGGCGCGGAGCACCTTGGGTCTCTAGTTCTCTCCGTTCGTCCTGAGCTTGTCGAAGGACGTAGTCGCTCCGTCGTCGGAGCGGACTCGTGGTTCGACAGGCTCACCACGAACGGAGGTGGGTGCGAGGGTGCGGAGCCGAACCGCCATCAGGCCTTGTAGCGCTGGGTCAGCTTGTAGGCGCGGTCGTACCATTTCGAGCCCGGGTAGTTGTAGCCGAGCACCGCCGCCGCCTTGTGCGCTTCCTCCGGGATGCCGAGCGCCAGGTAGACCTCGACCAGCCGCTCCAGCGCCTCGGGCGCATGGCTCGTCGTGTCGTAGTCGTCGACGACAGAACGGAAGCGCAGCGCCGCCGCCAGCAGCTGGCCCTGGTTCTGGTAGAGCCGCCCGATCTCCATCTCCTTGCCGGCGAGGTGGTCGCGGGCGAGGTCGATCTTCAGCCGCGCGTCGTCGGCGTAGCTGGTGTTGGGGTAGCGCCGCACCAGCTCGTTCAGCGCGTCGAGCGCCTGCTGCGTGATCTTCTGGTCGCGCTGCACGTCGGTGATCTGCTCGTAATAGCTGATCGCGACGAGATAATAAGCGTAGGGCGCATCCTTGTTGCCCGGGTGGAGCGACAGGAAGCGCTGCGCCGCCAGGATGCCCTCCTGATAGTCGCGGCCCATGTAATAGCTGAACGACGACATCAGCTGCGCGCGGCGCGCCCATACCGAATAGGGGTGCTGGCGCTCGACCTCGTCGAACATCGCGGCGGCGGTCTTGTAGTCGCGTTTCTCAAGCCGCTCCTTGGCGACCGAGTACAGAGTCTCGACGTCGCGGGCGATATAGGGCCGGTCGCCCTTCGGTCCCTTGTGAGCGCATCCGGCGGCGCCGAAGGCGAGGATCGCCGCGAGCGCGGCGGGGGCGATGTAACGCTTGAATGTCATGCGAACGTCCTAACCGAAGGCCTTGGCCCCGCCAAGCGGCGGCGGATCGCCGCGACCGTTGCGGCGCCCGGTATGAACCGGAACGGAACGGGCGCGCCTACCGCCCGACCCGCTCCGCCTTGGACGCGCCGCCGGCCGGCGGCGCCTTGAACGTCGCGGCGTTGATGCCGAGCGCGATCAGCAGCGACGACGACACGTAGATCGACGAATAGGTGCCGACGACGATGCCGAGCAGCATCGCGGCGGTGAAGCCGAAGATCACCGCCGGCCCGAGGAGGAGCATCGAGCCCAGTGCCAGGATCATCGTCAGCGAGGTCATCACGGTGCGCGGCAGCGTCTCGTTGACCGACAGGTCGATCAGCGATCCGATCTCCATCTGCCGGTATTTCCTGAGGTTCTCGCGTATCCGGTCGTCGATGACGATCTTGTCGTTGAGCGAATAGCCGACGATCGTCAGGATCGCCGCGATGACCGAGAGATCGAACTCGATCTGGGTGAGCGCGAAGAAGCCGAGGGTGACGATCACGTCGTGGAACAGCGCGACGAGCGTCGAGACGCCGAAATGCCATTCGAAGCGCAGCCAGGAGAAGATCGCGATGCCGGCGATCGCGAACAGCACCGCCTTGATGCCGTCGCTGATCAACTCGCCCGAGACCTTGCCCGAGACGGTGTCGACGCGGCGATAGCTGACGTCCGGGTGGGTCGCCTTGATGCCCGCCTGCACGCGCTTCACCACGGTCTGCACCGCGGCGTCGTCGCCCGGCGGCAGCGGCAGGCGGATGAGCACGTTGTTCGGCCCGCCGAACTGCTGCATCGCCGCCTCGCCCGCGCCCAGCCGGTTGACCTCGGCGCGCAGCGTGTCGACGTGAACCGGCTGCTCGAACTTCGCCTCGATCATAAGGCCGCCGACGAAATCGACGCCGAGGTTGAGGCCGCGGGTGAACAGCAGCGCCAGCGACGCGAGCGTCAGCAGGATGGTGAAGCCGAACGCGATGTAGCGCAGCTTGACGAAGCCGATGTTCGTGTTGTCGGGGACGATCTTCAGGAGACGCATCAGGCCACACCAATCTTTGAGAGCCGCTCATCCCGAGCGAAGTCGAGGGACGCACGATGTTTCTGCCACGTCCCCCACTCTCCGTTCGTCCTGAGCTTGTCGAAGGACGTGGTCGCTCGGCCGAGCGTGCCACGTGGTTCGACAAGCTCACCACGAACGGAGTCAGAGGGTTTCATCGCCATCAGATGTGCAGCACCGATGGCCGCGCCCGGCGGAGCCAGAGCGAGACGATCATGCGCGTGAAGGTCACCGCGGTGAACACCGAGGTCAGGATGCCGATGGTCAGGACGACCGCGAAGCCCTTGATCGGGCCGGAGCCGAAGGCGATCATGATGACGGCGGCGATCAGGTTGGTGACGTTGGCGTCGAAGATCGTGCGCTGCGCCTCCTTGTAGCCGGTCTCGACCGCCTGGATGACGCCCTTGCCCTTGCGCTGCTCCTCGCGGATGCGCTCGTTGACCAGCACGTTGGCGTCGACCGCGGCGCCGATGGTCAGCACCAGGCCGGCGATGCCCGGCAGCGTCAGGGTCGCGCCCGTCACCGACAGGATGCCGAGGATCATCAGCAGGTTGAGGATCAGCGCGCCGACCGCATAGAGGCCGAAGCGGCCATAGGTGACGATCATGAAGATCGCGACGACGAGCGTCGCCGCGACCGAGGCGAGCGTGCCGGCGCGGATCGAATCGGCGCCGAGATCGGGGCCGACGGTGCGCTCCTCGACGACCTTCAGCTCGACCGGCAGCTTGCCCGAGCGCAGCAGGATCGCCAGCTCGTTGGCGCTTTCCGTCGTGTAGTTTCCCGAGATCACGCCCGACCCGCCGAGGATCGGCTCGTTGATCCGCGGCGCCGAGATCCACTTGTTGTCGAGGATGATCGCGAACGGCTTGCCGACATTCTCCTGCGTCGCGCGCGCGAAGCGGCGGCCGCCG
>CAXTKD010000021.1:0-20719 GCA_964244885.1 uncultured Sphingomonadaceae bacterium | reverse complement strand
TCGCGCAGGATGCGGGCGTATTCGTCGAGCATCTGGTAGCGGTTGCGGAAATGCTCGTCGCCCGGCCACAGGCCCATCTGGCTGTACTCGGGGCGTTGCCAGCCGGTGATGAGGTTGAGGCCGAAGCGGCCGTGGCTGATCGAATCGATGGTGTTGCACATCCGCGCCGCGAACGCCGGCGGGATGACCAGCGTCGGGCAGGTGGCGTAGATCTTGATTCGCTCGGTGACCGCAGCGAGGCCCGCCATCAGCGTGAAGCTCTCCAGCCCATATTCCCAGAACTCGGTCTTGCCGCCGAAGCCGCGCAGCTTGATCATCGACAGCAGGAAATCGAGCCCATGCTTCTCGGCGCTCTGCGCGATCTGCTTGTTGAGATCGAAGCTCGGCATGTACTGCGGCGCGGTCTCGCTGATCAGCCAGCCGTTGTTGTTGATGGGGACGAACACGCCGACCTGCATACGCCTACTCCTCGGTGATCGGCTCGCCGGCGAGCCATAGAAGAACGATTTCGTGGAAGCGGTCGGGATCGGTGACGTTCAGCGCGTGCGCGCCATAGGGCATGAAGGCGTGCGCGGCGTGGGGCAGGCCTTGGACAAGCCGCCTGGTCGCGGCCCAAGGCACCAGCAGGTCGTCGTAGGCGGCAATGGCGAGCACGGGCGTGTCGATCTCACCGAGGCGCTCTGCGATGTCGAAGGCGGCAAGCGCGGCGATCCGCTTTTCGACCGTCTCGACACCCGGGAAGTGCGCCAGCGCGGCCTCGGCGTCGGCATCGTCCTGCGCCTGGGTGCGCCCGTGGAACCAGCTCCCCGGATAAAGGAAGATCGGCTGCGCGCGAACATAGGCCTCCGGCCCCGCACCGTGCAGCATCGCGCGGCGGATCGCGAAGCAATTGAGGAAGTGCGGGTCGGCCTTCGCCCACCCGTTGACCACGATCAGCCGCTCGACCCGCTCCGGCGCCTCAAGCGCCAGCGCCAGAGCTGCGACGCCGCCCGCCGCGTGACCCACGATCGTCGCCTTCGGGATGCCGAGTGCGTCCATCAGGCCGAGGATGTCGCGGCCCATGTCCTCGACCGTCACGGTCTCGGGCAGCGCCCGGTCGCTGCGCCCCGTACCGCGATGATCGTAGAGGATGACGCGGTTCGGGCCGCGATAGCCTTCGGTCAGCGCCCTGAGGTTGGGCCGCCAATAATCCGCCGACCCGCCAAGGCCCGCCGACAGGATGAGCGGGGGGCCGTCGCCATGCCCGTGATCTTCGTAATAGAGGCCCGCCGCCTCAGCCAATGTGCGCGACGCTCGCGATCTCGACGAGGCAATCGGGCTTCACCAGATCGCACCTGATGCAGTAGCGCGCGGGCTTGGCGCCCTGAAAATACTCGGCGTAGACCGCGTTGAAGGCGGCGTAGTCGGCGAGGTCCTTCAGGAAGATGTGATTCATCGCGACGTCCGCCAGCGTCGCGCCGGCGGCCTCCAGCGTCGTCTTGATGACCTCCAGCACATGCCGGGTCTGCGCCGCCGCGTCGCCGACGTGGAGGACGGCGCCGCCCTCCCCGAGCGCCAGGACGCCCGAGACGTAGACGGTGTCTCCCGCCTTCGCGCCCGCCGAATAGGGCGCGATCGGAGTCGGGAACTGCGGCGGGTTGATGGCTTCGAAGGGCATGGTCAGCCTTCCTGTTCGATCTGGCCGAAGCTGCCGCAGAAGTCGGCGACGGTCGACACCCAGCCGAAGAATTTCTCGACGTTGTAGACCGTCGCGTCCTGCATCGCCTGGGGGCCGAGGTGATGGGTCGCGTCCTCCAGCATCACCCCGAAATATTCGAGGTGGAAGCCGTCGCGCAGCGTCGATTCCACGCAGACGTTGCTGGCGATGCCGACGAAGACGATCGTCCGGATGCCGCGCGCGCGCAGCACGCTGTCGAGCTGCGAGTTGAAGAAGGCGGAATAGCGCGTCTTGTGGAGGCGGATGTCGCCGGGCTGCGGCGTCAAGGCGTCGACCAGCTCATAATCCCAGCCGCCGCGTGCCAGCAATTGCCCGGACAGCTCGGGGCGGGCGCGCATCGTCTTGAGCGCGTTCGACTTGTGCCAGTTGGGCGAGCCGGGGCCGCCCGCCTCGGCATAGTCGGCGTCCCAGCCGTTCTGCAGGAAGATCACCGGCAGGCCGGCGCCGCGCGCCGTCTCCAGCACCTGCGCGATCCTGCCGATGACGCCCGCGGAGCCGGCAATGTCGAAGCCCGCGAGGTCGACGTAGCCGCCCTCCGACGCATAGGCGTTCTGCATGTCGATGACGACGACGGCGGTGTCGTCGGCGGACAGCCGGAGCGCCTCGGGCCGCGCGGGAAGCGTCACCCGGCGGGTCGGCGGCAGGCCGCTGCGTTCGACGATCGCGCTCTCGCTCAAGATGGCCTCCGCTTCCTACCCGGACAGTAGAGCAATCCCCGATCGAATTGCATCACCAAAGCCGCTCATCCCGAGCGAAGTCGAGGGACGCATTGAGGGGCCGTGCGTCCCTCGACGTCGCTCGGGATGAGCGGCTTTGTTAAGGTGAGACGATGTGGCGAAGGCCCCGGATGTCGCCCGTCTGGTCGAGCACCGAATCGGCTTCGAAGCTCGCGACCGGATAGGCGCAATAGTCGGCGGCGTAATAGGCGCTGGGGCGGTGGTTGCCCGAGGCGCCGAGGCCGCCGAACGGCATGGCGCCCGCCGCGCCGGTGGTCGGCCGGTTGCGGTTGAGGACGCCGGCGCGGGCGCGGTCGACGTAGCGCGCCCAGAGCACATCGTCGCCGGTGATCAGGCCGGCGGAGAGGCCGAACTTGGTGAAGTTTGCGGCGGTGACGGCAGAGTCGAAATCGGCGACGCGGCGGACCTGAAGGACGGGCGCAAAGATCTCCTCGTCCGGCACCTCGAGGCCGGTGACGTCGAGGATGGCGGGGGTGACGAAGGCCGACGAGCGGTCGTCGAGCATGCCGAAGGCGCGGATGACGCGGGCACCCCTGGCTTCGAGGCCCCTCACCTGCTCGCGTGCGCGCTCGGCGGCGGCAGCGGAGACGAGCGGACCCATGAACGGCTCGGCGCTGTCGTTCCACGCGCCGATCGTCAGGCGCGCCGCAAGCGCATCGACCGCGGCGACGATCGCATCGCCCGCCGAGCCTTCCGGCACGATCAGCCGGCGCGCGCAGGAGCAGCGCTGGCCGGTGGTGATGAACGCCGACTGGACGACGATCGAGGCGATGGCTTGCGCGTCGCCGTCCCAGGCGATCAGCGGATTGTTGCCGCCGAGTTCGAGCGCCAGGATGACCTCCGGCCGGTCGACGAAGGCGCGGCGGAAGTGCGCGCCGGCGGCTGCCGAGCCGGTGAACAGCAGGCCGTCGATGTCGCCGGCGAGCAGCGCCGCGCCGCTGTCGCGCCCGCCCTGGATCAGGTTGAACACGCCGGGCGGCAGGTCCGCCTCGGCCCAGGCGCGCGCCATATGCTCGCCGGCGAGCGGGGTTTCCTCGGACGGCTTGAACACCACCGTGTCGCCGGCGAGAAGCGCCGGGACGATGTGGCCGTTCGGCAGGTGGCCGGGGAAATTGTACGGCCCGAGCACCGCCATGACGCCGTGCGGGCGGTGGCGGAGCACGGCGCGGCCGAAGGCGGCGGCGCTCTCGCGCCGGCCGGCGCGCTCGGCCTGCGCGGCGATCGAGATGTCGACCTTGGCGATCATCGAGCCAAGCTCGGCCCGGGTTTCCCACAGCGGCTTGCCGGTTTCGCGCGAGATGTCGCGGGCGAAGCTGTCGGCGCTCGCTTCAAGGCGCGCCTTGAAGCGGCGGACGGCGGCGATGCGGTCTTCAAGCGGGGTGATCGACCAGAAGACAAAGGCTCTACGCGCGGCGGCGATTGCCGCCTCGCAATCGGCGGCGCTGGCGGAAGCGCCTTGCCAGACGGTGTCGCCGGTCGCGGGGTCGGTCGATGCGAAGGCCGGGCCGGCGCCGCCGCGCCACGCGCCGTCGATATGAAGCGTGCTCATGGCGGCCTTCTCCAACCGCGCGGGCTTCAAGGCAAGGCGGAGATATCTGGCCCGGTCAGCTCGTCGCCGCCGAGCGCCTGATAGAGCGCGACGCGGGCAGCGGCGCGGGTCAGCCGCGCGGCGGCGAGGCGCTGTTGCGCGGCGTAGAGCGTGCGCTGTGCGTCGAGGCTGACGAGGAAATTGTCGATGCCCTCGCGGTAGCGCGCGTCGGACAGGCGGAAGTTATCGGCCGCCGCAGCTTCGTTGGCCTGCACCGCCCGAACCTGCTCGTCGATGGTGGCGCGGCGCGCCAGCGCGTCGGCGGTCTCGCGGAAGGCGGTCTGGATGGCGCGTTCGTACTGCGCGAGCGTCAGCGTCTGCTGCGCGCGGGCGTAGGCGAGATCGCCGCTCCGCCGGCCGCGGTCGAAGATCGGAAGCGAGAGGCCGGGGCCCGCGCTCCACTGGAACGCGCCGCCGGTGAACAGCGACGACAGCGCGGTGCTGGCGAAACCGAGCGTGCCGGTCAGGCTGATCGTCGGGAAGAAGGCCGCGCGCGCCGCGCCGATGCGGGCGTAGGCGGCCTTCAGCTGAAGCTCGGCCTGGACGACATCGGGCCGGCGCAGCAGCACCGCCGAGTCGAGGCCGGCGGGCGCATCGCCGAGCAGGCCATCGACCGCCTCGATCGACGCCGGCAGCATCGAATCGGCGACCGGCGCGCCGACCAGCAGCTCCAGCGCGTTGCGGTCCTGCGCCACCAGCGTCGTGTAATTGGCGAGGTCGGCGCGCGCGGTCTCCAGCACCGTCCGCGCCTGGTCGACGTCGCTTCGCGGCGCGACGCCGCCGGCACGGCGCTGGTCGGTGAGCTTGACCGAACGTTCGGCGCTCGCGGCGGTCCGCGCCGCGACGGCGAGCGCGCTGCGATCGGCCGCCAGCTGGTAATAAGCGTTGGCGACGCCGCCAACCAGCGACAGCCGCGCCGCCCGCGCCCCGGCGGCGGTCGCGAGATACTCGTCGAAGGCGGCTCGCGACAGGCTGTGAAGCCGGCCGAACAAGTCGAGTTCGAACGAGGCGAGGCCGATTCCGGCGGTGTAGATCGTGCGGTTGCGGCTGCCGGTGGGAACGACGGTTCCGGTGCCGCCAGTGCCGGTGCCGGTGCCAGTGCCGGTCGACACGCCCGATGTGTCGCTGCTGCGCGAGCGCGTGACGCCCGCGTCGACGCCGATCTCGGGAAGCTGCCCGGCGCGCTGGATGCGGTATTGCGCGCGCGCCGATTCCAGGTTGGCGAGCGCGATTCGCAGGTCGCGGCTGTTGGCGAGCGCTTGCGCTATGATCGATCGCAGCGCGGGATCGCGGAAGATGTCGGCGCGCGACAGCGTCGCGCCCGCGGTCGCCGCGCCGCCCGAGGGAAGCGCCGGCGGCACCGGGGCGGCCGGGCGGATATAGTGCGGCTCAAGGCTGCAGCCCGAGAGCAGCGCCAGCGCGATCAGGCTCCGGCCGCGCATCAGGCGGCCTCCGGCGCCGCGGCGGCGGGCTTGCGCTTGAGGGACCAGCCGCGCACCAGCACGTAGAACAGCGGCACGTAGAAGATCGCCAGCACCGTCGCGGTCAGCATGCCGCCGAACACCGCCGTGCCGATCGCGAGGCGGCTCTGCGCCCCCGCGCCGGTCGCGAGGACCAGCGGCAGCACGCCGAACATGAAGGCGAGGCTGGTCATCAGGATGGGGCGCAGACGAAGACGCGCCGCTTCCTTCGCCGCCTCCATCGCGCTCTTGCCGTCGCGAACCGCGAACTCGGCGAACTCGACGATCAGGATGGCGTTCTTCGCGGCGAGGCCCATGGTGGTCAGCAGGCCCACCTGGAAATAGATGTCGTTCTCAAGCCCGCGCAGCGCGACGCCGGCGACCGCTCCGATGACGCCGAGAGGCACGACGAGCAGCACCGCCGTCGGCACCGACCAGCTTTCGTACAGCGCCGCCAGCATCAGGAACACGACGAGCAGCGAAATGGCGTAGAGGCGCGGCGCCTGCCCGCTCGAGATTCGCTCCTGGTACGACAGGCCGCTCCAGTCGACGCTCACGCCGGCCCCCAGCTGCTCGACGAGCTCGGTCATCCGGTCCATCGCCGCGCCCGAGCTGTAACCCGGTCCCGCCTGCCCCTGGAGCTCGAAGGACGGCGATCCGTTGAAGCGCTCCAGCGCGCTCGGCGCCATCGACCAGCGAGTTGTCGAGAAGGCCGAGAACGGCGCCATCGCGCCCGTGGAGGAGCGCACCTTCCACTTCGTCAGGTCCTCCGGAACCGAGCGATAGGGCGCGTCGCCCTGGACGAACACGCGCTTGACGCGGCCGCGGTCGACGAAGTCGTTGACGTAGACGCCGCCCCAGGCGGCGCTGATCGTCTGGTTGACGTCGGCTTGAGCCAGGCCAAGCGCGCCCGCCGCGGCATCGTCGACGTCGATCGCCAGCTGCGGCGTGTCCTCAAGCGCGCTCGGGCGAACGCCGGCGAGCGCCGGGTCCTTGGCGGCCAGGCCGAGCAGCTTGTCGCGCCGCGCCTTGAAATCCTCGCGGCTGAGGCCGCCGGTGTTGAGCAGCTCCAGCGTGAAGCCGTTGCTTTGCCCGAGGCCCTGGATCGACGGCGGGGTCAGCGCGAAGAATTGCGCGTCGCGGACGCCGCCCAGCGTCTGGTTGGCGCGGTCGGTGATCGCCTGGACGCCGTTCTCCTTGCCCTTGCGCTCGTCCCACGGCTTCATGATCAGGAAGGCGATGCCGGCGTTCTGCGCCGCGCCGCCGAACTGGAAGCCGGCGACCGCGAACATGCCTTCCAGATTGGCGCTTTCCTTGCCGAGGAAATAGTCCTCGACATCGCGCGCCACCGTCAGCGTCCGGCTCTGCGTCGCGCCCGCCGGCAGCGTGTACTGGACGATCGCCGAGCCCTGGTCCTCGACCGGAAGGAAGCTCGTCGGCAGGCGGACGAAGGCCAGAACGACGAGGCCGATGATGACGGCGTAGGCGATCAGGAACGGCCAGCGGAGCGCGAACGTCCGGTCGACGCCGCGGTCGTAGCTGTCGCGAAGGCGCTGGAAGCGGTCGTTGAACCAGCGCGTGAAGCGCGCCCACAGCCCGTTGCCATGGCCCTCGTCGTGGTCGGGCTTGCGGAGAAGCGTCGCGGTCAGCGCCGGCGTCAGCACCAGCGCGACGATGACCGACAGAATCATCGACGACACGATGGTGAGCGAGAACTGGCGGTAGATCACGCCGGTCGAGCCGCCGAAGAAGGCCATCGGCAGGAAAACGGTCGCCAGCACCAGCGCGATGCCGATCAGCGCGCCGGTGATCTCCTCCATCGACTTGAGCGTCGCGGCGCGGGGGTCGAGCCCTTCCTCCTCCATCAGCCGCTCGACGTTCTCGACGACGACGATCGCGTCGTCGACGAGCAGGCCGATCGACAGGACGAGGCCGAACAGCGTTAGCGTGTTGATGCTGAAGCCGAACAGCGCCAGCACCCCGAAGGTGCCGAGCAGCACGACCGGCACGGCGATCGCCGGAATGAGCGTCGCGCGGCAGTTCTGCAGGAAGACGAACATCACGAGGACGACCAGCGCCACCGCCTCCGCGAGGGTCTTCACCACCTCCTCGATCGACAGCTTGATGAAGTCGGTGCTGTCGCGCGGATAGGCGACCTTGAAGCCGTGGGGGAAGCCCGGCGCCAGCTCGGCGACCTTCTGCTTGACCAGCTCGGCGGTCTTGAGCGCGTCGGCGCCGGGCGCGAGCTGGACCGGGATGCCGGCGGCCGGATGGCGGTTGTAGCGGCTGACGACGCCATAGCTCTCGTTGCCCAGCTCGACCCGCGCCACATCCGACAGTCGCACCTGCGACCCGTCGGGCTGGGTCTTGACGATGATCTTGCGGAACTGCTCGGGCGTCTGGAGCCGCGACTTGGCGGTGACGGTGGCGTTCAGCTGCTGCCCCGGCAGCGACGGCTGAGCGCCGATCTGGCCCGCCGCGACCTGCGTGTTCTGTGCCTGTATCGCCGCGATCACGTCGCCCGGCTGAAGGCTGAGGCCGGACAGCTTGAACGGGTCGAGCCAGATGCGCATCGCATATTGCGAGCCGAACACGCTGGTGTCGCCGACGCCCGGAATGCGGCCGAGCGGCTCCTGGAGGGTGGAAACCAGGAAGTCGGAGATGTCGGTGTTGGTGACCCGGTCGGTCTCGTCGTAGACGCTGACGATCAGCAGGAAGTCGCTGTTTGACTTGGTGACCGTGACGCCCTGCTGCTGGACCTGGGTCGGCAGCCGCGGCAGCGCCTGCTGCACCTTGTTCTGCACCTGGACCTGCGCGATGTCGGGGTCGATGCCCTTGTCGAAGGTCGCGGTGATGGTGACGCTGCCCGCCGAGCTGGACGACGACGAGAAGTAGATCAGGCCGTCGAGTCCGGTCAGCTGCTGCTCGATCACCTGCGTGACGCTCGACTCGAGCGTCTGCGCCGAGGCGCCGGGATAGCTGGCGCGGATGTTGATCGAGGGCGGCGCGACGTCGGGATATTGCGCGATCGGCAGGCTCAGGATCGCACCGATGCCGCCCAGCATGATGACGATCGCGATCACCCACGCGAAGATCGGCCGGCCGACGAAGAAGCGTGAAATCATGGCGTCTAGCGCCCCTTCGCCGGGCTGCCTCCGCTGCCTCCCTGGGGCGGCGGCGCGCTACGGGGCGAGCCAGCCGGAACCGGCTTGACCACGCCGCCGGGCTTCACCTTGGCGGTGCCTTCGGTGATCAGCCTGTCGCCCGGCCTGAGGCCCTTCAGCACCAGCCACTTGTCGCCGATCGCGCGGTCGATGGTCAGCTCGCGAAGCTCCGCCTTGCCGCCCGTGCCGACGACGAGCGCGGTGGCGCCGCCTTTCGGATCGCGCGCGACGCCCGGCTGGGGGGCGAGGATGGCGCTCGGCCGCTCGCCCTCGCTGACCGTCGCGCGGACGTACATGCCGGGAAGCAGCAGGCCGTCGGGATTGGGAAAGCGGGCGCGCAGGGTCACCGAGCCGGTGGTCTGGTCGACGGTCGCCTCGGCGAACTGCAGGCGGCCGGGCAGCGGGTAGTCGCTGCCGTCCTCGAGCCGGAGCCGGACGTCGGCGCTGGCGCGGGTGACTCCGCCGGCCGAGATCGCGCGGCGCAGCGTCAGCAGCTCGGCCGCCGATTGCTGGATGTCGACGTAGATCGGATCGAGCCGCTGGATCGTCGCGATCGGGTCGGCCTGCCCCGGCGTCACCAGCGCTCCCGCGGTGACCATCGAACGACCGATCCGGCCGCTGATCGGCGCGACGATTCGGCTGTAGCCGAGATTGATCTGCGCCGTGCGGAGCGCCGCGCCTTGCTGGGCGACGGCGGCGCTCGCCTGCGCGGCGCTGGCGATGGCGTTGGTGTAATCCTGCTTGCTGATCGCTTCCATCGACGCGAGCGGCTTGTAGCGGTTGGCGAGCGCCTGCGCCGAGGTGCGCGCCGCCTCGGCGCTGGCGAGATTGGCGCGCGCCTGGTCGGCGGCGGCGCGAAACAGCGAAGGCTCGATCTGGTAGAGCGGCTGCCCGGCGCGGACGAGCCCGCCCTCGGTGAACAGCCGCGCCTGGACGATGCCGCCGACCTGCGGGCGAACCTCGGCGGTTTCGAAGGCGGCGGTGCGGCCCGCGAGCTCGGTGGTCAGCGGCACCGACTCGGCGCGCACGACGACATAGCCGACCTCAGGAGTCGGCGGCGGGCCCTGTTCGGGCTTCTTGGCGCAGCTCGCGAGCGAAGCGGCGAGAACGGCGAACGCGATGGTGCGGTGCAGCATGGAGCTGCGATTGGCGAAAGCGTGGAAGGCTGTCAATGTGAGGGAATTCCGGGAAAGGCCGAAATGGGAGTGCCGGAGAAGGGAAAAAGAAAACCTCCCTTCAGACGTCTGAAGGGCGCGAACGCGCTAACCCAGATCAAGGGTCCAAGGCTGCGACAATATTTTCTACCATAAGCGGCGGCGGTCCTTCGCCATCGGCGGGCGAGAGGGTCCACGGCCCGGAGGCGCCTAGCGAAACGGGCCCGTCCGACCTAGAACCGATCGCGATGGCGCTCCCGATCCTTATCGACTGCGACCCTGGCGTCGACGACGCGGTGATGCTGCTGCTGGCGCTCGCCTCGCCCGAGCTTGAGGTGGTGGCGATCACCACGGTCGGCGGCAATGTGCCGGGGGCGCTGACGGCGCGGAACGCGCGGGCGATCCGCGATCTCGCGGAGAGCAAGGTTGCGGTGTTCGAGGGGTGCGCGGGGCCGATGCTTCGCGAGGCCGTGGACGCCGGACGCTTCCATGGCGAGACCGGCCTCGGGCCGCTTTCCCTCGCAAAGGCAGACGACCGAGACGGTCGAAGCGCTATTCACGCCGTCGACCGGATCATCGATCTGATCATGTCGGATCCGAAACGAATTACGCTGGTCGTGACCGGGCCGATGACCAACATCGCGATGGCGATGCTGAAGGAGCCGCGCCTGGCCGTCTCGGTCGTCCGGGTCGTGGCGATGGGCGGGGCGCGGAGCGCCGGGGGCAACATCACCGCATCGGCCGAATTCAACGTCTTCGCCGATCCGCACGCCGCCGAGATCGTGCTTCGCTCGGGGTGCGAGGTGGTGATGTTCGGACTCGACGTGACGCACCAGGTGCGCTGCACTGAACCGCGCGTCGCGGCGATCGCGGCGCTGCCCGGCGAGCGCGCGAAGGCGGCGGCTGACCTTATGACCTTTTCCAACGGCGTGATGCGTGAAGTCGGGATCGACGGCGGCGCGCCGCTGCACGACCCCTGCCCGATCGCCTGGCTGATCGACCCCAGCCTGTTCGAGACCAAGCCGTGCACGATCCGGGTCGAGACCGGCTCCGCATTGACGCTGGGTCACACCGCAGTCGAGTTCCGCGAGCCGGGCAACCACCATTGGGCGGTATCGGCCGACGCCGACCGGATTTTCGCGCTGCTGACCGAGCGGCTGGCGTGAGGATCACCGTCCTCGGCTCGGTCAACCTCGACCTCGTGGCGCGCGCCGACCATTTGCCGTCGCCCGGCGAGACGGTCACTGGCGCGGCGCTGGCGCGGCACCCGGGCGGCAAGGGCGCCAACCAGGCATTGGCGGCGCGGCGGCTGGGCGCGGACGTGGCCCTGGTGACCCGCGTCGGCGACGACGGGCATGCGGTGGAGGCGCTGAAGCTGCTGCGCGCCGAGGGCGTCGACCTCTCCGGCTGCGCGGTCGATCCGGATGAGCCGACTGGAGTCGCGCTGATCGCGGTGGCGGCGAGCGGCGAGAACCAGATCGTCGTGGCGCCTGGCGCCAATGCGACGTTGACGCCGGATCGGCTCGGCAAGGTTCGCGAGGGAGCGCTGATCTGCCAGCTGGAATTGCCGGTCGAGACCGTGGCGCTGGCGGTCGGCCAAGCCACGGGCTTCGTCTGCGTCAATCTCGCGCCGGCGGCCGAGGTCGCGGCGTCGGTGCTGGAGCGCGCGGACCTGATTGTCGTCAACGCGGGCGAGGCCGAGTTCTACGGCAAGCGGCTCGACGTGGCGCGCGGGCTGGTCGCGGTGACGCACGGCGCCTCCGGCGCGCGCCTGCTGAAGGGCGGCGAGGCGGTCGCCACGACATCACCGCCGCCGGTCGCGGCGATCGACACCACCGGTGCGGGCGACGCCTTCGTCGCGGCGCTGACGGTGGCGTTGCTGGAGGAGCAGCCGCCGCAGGCCGCGCTGGAGTTCGCCTGCGCGGCCGGGGCCCTTGCCGCGACGCGGGCCGGGGCGCAGCCCTCGCTGCCGACCCGGGCCGAGGTCGAGGCGCGGCTGGCGTTGCTGCGGCAGGAGGCGGCATGACCCGGCGCGTTCCCGAGCTGAGCCTTGCGGATTTTTTGGGGCCGAGCACCGCCCCCGCGGTTTCACCCCCACCTGACCTCCCCCATCAAGGGGGAGGGACTAGTCTGAGCGATCGGCAAGAGCGTCCCCTCCCCTTCGATGGGGAGGGACAGGGTGGGGTGACAGCGCCGGGCGACAGGCGCGCAGCGTTCCAGCAGGCGCTGTTCGAGGGCCTGAAAGACTACGGCTTCGTCATCCTCAAGGACCATAACGTCCCCGTCGGCCTGCTCGACCGCGCCTACGACCTTTCGGTCGCACTGTTCGACCGGCCATTGGCCGACAAGCTGGCCGATGCGGGCGGCATGCGGGGCTACACGCCGTTCGGGACCGAGCACGCCAAGGATAGCAATGTCGCCGACCTGAAAGAGTTCTGGCAGATCGGCCGCGAGGGCGGCACGCCGGCGAACATCTGGCCGCACGGGCTGGCGGCGTTTCGCGAGACCTTCACCGAACTGTTTGAAGCGCTCGACGAGACCGGACGGCTGCTCCTGCAGGCGCTGGCGCCGGGGCTCGGCCTGCCCGCTGATCACTTCGACCCGCTGGTCCGCGAGGGCACGTCGCTGCTCCGCCTGCTCCACTATCCGCCGGTGCCGGGCGATGCCGAGCCGGGCGCGGCGCGGTCGGCGGCGCATGAGGACATCAACTTCCTCACCATCCTCGTCGCGGCGCGCGGCGCGGGGCTGCAATTGCTCGACCGCGACGGCAAATGGCTGCCGGTCGAGACAGAGGCCAGGAACCTGATCGTCGATTCGGGCGACATGCTGGCGCGGCTCACCAACGGCGTCATCCCGGCGACGACGCACCGCGTGGTCAACCCGGACGGCCCCAACGTCAGCCGCTATTCGATGCCCTTCTTCATGCACCCGACGCTCGACACCTCGCTCGCGGTGCTGCCGTCGTGCGTCGGCGACGGCGCGCAATTCCCGCCGATCACCGCCGGCGAATTCCTCGACGAGCGCTTGAAAGCGATCGGCCTCGCGCGCTGAATTCGTGAATTCTTAACCACGTTGCATCCGTCCGCCTCCCCGCCTCGTAGCTTCGGCGTTCTTCGACGCCGGGAAGGGGACCGATGGCAGCGAACAGGATACGGACGATACGGCGCGAGCGGGGGCTGACGCTCGACCAGCTGGCGGCGCGGCTCGAAGCGCCGGACACAGGCGCGCGGCTCAATGGCTCGACCTTATCCAAGCTCGAGATCGGCCAGCGCGAGCTGACCCCGCCGCGCGCCGCGCTGATCGCCAAGGCGCTCGGCGTGAGCCCTGAGGATTTGCGCGCCGGCGGCTAGCCGCGCCTTGCCCGGCCGCGGGGCGCGGCATAGGGTTTCCCCATCACATTCCGGGGATATTCGATGCTCAGCAATCGCCGCGACTTCATGCTCAACACCGCCGCCCTCGGCCTCGCCGGCCTCGCCTGGCCCGCGGTGGCGGCGATCGACCCCAAGCTCCACGGCGTGCTCGACGCCATCGCCAACGACATCCTCTCGGACTCGCCCGAGACGCTCAGCTATTTGGGGCTCGACACCGGCAAGAATGCGTGGGCGCGGTCGAAGCTCGGCGACCGGTCGGCGGCGGCGCGCGCCAGGACGCCCGGCGACATCGCGCGCTACCAGAAGATGCTGGCGGGGGTGAACCGGGGCGCGCTCGGCGGCCACGACCGCGTGCTCTACGATTCGCTCGCCTATTGCCTCGCCAACGGCCAGCGCGGAACGCAGTTCGCTTATGGCGGAGTCGGCTCGCTCGGCGGCGGCAACCCCTATGTGGTCAGCCAGCAGGATGGTTCGTACCAGGGCATTCCCGAGTTCCTGAACACCGCGCACAAGCTGGAGAGCGTAAGCGACGCCGAGGCCTATCTGTCGCGGCTCGCCGCCTTCGCGACCGCGATCGACCAGGAGACCGCGCAGGCCCGGCATGACGCGGCGATGGGCGTGATCGCGCCGGATTTCGTGCTCGACACCGCGCTCGGCCAGCTGAAGGGCCTGCGCGCGGTTCCGGCGGCGAGCGCCCGGATGGTGACGACGCTCGCCGACAAGGCGAAGGCCAAGGGAATCGCCGGCGACTGGGCCGGCCGCGCGGCGAAGATCGTCGGCGGCCAGGTCTACCCGGCGCTCGACCGCCAGATCGCGGCGATGACCACGATCCGTGGCCGTGCGACTCACGACGCGGGCGCGTGGAAGCTGCCGCAGGGCGACGCCTATTACGCCTGGCTGCTGCAATATGCGACGAGCACCAACATGACGCCGGACGAGATCCACCGGATGGGCCTGGAGCAGGGAGCCGAGCTCGACGCTCGGATGGACGCGGTGTTCAAGGCCCAGGGCATGACGCAGGGCTCGGTCGGCGACCGGCTGGCGGCGCTGACCAAGGACCCGAGGCAGCTGTTCGCCAACACCGACGCCGGAAAGGCGGAGGCGGTCGCCTACGTCTCGGGCAAGATGGACGAGCTCAGAAGCTTCCTGCCGCGCGTCTCGAAGATGAAGATGAACGCCAACGTTCAGGTCAAGCGGGTGCCGGCCGACATCGAGTCGGGCGCCGCGCTCGGCTACATGAACCCCGCGTCGCTCGATGGCTCGCGGCCGGCGATCTATTACATCAACCTGAAGGACACCGCGAACTGGCCGAAATACACCATTCCGTCGCTGTCGGCGCACGAGGGGCTTCCGGGGCATAGCTGGCAGTTCGCCTATATCGCCGAGCATCGGAGCGAGGTGCCGCTGATCACCTCGCTGATGGGCTTCAACGCCTTCGTCGAAGGCTGGGCGCTCTATTCGGAGCAGCTGGTCGACGAGCTCGGCTTCTACAAGGACGATCCCTTCGGCCAGATCGGCATGTACCAAGCGCTGCGCTTCCGCGCCTCGCGGCTCGTCACCGACACCGGGCTGCACTCGAAGAGGTGGAGCCGCGAGAAGGCGGTGGATTACATGCGGAGCACCACCGGCCGCTCGGTGGCGGCGGTGACCAGCGAGGTCGACCGCTATTGCGCCTCGCCGGGGCAGGCCTGCGGCTACAAGGTCGGCCACACCGAGGTCGTCCGGCTGCGCGAAAAGGCGCGGGCGGCGCTCGGACCGAAGTTCGACGTGCGGGACTTCGACGACGCGGTGGTGCAGACCGGCGGCGTCCCGCTGACCGTGCTGGCGACGGTGATCGACGATTATATCGCGAAGACAAGGGCGGCTTAGCGCCCAGCGCTGCTCCCCACCCCAACCCCTCCCCTGAAGGAGAGGGGCTTCGGTCAGCACGGTGCAAAAGCCCCTCTCCTTCAGGGGAGGGGTGGGGGTGGGGCCTTTGCCGCCCGCGCCTTCGCCGGGCCAATCACCTGCGCCGCGAAGCGGTCCATCTCCTCGGCCTGCGGGCTCATCTGGAGGAGGAGGAGGCCGAGGCCGGCGGCTTCGTATTCCTCGATGCGCTCGGCCAATTGCTCGGGGGTGCCGACGAGGTTGGGTCGGAGGCCTCGGTTCGAAACCGAATATTCCTGGATCTTGAACTCGCGCTCAAGCTGGGTGCCTGAAAGCCACTGGTCGAAATTGGCGTAGCCCGCGGGGAGCTCGCTGACCTCGGTGATCCGCGCCAGCTCGCGCTTCGCCTCAGCCTCGCTGTCGCGGACGATGGCGTAGGCGGCCATGCCGTAGGTCATGGGGCGCTTGCCCGACCGGCTTCGCCGCTCGGCCATGTCGGTGATCTTCGGCGCGACGGCCGACGCCGGGTCGCCGTGCATGACATAGGCGTCGCAGAGGGTGGCGATCATCGTCTTGGCGGCTTCGCTCTCGCCGCCGGCGTAGACGACGGGCTTGGTGGCGGGCTTGGGCGAGCAGATCGCGTCTTCGGTCTGGTAGAACTGGCCGGAGAAGCTGAAGCGCTCCTCGCTCCACAGGCCTTCCACGACGCTCAGCCATTCCGCTGTCCGCGCGTAGCGGTCGTCGTGCTGGTCGAACTGCAGGCCGTATTGCCGCGCCTCGTCGGCCCACCAGGAGGAGACGACGTTCAGCGACAGGCGGCCGTTCGAGATGCGGTCGATGTTGGCGGCCTGCTTGGCGAACAGCGCGGGCTGGTGGAAATTGGGGCGGACGGCGACCATCAATTCGAGGCTGTCCGTCACCGCGGCGAGGGCGGCGGCGGTGGACCAGGCGTCGAGCGCGGGGGCTTCGATGCCCTTAATGTCGTTCAAGTTCAGCTCGGCGATCAGCGACATATCCCAGCCGGTCGCCTCGGCGCGCTGGGTGAGGGTGCGGACATAGTCCCAGGTCGCTTCCATGCCCTCGTCGGGGACGTTGCGCAGCCAGCCGCCGAAGACGGGCATCCAGAAGCCGTACCTCATGCGATCAGGCCTTGGAGATAATCGACCAACTGCTCGTGCGGATCCCAGCCGAGGACGTCGAGCGGATTGGCGACGAAGTTGGAGAGCGCGTTGATGTCGTAGAAGCGGGCCACGCCATCGCGGTCGTCGATCAGGAACTCGACGCCGCCGAGATCGAGGCCGGCGGCTTGCGCGATGCGCTCCGAGGCGAGGATCAACTCGGGAGATAGGTCGGCCTTAATAAACCGTACCGGAGGGCGGCCGTTGGCGCAGGCGTCGGCGGGGCAGAGGTCGAAGGTGTCGCCGGCGCTTTCGATGTCGATGGCGTACAGGAATTTCCCATTGAGCGTCTCGACCCGCGTAACCTTGTCGCCGCGGCGGGGCGCATATTCCTGGACGAGGACGACGTTGTTGACGCCCATCGGCGTGGTTCCGGCGGCGACCGCGGCGGCGAGGTCCGCGACGCTGTCGTAGCGGACGATGCCCGCGCCCGCTCCGCCGATGTCGGCCTTGACGACGATCGGGAAACGCAGGCCTTCCGACGCCTTGACGAGATCGGTGGCGCGGTGCGCCGCGCGGGTGGCGGGAGCATCAAGGCCGAGCGCATGGATCAGCGAGAGCTGGCGCGCCTTCGAGGCGTCGACCTCCAGCGCCTTGGTGCCGTTGAGGACGCGGGCTTGCCGCTCCCAATGCGCGAACAGCGACTGGGCGTAGAAGATCGGGTGCTCCGCACCGCGCAGGAAGGACGACATCGCGACGCGGCTGAGGATCAGCGGCGCGGGCGGCGGGCTCTCGGCGGGATCGAAGATGTGGTCGTCGAGGCCGACCTTGGAATAGGCGACCCCCCGGCGATCGAGCGCCGCGAACAGCGGCTCGAACCACAGGGGGTGCTCGTAGACGATGGCGAGATCGGGCATCGAATCCACCTATCCGTTCGTCCTGAGCTTGTCGAAGGACGTAGTCGCTCGGCAGTCGGAGCAAGCCATGTGGTTCGACAGGCTCACCACGAACGGAGGTTTGTGTTTTAGTTGGTCGGTGTCGTGCCCGAAAGCGTCGCCTTCTGGCCCGGCTTGCCGCTGACCGCCGCGCCGACCGCGTCGTCGTAATAGCGGGCGAGATCGGTGTGCATCTCGTGCAGCACGGCGGGGTTGAGATAAGCCATGTGGCCGGACTCGTAATATTTGAAGCTGACGTTCCCGCGCTGCGACGGCTCCAGCATCATGTGGGAGACATCGAACTCGGTGCCGAAGAACGGCGTCGCCATGTCGTAATAGCCGTTCAGCGACAGCACCTTCATATAGGGGTTGAGGCGCAT
Source organism: uncultured Sphingomonadaceae bacterium (assembly GCA_964244885.1). Classification (GTDB taxonomy): domain Bacteria; phylum Pseudomonadota; class Alphaproteobacteria; order Sphingomonadales; family Sphingomonadaceae; genus CAXTKD01. The sequence continues at coordinate 3,229 of CAXTKD010000021.1, read as the reverse complement.
CGCGGCGGCGAGGTCCATCGCGGTGTTGGGCGTCGTCTGGCCGCGCCCGCCGCGCTGGCCGGGGGCGCGGTGGCGCCAGTCCCAGTCGAAGCCCGGGCCGCCCGAGGCGCTCAGCGTGTAGGGCATGTCGGTGCGATAGCCGAGGTCGTGCGCGATATAGTCGTTGAACAGGCCGACGAAGGCGCCGGTCGCGGCGATGCTTGAGACGTCATACTCCGGCCCCTCCCCCGCCGCGTCGGCGTCGATGCCGGTGTAGCGCGAATCGAGGCGGCCGACGGTCAGCCGGCGGTCGCGCAGCAGCTCCTTCTGGAAGCGCGAGAGGTCGACGCGAAGGTTGGCGAGCTTGATGAAGTTCACGGAGAGCCCGGTATATTCGGACAGCTTCTGCGCGATCGAATCGCGCTCGGCGTCCGGGATGTTCTGGCCCTTGGACAGCGCCGAGGCATAGGGGCCGACCGCGAAGGCGCGGACCTCGGCGAGGAACGGCGCGAGCGCGGGCGGGCGGTTCTGCAGGCGGTTGTGATACCAGGCGGTGGCGGCGAAGCTCGGCAAATAGGTCAGGTAGATCTGGTCGTAGCCCGGCTGGCGGACGCCGTAGTTGAGGATCGACGACAGCAGCACGACGCCGTTGAGCGCCACGCCCCGGTCCTGCAGCTGATAGGCGAGCGCGCCGGAGCGGAGCGTGCCGTAGCTCTCGCCGAACAGGAACTTCGGGCTGTTCCAGCGGCCGTTCTTGGTGAGGTAGCGGATGATCACGCGGGCGAAGCCGTCGACGTCCTGGTCGACGCCCCAGAAGTCCTTGTTCTTCGCCTCGCCGACGGCGCGCGAATAGCCCGCGCCGATCATGTCGATGAACACGAGGTCCGACTTGTCGAGCAGCGTGTCGGCGTTGGGGCCGAAGCCGAAGGGCGCCGGGCGGATGATCTCCGGGTTGCCGGTGCGCACTCGGACGGGAGCGAAGGAGCCCATGTGGAGCCAGACCGTCGCCGAGCCGGGGCCGCCGTTGTAGAAGAAGGTGACCGGGCGGCGCGTTCCGGGGGTCGAGCCCGCGGCGGTGTAGGCGGTGTAGAAATAGCTCGCGGTCGGCTTGCCGTCGTCGCTCCGGATGGTGAGCGTGCCGGCGGTCGCGGTATAGTCCATCTTGCCGCTGGGCAGCACGATGCTGTGCTTGGTGGCGACGGTCTGCTCCTCGACCGGCGCGCGCGCCCAGCCGCGCTCGGCCTCGGCGCTCGTCGCGTCCTTGTGCTTCTCGGCCGTCTGCGTCGGCATTTCGGCGTCGGGCTTCTCCTGCGCGACGGCTGGGAGAGCGAAACCGAGCAGCGCAAGCAACAGGAGATGACGCATCGGATGGGGCCTTCCCAATCGTATACGGCACTGTCCTACACGCGCGCCTCGACGCCGCGCAACCGCGTCAGAAGGTCATCCGCGCGCTGATCCGGAAGTCGCGGCCGGGGAGCGGCGCATAGTCGGCGAGGAAGGAGGCGTGGCGGCGCGCGGTGACATCGAAGATGTTGTTCGCCGACAGCACGAAGCTCGCGACGCCGTCCCTGCCCCACGGCCGGAACGCCAGCGAGGCGTTGACCAGCGAATAGCCGCTCGTCGGCGTCTCGAAGCCGGTGACGCGGTGCTGGCTGTCGACCCATTCTACCTCGACGCGGCTGTCGACCGGCTCGCTCTGCGCCTCCAGCCCACCTAGCAGCCGGAGCGCCGGGATGCGCGGAGCGGGGCCGCTGCCGACGACCTGGGCGTGAACATAGTCGCCGAGCGCGTCGGCGACGAGCGTGACGCCGCCCAGCCGCGCCAGCGTCAGCGTGCCCTCCGCCTCGACGCCGTAATAGCGCGCCTTCGCCTGCAGCGACTGGAAGCACGGCAGGTCGACCGTCCGGCCGCTCGGAGCGGCGGCGGCCTCGCAGACCGCCTGCGCGGTCTGCACCTCGTAGATGTAGTTGGAAATCCAGTTGTGAAAGGCCGACGCCTCGAACGTATAGCCCGGTCCCTTGCCGCGCAGCACGGCCTCGGCGCCCCACGACTTCTCCTTGGCGAAATCGGGGTTGCCGAGCTCGTAGGCCTCGGTCCCGGCATGGCCGCCGTTGGCGAACAGTTCCTCGCCCGACGGCGCGCGGACGGTGCGCGAGAGATTGACGCCGAGGCGCCAGTCGTCGGACAGCGCATAGGTCGCGCCGGCCGAGGCGGAGAGCGCATCGAAGCTGCGGCTGCCCGAGAAGAAGCGAAGGTCGCCCGCGTCGGTCGTCGCCGTCAGCTTCGAATATTCGTAGCGCGCCCCGACCTCCGCGTTGAGCCGCCCGAGCTCGAAATCCTGCAGCGTGAAGACGCCGTATTGCTGCGTTTCGTTCTTCGGCAGGAAGGCCTCGTCGCCCTCGACATTGAAGTCGCGCAGGAAGCCCTGCGCGCCAACGACTCCGTGCCACCCGCCGCGCTGCGCCTGCACCAGCTCGAGCCGGCCTTCATAGCCGTCGTTGTAGAACGCCGTGCCAACCGAGCCGTCCTCTTCGAGCTCGAAATGGCGATAGTGAGCGTAGCCGCCGCGAAAGCGGATGGTGTCGAGCAGGCCGCCGCCGGTCTTGACCTCGGCGCGAACGTCGAGCCGGTTCTGGACGACGTCGAGACGCGGCGCCTCGGCCTCCTCCGCCGGGTCGAGCGAGTAGCGGATCGGAACGCCGTAGAAGCTGTCGTAGTGCGACAGCGAGACGCCGAGGTTGCTGCCGTTGTCGCCGATGATCGCGGCCCCCACCGCCGCCTGCCAGGTCTTGCTCGCGGTGTTGGGAAGCGTGCCCTTCAAGTCGGCGAGCGCTCGGATGTCGGCATCGGGCGACGCCGCGGCCTGCGCGCGCAGGTCGCGTGACAGGACGTGGCCGCCGATGTGGAGATCGCCCGAGTCGAGGTAGCTGCCATCGGCGTGGAGCACGACCATCGTGCCGACCGGAACATCGACCGATCCCGCGCCGCTGATCTCGTCGGCCGCCGAGCCGTAGTTGGCCAGCGCATCGATATGGATCGCCTCGTCGGGGACCTTGCGCGGAATTCGCTTGTCGATGACGTTGACCACGCCGCCGATCGCCGACGAGCCGTAGAGCAGCGCCTGCGGGCCGCGCAGCACCTCGACCCGGTCGGCGAGCAGCGGGTTGATGATCACGGCGTGGTCCACCGAGGTGTTCGACACGTCGATCGAGCCGATGCCGTCGGTCAGCACGCGGATGCGCTCGCCCTG
>CAXTKD010000020.1:0-45297 GCA_964244885.1 uncultured Sphingomonadaceae bacterium | reverse complement strand
TCGAAGGCGGCCAGATGCCGCTCCACATGCGGCTGCCGAAGCGCGGCTTCAACAATCCGTTCCGCGTCGAGTACGCCGAGGTCAACCTCGGCACGTTGCAGGCGGCGGTCGATGCGGGCAAGATCAACGCGGACAGCGTCCTCGACGGCGACGCGCTCGTCGCGGCCGGCGTCATCACCCATGCGCGCGAGGGCGTCCGCCTTCTCGGCAAGGGCGTGCTGACCACGCCGCTGAAGCTCAAGCTCGCCGGCGCCAGCGCTGCTGCGAAGGCGGCTCTCGAAGCCGCCGGCGGCAGCCTCGAGCTGCCCGCGCCCAAGCCCGCGCCGCTCAGCAAGGACGAGCAGAAGGCCGCCCGCGCCACCGCGCGCGCCGCCAAGAAGGCCTGAGCCGGCAATACGCTAAGGCGGGGCATGGCATCGCCGGCCCCGCCCGCCTATCTAAGGGCGTAACAAAACCTCGGGTGAGATAATTCATGGCATCGGCCGCCGAACAACTTGCCGCCAACATCAATTTTTCGTCGTTCGGCAAGGCGACCGAACTCAAGAAGCGGCTGTGGTTCACCCTCGGCGCGCTGATCGTCTTCCGGCTCGTCACCTTCGTGCCGCTGCCGGGCATCGACCCGACGGCGCTGGCGTCGCTGTTCAGCCGTACGCAGGGCGGCGTGCTCGACTTCGTCAACATGTTCTCGGGCGGCGCGCTTCAGCGCATGTCGATCGTCGCCTTGAACATCATGCCGTACATCACCTCGTCGATCATCATCCAGCTGATGACGTCGCTGTCGCCGCAGCTCGCCGCCCTCAAGAAAGAGGGCGAGAGCGGGCGCAAGAAGATGAACCAGTACACCCGCTGGGGCACCGTGCTGCTCACCGCGGTCCAGGGCTACGGCATCGCCGTCGGACTCGAGGGCTGGGGCGCGGCGCAGGGCGTCGGCGCGGTGATCGATCCGGGCTGGTTCTTCCGCATCACCACCGTGATCACGCTGATCGGCGGCACGATGTTCCTGATGTGGCTCGGCGAGCAGATCACCAGCCGGGGCATCGGCAACGGCATCTCGCTGATCATCATGGCGGGCATCGTCGCGCGACTGCCGCAGGCGATCGCCGGGCTGTTCGAGCAGGGCCGCACCGGCGCGATCTCGCCGATCTTCCTCATCCTGATCCTCGCGGTCGTCGCGGGGGTCATCTACTTCATCTGTTTCATGGAGCGCGCGCAGCGACGAATCCTGATCCAATATCCCAAGCGCCAGGTCGGCAACCGGATGTTCCAGGGCGATTCGAGCCACCTTCCGCTGAAGCTCAACACGAGCGGAGTCATCGCGCCGATTTTCGCCTCGTCGCTGCTGCTGATGCCGCTGACCGTCGCGCAGTTCGCGGGACAGGGCGCCAACGGCCCCGACTGGCTGATCACCGTGACGACCGCGCTCCAGCACGGCGCGCCGCTCTACATGGCGCTCTACGCCGCCGGCATCATCTTCTTCTCCTTCTTCTACACCGCCGTGGTGTTCGACCCCAAGGAGACGTCCGATAACCTCAAGCGCCAGGGCGGCTTCATCCCGGGCATCCGTCCGGGCGAGCGGACGGCGGACTATCTCGATTATGTGCTGACGCGCATCACGGTGATCGGCGCCGCCTACCTGACCGTCATCTGCCTGCTGCCCGAGTTCCTGATCGCCAAGCTGGCGGTGCCCTTCTACTTCGGCGGCACCTCGCTGCTGATCGTCGTGAACGTCACGATGGACACGGTGAGCCAGATCCAGAGCCATCTGCTGGCGCACCAGTATGAAGGCCTGATCAAGAAGTCGAAGCTTCGGGGCGCGCGCCGTTGAACATCATCCTGCTCGGGCCACCCGGAGCGGGCAAGGGGACGCAGGCGCAGCGATTGCAGCGCGAGCGCGGCATGGTGCAATTGTCCACCGGCGACATGCTCCGCGCCGCGATCAAGGCGGAGACGGCGATCGGCCTCAAGGCCAAGTCGGTCGTCGCCGCCGGCGAGCTCGTTTCCGACGACATCATGGTCGCGATCATCAACGAGCGTCTCGACCAGCCCGACGTCCAGCACGGCGCGATCTTCGACGGCTTCCCGCGCACTCAGGCGCAGGCCGAGGCGCTCGACCATCTGCTCGCCGAGCGCGGCGAGAAGCTTGATCACGTCATCGAGCTCGAGGTCGACGAGGATGCGCTGGTCGAGCGCATCACCGGCCGCTTTTCGTGCGGCAATTGCGGCGAGGGCTATCACGACACCTTCAAGCTGCCCAAGGTCCCAGGGCGTTGCGACGTCTGCGGCCACAACGAGTTCAAGCGCCGCCCCGACGACAACGCCGAAACCGTTCGCACCCGAATGGCCGAATACCGCGCCAAGACCGCGCCCATCCTGCCGCACTACGAAGCGCGCGGCCTCGTCAGCCGCACCGATGGCATGGCCTCGATGGACGAGGTCTACGCGGCGATCGACGGGATTTTGGACACATCGGCGGCGTCCAGCAAAGCGTATAGCTAGCGGAGCGAAGGCCGGGTCCACCCGGCCTTCGCTCCGGCGCGCCCTTACTTGGCGGTCACCGTCAGCTCGGTGCGGCGGTTCTCGAACTGACCGTTCGCCGTCGCATTGCTGTCGGCCGGGTTGCTCTCGCCGCCCGTCACCGTCTTGATGCGGCCCTGATCGACGCCCTTGGCGGTCAGCGCGGCGGCAACCGCCTGCGCCCGCTGCGCGCCGAGTTCGGTGTTGGCCGGCGCCGTGCCGCGCGCGTCGGTATAGCCGGTGATCGTCACGGCGGCCTTGGGATAGGCCGTCAGGATCTGCGCGAGGTTGTCGACCGTCGACTGGTCCTCAGGGCGGATCGCCGCCGAGCCGGTGTCGAAGTTGAGCTTCTCGAAGGTGAAGGTGCGCGGCGCCGCCTCGTTCGAGATGAGGTAGCGCTGAAGGTCGTAGTTGAGGGTGTTCGGCGCAAGCTTGACGGTCTTGCCGCCCGGCAGCGCGACATCCTCGACCGGCATGTCGACGACCGTGGTCGATGTCGTCGAGACGCCGGGGGCGGTGTTGTCGGTGCCGGTGGTGACGGCGACCGGCGTCGTTTCCTTGTCGCCGCAGCTGCGGAACAGCAGCAGCGCCGCAAGCAGCGCCAGCGCCAGCAGGATCCACGGCAGGATGCCGCGCGATTTCGCCGCCGCCGTGTCGTGCTGCGCCGGCGCGGGCGCGATCGGCGCGCGTGTGATGGGAACGCCGAGCGCCGCGCCGGTGGTGTTCAGGTGGACATGCTCGTCGACTCGCGCCACCGCCGACAGCGGGACGTGGTGATGCTGGCCGTCGGCCGAGCCGACCCGCGCCAGCTTGAGGCCCGAATCGTCGACATGATCGACGACGCCGAGCGCCTCGCCCTGCGAATCGATGACTTGCATATGCTTCTGGATATCTGAACGGACCACGGGACTCTCCCTTTGATGTGGCCGCCCAACGGTCGAATGGCGTTGTCGTTCCGCCTGTCAAACAGCGGAAGGGCCGGAGCATCGCTGCCCCGGCCCGTCGTGACGAAAGCGTGAGACCCTAGAGCGAGCGGCGGCGCCGCGCGACCGCGCCGATGACGCCGAGGCCGGCGGCGAGCATCGCCCACTCACCCGGCTCGGGCACCGCCGGGAGCGGCGAGCCGGTCAGCGAGATATTGTCGAGATAGCCGCCAAGGCCGTCCGACGCGCCGACCGCGCTGAAGGTCAGCTGGCTCGCCTGCGCCGCGGTGAAGGTCGCGGTGAAGGTCAGCCAGCTGGTGTTGGCCTTGGCCGTGCCGTTGCGGTTGAGGCCGGTGCCGCTCACCGTGCGGAGCAGCGTGTTGCCAAGGTAAATCGAGATTCCGGTGGTGCCGATCGCCGCGCCCGGCCGCGCCGAATAGGCGAAGGACAAGGTGTAGATGCCGGCGTCGATCGCCCGCGTCATCGAGCTGTTGCCGGAGGTGTCGAGCTCGACGAGGTTGGCGCCCGACTTCGCGGTTCCGAACACGCCGCCGGTCTGAACCTCGATGCCCAGAGGCCCGCCCGTCCAGCCCTCGATCGAGCCGACGGTGTGGGAGCCGTTGGCGAAGGTCTGGGTGTCGAAATTGGTAAGGAAGGTGGTGACGGCCGCCGCCGGCGCCGCCGAAAGCGCGCTCAGGGCGGCGATTGCCGTGACAGCCAGCTTGGTCCGCATCATCTGTTCCCCAACGTCAAATCAATTCCAGTGCCGCCGGCGCCCTCCCCAAGGCGTCAGGCGCGACGCCGCCGCCGCGCCACCGCGCCGACAAGTCCGAGACCCGCCGCCATCATCGCCCATTCGCCGGGCTCGGGCACCGGCAGCGCCGTGCCATCGAGCTCGATGTCGTCGAGATAGCCGCCGAGGCCGTCCGAGGTTCCGGCCGCCGCGAACGTCAGGACGCCGGCCTGCTGCGCGGTGAACACGACGAGGATGTCGGTCCAGTCGGTGTTGCCGTTGCCCTCGCCCGACTGGGTCACGCCGGTCAGCAGGTCGCCGTTGAAATAGACGTTGATGTTGTTGCTGCTCTCCGGAACGCCCGGGCGCGGCGAATAGGCGTAGAACAGCTGATAGACGCCGGCATCGATCGTCCGGAACATCGAGCTGTTCTGCGTGGTGTCGAGCTCGGCGAGGTTGCTGAACGACAGCGGGTCGCCGTGGATGCCATTCGCCTGGATGCGAATGCCGTCGGGACCGCCGGTCCAGCCCTCGATCGACGGGAGGATCGCCTCATCGCCCGGAATCGTCACGCTGTCGAAGTCGGTATAGAAGCTCGTGACCGCCGCCGCCGGCGCGGCCGAGAGCGCTCCGGCCGCCAATGCGCTCGCCACCATGAATGTCCGGAACATCAGCTAACCCCCGAAAAGTCGTTTCGGAGGTAATTCAAGCAAAGTTGGTGCCAAAACAAAAGAAGGTTAATTTACCGTAACTTGGCGCGACTGCGACATTCGGGCACTGGCGCGAGTGTAAAGTCCGCCGACTCTAGTTCCGGAACGCGACTAATAGGTCAGTGTCGCTGTCACGGTATCGCTATAGCTGCCCGAAGCGGCGGTGGCGGCCGCGATGCCGGCGTAGAGCTCCACCGATTGCGCGGTGCCGGTCCCCGTTCCGGCATGCGCGCTGGCGCCGCCCGCCCAGCGCTGGCTGTGGCCACTGTCGCGGTAGATGTCATAGTCCAGCGTCTCGCCGTTCGGGCCGGTCATCCGCCGCGTCGCGCCGGTGCCTGACAGCCCCTCGTTGAGCGCGATCTGATAGGCGGTTCCGCTGGTGCAGTTGACCGTCAGCGCGCCCTGCTGGCTGGCGGCCGACGCCGGGGTATAGGCCCCGAAGGCGATCGCCCCGCCGCTGATCGTGCAGGTGCCGACCACCTGGGCGGAGACGCTGACCGACGCATTGGCGGTCGCCGCCCGTGCCGATGGCGCAAGCAGGCAAGCTGCAAAAGCGCAAAGAACGGCACGGGTTAGCAACACGCATCTCCTCGACCGGCGAGTAGTTCTCGACGCGACCCAAGAAAAGATCGCATGCGTTCTCTACCGCATCAGTCATAAGAGACAGCGCTTTAGTACCGATTAAGTTGCAGAGTTAGTCGTCCATTAACTATAGATCGGCCAACTATCGCATCAGGTTTGGACTAAATTAACCAAGTTCCCCTTCCAGCCAGCTTTTGATCTGTGACTTGGGGCGGGCGCCCACCGCCGTCGCCGCTGCTGTTCCGTTCTTGAACAGGATCATCGTCGGAATGCCGCGAACACCATATTTTGTCGGCGCGTCGGGATTTTCGTCGATGTTGATCTTGGCGATCGTCACTTGCGCGCCGAGCTCATCCGAAATCTCCTCGAGCGCCGGGCCGATCTGGCGGCACGGGCCGCACCATTCCGCCCAGAAGTCGACGAGCACCGGCTTGTCGGCGGCGATGACGTCGGCGTGGAACGAGGCGTCGGTTACTTTCTTCGTGGCCATGATGGCGCTCCTGTCGCGAGTTGACTGATACCTAGGTCGCCTGGGGCGCGCGTTCAACCGGCCGGTGGGCATCGATTAACTCGGGCGGCAGCAAGATCAGCTTCGCGTCGCTCGTGTAGAGCAGCGCCGCCTCGACTCTCTTGCCCGGGAACACCTTCTCCAGCGCCGCGACATAGGCCGCCATCTGCGCCAGATGATAGGGCTCGGCGTCGCCCGCCCCCTTCGGCACCCGGCTCCCGGTCTTGAAGTCGACGACCTGCACGCGCGTCTCGCCGACCAGCAGCCGGTCGACCGTCCCCGCGATCACTGTCCTGCCGACCAGCGCCGCGACCGGCGCCTCGGCCAGCGCCTCCGGCCCGAATAGCGCGGCGAAGCGCGGGTCCTCGATCACCGCGAGCGCCTGGGCCGCGATCGCCGCCCGCTCCGCCTCGTCGAGATCGCCGGCCTGCCGCGCCAGCCACATCCGCGCCGCCGCGTCGCGCCGCTCGGGCGCCGCCTGCGGCAACCGCTCGAACAAGGCATGCAGCAGCTGCCCGCGCCGCGCCGCGCCCGCCATCGCCGCGCTCGGCGGCGGCTGCGCGACATCGTCTGCGGCGAGTTGCGACGGGGACAGCGGGCGCGGCGGCGATTCCTCGGGCGGCGCTTCCGCCCGCGCCCAATCGGGAACCACCGTCGCCGGCACGGCGTCGCGGGGGAGCGTCTGGGTCGTCTGGGTTGCACTCCCGCGCGAGTAGGTCAGCACCTCGCCGCCCCACGTCTCGCTCGGCTCGCTCACCGCCCCCAGCCCCTCCAGCGCGGCTCGCACGATGGCGTGCCAGCTGTCCGGCCCCGGCGCGTCCTCGCGCTTGCCGAGGCTCCCGCCGACGAACAGCATCTCCTCCGCCCGGGTTAGCGCGACATACAGCAGCCGCAAATGCTCCTCGCGCTCGCGCCGCTCCTCCTCGTCCAGCGCCTCGGCGATCGGCCCGACCCGCCCGTCGCGCCCGCCGAAGAACAGGGGCAGCGGCTCGTCGCCCGGCCCCCACTCGCGCGCGACATGCGCCTTGGCGCGCCCCTTCGCCTCGCGCGCCGCGTCGGCGAGCACGACGACCGGCGCCTGCAGCCCCTTGGCGCCGTGCGCCGTCATGATCCGCACCGCGTCGACCGGCGCCTCGGGATCGCGCTTCAGCTCGATGTCGTCGGTCTCGATCCACGCGAGGAAGCCCTGCAACGACGGCGGGTGGTCGGCCTCGAACGCCAGCGCCTGCGCCACCACCGCGTCGATCCCGTCGCGCGCCTCCTCGCCCAGCCGCGCCAGCAGTCTGGCTCGCCCCTGCAGCGGCCCCGAAAGCACCGTCTCGAAGAATTCGTAGGGCGGCTTGAGGTCGGCGAGCGCCAGCGCCTCGCGCAGCCACGAAATGGCCCTCCCGGCGTCTGCCTCGTCTGGCTTGCTCTCGCGCAGCGCCCGCCACAGGCTGCGCCCCTCGCGCCCATAGGCGACGTCGAACAGCTGCTCCTGGCTCCAGCCGATCAGCGGCGAGACGAGCAGCGCCGCCAAGGTCAGGTCGTCCTCCGGCTGAAGCACGAAGCGCACCAGCGCCAGCAGGTCCTTCACCGCGATCGGCTCGGTCAGCCGCAGCCGGTCGACCCCCGCCACCGGCACCCCTTCGGCATGCAGCGCCGCGACCAGCGCGCCGACGAACGCCCGCCGCCGCCGCACTAGCACCAGGATGTCCTCCGGCTGCATCCGCCTTTGCCGCGTCGCCAGCCACGGCGGATCGCGCAGCCAGCCGCCGATCTGCCGCGCCAGCCGCTGCGCCATCAGCGTTTCGCTCTCACCGATCCAGTCCTGCTCGCTCGCCTCCGCCCCGTCGCCGCCCTTCGCCGGGTCGAGCACCGCCGGCCACAGCGCCACCGTCCCCGGCAGCCCGCTCAGCCGCTCGGCGGGCTGGTGCGCCGGCGCCGGCTGGACCAGCCCCAGCGCCTCGTGCCCCGCATCCTCCAGCACCCGGTTGACGACATCCAGCACCGCGTCGGTCGAGCGGAAGGATTCGGCCAGCGGCACGTCGTTGAACTCGGCCTTCGCGTCCTGCGCCAGCTGCTGGAAGACGATCTGATAGTCGTTGAAGACCTGCGGGTTCGATCCCTGGAAGCCGAAGATCGCCTGCTTGAAGTCCCCGACCGCGAACAGTGTGCGGAGCGTATCGTCGTCGCGCGTGCCAGCCCCTGCGAAGAACTCCTCCGACAGTGCATGGACGATTCGCCACTGGTCGAGGTTGGTGTCCTGCCCCTCGTCGACCAGGATATGATCGATCGACTGGTCGAGCTTGTAGCGCACCCACTCCGCCATCCCCGGCCGCGTCAGCATCTCGGCCGCCTTGGCGATCATGTCGTCGAAATCGAGCGTCCCCGCCCGCCGCTTGTGCGCCGCATAGCCCGCCGCCAGCCGGTGCCCGACGCGCAGGTGAAGCGCCGCCAGCGCCGCCACCTCGAACCGCGCCGCCGTCTCCGCGACCTCGGTCACCGCCTCGTAAAGCTGCGCCGCCAGCGCCTCATGCTGCGCCATCTTCGACGACAGCGACCGCGGCTCGCGGTCGGCCTTGGCGAACACCCCGCGAAGCTCCCTGAAGCTCCGCCACCGCCCCGCGCCGTCGAGCCCTGTCCAGGCGAAGATGATGCCCGCATAGCCCTCGCCGGTCGCCGTCCCCCAGTCGATGCAGGCCTGCCCGAACGCCTTCAACGCCCGGCAGTCGAAGTCGTCGAGCATCGCGGCCAGCAGCACCTCCGCCGCGCCGTCGGTCGGCAGCCCGAGCCGCCGCCGCAGCATCGGCTCGATCCCGCGCGCATCGCCGATCGCCCCAAGCCCCGCGCGATACCGCAGCAGGTCACCGACCAGCTCACTCAACCGCTGCTCGCCGTGGCGCACCGCGAGGTCGGCGACATCCGCGATGAACCCCTCATCCCCCGTCTCCCTCGCCTCGCTCAGCGCCTCGGCGAGAACCCGCGTCCTAAGCTCGACCCCCGACCGCTCGTCGAGCGCCGCGAACCCCGGCGCCACCCCGGCCTCCAGCGGAAAGCTCGCGAGCAGCGACTGCGCGAACCCATGCAAAGTCTGGACTCTCAGTCCCCCACGCGAATCGAGCGTCTGCGCGAACAGCCGCCGCGCCTCGCCATCCACCGCCGTCTCGCCCAGCGCCGCGAGATCGCTGTCGAGCGCCGCATCGTCCGCTCGCACCCAGCGCGCCAGCGTCGCATAGATGCGAGTCTGCATCTCCGCCGCCGCCGCCTTGGTAAACGTCAAACACAACACCCGCTCCGGCTGCGCCCCGCGCAACAGCAGCCGCAACACCCGCGCCGTCAGCACCTGCGTCTTGCCCGTCCCGGCGGAGGCCGACACCCACGCATGCGCGGCAGGCTCGGACGCCAGCCGCTGCTCGGGGCGGAGAGGATGAAGCGCGCTCATTTCGCGTCCCGGCCCCACCATTCCGCCACCCGCGCCACTTGGTCGTGGTCGGTGTAGTGCGTCGCATGCTCGGGATGCAGCTTGGCGGTGAAGGGCTCGTCGCCGAGCAGCAGGGTGTCGATCAGCGCCTGCAAATGGCGCCGGCTGCGCTCGGCGAAGTCATCGATCTCAATCCAGCTCTTTCGCGCGTGGACGAGCGGATCCTTCGCCACGCCCTCCGTCCGTCCGCCCGACAGCTTCCAGTAGCGGAGCGCCGCGACCGTCTCTGGCGCCCCGAACGCGCCTTGCCCGGCCATCCACGCGAGCAGCCCGAGTTGTAGGGAGAAGCCGCCCTCAAGCTGCGCGTTGCTCGGAATTCCGCCGGTCTTGTAGTCGACGATCGCCAGCGACCCTTCCGCATTGCGGTCGAGGCGGTCGGCCTTGCCGGTCAGCGACACCGGGCCGATCGCCACCGTGCCGCGCGCCTCGGCTCGGATCGGAGTCCAGCCCTGCTTCTGCCAACGCCGCATCTCCTCGCCGACCCAGTCGATCATTCGCTCGACCCGCGGCGCCCACAGCGCGCGCATCAGCGGGTGATGGTCCCATTCGCTGAGCCGCAGCGCCGCATAGCCGGCGAGCGTGTCGAGGTTCGCCCCGTCCTCGAACCAGCGTTCGAGGATGTTGTGGACGAACGTCCCGCGCTCCGCCGCCGTCGGATCCTCGTCCAGGGGCTTGAGTTTCGACAGCCCGAGCATCTGCTCGGCATAGAAGCTGTACGGATCGGCCTTCAGCTTCTCCGCGCCCGTCACATACAGCTTGCGCGGCCGTTTCTCGGCGGGCGGCTTCGGTGCCGGCCGGCTCGCCGGCGCCGGCGCATCGCAGCGGTCGAGCGCGCGCGCGATCCCGAGCAGCTCGGCATCCTGCACCGCCGCCTCTCCGGCAAGCGCCGTCAGCCGCAGCCAGAAGCGCGACGGCACCGCAGGGGCGGCCTCGTCGCGCCGCGCGCGGGTCGCCAGCACCTCCGGCGCGCCCATCGCCTGCACGAAGTCATGCGCCGCGAGCCCGACGCGCCGGTCCAGCCCCGGCAGCCCCAGCCCGGCGCGCGCCGAAGGCGCCAGCCACGGGTCGGGGCTCGGCAGCGCCGGCCAGGTGCCCTCGTTCAGCCCGCCGAGGATCATCAGGTCCGCGCGCTGCAGCCTCGCCTCAAGCAGTCCATAGATCGCAAGCCTTGGATGCCGGCCCGGCGGCCGCACCGCCGCGTCCTGCAAAAACGCCCCGATCAGCTCGGGCGCGTCCGCCGGCTCGATCGGCTGCAGCTTGTCCTCGTGCTGGCCGATCTGCGTGAACAGATCGCCGAGCGCGCGCCCCGCGGGCCCGCGCCAAAGCTCCTCCCCCGCAAGCGCCTCACCCGCAACGCGAACCTTCTCGAACAGCGCGCCGATGCCGAACGTGCGCTGCCCGAACAGCCGCTCCAGCGGCTCGAGCAGCGGCGACAGCCCGTCCCACCAGTCCGCCAGCGCCGGGTCGGCGGGATTGCGCTTGGCGTTGATCGCCGCGTCGATCGCCCCGCCGACATTGTCGAGCCCCGGCGGCGGCCGCACCCCGCGCAGCGCCAGGTCGAGCGCGCGCACCCGGTCCAGCCACGCCAGCCGCTCGTCACGCCCCTCCGGCGACACCAAGGGATGCTTGAGCGCCGCCAGCAGCGGGGCAGGGGCGAACCCCTGAGCCGCCGCCTCCGCCAGCGCCAGCACCAAAGTCCCCGGCGGCGCGACGCGAAGCGGCGTGCCCGCCGAATCATCGATCGCCACGCCATAGCGCGCCAGATGCCCCGCAACGCGCCGCGCCAGCCCCCGGTCGGGCGTCACCAGCGCCGCGGTTTTGCCCGGCCGGTCCAGCTGCCGCCGCAGCGCCAGCGAGATCACCTGCGCCTCCTCGTTCGCCGTCGCCGTCTCGACGAACTTCACGCCGCTCAGCGCGTCCGGCCCGAGCGCCGATCCCACCCAGTCGGCGGTGAAGCGCGCCGGCGCCATCGCCCGCGCCACCGCGGCGGTCCGCGCCTCCGGCCCGTCGATGCCGCCGTCCCACGGCCAGGTCTCGACCTCGCCGCGTGGCACCTTCATCCGCGCCAGCAGGCAGCGGAAACCGAACTGCGGGTGGCTCTCGCTATTGTGCCGCGCGTGGCTCTCGGCGTCGTCCAAATGGCAGCGGATCGCCTTCCACGTCGCGTCGGGCATGTCGGTGTCGAGTCCCGGCAGCACCACCAGCCCGTCGGGCAGCCGCGCCACCGCGCCCAGCAGCACCGCGACGCTGGGCGAGGCATCGACGATGCCCGCGCCCACCACCAGCCGGTCGGGCCGCGAAGGCGACAGCCAGCGCGCGGTCAGCGCCTCGACCAGCAGGTTGGCGCGCTCGGCGCGGTCGCTCTTGCCGATCAGCGCCAGCCGCTCGGGCCATTGCTCGACCAGCAAGGTCAGGAATTTCAGGCTCGCCTGCCAATGCTCGGCGACCTCGGCGGGCGGCAGCTCCAGCAGCTCCGCCGCGCCCTTGCCGTCACGGCCCAGTCCGTCGAGCGTCCGCGCCAGCGCGTCGCCCAGACGCATCGCCTCGACCGCGCCGATACCCGGCGACCAGTTCCGCACGATCTGCGCCAGCAGCAGCCGCCGCTCGCAGCTCTCGACGCCGGGCAGCATCTCGCCCTCGATGTCGATATCGTCGGCGAAACTCCCCAGCGCCTCGTCCTCGTCGACATCGCCGATCGGTGTCATCCGCGGCAGCAGCAGCGCGCCGCCGTCGGACAGCCGCACGAACGCCTCCGTCAGCGCGCGCACCGCGCGGCGGTTCGGCAGCAGCACCAGTCCCCGCGCCAGCCGCATCGGATCACCGCGCGTCCGCTCGATCAGGCCTTTGGCAAGCGCATCGACAAAGGCCACATGCGGCGGGATGGTGAAGACGGCGGGGGGTGACATGGCCGCAGCCACTCTATCGCCATCGCCGCCTGCGCGTCGATGCCCGGCGCTGTCACCCCACCCTGTCCCTCCCCATCGAAGGGGAGGGGACGCCCTTCTTGCAACGCACAGCCAAGTCCCTCCCCCTTCGATGGGGGAGGTTAGGTGGGGGTGACAGCGCCGGGCGAAGGGCGTCGCTCAACCGTTCGCCAACCGCGCCTCGGTCGCCGTCACCGCCTGCGGCGTGCCGACATGGAACCACAGCCCCTGATGCACCAGCCCATACAGCCGCCCCTCGGCGAGCGCCTTGTCATAGGCCCAGTTGAGCGAGAACGCCCCTTCCGGCACCCCGTCGAGCAGCCGCTTCGACAGAATCTGCAGCCCTGAGAACACGAACGGCGCGATCCGCGCGCCCTTGCGGCGCTTGAGCTTGCCGGCCGCGTCCATGTGAAAGTCGCCGCCGCCGTCATAGCCTTCGGCGCGCGCCAGCGGCACCAGCAACAGCAGCGCGTCCATCGCCCCGGCGTCCCAGCGCTGCGCCAGCAGCTTGAGCGTATCGACCGGCCCGTCGATCCACAGATTGTCGCTGTTGACGACGTAGAAGGGGTCGCTCTCGATCAGCGGCAGCGCCTTCGCCACGCCGCCGCCGGTCTCCAGCAGCTTCGCCCGCTCGTCGGACAGCCGGACCTCGATGCCCTGCGGCCGCGCCGCCAGATGCGCCTCCACCCGGTCGGCGAGATAGTGGACGTTGACCACCGCCCGCGCGATCCCCGCCGCGCGGATGCGGTCGAGCGCGCGGTCGAGCATCGTCCGCCCCGCGACCTCGACCAGCGGCTTGGGCCGAGTCGCGGTCAGCGGCCGCATCCGCTTGCCGAGGCCGGCGGCGAGCACCATCGCGTCCTGCGGCACGGCGACCGCCGGATCGGGCCGAATCGACAGCGGCGGCTTGGTCACGCGACGATCTCCGGGGCGTTGGCGGCGAACCAGTCGCGCACCGGCGCGAGGGCGGGATGGGCGAGGTTGCGCCTGAGGTAGCCCGCGACGCGCGGCTGCATGTCGAGATAATGCGTCTTGCCGTCGCGCTTGGCGAGCCGCGAGAAGATGCCGAGGATCTTGGTGTTGCGCTGCGCCCCGAGCACTTCGTAGGCTGCGCGGAAGCTATCCCGGTCCAGCCCGGTCGCGGCGAGATAACGCTCGATCATCCGCTCCTCCAGCCCCGGGTCGACATCGCGCCGCGCGTCCTGAAGGAGCGAGACAAGGTCGTAGGCGGGATGCCCCGCAAGCGCGTCCTGAAAATCGAGCAAACCGAGCCGCTGCAGCCCCGGCCGGTCGAGCAGCATCAGATTGTCGGCGTGATAATCACGCAATACCAATACGTTACGACTTTCCGCAACGCCCGAAGCAGCAAAAACGCGACTCCATGCCCCTGTGTAGAGGTTGTAGACTCCACCCTCCAGATACCAGTCGGTCAGGAGCGCCACCTCGCGTAGCAGAACGGCCTCGTCATAGGGCGGCACGTCGCACGGCGGGTGCCGGTGCAGCGCGACCAGCAGGTCGATCGCCGCCTCGTAGATCGCCTCTTCTTGCGCCGGGTCGGCGGCGAGCACCGGATTGACCCGTGCGTTGCCGAAGTCCTCCAGCAGCACCAGGCCCGCGTCGAGATCGACCGCCAGCGCAATGGGGGCGGCGAAGCCAAGCCGGTTGAGATGCCGGGCGACCGCCAGGAAGGGCCGGCTGTCCTCCTTGTCCGGCGGCGCGTCCATCAGGACGGCGCTGCGTCCGGGCTCGGCGACGCGGAAATAGCGCCGGAACGAGGCGTCGCCGGCGAGCGGCAGCACCTGCGCATCCCCCCATCCGGCGCGCGCGAGGAACGCCGGGGTCGCCGGCGGCGGGATCATGTCGGAAACGGCCACCGCGCCTCCCAACCCGGCGGCACCTCCGCTGTCAACCGCCGTTCCGCCTCGCCCGACCCGTCGATCGTCAAGCGGAGCGCGTTTCGCGGCAGCCGGCCGCCCAGCCGCTCGGGCCATTCGATCAACGTCAGCGCGCTATCGTAGGCGTCGTCGAGCCCGAGCTCCTCGGCGTCGCTCGCCTCATCAAGACGGTAGAGATCGACATGCCACACCGGTAACCGGACCTCGGGCGGCTCATAGCTCTGGACGATGGTGAACGTCGGGCTCGGCGCCTCGCTCTCCAGCCCCAGCCCGCGCAACAACCCGCGCGCCAGCGTCGTCTTGCCCGCCCCCAGTTCGCCCGACAGCGCGATGACGTCGCCCACCCGCGCCACCGCCGCCAGCTCGGCGCCGACCGCTTCGAGCGCCGCGGCGTTCGCCAGCCGCATCACGGCGCCGGTTGCCGCCGCGGCAGCCGCATAACGACTTCGGTGCCTTCGTTCACGATGCTCCTGAGCGCGACCGTGCCGTGGTGTAGCTCGACGAACTCGCGGACCAGCGCCAGTCCGAGGCCGACGCCCTGCGGCCCGGCGTTCGAGCCCTTGCGGAACCGCTCGAACACCCGCGCCTGCTCGTCCTCGGGGATACCGATGCCGTTGTCGCGAACCGTCAAAGAGACGGTGTCGATGTCAGCCGCGGTCTCGACGATGATCTGCCCGCCGGTCGGCGTGAACCGCATGGCGTTCAGCAGGACGTTGTTGAGCATCTGCCGGAGCCGGCGCTCGTCCCCCTCGATCTTGCCGACATCGTCGATATCGGCGACGAGCCGCAGGCTCTTCGCCTCGGCGTCCATCGCGATCGTCGCGACCGCGGCGCGCACCACCGGCGCCACCATCACCGGCGCGATGTCGAGCTCGAGCTCGCCCGCCTCGGTGATCGCCAGGTCGAGGATGTCGTCGATCAGCAGCTGCAGGCGCTGTGACGAGGTCATGATGGAGCCGACATATTCGGCCTGCCGCTCGGTCAGCGTCCCGACATAGCCCGCCGCCAGCATCTCGCCGAAACCGCTGATCGCGGTCAGCGGCGTGCGAAGCTCGTAGGACACATTGGCGACGAAGGCGCTCTTCAGCCGATCGGCGGCTTCCAGCGCGTCGTTGCGGTCGCGCAACGCGATTTCGATACGCGCCGAATCGGTCACGTCGAGATAGGTGAACAGCGCGTTGCCGTCGGGGAGCGGCACGGCGGCGAAGTCGAGCAGCCGGCCGTCTGTCAGCGACAGCCGCGCCGTCCGCGCCTCGCGGCGCTCCGAACTGGTGGTCGCCCGGACCGTTTCGCGAACCGTGGCGGCGCGGGTGTCATCCAGCGTCAGGGAGGCCGTCTCGGCGAGGATTTCATCGATATGCGGCCGCGCGCCCATCATCAGCGGATCCAGCCGCCATATCTCGGCAAGACGCGCGTTGGAGAATTGCAGGCGGCCATCGGCGCTGAACACCGCGACGCCTTCGTGCAGGTTGTCGAGCGTCGCCTGCTGGACGCGCGCCAGCGTGTCGCGTGACGAGGCCAGGCGGAGCTGCTCGCTCCTGTCCTCGAACACCATCAGCAGACCGCCGTCGGGATGCGGCTGCGCGATGACGTGGATGATGCTGGTGTCGGGCAGCGGCCAGGTCTCCTCGATCGCCTGGGTCGCGTTGTTGAACCAGCCGCGGCGAACCGCGCGCCACGACGGAAAGTCGCGCTGCTCGGGCAGCCGCCCCGAATCGCGCATCTGCTCCAGCACGCGGTCGAACTCGGGCCGCTCGTCGAGCCAGCTGCCCTCGAGCTTGAACAGCGTCGCGAACGCCTTGTTGAAGAAGGTCAGCCCGCGGTCGGCGGCGAACAGCGCGACGCCGGCCGAGAGGCGGTTCAGCGTGTCGGTCTGCGCGCGTTCCAGCCTGTCGCGCTCGGCGCGCGCCTCCTCGCGCTCGGTGACATCGATGGCGAGGCCGCCGACTCCGCCGTCGGGGAGGGGTACCTCGATAATCCGCAGCAGGCGGCGGGCGCCGTCGATGATGACGGTTTCCTCGCGGATGTGCGGGTTGCCGGCGGCAGGTCTTGAAATGGCCTGCGCCAGCTCGACACCGTCCGCGACAACGCGTTCCGGCGATTCGGCGTTGACCGCCGCGGCATAGGCGGGATTGACGCGCGCCAGCCGGAGGTTGGGGCCTCGCACCCACATCGGCACCGGCATGGCGCTCGCCAGGGCTGAATTGGCCTCCATCAGCGCGGCCATCGCCAGATAGTCGGCTCGGAAGCCTTCGGACGAAGCGTGCTCCTGCGTCGTCTCGCGCAGCCAGATCACCGCTCCCCGCGGCCCGGCGACTTCCGGCGGCGCGGGTAGGCCGCGCGCCATCAGGCGGCGACCCTTGACGCTCCGCACCACATCCGAGAATTGCTCGCCCGCGATCGTCAGCGCCTCGATCTGGCGGCGGAGCGTCACGAGGTCGTCCGGCACCAGCCCGATGTCGCCCCCGGGCGCGAGATCCTCCAGCCGCTCGACCCGGCCAAGGCCGAGCCATTCGCGGACGTTCTCGGAAGTCGAGGCCGAACCGTCGCCGCCGACGATGATATAGCCGCCGGGGGATGTCATCAGCAGGCCGCGCAAGCGGAGCGCCCATTCCCGCGCCGCGCTCGCTTCCAGCCGCGCGCGCGCGCCGCGGATCACCGCCCAGGTCGCGGCGGCGAGCCAGACCGCGGCGAGAACGCCCGCGACCGGCAGCCGCCATGCCGAAAGGTCGTGCGGCCAGCCGGCCGGCGGTGCGGGGATCAGCGTCGCGGCCGATGCGATTGCGGCTTTCAGTCCCACGAAAGGGACCATAGCCAGCCCGCCGCGGGGGCGGCAAGCTGGCTGTCGATCAACCGCTATTTAGTAGCGGTAATGGTCCGGCTTGAACGGGCCTTCGGTCGATACGCCGATATAGCCCGCCTGCTGCGGTGTCAGCTTGGTCAGCTTGACTCCGAGCTTCTCCAGGTGAAGCGCCGCGACCTTCTCGTCGAGGTGCTTGGGCAGGACGTAGACCTTGTTCTCGTACTTGTCAGGGTTGGTCCACAGCTCGATCTGCGCCAGTGTCTGGTTGGTGAAGCTGGCCGACATCACGAACGACGGGTGGCCCGTCGCGCAGCCGAGGTTCACCAGGCGGCCCTTGGCGAGGATGATGATCTGCTTGCCGTCGGGGAACTTCACCAGGTCGGTGCCGGGCTTCACCTCGGTCCACTCGTAGTTCGAAAGCTGCGAAATCTGGATCTCGCTGTCGAAGTGGCCGATGTTGCAGACGATCGACATCGGCTTCATCGCCTTGATGTGATCGGCGGTGATGACGTCGGCGTTGCCGGTGGCCGTCACGAAGATGTCGGCGCGCTCGACGGCCTCTTCCATCGTCACGACCTCGAAGCCCTCCATCGCGGCCTGCAGCGCGCAGATCGGATCGACCTCGGTCACCATCACACGCGCGCCGCCGTTGCGGAGCGACTGGGCGCTGCCCTTGCCGACATCGCCGAAGCCCGCGACGCAGGCGACCTTGCCGGCGAGCATGACGTCGGTGGCGCGGCGGATCGCGTCGACCAGCGACTCCTTACAGCCGTACAGGTTGTCGAACTTCGACTTGGTGACGCTGTCGTTGACGTTGATCGCCGGGAAGGGAAGCTCGCCCTTCTTGGCGATTTCATAGAGGCGGTGAACGCCGGTCGTCGTCTCTTCGGAGACGCCCTTCAGGTTCTTGACGGTCTCGGTCAGATAGCCCGGGCGGCGCTTGATGAAGGCTTTCAGCGCGCGCTGGAATTCGACTTCCTCGTCGTTCTCCGGCTCGTTGAACGACTGGCCGGCCTCGAGCTTGGCGCCCCAGAGCGCGAACATCGTCGCGTCGCCGCCGTCGTCGAGGATGATGTTGGCGGTCTCGTCGCCCCAGTTGAAGATGTCGCCGACGAAGTCCCAATATTCGGCCAGGCTCTCACCCTTGACGGCGAACACCGGAACGCCCGTCGCGGCGATCGCGGCGGCGGCATGGTCCTGGGTCGAGAAGATGTTGCAGGTGGCCCAGCGGACCTCGGCGCCGAGCGCGGTCAGCGTCTCGATCAGCACCGCGGTCTGGATCGTCATGTGGAGCGATCCGGTGATGCGCGCGCCCTTCAGCGGCTGCGACGCGCCGAATTCGGAGCGCAGCGCCATCAGGCCCGGCATCTCGGTCTCGGCGATGTTGATCTCCGCCCGGCCGAAGTCGGCGAGCGAGATGTCCTTCACGTAATAGTCGTTCGACTCCACGGCGCGCGTAGCCACAGACTGCTCCTGTCATGGGGAAATGATGGCGCTGCCTTAGGCCCAGAGCGCTCGCCGAGCAAGCATAAAGAATTCTTTATATGACCTCGGCGGCGCGTCGCCGGGCGTCAACAAGCCAAGGGGCGGCACGGGATGTCCCCGCGCCGCCCCTTGGCGACTCGCATGTATCGACCGGCTTAGCGGTTGCCGGTCTGGCCCATCGTGAAGACCGATGGCGCGGTGGTCGTTTTGGTCGTCGTTTTCGTCGTGGTGGACGACGCCACCTTGGTGTCCGAGCAAGCCTCGCCGACGCCCTGCGGCCGTTCTCCGAGCCGCTCGGCGATCAACTCCAGCGCATCGCTGGCCTGCCCGCCCGACGCTGCGGCGGTCGCTTCGTCGGCCATCGCCGCCATCGACTTGCAAAAGTCGCCGCCGACGCTGCCCGACAGCGCATGCGCGTTGGCGAGCGCGGTGGTGAAGGCGTCGTAAGCGCGATTGCCTTCCTTCACCCCTTGGAGGCGAACGAAGCGGGCCTTCAGGACATCGTTTTTCGCGACGATCGTCGCGCGGCCCGCGACGACGAATTTGTTGAAACCAGAAAGAACATCATGGCCCGAGGTCCGGCACTGCAGCGCCCCGACCATCAGCACCGACTGGAGATCGCGGACGCGAGCCGCGGCCATCTCCTTCGACGTCCAGCATTTTTCCTGCGCGAGCGTCGGCGCCGATACGCTGACGATCGCTGCGACGCACGCAACAAACCTAATCATTGTGAAAACCCCCTCACGCACGGACTCCCCAGTCCGCCCGTCGCCCGTAGCAAAAAACGCCCCGTGGCGCGAGTCGGTTTTTGGACTTAGCGCGCCGCCGTCACGGGGGTCGCGCCGCCGATCGTGGCGTGCGCCGGCATCGCCGACACCAGTCCAAGGGCAACGGCCGCCGCCGCCGCGAGCCAGTTGAAAGCCATGTCACGTCCTTTCGCGGCCACCGGGCGCCATGCCCGAATTTCTTAGGGGAGATTAGCAGCAGGGTATTGCCGAAGCGTTAGCCGCGATGGTGACCGCGCGTTAACCTTCCGTCAGGCGTTCCCGGTATGCGGTGACAGCCGCACCGGATCGACGCCGAGCGCCGCGTAGGCGCGGGGCCAGCGTTCGTCGAGCGGGGTATCGAAGACGATCGCGCCGTCGCCCGCCGCTGCAAGCCAGCCATGGCGGGTCAGCTCGGCGTCCAGCTGCCCTTCGCCCCAGCCGGTGTAGCCCAGCGCCATCATCCATTTGCGCGGGCCTCGCCCGGCCGCGATGTCGCGCAGGATGTCGAGCGTCGTGGTCAGTCCCCAGGCATGTGCGACCATCAGCGTACCGTCGCGGTTGTAGTCGAGCGTGTGGAGCACGAAGCCGCGCCCCGGCTCGACCGGCCCGCCCAAATGCACATGCGCGCCATCGGGCGTTTCGCCGGGGTCGATGTCGAGTTGCTCCATCAGCTGCCGTACCGACAGCGAATCATAGACCTTGTTGACGATCAGGCCGAGCGCGCCGTCCTCGTCGTGGACGCACATCGCGATGGCGGCGCGCTCGAAGCGCGGATCGCCCATGCCGGGCATCGACAGCAGCAGCTGTCCGACGAGAAAGGGCGCGTCCTCCATGCTGCCGATATAGCGCCGGCAGAGCCCGCTCGCCATACCGCTGGACGGCGAAGGCCGCGCGAGACTATGCGTTTTCCCAACCAGCCTTTGCCTTTTCGGGAGTGACAGATGACCATCCAAGTCGGCGACAAGATCCCTTCAGCCACTCTCATCAAGATGACCGAGGAAGGCCCGCGCCCGGTGACCACCGAGGAGCTGTTCGGCGGTCGAACCGTGGCGCTGTTCTCGGTTCCCGGCGCCTTCACGCCGACCTGCTCGGCCAAGCACCTGCCGGGCTTCATCGAGCATTCGGACGACATCCGCGCCCGCGGCATCGACGAGATCGCCTGCATTTCGGTCAACGACGCCTTCGTCATGGGCGCCTGGGGCAAGTCGGCGAACGTCGGCGACAAGATCTCGATGCTTGCGGATGGCAACGGCGATTTCGTCAAGGCGCTCGGCCTCACCATGGACGGCTCGAAGTTCGGCATGGGCCTGCGCGGCCAGCGCTTCTCGATGCTCGTCCGCGACGGCCGGGTCGAGCAGCTCAACGTCGAGGAGCCCGGCGCGTTCAAGGTGTCGAGCGCCGAGCACATGATCGAACAGCTCGGCTCGATCGTTTGCTGACCCCGGCGGAGAGCTCGGCGGCGCTGAGCGCCGGCCAGGTCGGCGGTCTCGTCGGCTTCTCGCTGCTGCTCGCGGCCGGGCAGATCCTGTTCAAGACCGCGGCGCTCGCCGCCCCGGCGATGACCAGCGTACGCGGCGTCCTCGGCCTCGCGCTGATTCCGAGCTTCTGGGCGGCGCTGGTGCTCTACGGTGGCGCGACTTTGCTGTGGATCTACCTGCTGCAGACGATTCCGCTCAGCCGCGCCTATCCGTTCGCGGCGCTCGGTTTCGTCATCGTGCCGCTGGCGGGGCTGCTGCTGTTCGGCGAGCGGGTGTCGCTGACCTACGCCGTCGGGGCGCTGCTCGTCATCGGAGGCATCCTGACGATCGCCCGCGCTTGAGCGGCACGGCGCGCCGCGCGCTCGGGCTGTTCGCGGCCTTTCTCGCCGTCGCCTGCCTTTACGCGGCGCTGCTCGGCGGCTTCCGGCAGGAATTCCTGTCGGACGCCTCGATCCACTACGTCACCACCGCGCTGGCGCACGATTATCTGGTGCACGGCCTGCCGCAGAATCCGCTGACCTATCTGGTCGATTACTACCGCCATTATCCGCTTGCCGGCTTCGGCCTGTGGCCGCCGCTCTATTATGCCGTCTCGGGCCTGTGGGCCGTGCCGTTCGGCACGAGCCGGGTGTCGATGGAGATGTTGTCGGCGGTGATCGCCGCAGGTTGTTCGACCACGTTGGCTGCCACGCTGTGGCGCCGGGCGGGCGGACCGGCGGCGGCCTTCGGCGGCCTCCTGCTGCTTCTGATGCCGGCTCAGTCGAGCGCGCTCCGAACCTTGCTTCTCGATCCGCTCTGCGGCCTCGCCTGCTTTGCCGCCGCGCTCGCTTTCGCGCGCTACCTCAAGCGCGGGACGACGCGCGCCGCGCTGCTCTTCGTCGCAGCCGCGCTCGCCGCGATCTTCACCAAGGGCAATGCACTGCTCCTCGGCCTTCTTCCGATCCTCGCCATCGCGCTGACCGGCCGCTGGGCGGTCCTCCACGACTGGCGCCTCTGGCTGTCCGGCGCTCTGGTCGGCGCGATCTCCGCGCCATGGTATCTGTTCACCGCGGGCTTCGCCGCTCAGGGATTCCGTTATCATTGGGGCGTCGAGTTCTTCCTTGGCGCCATCCCCGCGAACCTCGTCTTCCTGTTCGAGAATTTCGGTCCGCTCGTGCTGGCGCTCGCCGCCGTCGGCGCCTGGCTGCGCTGCCGCCCCGGCGCGGGCCCCGACGCGCTTTGGTGGCGGACGATGGCCGCGCTGGCGCTCGCCTGCCTGCTCTTCCAGTCGATCGTCCCGGCGGCGCTCAACCTTCGCTACCTTTTCACCGCCTTCTTCCCGATCGCCGCCTTTGCCGCCGCTGGGCTAACGAGCGCCGTTCGCGCGGCGCGGCCCGCCATCGGCATCGCCGCCTTGGCAAGCGTCGCAATCCTTGGTTTCCGCCAACCCGAGCTGTCCTCGCTGGGCGTCGCGCCGCTCGCCCAGGCAGCGGCGGCGGCCGCCGCGCCCGGCACGCCCGTTCTGGTCGTCGGCTCTGGCCTGTTCGAGGCGGGCGCCATCGCCGAGCTCGCGGCCGCGGACCGCGTAAGGCCGAGCCTCTACGCGCTTCGCGCCAGCCGGCTGCTCGGCGGGGGCGGCTATTTCGCTACCGACTACCAGCCGCGCTACGCAACCGCCGCGGCGGCCGGCGCTGCGATCGACCGCGTCGCGCCGCCGCTCGTCATGCTCGAACTGTCGGGCGCCGCGCGGAAGTGGCGCCATGTCGCCCAGGTCGAGGCGCTGGCCGCCGGGCAGCCCAAGCGCTGGCGGCGCATCGCGGCCTTCCCCGGCGCGCCCGGCCGCTCCTACGCGCTCTATCGCCTCGTCGGCCGCAAGCCCAACGTCGCGCTTGTTGAAGCGCTCAACGACAACCCGGTGTTGAGCGGCCTTGCACATGCCGCGCCGCCGCAGCAATGATCGCGCCATGACGACCACCACCGCTTCAGCCGTTCCGCCGGAATCGGTGTGGTTCGTCATCCCGGCCTATAACGAAGGCCCGGTGATCGCCGAGGTGGTGGCCCACGTCGTCGCGGAATTCCCCAACGTCATCGTGGTCGACGACCATTCGCGCGACGAAAGCGGCGCGCTGGCGCGGGGCGCCGGCGCGCATGTCGTCCGCCACCCGATCAACCTCGGGCAGGGCGCGGCGCTCCAGACCGGCATCGAATACGCGCTTGAGCACGGCGCTTCCTATCTCGTCACCTTCGATGCCGATGGCCAGCACCGGCTGGAGGATGCGCGCGCCATGCTGGCTCAGCTTGTCGCTACGGGAAGCGACGTCGTCGTCGGCAGCCGCTTCATCGGATCGGCGGAGAACATGCCCGGCCTTCGCCGGCTAGTGCTGCGCGCCGCCGTGGTGTTCACCCGGCTGACCAGCGGCGTTCGGCTGACCGACGCGCACAACGGCCTGCGCGTCTTCACCCGCGCCGCCGCCGCGCGCCTGCACCTGACGCAGAACCGCATGGCGCACGCTTCGGAGATCGTCGATCAGTTCGGCGAGCTCGGCTTCAAGGTGGCGGAGGCGCCGGTGACGATCATCTACACCGACTATTCGCTCGCCAAGGGCCAGAAGCTTGGCAACGCGGTCAACATCCTGCTCGAGCTGCTGGTCCGGAGGATCGCCCGATGATCATCCAGTATCTTCTGGTTGCCGGCCTCAGCGCGACCTTGCTCTACGCCTTCATGCAGCGCCGCAAGTCGCGCCTGGTGGCGGTGTCGATCGCCATCGTCAGCTTGGCCGGCATGTATCTCGTGCTCCATCCGCTCGCCGCGAACGAGATCGCGCAGCATCTAGGTGTCGGACGCGGCGCGGACCTTTTGCTCTACACCTGGATCCTGGTGACCCTTGCGATTTGCCTCAACCTCCAGTTCAAGATTCTCCAGCTCCAGTCCGAACTGACGATCCTCGCGCGGCGAATCGCCATCCTCGGGGGCCGCGAGCCCGACTGAGACGTTACGCCGCCAATAATCCTTGGAGGACGAACCCTCATGCGCGCTCAATTCCTGACCATCACCGCTCTGACGCTGCTCGCCGCCTGCGGGGAAAAGGCGACCCTGCCGGTCGAGGCCGGTTACGGCGCCAACCCGGCCTTGCCCGAGCCAAACAAGACGCTGATCCCAACAGTCAACGTCGCCAAGGTCAACGTCTGGCCGAAAGGGACCGCGCCGATTCCGGCCTCGGGCCTCGCGGTCAAGCCGTTCGCCACCGGCCTCCAGCATCCGCGCTGGCTGCTCGCGCTGCCCGACGGCGGCATCCTCGTCGCGGAGACGAGCGAGCCGCCCAAGCCCGACGACGGCAACGGCATCAAGGGCCGGATCCAGGGCATCCTGATGAAGAAGGCCGGCTCCAAGGTGCCGAGCGCCAACCGCATCACCTTGCTTCGCGACACCAACGGCGACGGCGTCGCCGACACGCGGTCGGTCTACATCGGCAACCTCAATTCGCCGTTCGGCATGGCGCTGGTTGGCAACGACCTTTACGTCGCCGCGACCGACGCGCTGCTGCGCTTCCCCTATGTCGCGGGCGCCGCCAGCATTACCGCACCGGGCGTCAAGGTCGTCGATCTTCCGGGCGGCCGGATCAACCACCACTGGACCAAGAACGTCATCGCCAATGCCGACGGCAGCAAGCTCTATGTGACCGTCGGCTCCAACAGCAACGTCGGCGACAAGGGCATGGCGGTGGAGGAGGGTAGGGCCGCGATCTGGGAGGTCGATCCCAGGACCGGCTCGCACCGCATCTTCGCGTCCGGCGTCCGCAATCCGAACGGCATGGCCTGGGTCGGCGGCACGCTGTGGACCGTCGCCAACGAGCGCGACGAGATCGGCAGCGACCTGGTTCCCGACTATCTGACCTCGGTGAAGGACGGCGGCTTCTACGGCTGGCCCTACAGCTATTACGGCCAGCACGTCGATGTCCGGGTCAAGCCGCAGCGCCCCGACCTCGTTGCCAAGGCGATCAAGCCCGACTATGCGCTCGGCCCCCACACCGCCTCGCTCGGGCTGACCACCTCAGCAGGCGCGCAACTCACGGGCTTCGACGAGGGCATGTTCATCGGCCAGCACGGCTCGTGGAACCGCAAGCCGCCGAGCGGCTACAAGGTGATCTTCGTGCCGTTCGCGGGTGGCCAGCCATCCGGCCCGCCTGTCGACGTCCTCACCGGCTTCCTCAATGGCAAGGGCGAGGCGCAGGGCCGCCCGGTCGGGGTAATCGTCGACAAGGGCGCGTTGCTGGTGGCGGACGATGTCGGCAACCGCGTCTGGCGCGTCAGCACCGCCAACAGCGAGGCTCAGTCGGCGGCCAGATAGTCCCGGATGGCGGCGCCGAACTCCGGCGCCGTTACCGCGCTCATGTGGTTGCCGGGGATTTCGGCGAGCGTGCCGCGCGGCAGTAGCGCCGCGAGCTCGGCGGCCGAGCCATTGTCCTGGTCGTCCTTGCCGCAGACGACCAGCGCCGGCTGCGCGACGGCCCGCACGTCGTCCGCCGAGCTGTTGGCGAACGCCTCCAGCACGTGGACAATGGCGTCGGGATCGATCTTCATCGCCCTCATGAACTGCGCCGCCGACCATTCGGCGCTGCCGCGCTCCAACGATTCGCGGTTGCGCACCGCGTTCAGGAAGAAGTCGCGCCGGGCGGTCCCGCCGGTGATCCCCTGCAACCCCATGCCCCCGAGCACCACCCGGCGCGGGCGGGCGCCGCGTACCAGCAGCCGCACCGTCGTCCGCCCGCCGAGCGAATAGCCGCCAAGGTCGTAGTCGGTGAGGCCGAGG
The DNA here is from genome assembly GCA_964244885.1 of uncultured Sphingomonadaceae bacterium. Classification (GTDB taxonomy): domain Bacteria; phylum Pseudomonadota; class Alphaproteobacteria; order Sphingomonadales; family Sphingomonadaceae; genus CAXTKD01. Next base: position 19,723 of record CAXTKD010000020.1, on the reverse strand, counting down.
TGCGCGATCAGCGCCTCGACATCCCTCGCCAGCACATCGTCGGGATAGGCCGACGCCTCATGCGGCGCGCCGCTCTGCCTATGCGCGCGGAGATCGGGCAGGATCAGCCGGAAGCCGGCGGCCGCGATCGTCGCCGCGGTGCCGTACCGGATCCAGTTGGTCTCGGCGTTGGAGAACAGGCCGTGGATGAGCACCACGTCGCGCCCCTCGCCAACCGTCCGCCAGGCGATCGGCATTCCGTCGAACGACGCAAAGGTCTCAGTCGGGGAGCTTGCCAACGCTCTTCATCCATCTGTCGACGACGCTTGGATTGTCCTCGGAACGGATGCCCGGCAGGTGCGCCGTGTCCTGCCACGCCGGCAGGATGCTCTCGCTCGCATAATTATGCTTCGGCACGAAACGGCTCGGGTCGTCGAACGAGCCGAGCGTTATGTCGATATTCTTCCCGCCCTCCAGAAACGCGAAACCAAGCGGGGTCCCGCATGCCGAGCAGAACGGCCGGCGCGCGATCGGCGATGAGGCATACCAGTCGGGCTCGCTCTCCCATACCAGCTTGTCCTGCGGAACGTTGACGAAGGCGATCGACGCCCCGCCCGTGGCGCGCCGGCACATCTTGCAGTGGCAGAGATAGGCTTCGTCGCTCGCGATCTCGGCGCGGTAGCGGATACGCCCGCACTGGCAGCCGCCGGTCATGATGTCGCTCATAGGCCCGCTCTAAGCCGCCTTCTTCAGATGCCGCCGGCCCAACAGCTCCGCGATCTGCACCGCGTTCAGCGCCGCGCCCTTGCGGAGGTTGTCGGAGACGCACCACAGGACGAGGCCGTTCTCGACCGTCGGGTCCTTGCGCACCCGGCTGACGAAGGTCGCGTAATCGCCGACGCATTCGGCGGGGGTGATGTAGCCGCCGTCCTCGCGCTTATCGATCAACATGACGCCGGGTGCCTCGCGCAGGATGCTTTGCGCCTGGGCGACGGACAGCGGGTTTTCGAACTCGATGCTCACGGCTTCGGAATGGCCGACGAACACCGGCACGCGCACGCAGGTCGCGGTGACCGCGATGCTGGGGTCGAGGATCTTGTTGGTTTCGACCGCCATCTTCCATTCCTCCTTGGTATAGCCGTCGTAGTCGCTGTCCGGCCCCATGAAGACGTCGATGTGCGGGATGACGTTGAAGGCGATCTGCTTGGTGAACTTGCGGCTTTCCTTGGCGTCGCCGACGAAGACGGCGCGGGTCTGCTCGAACAGCTCGTCCATGCCCGCCTTGCCGGCGCCTGAAACCGACTGGTAGGTCGAGACGACGACGCGACGGATCGTGGCGGCGTCGTGGAGCGGCTTCAGCGCGACCACGAGTTGCGCGGTCGAGCAATTGGGGTTGGCGATGATGTTGCGTTCGCGATAGCCATCGATCGCCTCCGGGTTGACCTCGGGCACGATCAGCGGGACGTCCTCGTCCATCCGGAACAGCGAGGAATTGTCGATGACGGTGCAGCCGGCGGCGGCGGCGATGGGCGCATATTGCTTCGCCGCGGCCGACCCGGCGGCGAACAGCGCGATGTCCCAGCCCGCGAAGTCGAAATGCTCGATATTCTTGACCTTCAAGGTCCGACCATCCTCGCCGAAGTCGATCTCGTCGCCCTGCGAGCGCGACGAGGCGACGGCGGCGATCTCCGAAATCGGAAACTGCCGCTCGGCCAGGATGTTGAGCATCTCGCGACCGACACTGCCGGTCGCGCCGACCACGACGACGCGGTAGGCCATAGGTGTAGTCCTTCTTGTTCAGGCGGCGGCGGTATCTCGCGCCGCGCGTGTAGTGACAAGGTCTATTCTAGAGTCTCTAGAGGTGTTTTCGGATAGCCTCACCCATCGAGAGGGTGCCGAGTGGCCCGCCCAGGTCGGCGGTGCGCGCGCCCGAATCAAGCGCCGCGCCGACCGCCGCGTCGATGCGGTCGGCCAGGTCGGGCCGCGCGAGGCTGTAGCGCAATGCCATGCCCAGGCTCAGGATCGACGCGCACGGATTGGCAATTCCCTTGCCTGCTATGTCGGGCGCCGAGCCGTGGATCGGTTCGTAGAGGCCGGGTTTCCCCGCCTCGCCGATCGCCGCCGACGGCAGCATTCCGAGCGACCCTGTGAGCATCGCCGCGGCGTCGGACAGGATGTCGCCGAACAGATTGTCGGTCAGGATGACGTCGAACTGTTTCGGCGCCTTCACCAGCTGCATCGCCATGTTGTCGGCGAGCATGTGGCTGAGCTTGATATGAGGATATTCGGCGTCGCGGAGCGCCTGCACGTCCTCGCGCCACATCAGCCCCGCCTCCATGACGTTGGCCTTCTCGGCCGAGCAGACTCGCCCCGAGCGGCCGCGGGCGAGCTCGAACGCGACGCGCGCGACGCGGCGGACCTCGCTCGTCGTATAGACGTGCGTGTTGACGGCGCGCCGCTCCCCCCCGCCCAGGTCCTCGATGCCGCGCGGCTGTCCGAAATAGACGCCGCCGACGAGCTCGCGGACGAACAGGATGTCCAGGCCTTCGACATACTCGCGCTTGAGCGACGAGGCGTCGGCGAGCGCCGGAAAGCAGATCGCGGGACGCAGGTTGGCGAAGACGTTCATCGCTTCGCGCAGACCAAGCAGCCCAGCCTCGGGCCGCTTGTCGTAGGGCTGCCCGGCCCACTTCGGACCGCCGACCGCGCCCATCAGGACGGCGTCGGAGGCGAGGGCCCTGGCGATCGTCGCCTCCTCGATAGGGACGCCCGTCGCGTCGATCGCGGCACCGCCGAACAGCGCCTCGTCTATCGCAACGTCGAGTTCGTCGTGCGCATTGAAGTGATCGACGATCCGGCGGCTTTCGGCCGTCACTTCCGGGCCGATGCCGTCGCCGGGCAGGAGGAGGAGGCGCCTTGTCATGCCGCACGCCTTGCCGCGTCGGCGATCCATGGCTGGTCCTGCCCGAGCGCCGCCTCGTAACGGTCGATCGCATCGCCCATGCGCTCGGTCAGCCCGATCTCGTCGAGGCCTTCCATCATGCAGGCTTTGCGAAAGGGATCGATCTCAAAGGCGAAGCGGTCCTGGAAGGGCGTGGTGATCACCTGGTTCTCGAGGTCGACGGTGATATGGTGCGTCTCGGCGATTTCCATCAGCCGGTCGATCTGCGCCTGCGGCAGCGCCACGAGAACGATGCCGTTCTTGAAGGCGTTGCCGGAGAAGATGTCGGCGAAGCTCGGCGCGACGACGACGCGGACGCCCATGTCCGCAATCGCCCAGGGCGCATGCTCGCGCGAAGAGCCACAGCCGAAATTGTCGCCCGCGATCAGGATCGGTGCCCCGCTGTTGCGCTCGCTGTCGAAGATGTTGTCGGGCAGGTTCTCACGAAGGCCGGCGAAGGCATGCTTGCCAAGGCCGGCGCGTGTGATCGTTTTCAGGAATCGCGCCGGGATGATGACATCGGTGTCGATGTTGGCGCGTCCGAACGGGATTGCCACGCCGGTCAGCGTCTCGAATTTCCTCACCGCGTCACCTCCCGCACGTCGCGTCGAACACCGCTGGCTCGCGGTAGAAGCGCCGCTCGTCCGGAAAGTCGTTGCGGCCGTCGGGATAGCGGATCTCGATCCCGATCAGCTCGTCGGGGTCGAACAGGGCCATGTTGACCCCCATGCGATCGGGCGCATCGGCGGCGAGCGGCGACCAGTGGGTGGTGGTGCCGCAACGGCCGCAGAAATGTGTGCCGAGGAACGGCTCCGCTTCGTCGGCGCGGACGTAGGTGCTGGTTTCGCCGTCGATCGTCACGCCGCTTAGCGGATAATAGCCCCAGATGCCGCCGACCCGTGTGCAGAGCGTGCAGTTGCAGACATTGAGATAGTCGGGCGTGCCGGGCACGCTGATCGTCACGCGGCGGCAGTGGCAGTTGCCGTTCACGCCATCAGCTCCCGCACGTCCGTCAGCCTGCCCGTCACCGCCGCCGCCGCCGCCATCGCGGGGGACAGCAGGTGGGTCCGCGCGCCCGGTCCCTGGCGGCCGACGAAGTTGCGGTTGCTGGTCGAGGCGCAGCGCTCGCCCGCCGGAACCCTGTCGGGATTCATCGACAGGCACATCGAGCAGCCGGGCTCGCGCCAGTCGAATCCGGCCTCGATGAAGATGCGGTCCAGCCCCTCGGCCTCGGCCTGGCGCTTGACGAGCCCGGAGCCGGGGACGACCAAGGCCTGCTTGACGCCGGGCGCGACATGCCGGCCCTTGGCGATCGCCGCCGCGTCCCGCAAATCCTCGATCCGGCTATTCGTGCAACTGCCGATGAAGATGTTCTCGACCAGCACGTCGGTGAGCCGCGTCCCTGGGGCGAGGCCCATATAGTCGAGCGATTTGGCGGCGGCGTCCCGCTTGCCGGCATCGGCGAAGCTCGCCGGTTCCGGCACGACGCCGGTGATCGCGACCACATCCTCGGGGCTGGTGCCCCAAGTCACGAGCGGCGCGATGCTTGGCCCCTCGATCTCGATAATGCGGTCGTAGGTCGCGGCGGCGTCGGTCGGCAGCGTTCGCCAATACGCCTCGGCCCGGTTCCACTCCTCGCCTTGTGGCGCGCGGGGGCGCCCCTTCAGATAGGCGTAGGTCTTGTCGTCGGGTGCGACGAGTCCGGCGCGGGCGCCCGCCTCGATCGCCATGTTGCAGACCGTCATGCGGCCCTCGATCGACATGTCGCGGATGACCTCGCCGGTATATTCGACGACATAGCCGGTGCCGCCCGCGGTGCCGATCGCGCCGGCCACCGCCAGCGCCACGTCCTTTGGCGTGATGCCGAAGCCGAGCTTGCCGTTGATCCGCACTTCCATCGCCTTCGAGCGCCGGAGGAGCAGCGTCTGCGTCGCGAAGACATGCTCGATCTCCGACGTGCCGATGCCGAAGGCCAGAGCGCCAAGCGCGCCGTGCGTCGCCGTGTGGCTGTCGCCGCAGACCAAGGTCACGCCCGGAAGCGTGAAGCCGAGCTCAGGGCCGATGACATGAACGATGCCCTGCTCGGCTGCGTCCATCGGGATCAGCTCGACGCCGAACTCGGCGCAATTGGCGGTAAGCGTCGCAAGCTGCGTCGCCGATTCCGGATCGGGATTGGGCAGGTGCCGGTTCTTGGTCGGCACATTGTGGTCGGGGACGGCGAGCGTCAGGTCCGGCCGGCGCAGGCGGCGGCCGGCGACGCGGAGACCCTCGAAGGCCTGCGGCGTCGTCACCTCATGGATGAGGTGGCGGTCGATCCAGATCAGCGCCGTGCCATCGTCGCGCGTTGCGACGGCATGGGCGTCCCAGATTTTTTCGTACAATGTGCGGGGTGGGGGAGACATATTCTTGCCCTCTGCCCACCACGTCCCAGCCGGTCAAGCCATAGGCTCGACCGGCTGCGCGTTGGGCTATTCGGCGGCCTGCGGCGCCGTGTCCTCGTTGGTGCGCACGTCGCGGCGCTCGGCGATACGCGCCGATTTGCCCGAGCGGCCACGGAGGTAATAGAGCTTCGCACGGCGAACGACGCCGCGGCGGACGACCTCGACCGAGTCGACGTTCGGCGAATAGAGCGGGAAGACGCGCTCGACGCCCTCGCCGAAGCTCACCTTGCGAACGGTGAAGCTGCTGCCCATGCCGCGGTTGGCGCGGGCGATGCAGACGCCTTCGAAGAACTGGATACGGCTGCGCTCGCCCTCGACGACCTTGACGCCGACGCGAAGGCTGTCGCCCGGGCGGAATTCGGGCACCTTCTTGGTCTCGGCCCACTTGGCGATCTGCTCGGCTTCGAGCTGCTGGATAAGGTTCATGCCTCTTCGTCCTTGTTTCGTCGCCGCGCGCCAGAGGGCGACTGGACCCGAGCGCCCTCATGGCGCTCCCACAGGTCCGGCCGCCTTAGCCGTGTGTCGGCCTCGGCGCGCTCAAGGCGCCAGGCAGATATCTTCGCATGATCCCCCGATCGCAGCACTTCGGGGATCGTGCGCCCTTCCCAAAGAGCGGGCCGGGTGTAGTGCGGATATTCGAGCAGGGCCGCTTCGAAGCTTTCCTGCTCGCCGCTCGAAGCCGCGCCCATTACCCCGGGAAGCAGCCTCACGCAAGCATCGAGCAGCACCAGCGCCGCCGGCTCGCCGCCCGACAGGATATAGTCGCCGATCGACACGGGCTCGACATCGCGCGCCTCGAAGATGCGCTCGTCGAACCCTTCGAAGCGGCCGCAGAGGATGGTGACGCCGGGGCCGGCGGCGAGCGAGCGGACGCGGGATTGGGTGAGGGGTGTGCCACGCGGACTCATAGCGAGAACGGGCATGCCGCTTGGCGCGGCATCGACAGCCGCCGCCAGAATATCGGCGCGCAGTACCATGCCCGGGCCGCCGCCTGCCGGCGTGTCATCGACTGAGCGGTGCTTATCGATCGCGAAGTCTCGGATATTAAGCGTGTCGAGCGACCAGGCGCCTTCGGCCATCGCCTTACCGGCGAGGCTCACGCCGAGCGGTCCAGGGAACATCTCAGGATAAAGCGTGAGGACGGTCGCGGCCCAAGTCACGCGCGCGCCCAATTCTCCACGCGCAGGCCCGGCACCTCGGCGAAGTGCCGCTCGTTGTTGGTCACCAGCACGAGGCCGAGGGCCAATGCATGCGCTGCGATCAGGCGATCGAAGCTTCGCCGTTCCATGCCGATGGTCTGCACGAGTTGCGCATAAGATTCGGCCGCGCTGTGGTCGAAATCATGCACTTTGACCACGGCGAGGAATAGCTCCAGCTTTTTACGGTCGCCCACTGGATCGTCGGATTCCCTTGGCCCGACCAATAGCTCCGCGGCGGTGACAGTCGATACGCCCAATCCCGCCGACCTATTCGCTCGCACCTTCTGACGCGCGATGGCGCTGCGACCGTCGACAAAGTCGATACAGATGTTGGTGTCGAGCAAATACACTTACGCCGCCGGCTTCTCGCGATCCCGATCCCAGATCCGCTCGACTTGCTCGATGTCGCCCCGACCGTGCTTCATGAAGCCGGGCGACATACTGCCGAACAGGCTGTCGAGAACCTTGTCCGCGTTATCGACCTTCCACATCGAGAAGCGGCCGTCGGCGTGCTCAAGAAGCTCGACCTCATCGCCTTCCGACAGGCCTAGAGCCTTAGGCAACCGAAGCGCAATCGAGTTTCCGGACTTGAACGTCCTTGCCTTGAACTCACGCGCCATCATGACCTCCGTATATCCCGACTGGATATACTAGACGACAAACGCCGCATCAAGGACAACGCTGTCGCCAACGTCAGGAACCGCGTCTTTCGAGAACGGCACCATGAAACGCCGGCGCTCCGGCGTCTCGATTTCGAGGATGTCGCCGGCGCCGAAGTTCTCGACCGCGACGACGATGCCGATGGGCTCGCCGGTCGTGGTGACTGCGGGAAGGCCGATCAGGTCCGAGTGGTAGTATTCGCCCTCGCCGGGTAGCGGCAGGTCGGCGCGATCGACGGTGAGGGTCGTGCCGCGCAGCGCCTCGGCAGCTTCGCGGGTGTTGACCTCGGAAAAACGCGCGGTGGCGTCGGGCTTGCCGGCTTTGAGCGATTTCAAAGTCAGCGTCTGGCCGTTCGCCTCGAAGCTCTTGAAGCGGCGGAGCGAGTCGAGGCTTTCGGCGAACAGTTTCAGCCGGACCTCGCCGGCGATGCCGTGAGCGCCCGCGATGGCGGCGAGGGTGACGCGGTTCGACACCCCCGCCACCCAGCTTAGGCCTGGCCCGCTTCGGCTTCCTTGGCCGCGTCCTCGGCGATCGCGTCGCTGACAGCGACCGATTCCTCGTTGGCGGTCGGAGCGTCGGCGACGGTCTCGCCTTCGGCCTCGTTCGCAGCCTCGGCGGTCTCGACGGTGGGTGCCGCCTCGGCGGCCGGTGCTTCGGTCTCCTCGGCTGCGGGTTCCTCAGCGGCCGTCTCTTCAACGACGGGCGCGGCAGCGGCGGTCGCGGCCGCTTCGGCGAGCTCGGCCTCACGGGTGGCGCGCTCCTCGGCGCGCTCCTTGGCCTTGTCGCCCGGCAGACCCTTGTTCGGGTTGCTACGAGCGGCGCGGGTGCGGATGCCGGCGGCATCGAGGAAGCGCGCGACGCGGTCGCTCGGCTGCGCGCCGACGCCGAGCCAATGGGTGGCGCGGTCGCCGTCCAACTTGACGCGCTCGCCCGAATCCTTGGGCAGCAGCGGGTTGTAGGTGCCGATCTTCTCGATGAAGCGGCCGTCGCGCGCGTTGCGCGAATCGGTCACGACGATGCGGTAATAGGGGCGCTTCTTGGCGCCGCCGCGCGACAGGCGGATTGCGAGTGCCATTTGTTCAGTCCTTCTCGTTTGATCTCTAGCGTTTCATGAATTTGTCGAAGCCGGGCGGAAGCTGGGGCATGTCGCCCCCGGCGCCGCCGCCCAGGCCGCCGAGCAGTCCCGACATGCCGCCGGGCATCTTGCCCATCATTCCCATGAGCCCCTTGAGGCCGCCCATCTTCTTCAGGCGTTTCATGGTCGATTCCATTTCCTGGTGCATCTTGAGGAGCTTGTTGACCTCCTGCACCGTCGTGCCGGCGCCGTTGGCGACCCGGATCTTGCGCTTGGCGTTCAGCAGGTGCGGGCCGACCCGCTCCTTCTTGGTCATCGATCCGATGATCGCCTCCATGCGGCCGAGCATCCGGTCGTCGGCGCCGGCGGCGGTCGCCTGCTTTTGCAGCTTGCCCATGCCGGGGAGCATCGACATCATCGCGCCCATCCCGCCCATGCGCTTCATCTGGCCGAGCTGCGCCTTCAGGTCGTTCATGTCGAACTGACCCTTCAGCATCTTCGCCGCAAGCGCCTCGGCCTCGTCGGCCTGGATTGTCTCGGCGGCGCGTTCGACGAGGCTGACGACGTCGCCCATGCCGAGGATGCGGCCGGCGACACGGCCGGGGTGGAATTCCTCCAGCGCGTCCAGCTTCTCGCCGGTGCCGACGAACTTGATCGGCTTCTGCGTTACCGCGCGCATCGACAGAGCCGCACCGCCGCGCGCGTCGCCGTCCATGCGGGTGAGGACAACGCCGGTGAGATCGACCTGGCCCGCGAAGGAGCTGGCGACGTTGACCGCGTCCTGGCCGGTCAGACTATCGACGACGAGCAGGATCTCGGTCGGCGCGCTCGCGGCGGCGACCGCCTGCATCTCGCTCATCAGCGCCTGATCGACGTGGAGGCGGCCGGCGGTGTCGAGCATCAGCACGTCGAAGCCCTGGAGCTTCGCCGACTGCATCGCCCGCTTCGCGATCTCGACCGGCTGCTGGCCGGCGATCACCGGCAAGGTCGCGACCTTGACCTGCTCGCCGAGGATGCGGAGCTGCTCCTGCGCGGCGGGACGGTTGACGTCGAGCGACGCCATCAGAACCTTCTTGCGGCCCTTGTCGGTCAGGCGCTTGGCGATCTTCGCGGTGGTCGTCGTCTTGCCGGAGCCCTGGAGGCCGACCATCATGACGACCGCGGGCGGCGTCACATCGACGTTGAGCTCGGCCGCCTCGCCGCCCAGCATATCGACCAGCGCGTCGTTGACGATCTTGACGACCTGCTGGCCGGGCGTGACCGAGCGGATGACCTCGGCGCCGACCGCGCGCTCGGTCACCTGGTCGATGAACGTCTTGACGACGGGCAGCGCGACGTCGGCCTCGAGAAGCGCAACGCGGACCTCGCGCATCGCCGCCCGCACGTCGATCTCGGTCAGCGCGCCACGGCCGCGCAGGCGGTCGAACACACCGGACAGACGATCGGAAAGACTCTCGAACATCGGCACCCCTGGCGCCAACGCAAGCCGCGCCGGCGAGCGAACATCGCTGGCCGGCGGGCGTCCGTGGACGCGGATTGATCTCGTGCTTCTCTTGGAAAAGCGGGTGTCAGGTAGGTCCCTAAGGGCGGAAAGTCAATTCAGAAGGCGGAGCCCGGCCGCCTCAGGAACTCGATCTCTGCAGGCGTCGATTCGCGCCCGAGCGGCGCGTTGCGCTGCGGGAAGCGGCCGAAGCTGGCGATGACCACCCGGTGCCGCTCGGCGAAGTCCAGCGACCCCGGATCGCCGAGCGTGCGAAACAACGCGACCGAGCGGTCCTGCTCGGCGAGATCCTCGGCATGCATGAAGGGCATGTAGAGAAAGTGCAGCTCATCGCGGCTGAGGCCGGCATCGAACCCGCGCTCCAGCGCCTCCTTGGCCAACCCCAACGCCACGCTGTCATTGGCATAAGCGCGAGCATCGTCACGGCGAAGATTGCGCGAGAACTGGTCGAGCACGATGATCGCCGCGAGCAGCGCGGGCGGGCTGTCGCGCCAGCTCGCCGGCACTTCCCGCGACAAGCACTCATGCAGGTCGCCGAAACGCCGCGCGATCTCGGCGTCCACCGCGGCATCCTTCGCGAACCACTTCTCGCGCGGCAGTTCACCGAACCAGTAGGACAGAACGTCTTCGGCAGCGGCGTTCATGAAACCTCGAGGCGGGGAGGGGACATAATCCCAAACCCTCTCCCCCAAGCGCCCCCGGTTGGCTAGAGTCCCCTCGAACAACGGTCGGGGGACTGCTTCGATGTCGGACGAGCTGGAAGCGGTCGGGGCGTTCGCGACCGCCGGCCTCGCGGCGCGCGCGCTGGAAGGCGGCGGCCCGGCCGGCGAGCACGAGGCGGTCTGCGCCAACTGCGGAACGCCGCTCGGCGGCCCCTATTGCCACGTCTGCGGCCAGCGCAGCCACGTCCACCGCTCGCTCCTCCACATGGGGGAGGAGCTGGTCCACGGCATCGCGCATTTCGACGGCAAGATCTGGCGCACGCTGCCGCTCCTCGCCTTCAAGCCGGGCAAGCTCACCCGCCTCTATATCGAGGGCCGCCGCGCCAGCTTCGTATCGCCGATGGCCCTTTTCCTGTTCGTCGTCTTCCTGATGTTCCTGGTCTTCTCTTTCACCGGCCACGGCGACAAGAGCATCGCCGACGGCATCAACCAGGGCATCGCGGAGGGGCAGATCGGATCGTGGAAGGCGCCGGCGGCGGTCAACCAGGCGTTCGAGGCGCGCGCCGATCGCGCCCGGCAGGAGCTTGCCGCCACGGTCGCCGAAGGCAAGGACCCGACCCTCGCGGCGGAGACAGTCACCGAGTGGGAGCGCGCCGCCGCCGGCAGCGCGGTCGCGCGCCAGGGCAGTAATGATAACGACATCGGCGCCGGCAAGACCGCCGATTTCAAGGTCGACACCGGCATTCCCGGCCTCGACGAAACCGTGCGCCACATGGCGAAGAATCCCGAGCTGCTGCTCTACAAGCTCAAGAACACCGCCTACAAGTTCAGCTTCCTGCTCGTGCCGATATCGCTGCCCTTCATCTGGCTGATGTTCTTCTGGCGCCGCGATGTCGTGATGTACGATCATGCGGTGTTCGCGCTCTACTCGCTCTCGTTCATGTCGCTGCTGTTCACCATGGCGGCGCTGCTGAGCGGCCTGGAGGCGGTGCCGACGGTGCTTCTCGTCCTGCTCGTCACCTTCGCGCCGCCCATCCACATGTACAAGCAGCTGAAGTACACCTACGGCCTCAGCCGGGCCGGCGCCGCGGTGCGGACCTTCCTTCTGCTGCTGTTCTCGGCGATCGCGCTCGGCCTGTTCGCCGCCGCGATCTTCGCGCTCGGGGTGTCAGAGTGATCCGGTTCCTCGTCGTCGCGTTCCTTCTTGCGTCGCCGGCGCTCGCCGCGCCCGATCCCGCGCTGCTCGCGCGTGTCGGTCGCGTCCTCGCGAAGACGCCGCTGATCGACGGCCACAACGACTTGCCCTGGGCGCTCCGCGAGAACTACGGCGACAAATGGACCGCGCTCGATCTCAAGGCCGACAGCCGCAAGTTCGGGAAACCGCTGCAGACCGACTTCGCGCGGATGCATGCCAGCCATGTCGGCGGCCAGTTCTGGTCGGTGTGGATCCCGCCCGAGATCAAGGGGCCGGAGGCGGTGCAGACGACGATCGAGCAGATCGACCTCGTCCACCGCCTGGTGGCGCGCTACCCGGACGACCTCGCGCTCGCCTTGACCGCAGCCGATGTCCGCCGCGTCGCTAAATCGGGCCGCGTCGCCTCGCTGATCGGGGTCGAGGGCGGCAACCAGATCAACAATTCGCTCGCCGCCTTGCGCACCTATCGCGCGCTCGGCGCCAGCTACATGACGCTGACTCACACGCTGACCATCGACTGGGCCGATTCGGCGACCGACGCGCCCAGGCACGACGGCCTGACGCCGTTCGGCAAGGAAGTGGTGCGCGAGATGAACCGCATCGGCCTGCTCGTCGATCTGAGCCACGTCAGCCCCAAGGTGATGCGCGACGCGCTCGCCGTCTCCCGCGCCCCGGTGATCTTCTCGCACTCCTCGGCCCGGGCGCTGGTCGACCATCCGCGCGATGTCGATGACGAGGTGCTGAAGCTGGTCGCGGCGAACGGCGGAATTGTCATGGCCAATTTCGCGCCGGGCTACGTCTCGGCCAAGGTCGCGCAATGGAACGCCGACAAGGCGGCCGAGAAGACGCGCTTCGACGCGCCGCCCTATGGCGGGATGTACATCGGCCAGCCTGAGCGCGCCAAGGCGGCGCTCGACGCCTGGATCAAGGCGCACCCGGAGCCGCACGCCACGCTGTCGGAGGTCGCCGACCACATCGAGCATATCGCCAGGGTCGCCGGCCACGACCATGTCGGCATCGGCTCCGACTTCGACGGCATCTCGGACGTTCCGGACGGCCTCGAGGGCGTCGAGACCTATCCCGCGCTTCTCGCCGAGCTGATGCGCCGCGGCTGGTCCGACACGGACGTCGCCAAGCTCGCCGGCGGCAACATCCTGCGCGTCATGGAGCGGGCCGAAGCGGTCTCAGCGCGCCTCAAAAACGAACCGCCGTCGACTGCCACCTTGGCAATGGACACCGTCAAACCTTAGTGTATTGTGTGACTAATACGGTTGGAGCAAGAACATGCGCTTGGGTGTCTCGGTCGTCTCGCTTTCCCTCGTCGGCGCGCCCGCCCATGCGGACGCGCTGCTCGATGCCGCCCTCGCTCACGGCGGCGCCTGGTCGCCGAACGACTGGGCCTATGTCTCGACGACCCGCGTCGCCGCCGGCGGAAGCAGCATCGTCGGCGACACCTGGAGCCGCCTCACCACCGGCGCGCGCGAGAAGCCCGCGACACGTACCGTGCGCGTCGTGTCGTTCGATCCCTCGAAGCCCGAGGGTTCCCGACAGGTCGTCCTGTCGGACAGCAGCGCGCCCCCGACCCGCACCAAGCGCCAGCTCAACCTGCGCGAAGGCCGCAACGACGGCGGCATGATCCAGACCGACGAGAACGACAATCTCCCGGCCTACGAGGAGCTTCGCCCGCTCATTCCGGCGAACGCCAAACGCGTCGCCGACACCGTCGCGACCGCCACCTACCGTTTCCAGGTCGACCCCAAGAAGATCAAGCATATCGGCAGCGCCGACATCGACATCGATACGGACAGCGCATTGCCGATGCTGACCGGCACCGCCGTCGTGAAGAAGACCGGCCCCTTCGCGCCTTACGTGTCGACGATGACCATCGTACTGCCGACCGGCGACCGCGGGCGCGGCAACGCCGCCGCCAAGGTCAAGCTGCTGTCGATGGGCTTCCGTTTCGCGCCCGAGCCGAAGACCGGCACCCAGCTTCTCCGCGCCTTCGGCTTCGACACCAGCCTCCAGGCGCTCGGCCTGATGACCGTCGACATGTCGGCGCTCAACCGCGTCGACGGCTATCACTACGTCGGGAAGAAGTAGCGGCTAGCCCTGCGTCGGCGGCGGCGGCGTCTCTTCGGGCTCTACACCATGCTTCATCAGCACCGGCGCCTGCGCCAGCGCGAACAGGAAGGACAGCGTCGTCGCGCCCCACACCTTGAACAGCACCCAATGGTCGAAGCTGACCTCGCGGCGGACGACCTCGTTCAGCACTGTCATCGCGACGAAGAACCACGCCCAGTTGCGCGTCAGCGTGCGCCAGCCGGCGTCGGCCATTTCGGGAAAGCCCGCCTCCAGCATCGCCTTCAGGATCGGCCGGCCCGTGAGCAGGCCGAAGAACAGCACGGCGGCGAAGGTCGCGTAGACCGCGCTCGGCTTGATCTGGATGAAGCGCTCGTCGCGGAGATAAACGGTGAGCGCGCCGAACACGAGGACGATCACCCCGGTCACCCAGAGCATCGCCGAGACGTGGCCGGTCTTGACCTTAGAAACGACGATCGAGATCGCGGTGGCGATCATGAAGGCGATGGTCGCGGTGATCGCGCGCTGCAGCTCGTCCGGCCCGCCGACCGCCTTCATGCTCGCGATGAAGAATACCAGCAGCGGACCGAAGTCGATCAGCAGCTTGGTCGTCGTCGACATCGGTTTCGTTTCAGCCACTAGACTTCCTCCACCCCGGCAAGCGCCCGTGCGAACGCCCCCGCCTCGAACGGGCGAAGGTCGTCGATGGTCTCGCCAACGCCGACCGCGTGGATCGGCAACTTGAATTTTTCGGCCGCCGCGACGAGCATTCCGCCCCGCGCCGTGCCGTCCAGCTTGGTCATCACCAGACCCGTGACGCCCGCGACCTCGCGGAACACCTCGATCTGGTTCAGGGCGTTCTGCCCGGTCGTCGCGTCCAGCACCAGCACGACATCGTGCGGCGCCGACGCCATCGACTTGTTCATCACGCGCTTGATCTTGGCGAGCTCGTCCATCAGCCCCGACTTGTTCTGAAGGCGGCCTGCGGTGTCGACGATCAGCACGTCGGTGCCAGCGGCGCGTGCCTTTTCCAACGCCTCGAACGCCAGCCCCGCCGCGTCGCCGCCGACCTTGCCCGCGATCACCGGCACGCCGGCGCGCTCGCCCCAGATCTGCAACTGCTCGATCGCCGCCGCGCGGAAGGTGTCGCCCGCCGCGAGCATGACGCGGTAGTCCTGCTCCATGAACAGATTGGCGAGCTTGGCGATCGTCGTCGTCTTGCCCGAGCCGTTGACCCCGACCACCAGGATGACCTGCGGGCGCGGAAAGGCGATGACCTCCAGCGGCCGCGCGACCGGCGTCAGCACGCGCTCGATCTCGCGCGCCACCACCGCCTTCACCTCGGCCTCGGTGACGTTCCGGTCGTGCTTCTCCGTCGACAGCGTCGCGACAACGCGCGCCGCCGTCGCCGGGCCGAGGTCGGAAGCGATCAGCGCCTCCTCGATCCCCTCCAGCATTGCATCGTCGAGCTTGCCG
Source organism: uncultured Sphingomonadaceae bacterium (assembly GCA_964244885.1). Classification (GTDB taxonomy): domain Bacteria; phylum Pseudomonadota; class Alphaproteobacteria; order Sphingomonadales; family Sphingomonadaceae; genus CAXTKD01. Next base: position 4,515 of record CAXTKD010000020.1, on the reverse strand, counting down.
CCGCCGAGCAGCCCGGAGAGGTTGCCGCCGAGCTTCTCCGACGACCGCCCGAGTCCCGAGCGAAGCTTGGCCAGCCAGCCCTGCGGCGCCGGGCTCATGCGGCCAGCCTCAGCTCGCCGCCGATATGCGCGACGACGGTGCCGGTAACGATGCTGCCACGCTTGGGCGTTCCATCGACGCGCACCGGCGCGAAGCCCTCGCCGTGCCCGAAGCCGTCCGGCGTCTCGATCAGCACCGATTGCCTGGCTCCGACCTGACCCGCCAGCCAGGCGCTCCGCCGCCGCGTACTTGCCACGCGAAGCCGCGAGGCGCGCTCGCGCCGCACCGCGACGGGCACCTGCGGCATCAGCGCCGCCGGAGTCCCGGCCCGCGCCGAATAGGGGAAGATGTGCGCGTGGACGATGTCGCACTCGTCAACCAGCCGCAGCGTATTCTCGAACATCGCATCGCTCTCGGTCGGGAAGCCGGCGATGAGGTCCGCGCCGATCGTCACCTCGGGCCGCCTCGCCTTGACCTCGGCGACGAAGCGCAGCGAGTCCGCGCGCCGGTGCCGGCGCTTCATGCGCGTCAGCACCATGTCGTCACCCGCCTGCAGCGACAGGTGGAGGTGCGGCATCAGCCGCGAGTCGCCGGTGATCGCATCGAGCAAAGCCGGGTCGATCTCGACCGAGTCGATCGACGACAGCCTCAGGCGCGGCAGGTCGGGCGCTTCGGCGAGGATGCGCTGCACGAGGACGCCGAGCGATCCCTCGTAGGCCGTGACATCCACGCCCGTCAGCACGACCTCGTTGAAGCCCTGATCCACGAGCGCCTTGATCCGCTTGACCACCAGGTCGGCGGGCACCGAGCGGGAATTGCCGCGTCCGTAGGGGATGATGCAGAAGGTGCAGCGGTGATCGCAGCCGGTCTGCACCTCGACGAACGCCCGCGCATGCGCCCCGAACGCGCCGAGCATATGCCCCGCCGTGTCGCGCACGCTCATGATGTCGTTGACGCGAATCCTTCCCTCGCCCGCCTGCGGGAGAGGAAGTTCGAGGTAATTCCCTGGGTCCAGCTTTTCGACATTGCCGAGCACCCGGTCCACCTCGGGCATCGCCGCGAAAGTCTGCGGCTCGATCTGCGCCGCGCATCCCGTCACGACGATACGCGCCTCGGGCCGCTCGCGCCTGACCCGGCGGATCGCCTGCCGCGCCTGACGCACCGCTTCGCCGGTCACCGCGCAGGTGTTGATCACCACCGTCCGCGGATCGGTGAGACTGGCGCGCATCACCGCGCCTTCGACCATGTTGAGCCGACATCCGAAATCGAGGACGGTCAACCAAATGCCTCCAGGTCGACGACGCCGCTGAACGATGTCGCCGCCGGCCCCGTCATCCGGACATGGCCGTTCGCCGCCCACTCGATCGCCAACGCGCCGCCCGGCAGCTCGACCGTCACCGAGCGGTCGACCAGCCCGCGCCGCATCGCCGCCAGCGCGGTCGCGCAGGCGCCGGTGCCGCACGCCATCGTCAGCCCGGCGCCGCGCTCCCAGACCTTCAGGCGGATCCGGTCGCGGCCCGTCACCTGAGCGACGTTGACGTTGACTCGCTCGGGAAACAGCGGGTCCATCTCGATCACCGGCCCGATGGTTTCCAGCGGCACCGCGTCGAGATCGGCGACGAAGAAGATGACGTGCGGGTTGCCGACATTGACCGCGCTCGGGGCGTCCAGCCCTTCCCAGCCGACTGGCATCGCCAGCGTGTCCATCGCATAGGCGAGCGGGATCGCGTCCCACTCGAACGACGGCCGGCCCATATCGACGACCGCGCCGTCGCCCGCCGCGTCCGTCTCCAGTGTCCCGGCGAGCGTTTCGATCCGCGCGCGGCCGCCCAGCACCTGGGCGACGCAGCGCGTGGCGTTGCCGCAGGCCGAAACCTCGCCCCCGTCGGCGTTCCAGATCCGCATGAAGGCATCGCCTCCATTCTGCGGCGGCTCGATCGCGATAAGCTGGTCGCAGCCGATTCCGGTATGCCGGTCGGCAAGCGCCCGCACCTGCCCGCGCGACAGCGCGAGCGCGCCGTCACGCGCGTCGAACACCACGAAGTCGTTGCCGAGCCCGTGCATCTTGACGAATGGAATGGTCATTGCGCTGGCGATGTATGGACCGCCGTCGCGCTTGTCCATTGACGCTAGGCTGCGGCGAGGTTCGCGGTGGCGAACTCCCAGTTGATCAGGCTCGCCAGGAACGCCGCGACATAGTCGGGCCGCAGGTTCTGGTAGTCGAGGTAATAGGCGTGCTCCCAGAGGTCGAGCGTCACCAGCGGCACGACGCCGTGGACCAGCGGCGTATCGGCATCATGGTAGGTCGCGATCTTCAGCGTCTCGCCGTCCAGCACCAGCCACGCCCAGCCGCTGGCGAAATGCTCGGTCGCCTGAGTCTTGAAGGCCTCGGCGAATTTTTCCACCCCGCCGAGGTCGCGCTGCAGCCGCTCGGCAAGCGCGCCCGACGGCGCGCCGCCACCCGTCGGGCTGTACGACCGCCACTGGAAATCGTGGTTCCACGCCTGCGCCGACTGGTTGAACAGCTTTGTCTCGCCCTCGGCCTTCGCCTTGCGGACGATCGTCTCGAGATCGGCGGACTCAAGCGGCGTGCCGGCGATCAGCTCGTTGGTCTTCTTGACGTAGGCGGCATGATGCTTGTCGTGGTGAAATTCGAGCGTGCGCGCCGAGATATGCGGCTCGAGCGCGGCCTTGTCGTAGGGAAGGGGGGGAAGCTGGATGGTCATGATGTCTCCTGTCGGCGTCTCAACGTGCCGCGCCCTTTGATGCTCCCTCCCTTCGTCGCGCTCTGCTAAGCGTTCGTCATGTCCACGACCTTCACGCTCGACACGTCGACCAGCCGCGCCAACCCGACGCCCGCGCCGATGCGCCGCCTGACGGTGCCGACGATCGCCCGGCGCAAGGGCGGCGAGCCGATCGTCATGCTCACCGCCTACACCGCGCGGATGGCGCAGCTGCTCGATGCGCATTGCGACATGCTGCTGGTCGGCGACAGCCTGGGGCAGGTGATCTACGGCCTGCCGTCAACCGTTCCGGTGACGCTGGAGATGATGTGTGCCCACGGCGCGGCGGTGGTGCGGGGTTCCTACCATTCGGTGGTGATCGTCGACATGCCGTTCGGCAGCTACGAGGGTAGCCCGCAAGCGGCGTTCGACAGCGCGTCGCGGGTGCTGAAAGAGACCGGGGCGGCGGGGGTGAAGCTGGAGGGCGGGGTGGCGATGGCGCCGACCGTGAAATTTCTCGTCGAGCGCGGCATCCCGGTGGTCGGCCACGTCGGGCTGACGCCGCAGGCGGTGAACGTGCTCGGCGGCTACGGCGCGCGCGGCAAGACGCCGGCCGAGCATGACAAGATCCTGGGTGATGCCGGGGCGATCGCGGAGGCGGGCGCGTTCGCGATCGTCGTCGAGGGCGTGATGGAACCTCTCGCAAAGGCGATCACCAGCGCCGTCGCCTGCCCGACGATCGGCATCGGCGCCTCGGCGGCGTGCGACGGGCAGGTGCTGGTTGCCGAGGACATGCTCGGCATGTTCGAGCGCGTGCCGCGCTTCGTGAGGAAGTTCGACGACTTGGGCGCGAGGATTACCGCGGCGGCCGGGACTTATGCGGCGGATGTTCGCTCGCGCAGCTTCCCGACCAACGAAAATCTGTACGGAGTCGAGTAGTGGCCGACGCGCAAGGGGCGCCGCAGATCGTGCGGCTGGAAGACTATCGCCCGCCGCTTTGGCGGGTACCGGCTGTCGAGCTGACCTTCGATCTCGACGAGGCGGCGACTAAGGTCACCGCCCGGCTGACCGTGGAGCGAAACGGCGATCACGCCGAACCCCTCACGCTCGGCTGCGATGAGCTCACTCTGCTCCACCTGATGCTCGATGGCTCGGTGCTCGGTGCGGGCGACTACACGCTCACGGCTAGCAAGTTGGTGGTGCCCGTGAGCGGTGACCGCGCCGTGCTGCAAAGCGTGGTGATGCTGTCGCCCGCGACCAACACCAAGCTGATGGGCCTCTACGCCTCCGGCGGCAATCTCTGCACGCAATGCGAGGCGCAGGGCTTCCGGCGCATCACCTTCTTCCCGGATCGGCCCGACGTGCTGTCGACCTATTCGGTGACCCTCAACGCCGACAAGACGCGCTATCCGATCCTGCTGGCGAACGGGAACCCCGTGGCTTCGGGCGATCTTGAAGATGGCCGGCACTGGGCGCGTTGGCATGACCCCTTCCCGAAGCCCTGCTATCTGTTCGCGGTCGTCGCGGGCGCGCTCCACCCCTATCGCGACGGCTTCACCACAATGTCGGGGCGCAAGGTCGATCTCGCGATCTGGGTCGCCGAGGCCGATGTGCCGCGCTGCGCGCACGCCATGGAGGCGCTCAAGAACGCGATGGCGTGGGACGAGAAGGTCTACGGCCGCGAGTACGACCTCGACGTGTTCAACATCGTCGCGGTCGCCGACTTCAACTTCGGCGCGATGGAGAACAAGGG
>CAXTKD010000019.1:0-61198 GCA_964244885.1 uncultured Sphingomonadaceae bacterium | reverse complement strand
TCGGTCGGCTTGGCCGCGATATAGTTGATCGCGCCGCCGGTCGCGTTCTGGCCGAACAGCGTGCCCTGAGGCCCTTTCAGCACCTCGACGCGCTCGAGGTCGAGCTGGGCGCCCCGGGTCTCGATCGAAAAGGGGACGGGCGCTTCGTCGTTATAGATACTGACGGTCGGACGTCCGCCGATGCTGGTGTCGCTGAAGCCGACGCCGCGCAGCGTATAGATCGGCGTACCGTTCTGCGACTCGGTGTAGGTGAAGCCGGCGACCAGCTTGTCGAGGTCGCGCACCTCGGTGATGCCGCGCGCCGCCAGCTGATCGCCCGTCGCCGCGACGATCGACGCGGGAACGCTGTTGATCGATTCGTTGCGCTTTTGCGCGGTCACGATGATCTCGTCGCTGGTGTCCGACTGGCTTGCCGGGGACAGGCCGGGCGGGGCAGAGGTCTGGGCGAAGGCCGCCCCCGGCATGATCGCGGCCGCCGCGACTCCGCAGAGCGCGAGGCGGCGCAGTTTGCCGGTGCCGCGATTTCCCATGTCGGCGATGCCGGCGCCAGCGTGATCGGCTTGAACCTTGACCATGTGTTGCCCCTTTTGTTGCGAGAAGCTTATCTGCTTCCTCGAATGTAAAGCTGACGAATTGCCATCGATTTGTCAACATAATGCTTACGAGCTCGGCTCAGCAAATCCGCGTCAGTTTGGAGCGGGTGAATGCCAGTCGAAATCATCGACCCAGGTCTTGACCCCGTCGGCCAGCTCGACCTTGCCTTCGCAGCGCATGCGCTTGCCGCCGTTCGACACCACGCAGTCCTCGCTGTATTTGCCGAGTTTGGGAATTTCCCCCCAATTGTGCAGGCGGCCCGGTCCTTCGATCTTCAGGCGTGCGATCATGCCGGTGCCGATCACCTCGGCCGGCTGGCCGTCGTAGCGGCCGTCCCACGAACTGATCTTGACCATGTTATGCGGATCGCGCTCGACCGACACCCAGGCGACATGATCGCCGTCGTCCTTGACGATCCACAAGGTCTGGCTGCCGGGGTTGAGCTTTTGCGAGCGCGCCTGGTTGAGCACCCACAGCCCCTCGCGGAGAAACGGAGTGGATGCCGCCGCGGCGGGTGCGGCGGCCAGCACCGCGATCATGGCGGCCATCGCGGCGCGGGCGGGTCGATAACCGGTCATGTCGGCACTCCTCGGTCTGGGCGGTTCACGCGGGTTCGAACGCCGGCGGGGGCGTCGCTTCGATGGGGCGGGACGGCGCGAGATTGCGCCGGGCGAGATGGAACAGCAGGACGGCGCAACTGATCGCCACGCCGCCGGTGACGGCGATCGCGCTCGACAGCGACAGGCCGGCCCGGTCGCTGAGCACGCCGACCAGCAGCGGCCCGATGCTGCCGGCGAAGGCCGACATGCAGAAGGATGACAGCGCGATGCCGCGCGCACGTACCTGCGTCGCCAGGCTGAGCTGGATCGGCACCGCCATCACCGCGATGATCGCTGCCGAAAGGAAGGCATAGAGGCCGTAGAGAACCAGCGCTGGCGTCAGGCCGGCGACCTGGGTCATCGCCAGGCTGATCGGCACCAGCACCACCGCGATCAGGAACAGGTCGCCGACGATCGCCCGGGGCGACGAGTCGCTGCGGAACGTCGCGCGCAGGTTCGCGGCGATCACGCCGAGCACCCCGGCGACAAGGAACAGGCCGCCGGCATAGCCGCCCGCCACCGCCGGCGTGACGCCGTGCGCGCGGGTCAGGAACGCCGGAAACCACCCTGATATCGAGGCCGACAGCATGTAAAAGGCGGTCAGCGCGGCAAAATAGTAGCGCAGGAAGCGGTTCTCGACGAACACCGTCTTCAGGACCGTCACGAAACCGGGCAGCTGCGCCTTGACGACCGTGCGCGGCTCACGCGCGATGACCGCGAGCAGCGGGGCCAGGATCAGCCCCGGCAAGCCGACCGCGAGGAAGATCGCCCGCCACGGCGACGACCAGCCCGGCAAGGCGATGACGCCATCGGGAATCGCGCCGAGCAGCATGCCGCCCAGCAGCCAGACCAGCCCGCCGCCGATGAACGGCGCGAGCATGAACATGCTCGTCATGCGCGCCGCGCGCCGGCTGTCGCCGCTCTGGCTAAAGATCGAGAAGGCCGCCGGTGGCAATCCCGCCTCGGTGACGGCGGTGATGGCGCGCAGGAGAAGCAGCATCAGGAACGAATTGGCGAGCCCGCACAACATCGTCGCCAGGCTCCACAGCGCTACGCAGACGGCGACGATACGGATCCGGTTGCCGCCGTCGAGCAGCCGCGCGAGCGGCAGGCCGCCCACCGCATAGGCCATCGAGAAAGCGAAGCCCTGCAGCAGGCCGAGCTGCGAATTGCTGAGGCCGAAATCCTCCTGGATCGGCACCGCCAGCAGCCCCATCACCTGTTGGTCGGCCTGGGCGAGAATGAAGCACAGCATCAGCAGCAGGCCGGTGCGGCGCGCGCCGATGAGATCGGCCGACCCGCTATTCGCGGAGGCGGACAGCGTGCCCGGTATCGCCGTCAGTTCGCGCTTCATTCAGGCGTCCTCCCCACCCAGGTAAGGAGACTGACATAAACATTTGCGATTTGAAAGCGATTTGTCGACGTTATGTTTTCGAGGGGGGAATTACTTCAGCCACGGTGGCATTGGGCCTGACGAATCGGAGAAAACGTCCCAGGTAGAAGAGCGCGGGGCGTGCTTCGCGGCCTTGATCATCGTCCGGGCGAGGTCGTTGCGCGGCAGGCTCATGCTCGCCAGCTTGTGCGTGGGAGGAGTCGCGGCGACGCGCACGGCGCCGCCCGGCTCGTCGGTCAGGCGCGGCGCGCGCAGGATGACGTGGGGAATGCCGCTCGCCTTCAGCGCCAGTTCGCGGTCGAGGACGTTGCGCTTGCTGCCGGTCTTGACGATGTTGAGCATCGTCCAGACCAGAGATCCCTGGTCGACGCCCATCACCGACAGCAGGATGAAGGCGGGCCTGGACGGCGCGGCGGCGACCGCCTCGATCGCGTTGACGCAGCCCTGGTAGGTCACGGCGCGAATGGCGCTGCGCGAGCCGAACAGCTGGTGGTCCCCCATCCCGCCGGTCGCATCGACGGTGAAGAACACCGCGTCGAGATCGCCGGCGAACGCGAGAGCGAGCGACGAGGGGTCGGTGACGTCGGCGATGAACGGCTCGACGAATTCACTCACCGGCGGTGGGTTGCGCGAAATCGCGCGGACGTGCTCGCCGGCGGCTGAAAGCTGACGGGTGATGGCCAATCCTGTGCCGCGACTGGACCCGATGACGGCGTAGCGTGCCACTGAAAACTCCCTGTTGGGGCGTAAGATCGCCAGAGCCCGATTATGCGCCGGGGCGGCCTTTCGGCCTACTCGCGTTGCCTATCGGGCCGGACGCGGGTGGTGGAGGATCGCCGCCGGCCCGCCCGTCACTTGCCGCTCGCATTTTGAGGACCGGGCGGCTGGTCGAGGATACGGCGTAGCTCGGCGGTGTATCGGGCCGGCGAGGCACCGGGCGGCAGCATCTTCGCAAGACGGCCGTCGCGGCCGAACAGGTAGACGAGGCCGGTATGCGACACTTCGACCGTGCCGTCGGCGGCCCGCGTGACCGACCAGCCGGCATGGAACGCTCGCGCCGCGTCAGCCAGCGCCTTTGGCGAGCCGGTCAGCGCCGTTACTCTCGGCCCAAAGGCCTTGGCGTAGTCGCGCAGCACGTCCGGCGTGTCCCGCGCCCGATCGACGCTGACGAACAGGATGCGCACGTCCCGCGCCGCGTCGCCGAGCTGGGCCGTCCCCGTCGAGGCGGCAGACAGCGTCGTAGGGCAGACGTCGGGGCAATTGGTGTAGCCGAATGCCACCACGGAAACCTTGCCGACGAGGCTGCGGTCGGTCACCACCCGGCCGTCCGCCGACACCAGGCGGAACGGGTGGCCGACCGCCGGCGCCAAGCCGAGCAACAGCGGAATGGCGAGAACCAGCCATCCTGGGTGCCGGCGCTGCCGTGACGCGGCGGCCATCGCTATCGCTCGCTGACGACGATGGTGGTCTCGCCGCGCATCGGCACGGCCAGCGTCAGTCGACCATCGACGATCGCATAGGGCCCGGCTTTCGCCGTCTCGCCGATCTTGCGGCCGCCTTGCCAAACGGCGTAGGGGCGCGCCGGATCGAGGTTGTTGACGACCATCGCCGCCGACGCGGCGGCGTGCGCTTCGCCGCCGGGCTGCACGGTGACGACGAGCGCGCGGGTGGCCGGGTCATAGACCGCCCGCGTCACCTCGACCGCCGGATAGGCGATGCCGCTGACGAACGGCTCGGAGAAATGGCCAGCCTCGAACGGCTGGTTGAACAGCTGGTAGAGCCCGTCCTTTCTGTCCATTCGCGCCAAGCCGATCAGCGCGTTGCCAGTCAGCGGCTGGACTCGGCGCCACACGTCGGGGCCGTCGCCGGCAAACTTGTAGGCGTCCTGGCGCGGATAGGACAAGGCGCCCGCCGTCCAGCGCGGCGCCCAATAGCTGTCGGCATAGCGCAGCATGCGATCGCGCGTCCGCTCGTCGCCCAGCTCGGCGGCGAGCAGCGTGAAGAAGCCGTGATCGTGGCTGTAATTGCCGTTGCCGTCCCTCGATTTGGTGGTCGTCGTCCCATCGGGCAGGTCGACAAGCAGGCTCGCCTTCTGGACCGGATAGACTTGCTCGACCGCCGGCTTGTACCACGCGTGCATGAACGATCCCGCCCAGCCGTCGGCCCACGCCATCGGGTGCTGGATGACCTTCTTCTGCTTCACCAGGTACATCGCCATGAACGACGAGGTCTTGGGATCGATGTAGTTCAGCTCGTCGAACTGCTGCTTGAAGGCCGCCGACAGCTTCGGGAAATAGCCGGTGCCGTTGGCGCGGTCGTACAGCGCGAAGCCGAGCAGTGGATGCTGGTTGCACTCGGGGAAAATGGCGTTGGGCTCGCACTCGATGCCCTTCCAGCCGTTCTCCTCGAACTGGTCGGCCAGCACCTTGGCGAGGCTCGCGGTGTTGTAGTCGAACTCCTGCCGGCCGAGGCCTCGCCCGACCGGATTGTAGACGAACTTGATCGCCCCCGGCGCGCTGTAGCGGGCATCGCCATAGAGCATCTGGTGCGTCGTGATCATCTGGAACAGATGACCGCTGTACATGATGTTCTGATCCTTGACCGGATCGATCCAGCCTTCACCCAGCACGGTCAGGCTGGGATCGAAACCCTTGGCGCCCCGGCTCGTCTGCTCCCAGAAGCCCCAGACGTCGAACAGCAACATCTTGTGGATCAATTGCGCATCGGTCTGCTGGTCGAGCTCGCGGTAGGCCGGGGTGTAATGATAATGGGCGAGCGCCAGCGTGTAGCTCATCATCGCGAGCTGGTAGCGATAAGCGTCGAACCCGCCCTGGCCGGGCTCCAGCGCCCCCATCGACGACCAGTCGCTGTCGGGCTGACGCGCCAGCCGGACGATGCTGTTGAGATGGCCGAGCTGCTTCGCGTCGAGCTTGGGATAGGCGTTCGGATCGGGCGCCGCCGCCGCCGCGGCGGGAGCGGCGCTGAGCGCGAGCACCAGGGCGATGATGGCGTTTTTCATGATGGCTTTCTTTCCGTCGGCGGCGGCATGAGTCGTTCGATCGAGTCGGCGATCGCGTCGGCGCGCCAGGCCTTGCCCTCGAACCGCGCGACCTCGCGGCCGGCGGCGTCGAACACGATGGCGGTTGGCAGGGCGCGTGCGCCGAAGCTCGCCGAATCGCCCAGATAGAGCGGCAGGCGCGCGAGGTTGAGCCGCGCGTAGGAGCGAAGCGCCGCCGGCGCACCGCCTCGGTCGGTCGACAGCGGCACGACGGCGAGGCCCGGCCCGAAGCGGTCGGCGATGCGCTGCAGCTCGACAAGGCCTGGCAGGCAAGGCGCGCACCAGCTCGCCCACAGGTCGACCAGCACCGGCCGCCCCCGGAACGCCCTCAGCGACACGGGCTCGCCGGCCGCCGTCGTGAAGCCGGGCGAAGAAGCGGCGCCCGTCGCCGAGGCCAAGCCCCCCAGAAGCAGCGCTATAAGGGAAAAGGCGATCCGCCTCATGCGTCCGCCATCGCCGCGCGATTGGTTATGATGACGCTGCGAACGACCGCCTTGATTGTCACGCTGCGCACCTCTCTCCCGTCCGCCTGTGCGGCGGTTTCGATTTGACTGAAGGTTCGCATGGCCCCAGTTAACAGTCAAGTTATTGACGTTTCGTAGGTGATTTGATCCAAGACCTGTAGGCGGGTATGCACACGAAGGACTCAGTACATCGAAGGCCGGGAAATACGGCACCACTGGCGCCCGCATGACGCAGGCTGGCCGCGAAATGCCGGGGCGCGTGCTGGTCCGGCTGGCGGCGGTCAACGCCGTCGCCTTTTCGGGATCGACCCTGCTGCCGCTGTGGATCGGCGGGATCGCGCTGGAGTTCAGTCAGCGGGCGTGGTTCGCCGGCCTGGCGGCGCTGTTCCAGATCGGCGGCGGGGCGGCGATGAACCTGGCGACTCCGCTGCTGTTCCGCACCGTCGCGCCGCTGCGCCTGGCGCGCGCGGCCCTCGCCGTCGCGGCGATGGCCTTTCTGCTGGCGTCGGTGCACTTGTCTTGGCTGTTCCTCGTCGCGTGCCTGGTCAGCGGCTGCGCGCTCGGCGCGGTGCTCAACGTCACCAACCGGCTGATGGGCAGCGCCGAGCACGTCCAGCGCGGCTATGCAACCTTCATCCTGATCGAGGTCGGCTACGCCACGTCGCTGTTCCTCGTCTGCGCCGCGCTGATCGCGCGCCATGGCCTGCTGGCCATCTTTCCGGCGGTCAGCGTGGTGGCGGTGGCGGCATGGCTGCTGCTGCGCGGTGTCCCGAACGCGTACGCCGCCCCGCCGTCGATGCGCGCCGGCTCCGTCCTCGCGCCGCCCGGCAACCGGACGCGCGCCATCCTCTGCCTCGGCGCCTTCGCGCTGTTCTTCATCGGGCAGGCGGCGCTCAACGCCTTCATGCCGTCGATCGGCCAGGCGGCGGGGCTGGACGCGCCGCACGCGCGGCAGGTGATCGGGCTCGGCATGCCGTTCGGCTTCGCCGGCGCCGGCCTGGCGCGCCTTGTCGGCGAACGGGTGAGGCCAGTGCTCGTCGTGGTCGGGATCGCCGTGGTGCTCGGCTGCGCCGCGCCATTCCTCACCACCGCACCCAACCCGGCGGCGTTCATGGCGAGTGTCGTCATGCTCGCGTTGTCGACGACCTTCGTCGTCCCCTATTTCTTCGCCCAGCTCGGCGCGCTCGACCGGAACGGGCGCTATGCCGCGCTCGGGCCGGCGATGATGCTCTGCGGAATCGCCATCGGCCCCGCGATATCGGTGATGCTCCAGGCGCGATCGGGGCTGGCGGCGGTGGGCGTCTTCGCGTGCGTGCTGCTGCTGTCGGGCGCCGCCGCGTTCGCGCGCTCGGCGCGGCGCTAGGGGCCACCGGCGCCGAGATAGCCGAGCGTCGCACCCTCGATCCGCCGCGCCAGCGCATCGGGGTCGATCGCGGCGCGGCGGCCGGCAGCGTCGGTCAACGCGCTCGCCATCGCGATGATGTCGATCGCGGCGTCGGCGGGATCGCCGACTTGCCAGCCTGGGGTTTCCTCAAGGAACCGGGCCAGCGCCCGCTGGATGAGCTGGGCGCTGCGCGACGGCGGCATCGCCGCCGCCAGGCGCCGTTCCTCGAAATCGAGCGAATGCGCGAGCCGGGGCCGGCGCAACTGGTGGCGGACGGCGGCGAGGATCGTCGCGCGCAGCGCCGCCCCCGCGTCGGGCAAGGTCAGCGCCGCCTCGACATCCGCGATCAGCCCGGCGGTGACCTGCTCGATCAGCGCGACGGTCACCGCGTCGCGCCCCGGGAAATACTGATACAGCGAGCCGATGCTGACTCCCGCGCGCTCGGCGATGGCGTTGGTCGTATAGCCTTCGAAGCCCTGCTCCTCGAGAATATGAGCGGCCGCTTCCAGAATATAGTCGACGGTCTTTTGCGACCGCGATTGCGACGGGGTCTTTCGCGGCTGAAGGTGCGGGGAATCGGGCGTCGGCGATTGCGAGTAACCCATATGAGCAAATGCTTATATTATCGGGCCGCGGTGTCAAGATCGCCGCGCAGCCCGCTTGGAGCCCGATAATGACCACGATCAATCCCGACACCTGCGCCGCGCTGCTGCGCGCCGTCACCGACCAGCTGGGCGCGTCGTTCAAGCGCCCCTCGCCCGACGCGACGCTGCCGGAGCTGATCGAGCAGATCAAGGTGGTCAACGCCTGGGCGGAAGGCGTGATGCGGCCGGCGCTGCTCAGCCATTATCCCGACATCGGCTGGAGCGACGCCGACGAGGAACTGGGCGAGAGCCAGGGCCGTCCGGCATCGGATGCGCCCTATTGGGTCTACGATCCGGTGGATGCGGTCTATCACACCATCCAGGGGCTGCCCCTGTGGTCGGCGTCGCTGGCGTTGGTCAGCGGCAAGCGCACGATCTTCGGCGCGGTGTACGATCCGACACGGAACGAAATGTTCCTCGCCAGCGAAGGGCAGGGCGCGACGCTGAACGGCGTGTCCCTGCGCCCCGCCGCCAAGACCAGCCTGCAAACCGCGATCGCCGCGACCTTCCTGACGCCGCCGTTCGCGCATGGCGACCCAAGCCGGCACGAACTGACGTTGAAGCTGATCTCCGCGGTGTCGAAGAACGTGTTCATCGTCCGCGCCATGGCCTCGGCCTCGCTGCACCTCGCCTATGTCGCGGCGGGCCGGCTCGACGCGCTGTTCGACGTCAGCTCGACCCCGCACGACTGGCTCGCGGGCGGCCTGCTGGTCACCGAGGCGGGGCGGGCGATGACCGATCTTCACGGGCGGCCGTGGGACTGGGGCTGGGAGGGTATCATCGCCGCGCCCGCGACCCTGACCGATCCGCTGAGCGCAATCATCGTCCCCCAGCTCGACCGCTGAATCAAGGAATCCATGATGATTACACTGCATCATCTCGACCATTCGCGGTCGCAGAGCATCCTGTGGCTGCTCGAGGAACTCGGCGTGGACTTCCAGGTCGAATATTACCGGCGCGATCCGCAGACCCGGCTGGCGCCGCCGGCACTGAAGGCCGTCCACCCGCTCGGCAAGAGCCCGGTGCTCGTCGACGACGGGCTGGTCCTCGCCGAATGCGGGCTGATCGCCACCTATCTGTGCGACCGTTATGACAACGACAACCGGCTTGCGCCCGCCAAGTCGCTTGGGCCGGACAGCCCGGAGCGGCTGCGCTGGCTCTACTGGCTTCATTATGTCGAGGGGACGGCGATGCCGGCGTTCCTGCTCAAGCTTATCCTGGGCGGCATCGCCGTGCCCGAGCTCGATGCTGTGAAGGCGGGTTTTGTCGATCCCCAGGTCCGGCTGAACATCGACTATTGGGTCGCCGAACTCGGCCGCGAGACCTGGTTCGCCGGCCCCGACTTCAGCGCCGCCGATATCCTGATGAGCTTCCCGATCGAAGCGCTGGCCCGCTTTCCGGAGCTGCCTCTCGATCCGCTACTCGCCGACTTCGTCAAACGGGTCAGGCAACGGTCCGCCTATCAGCGCGCGCAGGCGCGCGGGCAAGGCGAAAGCCGCGCCTAGAGATCCAGCACAAGATCGGGCGTGGTTGGACGCCCGACGCACAGCAGCGCCTCACCGTCGGGAGCGACAGCCGTCGCGCCGCCTTCGACGATCCGCGTCTTGCAGGTGAGGCAAGCGCCACTGCGGCAATCGTGCGGCACGCTCAGCCCCGCCCGTTCCGCCAGGTCCAGCAGCGTCAAATCGTCCTCAGCATGCCAGTCCACCGTCAGTCCGGACCGCGCGAAGCGGATATGCGCATGGTCGATGTCCGAATCGTCCGGGACGACCGCGGTGAACTGCTCGGTGAACAAATGGTCGGGATTGGCCCCGCGCGCGATGAGGCCGTCGCGCATCTCGGTGCAGAAAACTCCGGGTCCGCAGATATAGATGTCGGCCTCGGACCAAGGCAGGTCGATCCTGCGCCCCTCGAGCATGACGTGGAGATCGGCCAGCCCCTCGACCACTGTCGCCGGCGTAATTCGGCCCGCCGCCTGCCCGTCGTCCGTCCAGCGGCTGTAGCGATAGGTGACCTGCAGGTGCGGATGCGCGGCGGCGAGCACGTCCAGCTCTTCGCGAAACGCCAGCTCGGCGGGGCTGCGCGCACCGTAGAACAGATAGGCGGCCGCGCCCTTGGGGCGGATGAGATGCGCGTGGAGCATCGCCAGTAGCGGTGTGATGCCGATCCCGGCGGCGACCATCGCCACCGGCCGAAACCCCTCGTCCAGCACGAAATGCCCGGCCGGGGCGCGCAGCATCAGCGTCGTGCCCGGCTCGGCCCGGTGCAGCCAGTTCGAGCCGGGGCCCGATTGCTTGCGCACCGTCAGCCGGTATCGGTCCATGGCGTGCGCGAAACCCGAAACGCTCCATGATCGCAGGATCTGCGTACCGTCGTCGGCGTCGATCCGGGCGGTGACGAACTGACCTGGTCTCGGCCGGCAGATCGGTCCGCCGTCCGCCGGCCGCAGCTGCACCGAGCGGATGTCGCGCGCTTCCTCGCGGATATCGTCGATGACGAACGGACGCCAGCCGCGCCAGCGCCCTTCGACCAGGGCGGCGGCACGCTCCGCGGCATCCAGCTTGGCGCCGAGCAGAAGCCGGATGGTCGGGCTGAGATGATCGAAGGCGAGCAACCGTTGCAGCGGTTCCAGCGGCGGCGGGTCGTGGCTGGCGACATAGTCGCAGAGGTCGGCGATGCTCGGCATCGCCGGGTCATGATGAATCCGCTGGAGCAAGGCGCCGGGCTGGACGGCGCCGGTTTCCAAAACGCCGAGGTAGACCCCGGTGTGGCGCGACAGCGCGAAGGTCCGCTGGAAGGCGCGCGGCTGGCCGAGCCGCCAGGCGAGCTTGGCGCACGGCGTGCGCGCGCCGGCGACGACGAGCCGGACCTGATCGCCGACCGCGAAGATATCGCCGACGCGCACATCGCGTTCGTCCAGCGTGTCGAGCGTCAGGTTCTCGCCGAAGAATCCGTCGGCCCATGTGCCGGGATCAACTTCAAGGCGTTCGGCCCAATAGGCGTAGCCGGTGCGCGCATAGGCGTAGAGCTTGTCGGGATGCACCGCGCGGCGATCGCCGACGGCGCCGTCCGCGTCGATCATCCACGGTTCGGCGACCGGCGTCTTGACGTGCGCCGTCTGCACCGGCGCACCGTTGATATCGATCGTGCGAATCTGGCCGGTCGAGAAATTCAGCAGTTTCACACGATTGGCCCTCCCTTAACGGGGCGCGGGCTCGCCGGCGCCTGCCGCCACGCCGGCGGCGAAATCGGCGGCGGTCGCCGTGAACCCGAAGCAGAAGCGCACATTGTGCAGCGCCGCCTGATAACAGAAATCGGGCGAGGTCGTCCCCGTGCAATCTTCCAGCAGGATCGTGTCGTAGCCGTGGAAATTGGCGTCCATCAGCGTGCCGAGCACGCAATGATCGGTGTTCACGCCGGCGAAGAACAGCGTGGTGACGTCGAGGTTTCGCAGGATCGCGTCGAGCGGCGTGTCCCAGAAGCCGCTGATCCGGTGCTTGTCGACCAGGATGTCATCGCCGCCGCGATCGAGATCGGCGAGGAGCTCCGCGCCCCAGCTGTCCGCCGACAGCACGTTGTAGCTGCGACCGCCCACGGTTCGCGCGCCGGCGAGACCGGGGCCAGTGCCGTGGGGATTGAACGGATGCTGCGTACCGGGGGACAGGTTGAGCCGATCCGGCCGCACGCCCCAGTTGACGAAAATCACCGGCATGCCGGCCGATCGCGCGGCTCCGGTCACGTCGTTGATCGGCGCCGCCAGCGCGCGGGCCGGCGTGACGTCGACCCCCATCGAAGTGATCCAGCCATCGGGGTGGCAAAAGTCGTTGATCATGTCGATCACGATCACCGCCGCGCGCTGGCTGTCGAACAGCAGGTTCTGCGGCAGGGCTGGAAGCTCCACGGCGCTTCGCCGGCGCACTCCGCGGCGCATATCCACCAAAGCGGGCGATACCATATAGCTGCTTCGCCCCGGCACACCCAGGATCTGAAGGCCGGCCGCATCGGCGAAGACTGTCTCGCTCATACCGTCTACCTCATCCCACCATTCGGCGAACTTTGTGAATTCACGACAGATTGTCAACGAATCGTTGTTTACCGGGAAAGATGTGACGGGAGGGGGCGCCGTACGACTGTCGGCGCATGTTCCCTCTCGAATTACGTCGCGCCAGGCTGCGCTGCGTCAGCGCGCGGCGATCTGGTTGCTCCGCGACGGATCAATCCTGATCGCCCGGCCGTCGTTCAACGAGAAGGCGAGGTTCAGGTCGCCGTTCTTCATCCAACTCACGGCCAGCGCTTGGCCGATCGTCTTCACCTGCCTACCCGAAATCGTCGCCATCGGCTGCCCATCGAGGAGAACCGTGTAGGCGCCCCTCGGAAGGTTTCGGACGTTGAATGCGACGCTTCCCCGATAGTCAGTGCCGGGGGTCACCGCGACGGCCAGGACGCCGCGGGCCTGGTCGAAGAAAGCTTGCCTCACCAGGACGTTGGGATAATCGACCCCGACAATTTGCGGGCCCTTCGCCACATAGGTTGACGCGAGATTGTTGTTCAGATTCCATAGCCCTTCGCCCGGATTCAATCTGGCGAAGGCGAGCAGCGCGTTGCCGGTCAAAGGACCGACCAAATACTCGCCGAGCTGATCATCGGTGAGCGGCTTGGGCCTAGGATTGGCTCTGCTGCCAGGAACCTCGTCGCCGGCGATCCGAACAGGGGCGCCCGGGACCTTCACGTCGTTTAGTGGATAGAAATATCTGCCGCTGCGCCACACCGGCCTGAAATGCATGTCCGCGAAGTTAAGCATTTGTTGGGACGTCCCCTTGTCGCCAACCTCAGCGGCATAGGCAGCCAGGAAGCCGAAATCGGTAGAAACCGATGCCTGGTTCCAGCGGTTTTTAAAGGCATCGGGCTCCATGTTCAGGAGCCCTGGCAAGGACGCGTCGCGCTGGACCGGATAGACCTGCTTCACCAGGTCCTTATTCCATCCATGAAGAGTGACACCCGTCCATCCGTCATTCCAGCCCGAAGGAAAGGCTCTCAGTGTTTCTTCCTTGAGAAGATAAGGACCGATGAAGCGATTGGTCTTCTTGGCGTCGAGATAACCGAGCGACATGGCCTTGTTCCAAAATGCGCTTTTCACATCAGCCAGTTTGGTGCCGTGGATCTGATCGTAGTTCATCAGACCCATCACCGGATGCTGGTTGCATTCCGCGAACACGAGATTTGGCTCGCATTCGATCCCCGCGAAAGAATTTTCGAGAAATTGTCGATGGATGATTTCGGCAAGCCTCTTGTGATTGTACGTATGAACGAATGGGTTCGCACCCGTAATGGAGAAGCTTATCGCTCCGGGCTGGTCGTATTTCCGATCCCGATAAAGAAGCTCGTACAGGCTGATCATCTGCAACAAATGTCCGCTGTACATGATATTTTTTTCGCTCACCGGGTCTCGCCAGTCTTTCGTCTGGTCAAGATACTTCTTGAATTGCGGCGCCTCGATGATCTTGCCCCAAAGACCCCAGACATCACTGAGGGTCATTTTGCGGATAAGCTCGTCAGAGGTTGCCCGGTAGAGTTCGCGATAAGCGGGCGTCTGCTGACTTTGGGCGACTGCCAGGGCGTAATACATCCAGGCCAATTGGAACTGATAATTGTCGAAGGCGCTGCGGTTGCCAACTTCCATATCGCGCCAGTCATGGTCGCCTTGGCGGGCCAGTTCGACGATATTGCGCACATTGCCCAATTGCTTGTCGTTTAGCGCCGGATAAGACGGATCAACCGGGGCTGCCATGACGTTCGATGCGGTCAGGGTGAGGCAAGTCGTCAGGAGCAGACCGAGGCGGGATAGGAGCTTCATGATTTCTTCCTCATTGCTTCGAAGTGACCGGCATTGAGAGCATCGCGCGAACCGCGACCCGGAATTGCGGATCGCCAAGCGACGTCGCCGGCACGCGCGCCAGGATCGTGCCGTCCCGCCCGATAAGATCGATCATCGCCGTGTGGCTGTAAGACCCGTTCGGCAATTTCTGAAACCGTACGCCGAGAAGATCCCCAAGCTCCCGGCTTGCCGCCGGCGAAGCCGTCGCCACGGTCCAGCGCGGCGACTTTATCCCGTGAGCCCTGCGATATTCTTCCAGGACATCAGGCCGATCCCGATCGTCGAACGACACGAATACGACCTGAAGGTCCTTTAATTCCTTGGCGGGGATCTGGCTTTCTGTCCGCAGTATATTTTCTGTCATTAGGGGACAGACGTCGGGGCAAGTGGCAAAGAACATCGTCATGATGGTGGCGCGCCCTCTAAGGGAGGACAGATCGACTGATGCTCCATCAGATCGAGTGACTTTAATGCCCAGATCATAGGGCGTCGCGCTCATCGCCGATGTTGTCGCCGCGTAGTCTGGCGCTACAGCGGGTCCGGCTTCGTGATGGTGATGTTCCATCTGGCCGCCTACGGGGGCTCCTGCCAGCAGGACGAACGCCCCGATCGCCAAAATCCCGCCCTTAGGCTTAAAGAACCCGCGCGCGATGCGGAAAACCAGATCCACGATGGAAACTCCCTCGCCCGGGTGGCAGCTCGATTGTCCCACCCGCATCGTACCGAGCGTAATCAAGACGAAGGGAGCAGCCGGAGACTGCCCCTTCGTCTGCTGGCTTAGAACTTCGTCCGGACACCTGCCGTATAATAGCGGCCGACCACATCATAACCCAATCCATACGACGGGTTCAGGCCAGGAGCACCGGCGGGCCCGCCGAAGATCGGAGGGTCCTTATCGAATAGATTCTCAACGGTGAAGAACAGAGTCATGTCTTCAGCGATTACTTTGGGCTTATATTCGAGTGTCACGTCCGTGTAACTATATGCCGGAGCATCCGGAATCTGGGACACGATTGGCGCCGCGAAGGCGGCTTGCTTGGACTTCCAACGCTCGTTGATCGTCACGCCCCAGTTGTCGTTTGTGTAGGCCGCCGTCAGGCTAAGCCGAAGTTTCGACACGGCGTTGACGCCGGCGCCATTCGTAATCACGCCCCCGATGACGGCTTGTGTGAGCAATTTCGGCTGGTACGAGCCGAGAAAGCGGAGGTCGAAGCTGCCGGTCGCCGACGAAATCAGCCTGTCCGCACCGAAGCTGTAATTGGCCTCGAAGTCGACACCTTTGGTAGACACCTTCGCGACATTGAGCGACTGGCTCAGTACGGCCGTTGCGGTGTTTGCCGGCGTGCGATCGCTGAACGGCAATGGACGGATATAGAGCGCGCAGTAGGGCGAGGTCCCATTGGAGTCCTCGCACAGCCGCTGAATCGCCGCCGAATTGCCGTTCACGTTGGTGATCGCCTTGTCGAGCTTGATGTCGTAATAGTCGACGGAAGCGCTGAACCCCGGCAGCCATTCGGGCTTGTAGACCGCACCGAAGGTAAGCGTCTTGCCGATTTCCGGAACGAGGGTCGGATTGCCCTGCGAGCGCGCGGGGGCCGTTCTTGTCACGCTCGTGTGAAGGTCGGCGAAGCCGATGAGCGATTCGCTTCCCGGCCTGAAGAGATCGTACAAGTTAGGCGCGCGGATATCGCGCGACCGCGTCGCGCGGAATCGCAGCTCGCCGCTTACTTCCCAGCTAAGCCCGAGCTTCCAGGTCTTCACACTGCCGCTTGTGCTGTAATCTGTATAGCGGGCAGCGCCGTTTAGCTCCAATTTCCTGATCAGCGGAACATCGACAACAAGCGGCACCAACGCTTCGATAGCAGCTTCCTTCACGTTCTGCTTGGCGCTGAAGGCGCCATTTGTGTAGCCGAAATAGGCAGCGGTCGTCGCAACGCAATTCGCTCTCAGGCCCGTGCAGCTTGCGCGGGTCAGCGGGTTTGCCGTGCTAAGCTGCTTTGTGTTGAGATCGCGATACTCCCCGCTCAGCGACATGCGTACGGGTCCAGCCCAGGTCGAGAAGATATCGCCGGAAATTCCGAGGCTGTAGATTGTCTGCTCGTTGATCAGCTTCTGACTCGTGTCCTCCTGGATATAGTCGGCCGCCGTTGGTGTCACCGCCGTCGGACCAAACAGGTTGATCGGCACACAGCCCGGATAAAGCGAGGCAAACGCCGTCAACGACACCTGACAGACCGCTGTTCCGGTAGCGGGATTAATCACCGCATCCAAAGCGGCCGCAAATTTCGAGGCGTTGATATTGTTGGTGTTGATGACGAACTGAGAGGTGCGTCCGTAACGGACACCAGCATTCCAGTTGAACGTTTCAAAGATTGTGCCTTCGAGACCTCCGGTCGCCAGCACATTCCGGGTCCTGTTGCTATTGCCTGCCCCCGGGATCGCGGAATCGCCACTCTCATATTTAGAGAGGACAAACGATGGGGCGCCGGCCGCAGTCAGGGCCGCCTGCACCGATGCGGGCAGAAACGCGTTCCCGCTCAAGATCACGGCCCCGCTTAATCCGCTTGCGCCCGGCAGCCCGTTTGTGCCGAACGGCAGGAAGCCGTTGTGACTGCGGGACTGGCTGTAGGCGACATCGGCATATGCACTGAAAGCATCGCTGAACCGGTAGTCGAATCTGCCGTAGGCCTGGTCCGTCTCGAGCGGTGCGTAAAGCTCGATCTCATTGAAAAACAGGCCATCGCCGCCGCTTTGGAGGCCGTTGCTGCCGGTAGGCGTCCCACTAGCGAACGGCACCAAAACCCCGTTGCTGGCGAAGTTTTTGCCGACCAGAGACGGCGGCCCCACGGTGATGAGGCCACCGTAGGTGTAGACCGCGGCCCTGCCGTTTTTCGTCAGCACAAATGGGTTCGCCGCCGAACCGGTGCCGGTCGCCGTGTAGACGTCCGCGCCGCCCGGGCGATCTAGCAAGCTCGGGATGCCCTTGGAATCGAAATGCTCATAGGAGAACTCCACATGCGCGCGGTCGTCGCCGAAGAGATCGGTGCCGGCGGCGATGCCGACCTTCCACTGCTCATTGTCGCTGCGCGAGGAGATGCCCGCTTGGGCATTGACCTTGATGCCCGTGAATTTCTTGTCGACGACGAAGTTCACGACGCCAGTTACGGCGTCCGAGCCGTAAACGGCGGACGTGCCGCCCGTCACGATATCGACCTGACGAATGAGCATCTGCGGAAGGACGTTCACGTCGACCTCGCCCGCCGCCGTCGTCGCTGGAACGCGAAGACCGTTGAAGAGGATCAGGTTCCTCTGCGCTCCGAAGTTGCGAAGGTTCAGCGTGTTGGCCGTGCTGTTACCGCCGGCGCTTCCCGGGCCACCCTGCCCCGAGCGGCCCCGCTGGAACTGCGGCAGCTTATTAAGTGCATCGGGAAGGTTTGACGGCGTCTGCGCCAGGAGCGCTTCGGTCGACACAACCGTGAGTGGGGTCGGCGAGGCGTTGCCGTTGGTCGCCACTCTCGATCCCGTGACGACAATTTCCGAGTCGGATGCCTCAGCGACAGGGGCCTCAGGCGCCCCGGGCGCGGTTTGTGCAAATGCTGCGCTTCCGGCGTGTGCGCTCAGCACGACCCCGGCAGACGTCATCAACAGAAGATGCCTAAGCGTCATGTCGATCTCCCCCTTTTGCGGCATCGTTGGCCGTCTACTTAGAATGCTAGATTAGATGGAAAAAACGGTCAACCGTTCTTATAATGGCAAAAATCATGTTTAATTCGGGATAGCGAGCGCCCGAGAAATACCACTGGGAGGGAGGGAGATTGGGTTCCCGCACCCTTCAGCGACCGGGATCACTGTCGCAAAAGGGAGTAGCGGGAACGAACGCGCTGGCGGGGTTGGTGTTGCCGAAACAAATCGACGAAGGTATCGAACGCGCCTGAAGGCAAGTCCCGGCTTTAAGACGCACATCTTGTGCATGCAATTTTGAGGATTAGGCCAATTCCACGCAAAATAGGATCTAACGGCCAAGAGACAAACGCCGCTCTTAGGCGAGTCGCGACCCAGCTGATGTATGCAGTTGGCTATGAAGCAATGAACATGCGCGACATCGCGGCTCGCATCGACAGAAAGCAAGGTTCTCTTTACAACTACTTCGACAGTAAGCAGGATCTTTTATATAGCATTATCGAGGAGCACATGGTTTTGGTGCTTGGAGCGCTCCGGAATGCGATTAGGACCGATGTTACGCCGCTTGAGCAGCTGGTAGATTTCATCGAGTTTCATATAACATATCACATTGATAAACGGGAATTATTGTACGTTGTTTCGTCGGAATTGAGGAGTCTTACCAAAGAATATCGCGAAAAGATTGTCAGCTATCGTAAGCAATATGAAGCAATTCTCCACAATATTCTCGACAAAGGGAAGGTGAGCGGAGAATTTACGATTTACAATACCAAGGTCGTCACATTTTCGATATTGGCGTTACTTACGAGTGTCAGTAACTGGTATCATGATGACGGAGGACTTGGTCCGAAAGAGATTATCCAGGCCCACGTCGAACTCATTGTCAACGGGGTGCTCTCTAGACAAGGGCAGCAAGACTCCCGATTCAAGCAAATGGCCTCTGCCTAATCGGCGCGATCACACTAGCATGGTTACGAAGATGCTCCGATGCCGGCATTCCAAGGTGGTGTGCGAAAGCTCGCTATGCGAAGACCGGCTTGGATTTGGTCTCGCCCTGGACACGCTTGCCGATTAGCCGCGGATCGGGCCTCTCATACCACTGTCAAATCGTCAGAAGCGCGCGCATGCGGTCGCGTTCATTTGGGTCGTCCCAGTTAACCCGCCCTCGTCTGACATAGAGAAACGCACCGGTCGCGGAGATCGCGATCGTCGCGGGAAGTGCGGCGATCTTGAGCTGCGAGACCGCATTCCCGCTCGAATCCACATAGGCATCCAAGCGTCGAACCGACAATCGTCGCAGGGCGGGAAGCACTGCGGACATTCCGGAACGATCGACGGACAGCGCGACGATCGAAAGCCGATCCTTCAGGGATCGCTGAAGCCGGTCCAGCGCCGGAAGTTCCAGGATGCAAGGGGCGCACCAGGTTGCCCAAATGTTGAGTAGAACCGGCCGACCTCGAAACGCCGCCAAGGTCACCGCCTGACCCCGTCGATTCTCGAACGACACCTGAGTATCGAACGGAATGCTGGCCGTGTGCCAATCATAGTCGGGCGTCGCCGCCCCGGTCGGCCTTCCGCACAGCACCTGCGCCAGTGCTCCGCCTATCGCAACGCGACGGGTGCAACACCCGGTCAAGGGTGGGGCACGCATCGGGTTTAGCTTTCTAGGCCAGAACCGTCCGGTTGAGATCGTCGCGAACCACAATCGTCTGTGAGTTCGTATACTCGCTCAAGCCGTCCAATGCATTCTCGATTCCGATCCCCGATTGCTTATGGCCGCCAAAAGCAATGTGGGGAGAAAAGCTATGAATCTCATTGATCCATACCGTGCCCGTCTCCATCCGCTCCGCGATCTTGCGCGCCGCCGCGACATCCTTCGACCAGACCGAGCCGGCCAGGCCATATTCGCTGTCGTTGGCGCGACGGATGACATCCTCCACGTCGTCGAACTTCAGGAGAGGCAGCACTGGGCCAAAGGCTTCCTCCACCACGACGCGCGAATCGTCGGGGGGATTGTCGATGAGAGTGATCGGGACGAAGTAGCCTTTACCTTCGGGAATATCACCGCCGAGCAGGAATTTTTGGCCCTGCTTGCGGGCGTCGGAGAGCAGATCCTTGAGCTTTTCGAACTGCATCTTGTTTTGGATTGGGCCAAGGTCGGTCCCTTGCTCCGAGCCGTCCCCCACCTTCACTGTCCGGGCATATGCGACCAGCGCCTCGCTAAGCTGGTCGTAGATGTCCCGGTGGACGTAGATCCGCTTTGCCGCCACGCAGAACTGGGCGCTATTCTGGAATGACGCCCAGAAAAGCTCTTTGGCCACTGCTTCGACATCGACGTCGGGCATGACGATCGCCGGGTCGTTTCCGC
This sequence comes from uncultured Sphingomonadaceae bacterium, assembly GCA_964244885.1. Taxonomy (GTDB): domain Bacteria; phylum Pseudomonadota; class Alphaproteobacteria; order Sphingomonadales; family Sphingomonadaceae; genus CAXTKD01. Next base: position 41,138 of record CAXTKD010000019.1, on the reverse strand, counting down.
CCAGTTCGAGCGTGATCCGCTTCAGATTTCCCGCAGAGCTTTCCATGATCTTGCGGCCTGTGGCGGTGGAGCCCGTGAATGAAATCTTGCGGATGTCCGGATGTCCGGTCATCCAGGCGCCCAACTCGTTTCCGCCGGAGACAACGTTGAGCACTCCTGCAGGCAGAACATCGCGGAGAATCTCACCCAGCTTCAAGGTGCAAAGCGGCGTGTAGGGCGATGGCTTGAGCACCATCGTGTTGCCAGCGAGCAGTGCCGGCGCGATTTTCCAGATCGCGAGGAGAACCGGAAAATTCCAGGGCGTAATCGCGCCGACGACACCGACTGGCGTCCTCCGTACCTCGACGTGCCGGCCTTCGCTCTTTTCGACGACCTCGGAGTCAAGCCGCTGCTTGGCGATTTCATGACACCAGATGATGGAGCCGCCGATCTCCCATTCCGCGCCCGCGCGCGCCTTGCCCTGTTCGCGGATGAGAAGGCGTTTGAACTCCTCAGCATATTCGGCAATCCGGTCACCAATGGCCGACACCATCGCCTGGCGCTCTTCCACAGGGCGCGCGCTCCAAGCGGGAAACGCTCGCTTCGCGGCAGATACGGCCTCATTGAGCTGGTCGCGGCTCGCGTCCGGCGCGCTGGCGATCACTTCCTCGGTGGCAGGGTTGAACGCGTCGATAGTGTTGTCCGCGGTGGCCGCTCGCCCGTCGATCGTCATCGTATAATTGGAGAAGAATTCGATGGTCATTGAAACACTTCCTCTAGCTTAGGAGGGGTTCGGGCGTGGGCTCGGACGCTTCTCGCAAAGCGCGCCGCATGATCTTCCCCGTGCTCGTTTTGGGAAGGTCTTTGACGAACTCGATGAAGCGAGGAACCTTGTAACTCGCCAGCGAGCTTCGGCAGTGGGCGAGCAACTCTGGAGCGTCGGCCGAAGCCCCCGGTTTCAGAACGACAAAGGCTTTGGCGAGCTCGCCCTTGGCTTCGTCCGGAATGGAGGCGACTGCCACCATCGCCACAGCTGGATGCCGCGCGATAATCTGCTCAAGTTCGGCCGGATAAATGTTATAGCCAGCCGTGATGATCATGTCCTTCTTGCGGTCGAGCACATAAAGATATCCATCCTGGTCGCGCCGCACGACATCGCCAGTCCGCAGCCAGCGGCCCGGCGCGAGCGCATCGCGCGTGGCGCCCGGATTGTTGAAGTATCCATCCATCACGAGCGGACCGCGAATGAGGAGTTCACCCGGTTCTCCCTCAATGACGTCCTTCGCTCCATCGTCCAGGTCCGCGACGCGCACCTCCATTCCAGGAAACGGGAGGCCGATGGAGCCGTGGCGGCTGGGCGTATAGGGTGAATGCGAGATCGCCGGACCGGCGACCTCGGTCATCCCCCAAAGCTCCAGGAGCGGGCATCCAAACGCTCCTTCGACAGCCTCAATCGCGCTCGTCGGCATCGTTTGCCCCCCGACCGTACAGCGCCGCAACGTCGAAAGGTCGGCTGTGCGGAGATTGGGGGCGTTGAGCATATAATAGTACATCGTCGGCACGCCCTCGAAGAGCGTCGCTTTCGATCGCACTATCAGGTCAACGGCCTCTGCCGCATCGAACCTCTCCATGGCGACAAGCGTCATTCCACATAGAAACGCGCAGTGCATGACGATATTGCCATAGACGTGGGGAAGCGGGAGTGCGCTGACGACCACTTCCCCTTCCTGGCGGACATGGATGGTCGCCGTGAGCGCCGCACTCATATAGATCGCGCGGTTTGAAAGCATCGCCCCCTTAGGAGGACCCGTGGTGCCCGACGTATAGCCGATAGAGCATAAGTCGCTCGGGTCGCGCGGCAGGACCGGCGCCGGTTCCCCTCGAAGAACCTCGTCGTAGTCGACCATGTTATTGCCGACCTCGCCCGTCGCCACCAGGCGCGGCGACGAGACGCCAGCCAGCCGCGCAAAGACCATCGCGCAACGTTCGCCGGTTGAAATGATGGCCGACGCCAGGGAGTCCGAAGTCATGTAAGCGACTTCATCCGCGCTGAGCAGGATATTGGCCGGAACAACGACCGCGCCCAGCCTGGCGATGGCATAATAGGCGACGATCCAGTGCCAGCCGTTTTGCAAATGCAGCACGACGCGATCTCCGGCCCCGATGCCAAGTGCCTGCAGGCCGCCCGCAAAGGCCGACGCCCGTCTGTCGACCTCGGCAAAGGTCAAGCAGTCCGGGCCGGCGACAACAGCGATCCTTTCGCCAAACTTGCTTGCGCCGCGCTGGGTGAGAGAACCGATCACGCCCATCAACCCTGGGGGCGAAGCACGGCCTTGAGGACATCGCCCCGCTCGGAAGCGTGCGCTGCGGCGTCGATCTCACTCAGGGGGAAGAACTTGATCAGCCTGTCAAACGGGAAGCGACCCTGCCGCCACAACTCGACCAATTGCGGGATGAAGATGTCCGGCACGCTGTCACCCTCGATGATCCCGCGCACGGTGCGGCCGAACAAAACCCCGTTCATGTCTAGCGAGAACTCAGTACCGAGCGGCGACACGCCGATTATGCCGCAGACGCCCGTCAGGCGCAGACTGTCAACCGCCTGGCGAACGACCTTTGGCAGCCCCGTCGCTTCCAGCGAGAACTGCACCCCCTCGCCACCCGTCGCGGCCTGAATGGCGGCCACAACATCTTCCGAACCACCGTTGACCGCGTGGGTCGCGCCGAGTTCCCGGGCCAGCGCAAGCCGGTCGTCATTCAGATCCACGGCGATGATCGTCGTACAGCCCACAACCCTGGCGGCCATGATCGCAGAAAGCCCTACCGACCCCGCCCCGAAAACCGCGATGCTGGAGCCCGCCTTGGGCTTGAGCGCGTTCATAACCGCTCCGGCGCCGGTCTGGATACCGCAGCCCAACGGCCCCATGATTTCGAGCGGAACGTCCTTGGCGATCTTCACCACGTTCCGCTGTGTGGCGATCGCATATTGGGCAAACGATGACTGAGCGAAGAAGAATGCGCTCAGCGTATTTCCATGCGCGTCACAGCAGGGACTCGATCCATCGGGCCTCGCGCCAGTAAAGTTACGCCCGTAAAGATCCGGACAATAGCCAAACAGGCCTTGTTGACAGTTCGCGCAGACGCCGCAGCTTGCAAAGGTGAGCACCACATGGTCGCCGACGGCAACCTTGGTAACCTTATCACCGATCTTTTCCACTACGCCCGAACCCTCGTGGCCAAGGATGGCGGGCAAAGGGGTCGGGAAATATTGGTCCCTCACAACTAAATCCGTGTGGCACATGCCGACCCCGGCAATGCGGATCAGAACCTCATCATCGCGTGGGTCTTCCAGCCGAACTGTCTCGACGACGAATGGTCCGGACTTCTCCCGCACGACTGCTGCGGCCATTTCGCGCATAAAATCCCCCCGATTCTTATTTTATGAACGGTCGTACGTTTCCCGGCGGCCGTCAAGATCGAAACCGCGCCACGGCGTCAAGCGCGTTCAGGCTATTCCATTTAGGGCCGCAATTGCGTCGTCAGGTAGCCTCAACGCTGCGGCCGCAATATTTTCGGCCAAATGGGCGGCGGAAGAAGTGCCGGGAATCAGCAGTATGTTTGGCGCTCGTTGCAACAGCCAGGCAAGCGCCACTTGCATTGCTGTCGCCTGCAAGCGACTGGCCACCTCGGACAAAGTCGCCGATTGCAGCGGTGTGAAACCGCCCAGCGGGAAGAACGGTACGTACGCAATGCTGTCCTCGGCTAGCGCGTCAATCAGCGCGTCGTCCTCGCGGTGCGCTAAGTTATACTGGTTTTGCACACACACGATCTCCGCGATATGGCGCCCCTCCTTCACCTGGGTCGCGGTCACATTGCTCAAGCCGATGTGGCGCACCAGCCCTTGCAGCTGCAAATTTGCCAACGTTCTGAGTGGCGCCGCGATTGACCCCTCTGCCGGGCCGTGTGCGTCGAACATAATTCGGAGATTTACGACGTTGAGTGTCGCCAGCCCAAGGTTGCGGAGATTTTCTTCAACCGCACGCGCAAGTTCATCTTCGCCAAAGGCTGGCAGCCAGGAACCATCTTCTCCGCGGCGCGCGCCAACCTTTGTAACGATCAGCAACTCGTCGCCGTAAGGCTCTAGCGCCTCGCGAATAAGCTCATTGGTGATATGGGGTCCATAGAAATCACTTGTGTCGATATGGTCAACACCGGCCGCCACTGCGGCGCGCAACACAGCGACTGCCGCCTGCCTGTCACGCGGCGGGCCAAATACGCCGGGACCGGCGAGTTGCATGGCGCCATAGCCGAGCCGTTTCACCGTGTGGCCCGCGAAGCTGAAGGTGCCAGCCTGATCAATCGTTCGCATCGTCATGTTCCCATATGCCGCAAGCAGGCTGCCATTTCGAACTCTACGCATTCGACCTGGCAGATACTATCTCGCGGGTACCCGTGGGCCCGTTCGCGCGATGATGGTGGGATGGTGCTGTCAGTGGGCAGCGCGTGTCGGCGCCCGGTGTGCCTCTCCTGTAGCCGATCTCGCAGGCCGCGATCCGCGATACCTTTCCGAAGACGGTCGACATGAAACATTGAACGGACATAGGGCGGCGATTGGGCGATCGCCTTCAACGAGAAACCGGGCGCGGCAGGCGCCGGAACGGAGACGACGAATGGCCATCATGACGGACGTACGCGACGGCACGGGCACGACGAGCGGATCGGTGGCGGACCTGCGCTGGTTCATCCTGGCGCTGTTCTTCATCTTCGGCGGGATCACCAGCCTGAACGACGTGCTGATCCCCAAGCTGAAGGCGCTTTTCTCGCTCTCCTACGCGGAGGCGATGCTGGTCCAGTCGGCCTTCTTCCTCGCCTATTTCCTGGTGTCGATGCCGGCGTCCGCGCTTGTCCAGCGCCTGGGGTACATGCGAACCGCCGTTGCCGGCCTGCTGACGATGACGGTCGGCTGCCTGATGTTCATCCCGGCGTCGTCCTCGGGCTTGTTCGTGATGTTCCTGGCCGCGCTGTTCGTGCTGGCGGCCGGCATCACCATCGTCCAGGTCGTCGCCAATCCGCTGATCTCGCTGCTCGGCGCGCCGGAGACGGCGCACAGCCGGCTGACCTTCGCCCAGGCGTTCAACTCGCTCGGCACGACGGTCTTCCCCTATGTCGGCGCCATGCTGATCCTGGGCGGGCTCGCCTCAGTCAACGAGAGCACGCTGTCGGGAACCGCGCTCGCCGCCTTCCGCGCGCAGGAAACGCGCGTCATCGACCGCACCTATCTCGGCATCGCGGTGGCGCTGGCCGTCGTCGCGGCGCTGGTCTGGCTGCGGCGCGACCGGCTCCAGGAACGGCGCGGCACGCCGGTTTCGTGCGTGCGCTCGCTCGACCTGTTGCGCCGCCCGCGCTTCGCCTTCGGCACGGTCGGCATCTTCCTGTACGTCGGCGCCGAAGTCGCGATCGGATCGATTCTCGCCAATTACCTGATGCAGCCGGACACGCTGGCGCTCGCGCCGGCGGCGGCCGGGGCGCGAGTCGCGCTCTACTGGGGCGGGGCGATGGTCGGGCGGTTCATCGGCGCCGCGCTCCTTCGCGCATTCCCGCCGGCGAACGTCCTCGCGGCCGCGGCGGGCTCGACGATCGTCCTGCTCGCAATCTCGGCCGGCACCACCGGGGCCCTGTCCGGCGTGGCGCTGATCGCCATCGGCCTGTTCAACTCGATCATGTTCCCGACGATCTTTTCGCTCGCGTCCGAGAAATTGGGCTCGCGGACACCCGAAGGCTCGGGCCTGATCTGCATGGCGATCGTCGGCGGCGCGGTGGTGCCGCTGCTGCTCGGCGCGGTCGCCGACGCCAGCACACTGCGCATCGCGCTGATCGTCCCGGCCGCCTGCTACGCCGGGATCATGGTGTTCGCCCGCTATTGCCGGCGCCACCCCGCGCGAGGCGAGCCGCTCGACCCGCCTGTCCTCGCGTGATCGGATCTCTCGGGTTGGTGCTGTCGGTCTGATGCTACAGGAAGCCAGCTTGTCGGTGGTGTTCGTGTCGGGATGGACGCTCGCAATTGCCGAGCAGCTGCACGGTAAATTCGTCGCAGCACGACCTTGTCCTTAGGTAGGCCGTCGGTGAAGCGAATGCCCTCGATGCGGCCGAACAGCACGATGCCGGGGATCGTGGCGAGGGGCCCGAGTTTGTCGCGGACGGTTGACAGAGCGGGCGCGTTTCCATAGTTACCCGCCCTCCGCACGGCGGTGGCGTTCCAGGGCGCCGGTTTGCCCGTGCCTCAAATTCTGACCTAAGGTTTCGAGCCATGTTCGCAGTGGTGCGCACGGGCGGCAAGCAGTATCGAGTTGCCGCCGACCAGAAGATCATCGTCGACCGCATGGTCGGCGAAGCGGGCGACGCCGTGTCGCTCGACGACGTGCTGTTGATCGGCGACGGCGAGGGGTTGAAGTCCCTCGATGGCCAGGTCGTCAGCGCGGAGATCGTCGCCCAGTTCAAGGGCGACAAGGTCATCGTCTTCAAGAAGAAGCGCCGCCACAATTACCGCCGCAAGAACGGCCATCGCCAGCTGCACACGCTGCTGAAGATCACCGCGATCGGCGAGCAGAAGGCCGCGCCGAAGAAGGCCGCCAAGGCCGAGGCCGCTCCGGCTGCCGCACCCGTCGAGGCGGCTCCCGCCGCTGAGGCCGCTGCGCCCGCGCCGAAGAAGGCCGCCGCGCCCAAGGTGAAGGCCGAGACGACCGAGGCCGCTGCGCCGAAGGCCGCAAAGCCCAAGGCCACGAAGACGAAGGCGGCTCCGCCCGCCGACGCCGAGTAAGGAGTCCGACGAGATGGCACATAAAAAAGCAGGCGGCTCGTCGCGCAACGGTCGTGACTCGGCCGGCCGTCGCCTCGGCGTGAAGAAGTTCGGCGGTCAGGAAGTGATCGGCGGCAACATCATCATCCGCCAGCGCGGCACCCGCGTCTATCCGGGCCGCAACGTCGGCCTCGGCAAGGACCATACGCTGTTCGCGCTTACGGCGGGCCGCGTCGTGTTCCACGACGGCAAGCTCAGCCGAAAGTATGTCTCGGTCGACGCCATGCCGGCAGCGGCCGAATAACGTCAGGCGCCCACGTTCAAAGGGTCGCCAGCCAGCGACCCGAACGTCAGTGTACGGAGAGGGAGACGGGTCGCACCGGCTCCCTTTTCTTTTTCCTCTCCGGCGTACCCGGGGTCGGCTGACTGTCACGCGAATGTGGCATCGGCCGGCCCGTTGGAAGGAGTCCGGAGATGTTCATTCGCACGTCCCGCCTGTTCCTGCGGCCCGCCTGGGCCGAGGATGCGCCCGCCGTCGCCGCGGCGATCGGTCATTGGGACATCGTCAAGAACCTCGGCCGCGCGCCATGGCCCTATTCGCTTGCCGACGCGGAAGCCTATGTGGCGGGCGCGTCGCGCCAGCCCGGCGAGGCGAGCTTCCTGATCTTCGAACGTTCGGAGGTCGGCCTGCCGGCGTTCGCCGGCTCGATCGGCTTCGGCCGCTTCTTGGGCCCCGACCACGAGGTCGAGATCGGCTATTGGCTGGCCGCGACCGCGCAGGGCCGGGGCATCGCCACCGAGGCGGGCCGCGCGGTGCTCGAGCTCGCCTTCATGGGAATGCGCCTGCCGCGCCTCGGCGCCGGCCACTATGTCGACAACCCCGCTTCCGGCTCGGTGCTGAAGAAGCTCGGCTTCGTGCCGACCGGCGAGGTCGTCCCCTATCCGTGCCGGGCGCGGAACGCGCATGTCGACTCGGTCGAATACGCGCTGACCGCCGAGCAGTGGCGCGCCGGGCGCGGGGCGCTTAGAGAAGCCGCATGAAATTTCTCGACCAAGCCAAGATCCACCTCCAGTCGGGCTGGGGCGGCGACGGCGCGGTGTCGTTCCGGCGCGAGAAGTTCGTCGAATATGGCGGACCCGACGGCGGCAAGGGGGGCAAGGGCGGCGACGTGTGGTTCGAGGCGGTGGAGGGCCTCAACACCCTCATCGACTTCCGCTACCAGCAGCACTTCCGGGCGCAGCGCGGCGTCGGCGGATCGGGGCGCGACCGCACCGGCGCCGGCGGCGACGACCTCGTCATCCGGGTTCCCGTCGGCACCGAGGTGCTGGCGGACGACGAGGCGCGCACGCCGCTGATCGATCTCGCCGAGCCCGGTCAGCGCATCCTGTTCCTGAAGGGTGGCGACGGCGGCCTCGGCAACGCGTCGTACAAGACCTCGACCAACCGCGCGCCGCGCCAGCACCAGAAGGGCTTCCCGGGGCAGGACATGTCGGTCTGGCTGCGGCTGAAGCTGATCGCCGATGCCGGCCTGCTCGGCCTGCCGAACGCCGGCAAGTCGACCTTCCTGAACGCCGTCAGCAACGCCCAGGCCAAGGTCGGCGCCTACCCGTTCACGACCCTGAAGCCACAGCTCGGCGTCGTCGGCCACCGCGGCGCCGAGTTCGTTCTCGCCGACATCCCCGGCCTGATCGGGGGCGCGGCGGACGGCGTCGGTATCGGCGACCGCTTTCTGGGTCACATCGAGCGTTGCCGCATCCTGCTCCATCTGGTCGACGCCAGCGCCGACGATCCGGCGGAGGGCTATGAGATCGTCCGCAACGAGCTCGAAGCTTATGGTGCTGGCCTCGATGACAAGGACGAGGTGATCGCACTGACCAAGGCCGACATCGTCGACCCCAAGCTTCTGGAGAAGCTTCGCAAGAAACTGGCGAAGGTCTCAGGCGCGCCCGTGTTCGTCATCTCCGCCGCGACCCGCGCCGGGATGGACGAGGTGCTCGACCAACTCACCACCGCGGTCGGCCGCAAGGCCGCCGAGGCGCCCGAGAAGGCGGCATGGACGCCTTGGTAGCCGACCAACGCGTCGCGCGCTTCGCCCCAGCGAATTGCCCGCGTCTGGTCGTCAAGATCGGATCGTCGCTGCTCGTCGATTCACAGGGCGCGCTGCGCCTCCCCTGGCTCGCCGGGGTGCTCGACGATATCGCCGCGCGCCGCGCCGCCGGGCAGCAGGTGGCGATCGTCTCGTCGGGCGCCATCGCGCTCGGCGCGCTCGCGCTCGGCCTGCCCAAGGGCGGCCGCGCCAGCCTTGAGGACGCGCAGGCTGCCGCCGCGGCCGGCCAGATCGCGCTCAGCCAGGCCTATGCCGCGCTGCTTGCCGAACGCCGCATCGTCGCCGCGCAGATGCTGGTGACATTAGACGACCTCGAGGACCGCCGCCGCTTCCTCAACGCCAGCGCGACGCTCGACCGCCTGCTGTCGCTCGGCGCCGTGCCGGTGCTCAACGAGAACGACAGCGTCGCCACCGCCGAGATCCGCTTCGGCGACAACGATCGCCTGGCGGCCCGCGTCGCGCAGGCCGCCGGGGCCGGGGGCGTCATCCTGCTGTCCGATGTCGACGGCCTCTACACCGCCAACCCCAGCGATCCCGCCGCGACGCTGATCGACACCGTCGAGACGCTCGACGCGCGGATCGAGGCGATGGCGGACGGCCGATCAGCCTCGGGCCTCGGGTCGGGCGGCATGGTGTCGAAGCTCCAGGCGGCGCGCATCGCGCTCGCCGCCGGCGCGCACCTAGCGATCGTCTCGGGCAAGCGCGACCACCCGCTCGCCTCGTTCCATGCCGACGGGCGCGGCACCGTCTTCATTGCCCCCGCCGCCGCGCCCGCGCGCAAGGCCTGGCTCGCCGGCCGCCTGACCGTCGCCGGCAAGATCCACGTCGATGCCGGCGCCGCAACCGCGCTTGGGCAGGGCAAGAGCCTGCTTGCGGCCGGCGTGACCCGGGTGGAAGGCCGGTTCGAGCGCGGCGACCCCGTCGATATCCTGACGCCCGACGGCCGCGCCATCGCGCGAGGCCTCGTCGGCTACGACGCGGCAGACGCCGAGCGTATCGCCGGTCGCCGCCAGGACGCGCAGGCCGAACTCCTCGGCTATGCCCCCCGTGCCGCGCTCGTCCACCGCGACCATCTGGTGATGCTATGATCGCCGAGATGGGCAAAGCCGCGCGAAGCGCCGTTGCGGTGTTGGCGCTGGCACCGACCGCGCAGAAGGCGCTCGCGCTACGCGAAGCCGCCGCCGCGCTTCGTGCGGCCAAGGCCTCTATCCTCGCGGCCAACGCCGCCGACATTGCGAACGCTTCTGGCTTGTCTTCGGCGATGCTCGACCGCCTCCGCCTCGACGAGGCGCGCCTCGAAGGCGTTGCCGAGGGCCTCGAAGCGGTAGCGGCGCTGCCCGATCCGGTCGGTGCGTTCATCACAAAGTGGGAGCAGCCCAACGGCCTGCGCTTCGAGCGCGTCCGTGTGCCGCTCGGCGTCATCGGCATCATCTACGAGAGCCGCCCCAACGTCACCGCCGACGCCGGCGCGCTCTGCCTCATGGCCGGCAACGCCTGCATCCTGCGCGGCGGCTCGGAAGCGACCGGGTCCAACCGCGCGATCCACGCCGCGCTGCTCGCGGGGCTGCGCGCCGCCGCTCTTCCCGAGGCTGCGATCCAGCTCGTCCCGACCGCCGACCGCGCCGCCGTCGGAGAGATGCTCGCCGCCTCCGGCCTGATCGACGTCATCATCCCGCGCGGCGGCAAGGGCCTCGTCGCCCGCGTCCAGGCCGAGGCGCGCGTCCCCGTCCTCGCGCACCTCGAGGGCATCAACCATGTCTACGTCGACGCCGCCGCCGATCCGGCGAAGGCCGAGGCGATCGTCGTCAACGCCAAGATGCGCCGCACCGGCGTCTGCGGCGCGGCCGAGACGATACTGATCGATCGTGCATCGTCTCTCGCGCCGCGCCTGCTGGGCGCGCTCCTTGATGCCGGCTGCGAAGTCCGGGCCTCACCCGACCTTGCGTCGCTCGACTCGCGCGTACGAGCGGCCACACCGCAGGATTGGGGCACGGAATACCTCGACGCCATCGTCTCGGTCGGCTTGGTCGACGGCGTCGGCGGCGCCATCGCGCACATTGCCGCCCACGGCTCTCAGCATACCGACGCGATCGTCACCGAGGACGCGGCGACGGCGGAGCGCTTCCTGCGCGAGGTCGATTCGGCGATCGTCCTCCTGAACGCCTCGACCCAGTTCGCCGATGGCGGCGAGTTCGGCTTCGGCGCCGAGATCGGCATCGCAACCGGCCGCCTTCATGCCCGCGGCCCCGTCGCTCTGGAGGGGCTGACGACCTACAAGACCATCGTTCGCGGCAGGGGCCAGATCCGACCGTAGAACTTGTAACGGATGTATACATCCGTTACATTCTCCGTGAGAGGTGCCTATGTCGCAAGTTGTCGTCACCGCCCGCATTGACGCTGAAACCGCTTCCAAGCTCGATCGCCTTGGTGAATTCTATGATCGAAAGCGCGGTTGGCTGATCGCTCGCGCAATCAAGCAATATGCGGAAGAATGCTCAGCCTTCGTCGACTTCGTTGAGGAGGGCCTAGTCTCCGGGGAAAGCGAAGGCTGGATTCCGCACGAGGATATCGTTGCCGAGTTTGCTCCGCATCGTCTCCCACAGAAGTCGGCGGCTTGAGCGGCATATCGTGGTCGCCGAAAGCGCGTCGCGATCTGGCGCGGCTCGATGCTTTCTTGAGGCCCAAGGACCCGGCTGCGGCCGAGGCGGCGATCGATATGATCCTCGACGGGTTGGAGCGCGTCGTCAGATTCCCGCTTAGTGCCCCCGAACTCGGCGAAAGCAGTAATCGCAAGCTGTCGATTGGTGGCGCCTACGTCGCGATCTATCGATCTCGGAAGGCGGGCGTCCATGTCGTCCGCATTTATCATGCGTCCGAAAACTGGCGCTCGGTTTGACGAGCGGCGCGCGCATCGGCTTGCTCGGTGGTTCGTTCAATCCCGCCCATGCCGCGCACCGCCACATCAGCACCGAGGCGATGCGCCGCCTCGGCCTCGATGAAGTGTGGTGGCTGGTCAGCCCGCAGAACCCGCTGAAAGCCGAATCCGGCATGGCGCCGCTCGCCGCCCGGCTCGCCTCGGCCCGCGCCGCAGCCCGGCACCCGCGCATCCGGCCGATGGCGGTCGAGACGGATCTCGGCACCCGCTACACCGTCGACACCGTCACCGCGCTCCAGCGGCGTCACCCCAATGCGCGCTTCATCTGGCTGATGGGCGCGGACAATCTCGCCCAGTTTCACCGCTGGCGCGACTGGCGGGGGCTGGCCGCGCGCGTGCCGATTGCCGTTTTCGGCCGTCCGGGCTATATTGGGTCCGCTCATGTCGCTCCGGCGATGGGGTGGCTAGGGCGGTTTCGCCGTGGTCAGGCGCGTGTTCGGCATTGGACCGAGTGGAGGCTTCCGGCGATCGTCATCCTCGACATCCGCTTGTCTGTGCTGTCGGCCACCGCAGTTCGCGCGCGTGATCCCGATTGGGCCGCCAGGATGAAAGGATAGATCGCTTGCCTTCCACTACCGCCGCCCAGCGCGGCGTCTCGCGTGACGAGGATGCGGGCTCAAGCCTGCACGACCTCGTCCTGAAATCGCTCGACGAGGACCAGGCGGTCGAAGTCGCGAGCATCCCGTTGAAAGGCAAGACGACGATCGCCGATCATATGGTGATCGCCTCCGGCCGGTCGACGCGCCAGGTCGCCTCGATGGCCAACAAGCTCGCGCAGAAGATCAAGACCGAGCTGAAGCGCGAGGTCCGGATCGAGGGCCTGCCGACCGCCGACTGGGTGCTGCTCGACGCCGGTGACGTCATCGTCCACCTGTTCCGGCCAGAGGTCCGCAGCTTCTACAATCTCGAGAAGATGTGGGCGTTCGACCAGACCGGCCCGGCGCCAGTCCCCGCGACGTAAGTTGCGGCTGCACATCGTCGCGCGCGGCCGCATCGGGCGGAGCCCCGAGGCCGAGCTCGTCGATCGCTATGTGAAGCGCATCGCCTGGCCGGTGCTGGTCACCGAGCTTCCCGAGACCGGGGGCAAGACTCCCGAGCCGCTAACTCCCTCGATCGACATCGTGCTGGATGAAAAGGGTGTGCCGCTCGGCTCGCGCGCCTTTGCCGACAAGCTCGGCGGCTGGCGCGACGACGGCATGCGCGAGGCGCGCTTCCTGATTGGCGCCGCCGATGGCCATGACCCGGCGACACGCGACGGCGCCGGCCTGCTGCTGAGCTTCGGCCTTGCGACCTGGCCGCACCTGATGGTCCGCGCCATGCTCGCCGAGCAGCTTTACCGCGCCACCGCGATCCTCGCCGGTCACCCCTATCACCGCGACGGATGAGGCGGCTGATCGTCCTTCTGGCGCTCGCCGCCGCTCCGCTCCCGGACGCGGCGCGTGAGCGCCTGGCGTCGACCGAACGCGCGTCGGTTGAATCGCGGCAGGACAGCGCCGCCGCCAAGGTCGGAGCTGCCGCAGCCCGCCGGCGCGCCGCCAACGCCAGCGCCGCGCTCCCCCGGCTGACCGCGCGCGTCGAAGCAAGCGAACGCCGCCTTGCTCATGCCGAGCGTGTGCTCGCGACGATCGAGCGCCAGCAGATCGAACGCCGCGCTCGACTCGCTTCCTGGCAGCAGGAGGCGACCCGTCTTCTCGCTGTCCTGCAAACGATGGCGCGCCGCCCTGCCGCACTGACGCTTGTTCAGCCCGGGAGCGCGACCGACATCGCGCACGCCCGCATGGCGCTCGATGCGATGACGCCCGGCCTGCGCGCTCGAACGGTGACCCTCCGTACCGAGTTCGCGAAGAGCGAGGCGCTGAGCGCCAAGCTGGCGGCGGCGCGCGACCGCGAATCCACGCTTGCCGTCGCGCTCGCCCGCGACCGCAACCAGCTCGCCCGCGTCAGCGCCGAGGCGCTTCGCGACGAAAGCCTGCTGTCCGCGCGGGCCATCGAGCAGGCGCGCGTCGCGCAGCGTCTCTCCGCAGACGCCTCCTCGCTGCGCGATCTTGTTGCCCGGCTGTCGCCCGTTCCGGGGAGCAGCGCAGACCTCATCCTGCGCTGGCCCGCCGGCGGGGAGCTGACCAAGGCGCCGGGCGCCATGCCGCTACCCGGCGCGCTCGCGCTCTCGACCCTGCCACAGTCGGCCATCGTCGGCCCCGCCGCCGGCCGCGTCTCCTACGCCGGCCTGTTCCGCAGCTACGGCGGCGTCGTCATCCTCGATCACGGCGGCGGCTGGCGCTCGATCCTGTCGGGGCTCGGCAGCGTCGCCGTCCGCCCCGGTGCGATCCTCCCCGCCGGCACCGTGCTCGGCCGGATGCCGCTCGCCGCGCCAATTCTACGCTACGAGCTCCGGCGAGGCGGCGTGATCGTCGATCCGCTGCCGCATTTCCCCGCGCTGGCTTGCCATGGCGACGCGGCGTTCGCACATGGGGATGGTCGTGCTATGAATGCCGCACGAAGCAGGATCGAAGCTCCATGTCGCGTCCGTATCTGAAGTATGTCATCCCCGCCGCCGCGCTCGCGCTGTGGCCGATCGCCACCGCGGTGCAGGCCGCCAACGACGCCGACACCTACAAGCAGCTCGACGCGCTGATGGACGTCTTCGAGCGGGTCCGCGCCGAATATGTCGACAAGGTCGACGACAAGACGCTGATCGAGGGCGCGATCAACGGCATGCTGGAAAGCCTCGATCCGCATTCGAGCTATCTGAACGCCAAAGACTTCGACAACATGAAGACGACGACCGACGGCGAGTACGGCGGCCTCGGCCTTACCGTCTCGATGGAGGACGGCGTCGTCAAGGTCGTGACTCCGACCGACGACACGCCCGCGGCGCGCGCCGGGATCAAGGCGGGCGATTTCATCACGCACCTCGACGGCCAGTTGCTCTACGGCGCCAGCCTCAACGAGGCGGTCGAGAAGATGCGCGGCGCGCCAGGCACGACGATCAAGATCACCGTCGTCCGCCCCGGCGCGGCGAAGCCGCTCGACTACACGCTGAAGCGCGAGATCGTTCAGGTGAAGCCGGTGAAGTGGGAGGCGAAGGGCGATGTCGGCCTGATTCGCATCGCGACCTTCAGCCGCCAGACCGGCGACGCCACCAAGAGCGCGATCCTCAGCCTGCAGAAGTCGATCGGCCCCAAGATCGCGGGCTATGTCATCGACCTGCGCTCGAATCCCGGCGGGCTGCTCGACCAGGCGATCGACGTCTCCGACGCCTTCCTCGAGCGCGGCGAGATCGTCTCGCAGCGCGGTCGCGCCAAAGGCGACGTCCAGCGCTATTACGCCAAGCCGGGCGACCTCACCGCCGGCAAGCCGATCGTCGTGCTCGTCGACCAGGGCTCGGCCTCGGCGGCCGAGATCGTCGCCGGCGCGCTCCAGGACCACCGCCGCGCCATCGTCCTCGGCGAGCAGAGCTTCGGCAAGGGCTCGGTCCAGACGCTCATTCCGCTGTCGTCCGACACTGCGCTCCGCCTCACCACCGCGCGCTATTTCACGCCCGCCGGCCGCTCGGTGCAGACGCTCGGCATCGAGCCCGACGTCGTAGTGCCGCAACTCTCCGACGCCGATTACAAGGAGCGCCCGCGCCTGCGCGAGTCGGACCTGCGGCATCATCTGATCCAGGAGCTCAAGGCCGACGACAAGGTGATCGAGGACGACGGCAAGCCCGACCCGCGCTTCGCCGACACGCCCGAGACGCTGAAGAAGAAGGGCGTCACCGACTTCCAGCTGGATTATGCGGTCAAGCTGATCGACCGCACCGTCGCTCCAGCGGTGCAGACCGCGTCGCGCTAAGCGGCTCCGGTTCCCTGTCATGGCGCGTTCCTCCCGCAGCGACGACTGGGGTTTTCCCCGCTGGCGGCCCTATGGCGCGGGCGGCGGCGCCGCGAAGACGCGCCATTGCGATCGCGACGGCTGCGACGGCGTCGGCGACCGCCCGGCGCCGAAGTCCCCCAACAGTCCCGAACGCTGGTATTTCTGCGAAGCCCACGCCGCCGAGTACAACAAGGGCTGGGACTATTTCGAAGGCCTGTCCGCCGAGGACAAGGCCGAGCGCGAGCGCGCCGAATCGGGCGAGACCGCCTACGCCCGCGCCGCGCAATGGAGCTGGGGCGGCCCAGGCGACGGCACCCGCACCCGCGCCGAGATGGATGCGCTCCGTGTGCTGGAGCTCGACAGCGACGCCGGCGAGGCGGAGATCAAGGCAGCGTATCGCGCGCAAGCCAAGGCGCACCATCCGGACCGCAACATCGGCGACAAGGAAGCCGCCAAGCGCTTCCAGGCGGTGCAGGCGGCCTACGAGATTTTGCAGCGCGCGGCGGAGCGGGCCACCTATCGCCCCTCTCCTTCAGGGGAGGGATAGGGGTGGGGTTCTGAGCTGGGCATTGAGCACCAGTATTTCAGGCCCTGCGCCGTCCCCACCCAACCCCTCCCCTGAAGGAGAGGGGCGGACGTTATGCCAGCCGCCCCGCCGTCTCGCGGATCAGCGCGATCATGTTCGGTATGCCCTGCGTGCGGTTGGAGCTGAGCTGGCTGGACAGATTGAACGGCGCCAGCTGCTCCGGAATGTCGATCGCCAGGATTTCGCCCGGCGCTTTGTCCTGCACCAGCGCGACGATCAGCGCGATCACGCCCTTGGTGATCCCGGCGTCGCTGTCGGCGAGGAAGTGCAGCCCGCCGTCGGGCGTTTGCGTCGGATAGACCCAGACGTTCGCCGAGCAGCCGCGCACCCGCGTCGCGTCGGTCTTGAGCGCTTGCGGCATAGGATCCAGCGCGCGGCCCAGCTCGATCAGATATTGCCAGCGCTCGTCGCGGTCCTCGAGCAGGTCGAAGTCGGTGAGCAGGTCTTCGAAGGCGGGGGCTGTCATCGCGCCCGGATGGGGATGCGGGGCGGTCGGGTCAACCCCGGCGTGGCTCCCCCTTCCCAGGAGGGGAGGGGGGAAGGTGCTACATATCCACCCCGGCCGCGATCGCCTCCAGCTTGCGGATGCGTTCGCGCAGGTCGGCGAGCTCGATGCGGCTGCCGACGGTGGCGCTCGGCGCCGGGTGGCGGGCGGGCAAGGCGGGCTCGGCGCCGATCTCCTGGCGCTTCAGGTCGAGCCAGCCCTTCCAGCTCCAGGCCCACACGATGCCGACGACGGCGAGCGCGGCCAGCGAACTCATACTCAGCAACATCAGGTCTGCGGTGCTCAGCATATCGGCCTCCCTTGGCCTTATCATTGTGTGTCAGCGCGGTCCCAGCGCGTCGATCTCGTCGGCAAGGCGGCTGCGCTTGTCGACCGCCAGCCGTTCGAGCGTGTTGATCCGCTCCTTGAGCATGCCGATCTCATCGCGCATCCGGTCGTTGTCGGCGAGGATCTGCTCGCTTTCGTAGCCGCCGCGGTTCCGGCGCCGGCCGCCCCGGCTGATGTCGATGCCGTTCTTGGCGGCGATGATGCGGCCGACGGTGACGATGGCGATGATCAGGACGACCATCTCGAACGGGTTCATGTGATGCCTCCAGAACAGAAAGTGCATGGCGCGTCAGTTGGTCTGGCGCAGGGTTTCGATTTCGCGGCCCAGGCGGACAGCGGGGTCGGTCGCGATCCGCTCCAGCACCGCGAGGCGGTCCTCAAGCCGGTCGACCTTGCCGCGCAGCTGGGCATTTTCCTGCGCCAGCAGCTCGTTGGCGCGGCCGGGCTCGACGATGTTGCCTTTGCCGTCGTCGAGCGGATAGCCGTTCTTGACGCGCAGCCAGGTGGTGAACATCCAGCCGACGATACCGAGCGCGCCGAGCATCATGCCGCCGATCGGGATCATGAAAGGAGAGAGGTGCATCGTTCGATCCTTGGGAGTGCGGTTAGCGGAGTGCGTCGATTTCGTCGGTCAGGCGGCGCTTCGGGTCGGTGGCGATCCGCTCGAGGGTCGCCAGACGATCCTCGAGCCGGTCGACCGTGCCGCGGAGCTTCTGGTTTTCATCCTCCAGCAGCTCGATCTTGCGGACGTGGCCGCCGGGCAGCGCGTTATCGATGGCGTAGCCGTGGCGGGCCTTGACGACCATCGTGACGCCCCAGGTGACCATCGCGATCACGGCGAGGACGCCGCCGACCAGAACCATGAAAGGGAAGATGTCCATCGCGACTGTCCTTCGGTAGCGCCGGCCGGGTTGTTCGGACCCGGCCCGGCAGTGTCGTTTCAGCGGAGGCTGTCGATCTCTTTCGTCAGCCGGCTGGCGGGATCGGTGGCGATGCGCTCGAGGACCGAGAGCCGCTCCTCCAATCGCGCCATCTTGCCTTTCAAGCCTTCGTTTTCGGTCGACAGCAGCTCGATCTGGCGTGCCGCGGCGGGGTCGTGGGGCTGCACCATGCCGCCCCATTCGTTCTCCACCGGATAGCCGTGGCGCGCGCGGATCCAGCTCGTTGCCACCCAGCCCACAGTCGAGATCGCGATGATCGCGAGGACGAAGAGCGGAGACCCCCAGTTCATTGCCGTTACTCCCTTACTTTATTTCTAGCGCAGGCTGTCGATCTCGGCCGCGAGGCTGCGGTTCGACGAGGTGACGTGCGTCTCGATGTCGCGAAGCCGGCGATCGACGTCGCGGAACGAGGAGCGGACGTCGCGGATCGAGCGCTGCGGGGCGACACGGGTGCGCTGCCAGAACTTCCGCGTGTCCTCGTCGTCCTCGTAGAGCGCATACGGCTTGGCGTCGGCGATCCAGGCGATGGCGAAGTAGCCGATGATCAGGAACGGCAGGCCGCAGAAGATGCCGACGACGGTGGCGACACGAACCCAGGTCGGATCGACCCCGATATAGTCGCCGATGCCGGCGCAGACGCCCATGAACTTGCCGTTGCGCTTGTCCAGGTAGAACTTAGTGCGACGAGCGGACATGATCCAAATCCTTCGAATAGTCGTTGCGTGAAGGGAGGCTTGCCTCCCGCCATTTTGGGTTTTCGGCGGTCAGGATGCGTTCGACCGTCTGAACCCGTTCTTCCAGCCGCCGGGAGATGTCGTGCATCTCGTCGAGGAGGTTTTCGTCCCCCTCGGACAGGCCCCGTGAGCGCTTCCACGTCGTCATGTAGTGGAGGAAGAGCCACGGCAGCCCGATGAACAGCATGCCCACCACGGCGATGGGGACGAGGACGTCCTCCATGACCTAGGCCTCCTGCGAGGTGGCGGTCGCTTCGATCGCCGGCGAGTGGCCGAGGCGCTTCTTCATCGCATCCAGCTCGGCATCGACGGCGTCGCCGGTGCGAAGCTCCAGGATCTCGTCCTCGAGGCTCTTGGTCCGGCCCAGGTCGTAGACCTCGGCGCGGCCCTCGGCCATGTCGGCGCGGCGCTCGATCATCTCGAAGCGGGCGAACGCCTCGTCGACCTTGGGACCGACCGTCAGCTTGCGCATCCGGGCGCGGTTCTGCGCGGTCTCCAGGCGGCTCAAGACAGCGTTCTGGCGGGTGCGCGCCTCGCGCAGCTTGGCTTCGAGCTTCAGGATATCCTCCTCGTGATGGCCGAGCGCGGTGTCGAGCGCGGCGATCTCGCCCGCCATCTGCTCGCCCATCTGGCCGAGCTTGGCCTTCTCGGTGAGCGCCGCCTTGGCGAGGTCGTCGCGGCCCTTGGACAGCGCGAGCTCGGCCTTGTCCTGCCAGTTGTGCTGGGCCTGCTCGATCTTGACGATCGTCCGGCGCATTTCCTTCTGGTCGGCGATGGTGCGGGCGGCCGAGGCGCGAACCTCAACGAGCGTCTCCTCCATCTCCATGATGATCATGCGGATCATCTTCGCCGGATCCTCGGCACGGTCGAGCAGGTCGGTGACGTTGGCGGCGACGATGTCGCGGGTGCGGGAGAAAATGCCCATTTCGGTACTCCTGGTTACTCGGTTGTCGGGGATAATCTGGTGATTGGGTGGCCGGGGCGGGAGGGGGCCGCCCCGGCCGGTCCGGCGCTACAAGAGGGGGGTGCGCGCCGGCTGGGAAATCGTGGGTGCCGGAAGGTCGGCGGCTTTCGCCGGGCCGACCGCTCCGAGAAGGCAGGTGGCGCCGAACAGTGCCGCGCCAAGACCGCCCACGACTGCCCGCTTCAGGGTCTCGTTCTGCGCAAACATTGTCTGGGTCTCCTTTGTAACCACGGACCATTCCGGGGCATGCCAAGTATATTGCATAGGCCGTGCCAAGTTTCGGACACAGCATAAGACTCTTTATTATCAATAGCTTGACTATGATCTGATAACGCGAGCCACGTGGTGCGATTGCCAGCAGTTGGTGGAAATTGCTAAGCCTTGGGCATGGACACCGGATCGACCCTGATCGGCCAGTCGGCCGCCTTCCTCGACGCCATCGAGCGCGCCAGCCGCGCCGCGGCGCTCAGCCGCCCGGTGCTGGTGATCGGCGAGCGCGGCACCGGCAAGGAGCTGATCGCCGAGCGTCTGCATCGTCTGAGTCCGCGCTGGTCGGGACCGCTGATCGCGCTCAACTGCGCCGCGCTGCCCGAGAACCTGCTCGACGCCGAGCTGTTCGGCTATGAGTCCGGCGCGTTCACCGGCGCGACCAAGCAGCGCGCCGGCCGCTTCGAGGATGCCGACGGCGGCACGCTCTTCCTTGATGAGATCGCCACGCTGTCCCCCGCCGCGCAGGAGCGCCTGCTGCGCGTCGTCGAATATGGCGAGCTGACCCGCCTCGGCTCGAACAAGCCCGTCCATGTCGACGTCCGCGTCGTCGGCGCGACCAACGAGGATCTGCCGGCACTCGCCGACAGCGGCCGCTTCCGCGCCGACCTTCTCGACCGCCTGTCGTTCGAGGTCATCACGCTGCCGCCGCTCCGCGCGCGGGCGGAGGACATCATGATCCTCGCCAACCATTTCGGCCGCCGCATGTCGATCGAGATGCACTGGCCCGAATTCCCCGGCTTCGCGCCCGACGCCAAGAAGTCGCTCAAGGGTCACGACTGGCCCGGCAACGTCCGCGAACTGAAGAACGCCACCGAGCGCGCGGTCTACCGCTGGGCCGACCCCAACACGCCGATCGCCTTCGTGCCCTTCGACCCGTTCGATTCGCCGTGGCGCCCG
This sequence comes from uncultured Sphingomonadaceae bacterium, assembly GCA_964244885.1. Taxonomy (GTDB): domain Bacteria; phylum Pseudomonadota; class Alphaproteobacteria; order Sphingomonadales; family Sphingomonadaceae; genus CAXTKD01. The sequence continues at coordinate 20,241 of CAXTKD010000019.1, read as the reverse complement.
ACCGCCAAGGTCTCGACCCGTTCGGCGCCCGCCGCCGAGGCCGCCGCGCCAGCGCAGGCCGGCAAGGCCAGGCACGACCACAACGCGTGCGCCGACTTCCGCACCGCCGTCGCCGAATATGAGCGCGACATCCTCGCCGCCGCCCTCCTCCGCTGCCGTCACAACCAGCGCGAGACCGCCGCGATGCTGTCCTTGAGCTACGACCAGCTCCGCCACTCGCTGCGGCGGCATGGAATGCTGGACAAGCCAGCTGCGGCGCCAGCCGAGGCGACAGCCTAGCTACCGATCGTCGCCCTCGTGCGGCACCAGCGCGGGCACGGACTCGGCCGCCTTGCCGATGCTCGTTCCGGGAGGCGGGACCACCGCGTCGCCGCGGCCCGAGTGGATCGCCTCCGCGGCGCGGAGCACGGCTTTGCGGATTCGCGGATAGGTGCCGCAACGGCAGAGGTTGGTGATGCCCTCGTCGATCTCCGCCTGGCTCGGCCTGGGCGTCGCCTTCAGGAACGCCACTGCGGCCATGATCATGCCGGACTGGCAATAGCCGCATTGCGGCACGCTTTCCGCGATCCACGCCTGCTGCACCGGGTGCGAGCGATCGTCGGACAGGCCTTCGATCGTCGTGACGAAGGTCCCCTCGATCGCGCCGATCGTCACCTGGCACGATCGCGTCGCGACGCCGTCGATGTGCACCGTGCACGCGCCGCACAGGCCGACGCCGCAGCCGTACTTCGTGCCGGTCAGGTTGGATGCGTCGCGCAGCGCCCACAGCAGCGGCGTGTCGGCCGGCAGCTCATATTGGACAGGGTTGCCGTTGACCGTGAAGCGCGTCATTCCGGCAGGGTAGCCGAGCGGAGGGCCGAATGGAATTGGAGACGATGGCGGTCGCGGTCGAGGACGGCATCGCCCGCCTCACGCTGTCGCGCCCCGAGGCGTTCAACGCGATGAACGCGGCCTTCTGGACCGACATGATCGAGGCGTTCGACCATATTGCCGCCGACGGGAGCGTCCGGGTCGTCCTGCTTGCATCGCAGGGCAAGCATTTCACCGCCGGGCTCGACCTCAAATGGGCGGGCACGACGCTTGGCGCCGCCGACGGCGACGCGGGCCGCCAGCGCGAGACGCTGCGCCGCAAGATCCTGAAGATGCAGGGCACCATGAGCGTCGTCGAGCGCGCCCGCGTTCCGGTGATCGCGGTGGTTCAGGGCGGCTGCATCGGCGGCGGCGTCGACCTGGTCACTGCCTGCGACATTCGTATCGGCACCGAGGACTGTTATTTCACCATCCAGGAAGTCAACGTCGCCATCGTCGCCGATGTCGGCACGCTCCAGCGCCTGCCGCACCTGCTGCCGCAGGGCCTGGTCCGCGAACTCGCTTACACCGGGCGGCGCTTTCCCGCCGCCGAGGCGCTTCATCACGGCTTCCTCAACCGCGCCGAGGCGAGCCACGAGGCGGCGATCGCCGCCGGCCTGGAACTGGCGCGCGAGATCGCGTCGAAGTCGCCGATGACCATTGCCGGCATCAAGCACGTCCTCAATCGTGGTCGCGGCCGCACGGTCGAGGACGGGCTCGAGCATGTCGCGCTGTGGAATTCGGCGATGCTGCCCGGCGACGACATGGCGACCGCGGTTCGCGCCCTCCTGGCCAAGGAGCAGCCGCGCTTCGCCGACCTCAATGGCGCATGATCTGCGCGCTGCGGCGAACGGCGCGCTTGTGACGGTGAAATGCCGCTCCTATAAGGCGCGCAAATCATGGCGGAGCCCGAATACCGCCCAACAATCGAGGACTTGATGGGACGCTCCAAGCTTGTCGCGCTCGCGGTCGCCCTGGCAATGCTGCCGGGCCTCGCGAACGCCCAGTCCGCGCCGGCTTCCGTGCCGGCCGCCAGCACCGCCGAGGCGGCGAGCGGAGTCAAGCCGACCGACGCCAGCGTGCCAACGACCAGCGACGGCGGCGGCACCCAGTCGGCGACGCTCGCCGCCGGCGCCGACGCGCCCGACCAGTTCAACCTCAAGCCGACGCTCGACATCGGCCAGCCGAACGGCGACTGGCGCCTGCAGACCGCGGTCACCGACCTCGGCAAGCAGGCGCACTGGTTCAACGAGATGCTGTTGTGGCTGATGGGCGCGGTGACGCTGCTCGTCTTCGGCCTGCTCGCCTATGCGATGGTGCGCTTCCGCGCCGCCCGCAACCCGGTCGCCTCGCGCACCTCGCACAACACGCTGATCGAGGTGATCTGGACCGCGGTCCCGGTGCTCCTCCTGGTGATCATCGCCGTGCCGTCGTTCCGCCTGCTCGCCGACCAGTACGACCCGCCGCGCCCCGACCTGACGATCAAGGCGACCGGCCACCAATGGTATTGGGAATACAGCTATCCCGATCTGGGCGACGTCGGTTTCGATTCGCTGATCCTGACCGATGCGGAGGCGGCGAAGCGCGGCGACCCGCGCCTGCTCGGCGTCGACAACCGGCTGGTCGTTCCAGCCGGCGCGGTCGTCAAGGTCCTCACCACCTCGACCGACGTCATCCACAGCTTCGCGATGCCGGCTTTCTGGGTGAAGATGGACTCGGTCCCCGGCCGCATCAACGAGACGTGGTTCAAGGTCGACCGGCCCGGCGTCTATTACGGCCAGTGTTCGGAGCTTTGCGGCACCAAGCACGGCTTCATGCCGATCGTCATCGAGGTCGTGACGCCGGCGCAGTTCCGCACCTGGGCAACCGCCAAGCTGGCCGAGAACAAGGTCGCCCCGACACCGGCGATCGAGGCTGCGCTGACCGACGCGGTCAACGGCAAGCCTTCGATCCAGATGGCCGCCGTCACCGCGCCCGTGGCCGCGAACGACAACGCCGCGCCCGCCGCCGCCGCCGTCCCGGCGGCCGGCGCCGAGGCCTCGCAGAACAGCAACAGCACCGCCCCGGCGGCGGCGAAGTAAGAGAGCGCACCGATGGCCAACACCGCAGACGCCCTCGTCGCCCACGACGATCATCACGACCACCACGCGCCGCTCTCGTTCGCGCAGCGCTGGCTGTTCTCGACCAACCACAAGGATATCGGGACGCTTTACCTGATCTTCGCGATCATCGCGGGAATCATCGGCGGCGGCATCTCGGGCATCATGCGCCTCGAGCTCGCGCATCCCGGCATCCAGTACCTGACCTGGTTCACGCAAGGGAACCTCGACGCGTCCTACCATCTGTGGAACGTCTTCATCACCGGCCACGGCCTGATCATGGTGTTCTTCATGGTCATGCCGGCGATGATCGGCGGTTTCGGCAACTGGTTCGTGCCGATCATGATCGGAGCGCCCGACATGGCGTTCCCGCGGATGAACAACATCAGCTTCTGGCTGCTCGTGCCCGCCTTCCTGCTGCTCCTCGGCTCGATGTTCGTCGAAGGGCCGGCGGGCTTCAACGGCGCCGGCACCGGCTGGACGGTCTACCCGACGCTTTCGACCAGCGGCCACCCGGGTCCGGCGGTCGACATGGCGATCTTCTCGCTCCACCTCGCGGGCGCCAGCTCGATCCTCGGCGCGATCAACTTCATCACGACGATCTTCAACATGCGCGCGCCGGGCATGACGCTGCACAAGATGCCGCTGTTCGTGTGGTCGGTGCTGGTCACCGCCTTCCTGCTGCTGCTGGCGCTGCCGGTGCTCGCGGGCGCGATCACCATGCTGCTGACCGATCGCAACTTCGGCACGACTTTCTTCGATCCGGCCGGCGGCGGCGATCCGGTGCTCTACCAGCACCTCTTCTGGTTCTTCGGCCACCCCGAGGTCTACATCATGATCCTGCCGGGCTTCGGCATGGTCAGCCAGATCATCGCGACCTTCTCGAAGAAGCCCGTCTTCGGCTACCTCGGCATGGCCTATGCGATGGTGGCGATCGGCTTCGTCGGCTTCATCGTCTGGGCGCACCACATGTACACCGTGGGCCTTGACGTGAACACGAAGATGTACTTCACCGCCGCGACGATGATCATCGCGGTGCCGACCGGCATCAAGATCTTCTCGTGGATCGCGACGATGTGGGGCGGCTCGATCAGCTTCAAGACGCCGATGCTGTGGGCGATCGGTTTCATCATCATGTTCACGGTCGGCGGCGTCACCGGCGTCATCCTGTCGAACGCCGCGATCGACACCTACATGCACGACACCTATTACGTCGTCGCGCACTTCCATTATGTGCTGTCGCTCGGCGCGGTGTTCGGCCTGTTCGCTGGCTTTTACTATTGGTTCGGCAAGATGTGGGGCCGCGCCTATAACGAGCTGCTCGGCCAGCTGCACTTCTGGATCTTCTTCATCGGCGTCAACGTGCTGTTCTTCCCGATGCACTTCCTCGGGCAGGACGGCATGCCGCGCCGCATCCCCGACTATCCGCAGCAGTTCGCCAGCTACAATCTCATCGCCTCCTACGGCTATGCGATCATGGCGTTCAGCATGCTGATCTTCTTCGTCAACGTCATCTGGTCGCTCGCCGCCGGCCGCAAGGTCGAGGGCAATTACTGGGGCGAGGGCGCGACGACGCTGGAGTGGACCTTGTCCTCGCCGCCGCCGTTCCACCAGTTCGAGACGCTGCCAGAGATCAAATAGTGACCAATGCGGTCTTCAGCCCGACAGCGGCGAGTCCCTCGCTCGCCGACTGGCGCGACTATGTCGCGCTGCTGAAGCCGCGCGTCGTGTCGCTGGTGGTGTTCACCGGCGCTTGCGGGCTGCTCGCGGCGCCGGTCCATATCCACCCGGTTCTCGCCCTCACCGCGATCCTCTGCATCGCGGTCGCGGCGGGCGCGGCGGGCGCGCTCAACCAATGGTACGAGGCCGACCTCGACGCCAAAATGCGCCGGACGATGAACCGGCCGCTGCCGGCGGGCCGGATGGAGCCGTCCTCGGCGCTCGGCTTCGGCTGCTGGCTTTCGGCGCTCAGCGTCTTCGTCATGGGCGTCGGGGTGAACTGGACGGCGGCGGCGCTGCTTCTCGCCTCGATCCTGTTCTACGTCCTCGTCTACACGATCGGCCTGAAGCGCCGGACGCCGCAGAACATCGTCATCGGCGGCGCGGCGGGCGCCTTTCCGCCGATGATCGGCTGGGCCGCGGCGACCGGCGACGTGACGCTGCTGCCGATCCTGCTGTTCACGATCATCTTCCTGTGGACGCCGCCGCATTTCTGGTCGCTCGCCCTCTTCGTCAACTCGGACTATGCCGCCGCCGGGGTGCCGATGCTGCCGGTCGTCGCGGGGCGCGAGGAGACGCGCAGGCAGATCCATCGCTACAGCTGGGCGCTCGTGGCCGCGAGCCTGGCGCCCTGGGCGCTCCACCTGGCCGGCGCGATCTACGGCGTCGCGGCCGCGCTGCTCGGCATGGTGTTCCTCGGCCTGTCGTTCGCGGTTCGCACCAACCACGCAGCCGAGCCGGCCGGCATGGCGGCGGAGAAACGGCTGTTCGCCTGGTCGATCCTCTATCTGTTCGCGCTGTTCGCGGCGCTCGTCGTGGATCGCCTCGCATGAAGCCCGACCCGCTTTTCCTCGCCCGCCGCCGCTCGCGCAACATCGCGCTGGGCCTGACGCTGGCGGCGCTGGCGATCCTGTTCTTCGGCATCACCATCGCGCGGATGGCCTGATGAACCGCACCACGCGAACCGGGCTGATCGCTGCCGCCTTCGCCGCCTTCATGGTCGGCGCGGCCTACGCCAGCGTGCCGCTCTACAAGATGTTCTGCGCCGCCACCGGATTCGACGGCACGCCGCAGCGAACCGAAGAATCGGCGCTTCCAGGCGCCGCGCAGATGGCGGCGCTCGGCGGCAGGACGGTCGACGTGCGCTTCGACGGCAACGTCACCGCCGGCATGCCGTGGACCTTCGGGCCGGTGAAGACTGTCGAGACGGTCAGGATCGGCGAGCGGCGCATCGCCTTCTTCCGCGCCACCAACAATTCGGACAAGGCCGTAACCGGCCAGGCGGCGTTCAACGTCGCGCCCGACACGGCGGGCAAGTTCTTCGACAAGATCCAGTGCTTCTGCTTCACCTCTCAGACGCTCCAGCCGGGGCAGACCGTCGACATGCCGGTCGTCTACTTCGTCGATCCCAGGATTCTGGACGATGCCAACGGCAAGCGCATCGACGAGATTACCTTGAGCTATACCTTCTTCCCCGTGGACACTGCCGCGACAGGCGGGCAAAAGCCCGGCGCGACGACTTGAGAGGCGAGACTATGGCCGGCGCCAAGAACCACCAGTTCCACATCGTCAACCCGAGCCCCTGGCCGCTGATCGGCTCGTTCTCGGCGCTCGCGATGTTCGGCGGCCTCGTCGCCTACATGCACAAGGTTCCGTGGGGGCCGTGGGTCAGCGGCCTCGGCCTGATCGGGGTGCTGTTCACCTTCTACTCCTGGTGGTCGGACGTCGTGCACGAGGCGAACACCGGCGACCACACGCCGGTCGTCCAGCTCCACCTGCGCTACGGCATGATCCTGTTCATCGCGTCGGAGGTGATGTTCTTCGTCGCCTGGTTCTGGGCCTATTTCGCCGCCGCGCTCTATCCGTCGACGGTCGACGCGATCGGCGGGGTCTGGCCGCCGAAGGGCGTCGAGGTGCTCGATCCGTTCGCCTTCCCGCTCCTAAACACCCTCATCCTGCTGCTCTCCGGCACCACCGTCACCTGGGCGCACCACGCCCTGATCGAGGGCGACCGCGAGGGGCTCAAGAGGGGGCTGTGGCTGACGATCCTGCTCGGCGCGAGCTTCTCGCTCATCCAGGCGTTCGAATATTATCACGCCGAATTCGCCTTCGCGGGCAACGTCTACGGCTCGACCTTCTACATGGCGACGGGGTTCCACGGCTTCCACGTCTTCGTCGGTACGATCTTCCTGCTCGTCTGCCTCATCCGCGCCTACAAGGGCGACTTCACGCCCCGCCAGCATTTCGGCTTCGAGGCGGCGGCGTGGTACTGGCACTTCGTCGACGTCGTCTGGCTGTTCCTGTTCCTCGCGATCTACGTCTGGGGCAGCGACTTCGGAGCGGCCGTCCTGCCTCACGCGGGATGACCGACCCGGTCCGGGCGGCGCTTTCCGGCTGCTGCCCGCGCTGCGGCAAGGGCAAATTGTTCTCAGGGTTCGTCAAGTTCGCGCCGCCGTGCGCCAGTTGCGGACTCGACTTTCGAGCCTTCAACGTCGGCGACGGCCCGGCCGCCTTCCTGACCCTGGTGATCGGGATCATCGTCGTCTTCCTCGCGATGTGGCTCGAGCTGGCGGTCGAACCGCCGCTCTGGGTCCACATCGTGATATGGACGCCGGTGGTCATCCTCTCGACGATCGGCTCGCTCCGCTACGCCAAGGCGGTGCTGCTGGCGCTTGAGTATCGCAACAAGGCCGCCGAAGGCCGGCTCGACCAGTGAGGCGGGGCCTGCCGATTGGGCCGACGCTCCTCGTCGCGGTCGCGCTGCCGATCCTTGTTTCCCTCGGCTTCTGGCAACTTCACCGGCTGGAATGGAAGGAAGCGCTCCTCGCCCAGCTTGCCTCCGCCCCGAAGCTCCCCGTCCTCGATCACCCCGACCTGACCAAGCCCGGCTGGGACTTCCGCCGCGCCATCGTCGATTGCCAGCCGATCAGGACCCCCCCAATGGTCCGCGCCGGCCGCAACGCGCGGGAGCAGATCGGCTATTCCTACATCCTGCCCTGCGCCCGCGGTCACCTGAGCCTCGATGCGGGCTGGGCGCCGCGCCCCGACCTCAAGCCCTTCGCGCTCGCCGCCGCCTATCCCGGCATGCTGCGCGAGCACCCCGGCCCGGAATATACGCTGATCTCGTCCCGCGCCCTCCCGCCGCTGACGCCAAGCGCCCCGCCCGAGGTCGGCGAAATCTCCAACAGCCATCTGTCCTACGCCATCCAATGGTTTTCCTTCGCGGCCATCTTGGCGGTAGTTTACGGCCTCTACGTCCGCAATTGGCGACGCGCTTCGCTCGACTCGCCCGCCTCCCCCCGTTAAGCCCCCCGGCATCATGCGTTACGTCAGCACGCGCGGGGGCGCGCCCATCCTCGGTTTCGAAGACGTCACGCTCGCAGGGCTTGCGAGCGACGGCGGGCTGTACGTGCCCGAGAGCTACCCGACGATGACCGCCGCCGAGATCGCCGCGCTCGCCGGCCTGTCCTATGTCGACACCGCCGTCGCGATCTGCGGAAAGTTCACCGGCGACGCGCTCGCCGAGGACGAGCTGAGGGCGCTCTGCACGGAGGCTTACGGCACCTTCGCCCACGCCGCCGTCACCCCGCTCGTGCAACTCGACCAGCGCCAGTGGCTGCTCGAGCTGTTCCACGGCCCGACGCTTGCCTTCAAGGACGTTGCGCTCCAGCTTCTGGGGCTGCTGTTCGAACGTTTCCTGTCGCGCCGCTCGGAGCATCTGACCGTCGTCGGCGCGACCTCAGGCGACACCGGCTCGGCGGCGATCCACGCGCTCGCCGGCCGCGCCCAGGTCGATGTGTTCATGCTCCACCCGGCGGGCCGCGTGTCAGAGGTCCAGCGCCGGCAGATGACGACGGTGATGGCGCCGAACATCCACAATATCGCGATCGACGGCAATTTTGACGACGCGCAGGCGCTGGTGAAGGCGATGTTCAACGACGCCTCGTTCGCGTCGCGCTTCCGGCTGTCGGCGGTCAACTCGATCAACTGGGCGCGGCTGATGGCGCAGGTGGTCTATTATTTCTACGCCGCCGTCCGCCTCGGCGCGCCCGAGCGCGCGGTCGCCTTCTCGGTGCCGACGGGCAATTTCGGCGACGTGTTCGCGGGCTATGTCGCAGCGCGCATGGGGCTTCCGGTCGCGAAGCTGATCGTCGCGACCAACGTCAACGACATCCTCCACCGTGCGCTGTCGGCGGGCGACTATTCGACCGGCGCCGTCACCGCCACCGCCGCCCCGTCGATGGACATCCAGGTCAGCTCCAACTTCGAGCGCCTGTTGTTCGATCTCCACGGCCGCGACGCCAGCGCGCTGACGGCCGCGATGCGGGGCTTCGAAGCCGACAAGCGCATGGCGATCGGTGGCAACATCCGCGCCGGCGCCTCGCTGTTCTCATCCGCACGGATCGACGCGGACGGCATGTCGCTTGCCCTGCGCTGGGCCTGCGACAAGGCCGGGCAGGTCATCGATCCGCACACCGCCATCGGCCTCGCCGCCGCGCGCGCGTCCGATCTTCCGGCGGATGTGCCGATCGTCACGCTCGCCACCGCGCACCCGGCGAAGTTCCGCGACGCGGTCGAACGCGCCACCGGACAGCGCCCGCCGATGCCGTCGCGCGTCGGCTCGCTGTTCGACCGCGAGGAGCGCTACGACAGCCTTCCCGCCGACCTCGCGACAATCGAATCCTACGTCGCCGAGCGGGCGACGGCGCGATGAGCGCGCAGCTCACCACGCTCGCCAACGGCCTGCGCGTCGTCAGCGAGGTGCTGCCGAGCGTCGAGACCGTCGCGGTCGGCCTCCACGTCGACACCGGCTCGCGCTTCGAGGAGGCGGCGACCAACGGAGTCGCGCACCTCCTTGAGCATATGGTGTTCAAGGGCACCCGGAGCCGCACCGCGCGCCAGATCGCCGAGCAGGTCGAGGATGTCGGCGGATCCTTGAACGCCTACACCGCGCGCGACATGACCGTTTTCCACGCGCGCCTGCTGGCGGGCGACCTGGCGCTCGGCGTCGATCTCATCGCCGATCTCGTCCGCAACCCGAACTTCGACGAAGCCGAGCTGACGCTGGAGCGCGACGTCGTGCTTCAGGAACTGGGCGAGGCGCGCGACACGCCTGACGACATCGTTTTCGACCACCTGCAGGAAGCCGCCTTTCCCGAGCAGCCGCTCGGCCGCTCGATCCTCGGCAGCGAGGAGAGCATCGCGGCGATCGGGCAGGGGGCGCTCCGCGACTGGCTCGCCGTCCACTACCGCGCCGGCTCCTGCGTGCTGTCCGCCGCCGGCAAGGTCGATCACGATGCGCTGGTGCGCCTGGCGGAGGCGCATTTCGGCGACCTGCCGCGGGGCCTCCGCCCGCAGCCGCTCGCGGCGAGCTTCCGCGGCGGCAACTTCCACGACCGCCGCCGCTTCGAGCAGGCGCACCTGACGCTCGGCTACGAAGCGCCGTCGCACACTGCGCCCGAGCATTATCCGCTTGTCCTGTTTACCACTGCGGTCGGCGGCGGCATGTCCTCGCGGCTGTTCCAGGAGCTGCGCGAGGAGCGCGGCCTCGCCTACAGCGTCTACGCTTCCTCGACGCCGTTCACCGACTCCGGCCTGTTCTCGGTCTATATCGCAAGCGCCAACGCCAACGCCGGCCGCGCCCTGGCGCTTGCCGAGAAGGTCCTTGCCGACACCGCCTCTGGCCTGGAGCCCGCCGAGCTGGCGCGCGCCAAGGCGCAGCTCAAGGCGGGGCTGCTGATGTCGCTGGAAGGCCCGGCCGGCCGCGCCGACTATCACGCCCGCCAATTGCTCATCCACAATCGCCTCGTCGAACCGGCCGAGCTCGTCGCGCAGGTGGATGCGCCGACCGTCGACCACGTCCGCGCCGCGGCGCGCCGCATGCTCTCCGGCCCCATCGCGCGCGCCCACATCGGAGCGACGCGCCTCAAGGCCGCCTGAATTGAACGCGCCCACCCGCGTTCCCGTTCGTCCTGAGCTTGTCGAAGGACGTGGTTGCTCGGCCGAGCGGGCCAAGTGGTTCGACAGGCTCACCACGAACGGAGGCTGGGGAGTATGACGGGCCTCGACCTCCTCGTCACCGAGCCGTGGCCCGACTACGCGCTCCTTGACAGCGGCGATGGGCGAAAGCTCGAACGCTACGGCCCCTACCGCTTCATCCGCCCGGAGGCGCAGGCGCTGTGGTCGCCCGCCGCCACCGACTGGCAAGCCCACGGCGAGTTCGTCGGCGGCTCCGACGAGGAGGGCGGGGGGCGCTGGACCCTCGATCCCAAAGTCCCAGCCTCTTGGCCGCTCGCCTGGGGCGGCGTGAGGTTCTGGGCGTCGAACACGCCCTTCCGCCACCTCGCCTTCTTCCCGGACATGGCGCCGCAATGGGCGTGGATGGCCGAGCGGCTGACGCCCGGCGCCGAGCTGCTCAACCTGTTCGGCTATACCGGGGTCGCCAGCCTCGTCGCCGCCAAGGCGGGGGCGAAGGTCACCCATGTCGATGCCTCCAAGAAAGCGATCACCGCGGCGGCCGAGAACCAGAAGCTCTCCGGCCTTACCGACGCCCCGATCCGCTGGCTGGTCGACGACGCGCTCAAGTTCCTCCGCCGCGAGGTCCGCCGCGGCCGCCGCTACGACGCCATCCTCCTCGACCCGCCCAAATACGGCCGTGGCCCGGAGGGCGAGGTGTGGAAGTTGGAGGAAGGCCTCGGCGAGATGCTATCGCTCTGCCGCCAGCTCCTGACGCCCGATTCCTCGTTCCTCATTCTCACCGTCTACGCCATCCGTATGTCGGCGGTCGCGCTCGGCTCGCTGCTCAGCGAAAAGCTCGGCGATCTTGGCGGCGCGATCGAGACCGGCGACATGGCGATCCGCGAGGAGGGCAGGGGTCTGTTGCTGCCGACCGCGATCTATTCGCGGTGGAATAGCGCGCCCTAGCGATGCCAGCTTTATCAGGCCATCATGCGCGCATGAGGCTTTCGCTTGTCGTCGCCATCGGGATTCTGTCTTCCTTTTCGACCCCTTCGTCGGGACAGGTTAGCGGCGCGATGGACATCCATAATTGTGTGGATTTGTCCGCCGATTCGAATGTTCGGGCACAAGGCAAGCTCACGCTGCGGCATTTCCCTGGGCCGCCAAACTACGATGATATCAAAAGCGGCGACGCAGACGAAGAAACCTACATTCTCGTGATGCCGGAACCCAGCTGCATATCTGACGGGAGCGAGGGCTTCGCTGACCCGGCGAGGCATTTCCGGACAGTCCATATTTACTCAGACACGAAGCTCGGCTCCGCCCAGCTTAGAGCTAGCATCGGCAAAGGCGTTATAGTCGAGGGTGAGGGCTTCGCAGCTGAGACCGGCCATCATCACGCCCCGCTCGTTTTGCGTGTGTTGAAATTGCGGCGGACTCGAGTGGATTAGACGACTGCTTCCACCGATTGCGGAGGTCAGCAGTGACCGCAGGGTTGGTCTAATCAGTCGTCGCCGTCGCCGTTCTCGCTGGCGCGGATGCCGCGGAGCTGCGCCATCTTCGACCTGAACTTGGCGAGGTCGCTGCCCGCCAGTTGCGTGCCGGTCTGGAACTTGGCGCCGGTCGGGTTGACCGCCTGGCCGTTGACCCAGACCTCGTAGTGCAGGTGCGGTCCGGTGGACATGCCGGTCGAGCCGACATAGCCGATGACTTGGCCCTGGTTGACGTGGCTGCCCGGCTTCACCGCGAACTTGCTCATGTGCGCATAAGCGGTGGCGATGCCGCGGCCGTGCTGGATCATCACGTAATTGCCGTGGCCGCCGTGCCAGCCGGCGAAGCTCACCGTGCCGGCGGCCGAGGCGAGGATCGGCGAGCCCATCGGCGCGCCGAAGTCGGTGCCCTTGTGCATCCGCGAATAGCCGAGCAGCGGGTGGAGCCGGAAGCCGAAGCCCGAGGTCTGGCGCGCGCCGTTGACCGGCGTCCGCATCAGCCCCTTCTTGGCCGATGAGCCATCGGCGTTGAAGAACTGCGCGCCCCAGCGCATCAGCTCGATGCGCTTGCCCCCGTGGTTGAGCGCCGCGTAGAGCAGCTGCCCGGTCTCGGTTTCGCCGGTCTCGGCGCGGCGGTGCGAGACGACGATGTCGAAGCGGTCCTTCGCCTTCACCTCGCGCTGGATATCGACCGAATAGGACAGCGCCTTGATGAAGTCGCCGACGACGCCGCCGGGCATGCCCGCGGCGCGCGCCGCGCTCTGCAGGCTGCGGCCGACCTTGCCTTCGACGTGGAGCGGCGTGTTGTCGACCTTGATCGGGATTCGCTTGACCTGGAGCGCGTCGCCCTCGCGGACGACCTCCATCTTCATGTCGAATGCCGCGCGGAAGGCGAGGTGCTCGAGCGGACGGGGGACCGCCTTGCTGTCGCGGCGGCCAAGCACGAGGTCGAACGCCGTTCCGGGCTTGATGCCCTTGGCCGAGCTTCCGACCATGTCAGCGACCTGCCGCGCCTCGGCGGCGCCGACGCCCGCGCGCTTCAGCGCGCCGCCCAGCGAGTCCGATCCGCGCATGCGCGCCTGAACCTCGACGCGCGGCCGCTCGGGCGCTTCGGCGAGGCGGCGCACCTTGTTGTTGGCGACCGGCGTCTGGCCGGTAGTGCCGCCGAGCGCCAGCGGCGCGATCGCGGCGGGCGCTGCGAGCGCGACCTGGCTCGGAAGGAGAGCAGGGGGCGTGGCGGTCGGAAGCGACACCGGCCGCGTGCCTACGACGATCGCCGCGGTGCACAGCAAAGTGACCGTCGCGATGCCGCGCCACCAGTGCAGCGATCCGATGCGGTCGCCGAGGTCGACGATCAGGTCGAGATCGTCGAGATCGAAGCGTGGGCTCCGAGGGCGGGCGATCGCCCGCGATGAGTAAGGCCCGGCCAGAGCCGCAGCTCCGGCGCCATCGAATGCGCGCAACGTCGGTTGGAACATGTCCCCGCCCGAATCCTTCCGCCTCGCCCGAAGGACGAGGCCCCCACCCCGAAACGCCGCATTGCTGCGGCCTGATGACAAGGCTCTCCCCCAAGCCCTTGGAAGTCAACCGAACCCGGAGTCCGGCGACTCACCGCTGCGACGAGCGGCGGCTTATGCGCGGCCAGTTGAGTCCGTGGGCGTGCCCAGCGTCGTCCCCACCCCAGAAGGAGAGGGGCTATGGTCAGCACGGGCCGGAAAGCCCCTCTCCTTCAGGGGAGGGGTTGGGGTGGGGAACAGCCTCGGGGGCAAAAACCGTTCCGCAACCACAACGGCTGGTCGATGCGACGAACCGAACACACAATGTCTTGCGTTTGTCGCATTGCAGCAGCACCTTGGGGCCATGGGCGGACTGCTTAAAGCCAGTCTCACTGCCGTTTTGGGTCCCACCAACACGGGCAAGACCCATCTCGCCGTCGAACGGATGTGCGGCCACGCCTCCGGCATGATGGGTTTCCCGCTCCGGCTCCTCGCCCGCGAGGTCTACGACCGCGTCGTCAAGCTCAAGGGCGAACGCCAAGTTGCGCTGATCACCGGCGAGGAGAAGATCCTGCCGCCCGAGGCGCGCTACTTCCTCTGCACCGTGGAATCGATGCCCTCTGACCGCGAGGTCGCCTTCGTCGGCCTCGACGAGGCGCAGATGGGCGCGGACCGCGAGCGCGGCCACGTGTTCACCGACCGGCTGCTCCACTCGCGCGGCTATGCCGAGACGATGATCCTCGGCGCCGAGACGCTCCGTCCGCTCATCCGCCGCCTGCTTCCCGACGCCGAGATCGTCACCCGCCCGCGCTTCTCGACGCTCAGCTATACCGGCCCGAAGAAGCTCTCCCGCCTGCCCAAGCGCACCGCGATCGTCGCCTTCACCGCGGAGGAGGTCTACGCGCTCGCGGAGATGCTCCGCCGGCACAAGGGCGGCGCAGCGGTCGTCATGGGCGGCCTCAGCCCCCGCACCCGCAACGCGCAGGTCGCGATGTACCAGTCGGGCGAGGTCGATTATCTCGTCGCGACCGATGCGATCGGCATGGGGCTGAACATGGACATCGCCCATGTCGCCTTCGCCTCGCTGTCGAAGTTCGACGGCCACCGCCACCGCCGGCTGACCACCGCCGAGATGGCGCAGATCGCCGGCCGCGCCGGGCGCTACCAGCGCGACGGCACCTTCGGCGTCGTCCAGCTCGGCACCGAGACGGTCGGCGGCTTCGAGCCTGAGGAGGTCGAGGCGGTCGAGGGCCACCAGTTCCCGCCGCTCGACCAGCTCGTATGGCGCAACGCCAGGCTCGATTACCGGTCCTTGGGCGGCCTGCTCGCCTCGCTCGACGAGCGCCCGCGCGCCGAGGCGCTAACCAAGGCGCATGACGCGGTCGATCTCGCCGTCCTGCGCTCGCTGGCGCGCGAGGAGTGGGTGTCCGAACGCGCCCGCACCCCGGCGCGCCTCCAGCGTCTGTGGGCGGCGTGCGGCGTGCCCGACTACCGCAAGACCGGGCCGGATCAGCACGCCCGCCTCGTCGCGCGAATCTACCGCCACCTGACCGAAGGCGACGGCCTGCTGCCCGAGGAGTGGATCGCCGCCGAGGTCGCCAACCTCGATCACGTCGGCGGCGACATCGCGACGATCTCCGGCCGCATCGCCGCCGCGCGCACCTGGACCTACATCGCGCACCGCAACAACTGGCTCGCCAATGCGCCCTTGTGGGCCGAGCGAACCCGCGCGCTGGAGGACAAGCTCTCCGACGCCATGCACCTCGGCCTGACTCAGCGCTTCGTCGACCGCCGCACCGCCGTGCTGCTCCGCGACCTGAAGGCCAAGGGGCCGCAGGACTTGGGTGTCGAGATCGACCCCGACGGCACCGTCGCAGTCGAAGGCGAGGCGATCGGCACCCTGACCGGCTTCCGCTTCGTCGCAGATCCCAACGCCCGCGCCGGCGAGAAGCGCATGCTGCTCGCCGCCGCCGAGCGCCGCCTGACCGGCGAGCTCGCGCGCCGTGCAAAACTCCTCGCCGAGTCCGACGACGAAGCCTTCGCGCTGGTCTTCGACGGCGGCATGCCGCCCCGCCTGCTGTGGACCGGCGCCCGCGTCGCAACGCTCGCCGAAGGCCGCGACGCGCTGACCCCGCGCGTCGTCCTCGACCGCAGCGTCGATAGCCTTCCCGCTCCCGACCGCGCCCTCATTCGCACCCGCCTCGACGCCTGGTTCGCCGCGCAGTGCGACAAGCACCTCGCGCCCTTGACCGCGCTCGCCGCCCGCGCGGCGGAGCTGTCGCCGGCGGCGCGCGGCCTCGTCGTCCAGCTCGTCGAGAATCTCGGCTGCCTCGTCCGCGACCGCGTCGCGACCCAGATCGTGGCGCTCGACAAGGCGGACCGGCGGCTGCTGTCGCAGGCCGGGGTCAAGCTCGGCGTCGCCCACGTCTTCGTCTCGGCGCTTCTCCGGCCCGAGCCGACCCGCTGGCGCCTCGCCCTCTGGGCGATCCACCGCCGCGTCTCCGAGACTCCGCCGCCGCCGCCGCCGGGGCTCGTCACCGTCGCGATCAATGCCGCGGCGCCCAAGGATTTCTACGATGTCGCAGGCTTCTGGCCGGTCGGGCCGGAGGCCGTTCGCATCGACATGGTCGAGCGTCTCGCCCGCGCCATGCATGGCCAGCGCGACGGCCGCGCCGCCTTCGTCCCCGATCTGCAATGGGCCGCCTCGGTCGGCATGAGCCGCGACGGCTTCACCCGTCTGATGCGCGCTCTCGGCTACCGGCTGAAGAGCGTCGATGGCGAGGCCGCTTTCGAATGGCGCGGCCCGCGGCCCGAGCGCCAGCGGCCCGATCGCCGCGCCCCGGTTCGCGTCAATTCCCCGTTCGCTGTCCTTGGAGAGATGAGGAGATAGATTTGGTCTACGGTCCCGGCTTGCGATTGGACAAATGGCTATGGTTCGCGCGGCTCACCAAGTCGCGAAGTCAGGCCCAGGAGCTGGCGGAGAGCCGGCACCTCCGATTGGATGGCCGGGTGATCGAGCGATGCTCCGCGCTGGTGCGGCCGGGTTCGATCCTGAGCTTTCCGTGGCACGACGAGGTGCGGATCGTGCGAGTCGAGGCGCTCGCCGACCGGCGCGGGCCGTTCGTCGAGGCGATGCACCTTTACACCGATCTCGCCGAACCGTTGACGGCGCGCGCTGCGCACGGTTAATCGGGGCGCGCTCACCGCCACGAGGAAGATTTGAATGACCTATGTCGTCACCGAGGCTTGCATCAAGTGCAAGTACATGGACTGCGTCGAGGTCTGCCCCGTCGATTGCTTCTACGAGGGCGAGAACATGGTGGTGATCAACCCCAGCGAGTGCATCGACTGCGGCGTCTGCGAGCCCGAATGCCCGGCCGAGGCGATTCTCCCCGATACCGAGAACGGCCTCGAAAAGTGGCTCGAGCTCAACGCCACCTTCTCCGCCACCTGGCCCAACATCACGGTGAAGGGCGCGACTCCGCCCGACGCCGACGCGCACAAGGGCGAAGAGGGCAAGTACGACAAGTTCTTCTCCGCCGAGCCGGGGACCGACGGGCAGTAGGCTGCGACGTTAAGCGTCTGATGCCGCGGCCTTAGGAAGGCGTGGCATTCGGCTGATTTTTCTGCTATATAATCGCGCAACGGCGATCTCTTCGCCGATATGGCGGCCGCGTTTACCCGGCCGTCTCAGAGCGTCCCGCCGGACGGGACGATAGCGAAAGGATACCCTCCTATGCCAGCATCCAAGGAACTCGGTTTCGTCGTCGGCGACCATGTCGTTTATCCCAAACATGGTGTCGGTCGTGTGACGGAAGTCCAGCGCTCGGAAATCGCCGGCGTTGTGCTCGAGCTCTACGTGCTGCGCTTCGAGAAGGAGCGCATGACGCTCCGCGTTCCGACCAACAAGGCCGACTCGGCCGGCATGCGCAAGCTGTCGAGCCAGGCGACGCTGCTCGAGGCGCTGACGACGCTGAAGGGCCGTCCCAAGGTCAAGCGCACCATGTGGTCGCGCCGCGCGCAGGAGTATGAGGCGAAGATCAACTCGGGCGACCTCGTGTCGATCGCCGAGGTGGTCCGCGACCTCCACCGCGCCGAGGACCAGCCCGAGCAGTCCTACTCCGAGCGTCAGATCTACGAGGCCGCGATCGGCCGCCTCGCCCGCGAGCTCGCCGCGATGGAAAACATCGACGAGCCGTCGGCGCAGGCCAAGATCGAGTCGGTCCTGAAGGCTGAAGCCAAGGCGGCCTAAGCCCTCTAACATCGCAATTGAAAAGGCCCGGCCCGCAAGGTCCGGGCCTTTTTGTTTGAAGATCGCAGTCCACCGTGTTACACAAATAACACAGACCTTGGGAGTATCGCCATGTCCATCAAGCTCGCACTTTTCGCCGCCGCGATGATCGCGGTTCCCGCCGCCGCCGCCGAGCGCTCGTTCGGCGTCGGCAATTTCACAGAGCTCGGCGTCGTCGGTCCCTATGACGTGACGGTCACCACCGGCAGCGCGCCGAGCGTCCATGCCTTCGGAGAACAGGCCGACCTCGACCAGCTCAAGGCCGAGGTAAGGTCCGGCCGTCTCGAGATCGGTCCGCGCGATCGCCACCAGTGGAAGATGTTCAAGCTGTCGAAGCCGGTAAAGATCCGCGTCACCGTGCCGTCGCTCAGCAGCGTCGGCCTCGCCGGCTCGGGCGACATCGCGGTCGATCGGCTGAAAGGCGGCAAGGTCTCCGCCTCGATCGCCGGCTCGGGCAACCTCAACATCGGGGCGATCGACGGCCGTTCGGCCAGCCTGTCGATCGCCGGCTCGGGCGATCTCGTCGCCGCCGGGCGCTGTGACAGCGGCGACCTGTCGATCGCCGGTTCGGGTGATATCCGCGCGGGCGGCCTCAAGTGCCAGACTCTGAGCGCCTCGGTCGCCGGGTCGGGCGACATCGCCGCCTCGGCCAGCCGGACCGCCAAGGTCTCGATCATGGGCTCGGGCGACATCACCGTCTCGGGCGGCGCGCGCTGCACCACCTCGAAAATGGGCAGCGGCGACGCCCACTGCAGCTAGCGCGGCGCCTTTCGCCCGGCGGTGTCACCCCCACCTAACCTCCCCCATCGAAGGGGGAGGGACTAGGCTGAGCCTTGCAAGAGGGGCGTCCCCTCCCCTTCGATGGGGAGGGACAGGGTGGGGTGACACCGCCGGGCATCGCGGCACCGAGGCAGGGTGACCCTCCACGCTACAGAATCCCCAATTCCCTCAAACTCCGCATCATCTTGAGCGGTAGCTGGCCGACGTCGCCGCCGACCGTGCTCAGGTCGGGCGGCGCGACTCCCGGCTCAAGGTAGCGCCAGCCCTGGTGCGCGCGGAGCGGCGCGGCCAGCACCGGCACGACCTCGGGCGACAGCAGGATGTGGCATTTCTTGCCCTGGCGCGTGTCCACCAACTCGAAATCGAGGATGGTCTGCCGTGCCGCCAGCGTGTGCTTGACGATCCAGTAGAGCGAGCCGCCGATCATCTCCCCGGCGCGCTTCGGGCTGTAGCGCGTCTGGCAGACGACGGTCTCCACGCCGCCGCGCTCCTCGACACGGCCGGCCTGCCGCTTGGCCAGATGCTCGACGTTCGGGCACCTGACCGCGACCTTTGTCATGTGGAGCGGCATGCAAATCAGGTGGGGACCGGGGCCTAGCCGGTCAACCCCGTCAGCGCCGCGAGCCCCAGGAACGAGAAGAAGCCCATCACGTCGGTCATCATCGTCACGAACACCGCCGACGACACCGCGGGATCGACCTTCAGCCGGTCGAGCGCCACCGGGATCAGCACGCCCGAAAGCCCGGCGACGAGGTTGTTGATCAGCATCGCCGCGCCCATCACCGCGCCGAGCTGCGGGTTGCCGAAGATCCACCCGACGCCGAGGCCGATCAGAACGCCCAGGGTCACGCCGTTCAGCGCCGCGATCCGAAACTCGCGGACGATGGCGCGGACGGTGTTCGCCTCGGTCAGCTGGTCGGTGGCGAGCGCCCGCACCACCACCGCCATCGTCTGCGTGCCGGCGTTGCCGCCCATGCCGGAGACGATCGGCATCAGCACCGCCAGCGCCACCATCTTCGAGATTGTGCCCTGGAACAGCGAGATCACGCTGGAGGCGATGATCGCGGTGCCGAGGTTGACGATCAGCCATCGCACGCGCGTAAAGAACGCCCCGCGCACCGGCTCGTTGATGTCGCCCTCGTCGCCCGCGCCCGACAGCCGCAGGATATCCTCGCCGGCCTCCTGGCTGATGACGTGGACGATGTCGTCGACCGTGATCACGCCGACCAGCCGGCCCGCGTCGTCGACCACCGCGGCCGAGATGAGCGCGTATTTCTGGAAGCGCAGCGCCACCTCTTCCTGGTCCATCCCGACCGGGATCAGAGTCTGCTCGTCCTGCATGATCTCGGCGACCTGGACGGTACGCGCCGTCCTCAGGATCGACGACAGGCGCATCGTGCCGACCGGCTTGTGGCCCGGATCGACGACGAAGATCTCCCAGAAGTCCTCGGCCTGGTTCGGATTATCCCGGACGAAGTCGATGACCTTGCCGACCGTCCAGTGCTCGGGCACCGCGATCAGCTCGCGCTGCATCAGGCGGCCGGCGGATTCCTCCGGGT
>CAXTKD010000018.1:0-63123 GCA_964244885.1 uncultured Sphingomonadaceae bacterium | reverse complement strand
ATCGGCGCCGCGATGATCGGCTGGTACGGCACCGCGATGCTCTGCTACGTCACGCCCAAGGAGCACCTGGGCCTGCCCGACCGCGACGACGTCAAGGTCGGCGTCATCACCTACAAGCTCGCCGCCCACGCCGCCGATCTCGCCAAGGGGCATCCGGCCGCCAAGGTCCGCGACGACGCCTTGAGCCGCGCCCGCTTCGAGTTCCGCTGGCGCGACCAGTTCAACTTGAGCCTCGACCCCGAAACCGCCGAGCGCTTCCACGACCAGACGCTTCCGGCGGAAGGCGCCAAGACCGCGCACTTCTGCTCGATGTGCGGCCCGAAGTTCTGCAGCATGAAGATCACGCAGGAAGTGCGCGACTTCGCGGCGAAGCAGAACGCGCCGGCGGATACGTTCATCGCGGCGACCGGCGAGGCGGAGGCCGAGGCCGGCATGGCGGAGATGAGCGAGGTGTTCAAGGCGAAGGGCGGGGAGATTTACCTGCCTGCGGCGGAGTGATTGACGCCCCGACCGTAACGTCATATCTGTAGTTACATCGATGACGTGGATATGGGACGCGGACAAGGCGCGCAAGAACATCGAGAACCACGGCGTTTCGTTCGAAGCGGCGGTGCTGGTTTTCGACGATCCGATGCTGCTCAGCGAGCCCGACCCGCATCCGGACGGTGACCGCTGGCGCGTCATCGGCCGGGTATCGGCGACGACGCTGTTCGTGGTCCACACGATTTTCGAGGAAGGCGGCGGGCGCATCATCAGCGCGAGGCGCGCGACACCGAGCGAAAGAAGGCGTTATGACGACGGTTATTCATAAGTCGAAGGGTATCACTCCAGAGATCAAGGCGGAGCTGGAAAAGCTCGCCGCCATGCCCGACGACACGATCGACACGACCGACATGCCCGAGGTGACCGACTGGTCGAATTGGAAACGCGGCAAATTCTATCGCCCGGTCAAGGAGCAGGTGACGCTGCGGATCGACGCCGACATCCTGCATTGGTTCAAGACCCGGCAGGACGGCGCGCGCGGTTATCAGACGCAGATCAACGCCGCGCTTCGGCAAGTGGTCGAGAGCGAACAGCGAAAGGCTGGCTGATCGGCGCGTAGGCGCCAAGACCGCGCACTTCTGCAGCATGTGCGGCCCGAAGTTCTGCAGCATGAAGATCACGCAGGAGGTGCGCGACTTCGCGGCGAAGCAGAACGCGCCGGTGGAGACGTTCGTCGCGGCGGGCGCCGCCGAAGCGGGGATGGCGGAGATGAGCGAGGTGTTCACGGCAAAGGGCGGGGGAGATTTACTTGCCGAGCGGCGTATAGATTTAAAGAAAGTTTAGCCGTGTCACGTCCTCCGAAACACCGAGATGTCGTTTGGGCGTTTCTATTTCTGTCGAAAGAATCCGTAGATGAACTTAGGAGATTTCTGCTTTCTTCCGGAGTGAAAGAAGGAGAAATCAAGAAAGATCTACACATTACGGTTTACCATGCGCGCAGAAAGCTCCCAAGGCTAGCTGAAGTGCGGGAATCGGTTTCGGTGGCCATCCCGACCTCGGAAACCCGATTTATGGTTCTTGCGCCTGGTGGCGAGCGGCCAAGACCCGATATTGATCAAGGTCGTTATCCGATTGGCCTACGAGTGCGACGTCCCGCGCGGACTGAAATGCACGCACTTCGTAATAGGATACTCCCGCTCGAAACGACCAAGGTAATATCGGGGCGGACGCCCAGCACGCTTTCGGCGAACGCCTTCGGGGCTAAGAGTTTTCAACCCCACTTAGCATTATTAGCTGCAGGAGCAGGCGCCAACCGAGATTTGCGAGTACTCGGCGCAGCCTTCCGAAGTGCAATTGAGAATTTGAAATTTGATCGTTTCGAAATCAGATGCCGATATGACCGAGTGTAAAAGGCGGCGTCTAGCATTTCCGTGACTCAGCCCATCGGCATCCATTGCCCGCCCGCATTTACCGCGTAGGCAAACGATCCTTGCCTTTTCTGTCGAAGCTCATCGTCGATTTTGACGACCGCAACACTGAATTCTCCCAAATCAGCCTTCCGGGCGCATAGATGAGCTATCCACTCACCGTAAAGGTTGACTAACGAAGATATCATTGCTTCCAAAAAATGGATTAGGCCAACTCGATCTTGGTTAGATTGCGGGTGGCGAATTTCAACCGAAGGCAACGCGATGCTTCCGTCTGCTTCAAGCTGAAAATTATAAATGTTTACGTACATTTGCCTTTGCGGGTGCTCGATTGAGTTACGCGCATTTCTCACAAATCTAACATAGCGCGCTGCTGACTGGATAAATTTTATGAATACTTCGTTTGTAGGAATCTCCTTTTTCGCTCTTTTTACAGGCCGTCTATATTCCCGAAACCTTTCTCGAATTCTCGGGTTATAAGGAACAGCTCTCTGATAAAGTGATCGGCCCTTTGTAAAAAGTTTTTTAGACTTTGAGTTGCGTCATCTAGATATGGGATTATTAGCCCGTCCTTAAGTTTAGCCTCTTTGATTTGACCCATGAGGAAATCCTGCTCGCCTTTCAGCCGCTCAAAGACTCGCTGCATCGAGAGCAGTTCCTGAAGGGCGTTCAGGGCATTTTCCCTTAGCTGCCCGCACTTAATATTTTTTAGATATGTCTCGTTGAAAAGTGAATCAGATGTAAGGATAATATCCCGTAGAATTTTTGACTCCGATCCAATTCTAAGTATTCTCTGCTGTATATTAGGTATGTTTATATTCTGTCGATCCGGATCTATGGAGTCTGCCATTGTTATTTCATAAGAGGCGTATTCTTTTATGATCATTAGCCGATCTTCACCGAACTTAAAAAATCCGGTGATTTTTCCCTCTTCTTCTAGTCCGGCAGTCATTTGCCCTGCCGATTTCCGTCGTCGGTCTATCGGCCGTTCTTCTTCCAATGCCTGCCTTTCATGACTGCCGCCACCGATGCGTGAGTTTGGCCTTTTCGCTTTGATCGTTCAACGTCTAACGATGCCCCAATCCCTCGCTCACATCGCCCTCCTCGTCCGCGACTATGACGAGGCGATCGCCTTATATGTCGGCAAGCTCGGCTTCACCCTCGTCGCCGACGAGCCTCAGCCCTGGCGGGGCAAGCGCTGGGTGCTCGTCGCGCCGCCCGGCGCCGGGCCAGGCGCAACCACCCTCCTCCTCGCCCGCGCCGCCACGCCGGAGCAGGCGCGCTTCATCGGCGATCAGGCGGGCGGCCGCGTCTTCCTGTTCCTCCGGACCGACGATCCTTCGACAGGCTCAGGACAGGTTTCGCGCGCGATCACGCCGCGATGGTCGCCAAGGGCATCACCTTCGTCCGCGAGCCGACGACCAAGCCCTACGGCACCGTCGCCGTCTTCCTCGATCTCTACGGCAACCGCTGGGACCTCATGCAGTTCGCCTGAGCGGCGCTGCCGCTCGAACGTCCTAAGCCGCCTTGCCCACCGCCCGCGCCGCGACTTCCGGCTCCGCCTCGATCACCTTCAGATAGGCCCGCACCGCCGGAGGCGGCATGTGGCGGCCGATCTCATACTGGCGGATGTTGGCGAGCGGGATGCCATAGGCGTTGGCGAACGCCTCCTGGCTTAGCCCGAGGCGGTTGCGCAGCTGGCGGATGCGCCGGCCCATCAGGCCGCGCTCCAACCCGGCGACGCTGACCGCGAAGTCGTCGGGATCGTCCGGGTCAGCCGGGATCGCGATCGTAGTTTCCTTGTTCACCTGCGTTACTCCGCCTTGTCGAAATCAGCCGTATCGTCTCGCCGCGCCAGACATGGACGACAGTCCACAGCCGTCCAGCCACCAATCCGACCGCCTTGTAGCGATCCTCGCCGTCGATCGGCCTGAGCGACGGCAGAACGACGTGCACATCATCCTCGAAGACCTGCAGGCCGAAGACCAGCGGCACGCCATGCTTCGCCCGATTGGCCTCGTCCTTGGCCGGATCGAAGTCGACGATCATGGACTCGGCTTATAAGTGATTCACACAGGTCGATCAACACCGTCCCCCACAGGTACAAACCTTTCGGGGTGACCCCCGCCCCTCCCCTGGCGTAGCGTCCGCGCATGCACGGTCGCCAGACAGCGGGTTCGATGGTCGAGGGGTATCAGGCGCTGACCGAGAAGGAGAAGCAGACGCTTCGCCTGCTTCTCGACGGCCACGACGCCAAATCGATGGCGCGCCAGTTCGGGCTGTCTGTCCACACGATCAACGAGCGCCTGCGCGATGCGCGGCGCAAGCTCTCCGCGTCGAGCAGCAAGGAGGCGGCGCGCCTCCTCCGCCAAAGCGAGGGCGCGGGCGCGGGCGCGCACCCCGAAACACTCGGGGACAGAGCTTTCGGGGATGCGGGGCCCGCCCTGCCCGATCAACAGAGCGAGCAGGCCAGTGCGGCGCCGCACCTGAAGCGGCGAACCGCCTGGGCCATTGGAGGACTCGCCATGATCGCATTCGCAATCGCCCTTCTCGCCCTGACGGCCTCTCCCGACGGGAAGGCCAGGGACTCGGCCGCGGCATCGGCGGCGGCAGCCAACCCCGCCGTCACAAAGGCCGCCACGGACTTCCTGACCTTGCTGGACGCCTCGAACTGGAGCGCGACCTATGCCGCGACGACGGCGTCCTTCCAGTCGCTCAACACCGTGCAGGTCTGGCAGTCGGCATCCGAGCAGGCGCGCGTGCCGCTCGGCCGCGTCGTGTCGCGCAAGCTCCTCAGCGTGGACGATGTCCCCGCGCCGCCAAAGGGCTACCGCATGGTCCGCTTCCGCACCGATTTCGCCAACAAGCGCGGCGCCACCGAGACTCTCTCGCTCGACCGCGAGGGCGACAGTTGGAAGGTCGCCGGCATCTATATCGAGTGAGCCGGGCCGGCGGCGCGCCGCGCCCTCAGGCCTGCTCGGGCAGCGCCCAGTCGATCGGCGTGTCCCCGTGCGACGCCAGGAACGCGTTCGCCTTCGAGAAATGCCCGCACCCGAAGAACCCCGAGTAGGCGGAGAGCGGCGACGGGTGCGGCGCCTTCAGCACGAGATGGCGGCTCGTATCGACGAACGCCGCCTTCTTCTGCGCGTGGCTGCCCCAGAGCATGAACACCACCGGCCGCGGGCCGTCGTTGACCAGCCGGATCACCGCGTCGGTAAAGCGTTCCCACCCCCGCCCCTGGTGCGAGGCGGCGGCGGCTTCCCTCACCGTCAGCACCGCGTTCAGCAGCAGCACGCCCTGCTTCGCCCAATGTTCGAGGAAGCCATGACGCGCCGGCGGCACGCCCAGATCGCTCTCCATCTCCTTGTAGATGTTGACGAGGCTCGGCGGCGTCCGGGTCCCCGGCTGGACCGAGAAGCACAGCCCGTGCGCCTGCCCCGCGCCGTGATAGGGGTCCTGCCCCAGGATGACGACGCGCACGTCCTCCGGCGGCGTCAGGTCGAGCGCCCGGAACCAGTCCTTCCCCCTCGGGAAAACCCGCCGCCCCGCCGCCTTCTCCGCGACGAGGAAGGCGCGCAGCGCCGCCATGTACGGGCTGCCGAACTCGGCGCGCAGCGGCTCCAGCCAGCCGGGATGAAGTTTGATTTCGGTGCTCGCCATCGCGCCGCTTTTCCGTTTGCGGCGGCGGCTGTCAATTGCAACGGCGCGGGTTAGACTCCGGGACACCCAGGAAAGGAATTTGCGATGACCTACGTCGATGGATTCGTGCTCGCCGTGCCCGCCGACAAGCTCGCCGACTACGAAGCGCTGGCGCGCAAGGCGGGCGAGGTCTGGATGGAATATGGCGCGCTGAGCTATGTCGAATGCGTCGCCGACGACGTGCCCTACGGCAAGCTGACCTCTTTCCCGCGCGCCGTGATGGCGACGGACGGCGAGACCACGGTCTTCGCCTGGATCACCTACAAATCGCGCGAGGACCGCGACTCCATCAACGCCAGGGTCATGGCCGATCCGCGCATGAAGCCCGAAGCGTGCGAGATGCTGTTCGACACCAGGCGGATGATCGTCGGCGGCTATCGCGCGATCGTCGAGATGTAGCTGGCGCCGGCCGAGCCGGCCCCACGGTTCAAAGCTTCACTTCGCCCTCGTCCATGCCGTCCCAGTAATGGACGCTGCCGGCGCGGACGTGGATCAGCACCAGGCCGGGCGTGTCGATGCCCTGTTCGAACCACCGATCGAGATCGGAGGTCCAGTGCGCGGCGAACGCCGACTTGTCGCGGATCAGGTCGGCGACGCCCTCGATCGCCACGAAGAACGGGCGCTGCCCGATGATCCCCGACTTGCCCTGCAAGGTCACGCCGACCTTGGGGTCGGCGGCGATGTCGCGCACCATGTGCGTGCTCTCGTCGGTGAAATAATAGGAGTCGCCGTCGTAATCGACCTGCCGGTTGTTGCTCATCGGCCGGGCCGCGATGGCGCCGTTCGCGGCGCGCGTCGAAAGCATGGTGAAGTCGATATCCTTCATCATCTCGGCGATGTCGGCGAGTGTCTTGTCGGCCATTGGTGTCTCTCCATTCCAAGGGGATCGCCACGCCAACGCCGGACCGCGCTTTCGGTTCAGCTAATTCCGGTGGAGGCCCAGGAAACGCAGCAGGGCGTAGACCGCGAGCGAGGCGCCGATGGCGATCACCGTCGCCTCGACGGTGCCGCCGCCGCCGTGAGCGAAGGGCAGCCCTCCGGTGTTCATGCCGAAGAAGCCGGTGACCAGCGTCGCCGGGAGCAGGAGCGCCGACAGGATCGAGAGCACGTAGAGGTTCTGGTTGGTCCGTTGCTGCGCCTGGAGGTCGGCCTCCTCCCGCAGCATGCGAAGCTGGCTGTGGATCGACAGCATGTCGTTATCGATCGCGCCCAGCTGCTGAGCGAGCTTTTCGATCGCCGGCAGCAACGCCTGCGGCAAATCCTCGTCGGCCTCCAGCCGCCGGAACACCGCGTGCATGCCCGACAGAAGGCGATGAAACTGCACCACGCGCCGGCGCACGCCGATCAGCCTGCGGTGGTCGAAGCGTTCCGCATAGGCCAGCAGCTCGTCCTCGAACGCCTCGATCTGCCGCGCCATGTCGGCGGCGTTGCGCGCGACATTCTCGACGATCGCCGACACCGCGAGGTCGAGCGCGCTCGCGGCGTCGTTCACCCGGCGGCCTTCGCGCTCGATATGGCGGCGAACGATATCGGCGGAGCGGACGGGCTTGTGCCGCGCGGTGATCATCAGCTGCGGCCCAAGCACGAGCCGGAGCAGCCCCGTGCGATCGGTGTCCAGCGTGTCGAAGTCGCGCTCGACATCATGCAGGACGCAGCCCACGAACGCGTCGGCGACCAGCGAGCGCTGGTGCTGCTCCGAATCGAGGAGCATGTCGCGGAGCGCCGGCGGCAGGCTGTGCGCGCCACTGATCCAGTCGCGCGTCCGCTGGTCGGCCAGGCTCAGGTGCAGCCAGCGAAAGTCGCCGCGCTCGGGCTTCAGGCCGGTGGAGTCGCCCTCGATCGGAAGCGCGCGGCCATCCGCGAAATCGTACGCCCAGATGACCGCCGGCTTGTTCGCCACTTTGCTCTCCGGCTGCTGCTGCGGCTAGTCCACGTCCTCTACCACGACTCGCTCGCCGGTCACCCGCTGCGACAGCGCCGCCGCCATGAACGGGTCGAGCGCGCCGTCGAGCACGTCGCTCGGCGCGGTGCTGGTGACGCCGGTCCTGAGGTCTTTCACCAGCTGGTAGGGCTGGAGCACATAGCTTCGGATCTGGTGCCCCCAGCCGATGTCGGTCTTGCTCGCGGCGTTGGCGTCGGCCACCGCCTCGCGCTTGCGCAGCTCCTCCTCGTACAGCCGGGCCTTAAGCTGCTTCATCGCCTCGGCCTTGTTCTTGTGCTGCGAGCGCTGGTTCTGGCACTGGACGACGATGTTGGTCGGGATATGCGTGATCCGGACCGCGCTGTCGGTGGTGTTGATGTGCTGCCCGCCGGCGCCCGACGCCCGGTAGGTGTCGATGCGCAGGTCGCTCTCGTTGACCACGATGTCGATGTCGTCATCGACCTCGGGATAGACCCAGACGCTGGCGAAGCTCGTGTGCCGCCGCGCCGCACTGTCGTAGGGGCTGATGCGGACCAGCCGGTGAACCCCGCTCTCGGTCTTGGCATAGCCGTAGGCGTTCTCGCCCTTCAGCAGCAAAGTCACCGACTTGATGCCGGCCTGCTCGCCCGAATGATGGTCGATCAGCTCGACCTTCATGCCGCGGCGCTCGGCCCAGCGCTGGTACATCCGGCTGAGCATGCCCGCCCAGTCCTGGCTCTCGGTCCCGCCGGCGCCGGCGTTGACCTCGATATAGGTGTTGTTGGCGTCGGCCTCGCCCGCGAGCAGCGCCTTCACCTTGTCGGTGTCCGCCCGCTCGGCGAGGTCGGCGAGAGCCTTCACGCCGTCATCGACCATCGCGGTGTCGCCCTCCGCCTCGGCCATCTCCATCAGCTCGACGGTGTCGTCCATCTCGGTCTGGATGGCGCGCGTCGCGGCGATCGCCTCGTCGAGGCGGCGGCGCTCCTGCATCACCGCCTGGGCGGCCTTGGCGTCGTCCCAGAGCTTCGGATCCTCGACGCGGAGGTTCAGCTCGTCGAGGCGTTTGAGGGCACGATCCCAGTCAAAGAAACCTCCTTAGCAGGGCGATCGCCTGCTGGATCCGGTCGACATGAGCTTGCGCTTCGGCGCGCATGGGCAATTCCTTCAAATTCCCCTCGCCCGCTTGCGGGAGAGGGAGGGGCCCGCCGCGAAGCGGTGGGAGGGTGAGGGCTTGGGCAGTGCCGCTCGCGCTGTCGCGCTTCGCCCCTCACCCCAACCCTCTCCCGCGGGCGGGAGAGGGAGTCATCTAGTAAATGCCCCCGGTGCTCCGCAAGAAGTCGCTGTCGGAGCGGACGCCTTTCTTCGGCCCGAACACGCTGTCGACCCGCGCCACGCGCTTGGGCTCGCTCTCGGGCTTGAAGGCTTCCCAGATGATCGTCGGCTTCCACTCCTCGGCGGTCGGGAACACGCCGTAGACGCGCTTGCCCGAGCGGCGGTCGATACGCACCATGCGGATGCCCGGCGCGACTCGGAACGGAGTCTTCGGCGCGTCCTTGAGCGCGGTCACGGCGAAGTCGCGGAACACCGGCGCCGCGATCCGCCCGCCCTGCGCCCAGCCGCCGAGCTCCTTCGCCCGGTCATAGCCCATGTAGACCCCGGCGATCAGGTCGGGCGTGCCGCCGACAAACCACACGCTGGTCGGCCCGTTGTTGGTGCCGGTCTTGCCCATCAGGGGGCGGTTGAGATCACGCAGCACGGTCGCGGTGCCGCGCTGGACGACGCCTTCCAGAATATGCGCCATCTGATAGGCGGTCATCGCGTCGATCGCCTGCTTGCGGTTGTCGGCGGGGCGCGGCATCGCCTCCCCCTGCCAGTCGGGCGCGTTGCAGCCTTCGCAGGCGCGCGTGTCGACGCGGTAGAGCGTCTTGCCGTGGCGGTCCTGGACGAGGTCGATCAGGATCGGGTGGATGCGCTTGCCGCCGTTGGCGATCATCGAGAAGGCGTTGGTCAGCCGCTCGACCGTCGTCTCGCCCGCGCCGAGCGCCATCGACAGCACCGCGGGATAGTCGCCGATATCGAGCGACTTGGCGAACTTCACCACCTTGTCCATCCCGACGTTGTATCCGGCGCGGACGGTCATCAGGTTGCGCGACTGCTCGATGCCCCAGCGCATCGTCTGCGGCCCGGCATAGCCGCCGGTGAAGTTCTTGAAGCATTTGGTGCCGAGCAGCTTGGTCTGGAACACGCAATAGGGCGCATCGACCAGGATGGTCGCCGGCGTCATGCCATTGTCGAGCGCGGTCATGTACACGAACGGCTTGAACGCCGATCCCGGCTGGCGGAGCGCCTGGCTGGCGCGGTTGAACTGGCTCCGCCGCGCGTCGAAGCCGCCGACCATCGCGAGGACGCGGCCGGTGTGCGGATCCTGCACCATCATGCCGCCCGAGATCTGCGGGATTTGGCGTAGCGCGTAGAGGCCGTTGCCGACGCGGCCAACAGGGACGACATCGCCAGCCTTGAGGTACTTCCACGCTTCCGCGCCCGGCGCCTGATACTTGAGGAAGCTCGCATATTGGCGCGGCATACTCGCCTCGCTGCCGTCCTCGAGCCCGAGCGTGATGTTGCCGGCGTCGTTCCGCAGCACCACGGCGGCGCGCCAATTGTCGTAGCCGACCGGCAGGTTCAGCGCCCGCAGCCGCCCTGCCCAGCCCTCGCCGAGCGCAATGCGATCGGCGGGGCCGCGCCAGCCCTTGGCGCGATCGTAGAGGACGAGGCCGTTGCGCAGCGCATTCTCCGCCGCGCGCTGGATCTTCGGATCGATCGTCGAGCGTACCCAAAGGCCACCGGCGTAGACCGAGTTCGGCCCATCGGCAGCGGTCTCGCCGAACTTCTGGATGAGTTGGCGGCGCACGTCCTCGATGAAGTAGTCGCCAAGGTGGTCGCGCTTGATGTCGACCGCGCGCACTGCGACCAGCGGCGTCGCTTCCGCCTCGTCCCTCTGCGCCTTGGTGATGTAGCCATTGGCGTACATCTGGCCGAGGACGTAGTTGCGTCGCGCCACCGCGCGGGCGTTGTTGCGCACCGGCGAGTAATTGGCCGGCGCCTTGGGCAGCACCGCGAGATAGGCGATCTCGGGCAGCGTGAGCTGGTCGACAGACTTGTCGAAATAGGCCTGCGCCGCCGCCTCCACGCCATAGGCGTTCCGGCCGAGGAAGATCTGGTTGAGGTAGAGCTCGAGGATTTCCGGCTTGGTGAAATTGTCCTCGATCCGCTTGGCGAGGATCGCCTCGCGGCCCTTGCGAAGATAGCTGACCTCGTTGTTGAGCAGCAGGTTCTTCGCCACCTGCTGGGTGATCGTCGAGGCGCCGACCTTGCGCTTGTCGGTGCCGACCGCCTCGACGTTGGTCAGGATCGCCCGGAAGATGCCCGGATAGTCGAGCCCGCCGTGGGTGAAGAAGGTCTTATCCTCGGCCGAGATGAAAGCCTGAATCATTTGCGGCGGGATATCGCTGTACGGCACGAACACCCGCCGCTCGCGCGCGAAGGTGCGAAGAGGCGTGCCGTCGATGGCGCGCACCTTGGTCGGCAGCGGCGGCTCGTAGGCGGCGAGCGCCGCGGCGCCCGGCAGGCCGGCGGAGAGGATTAGGTAGCCGCCGATACCGATCAGCAGGATCGCGCCGATCACGGCCGCCAGCGCGATCGCACCGATCCTCAGCCCGCGCCGAACCCCGCCTCGCCTCAGCCTGATCTCGCCGTCCGCCATCGCGGCGCCCCTATACCAGCCGAGCGGCCAAGCTCAACGCGACCGCACGAGGAAGCCTTCGACCGCCCGCCGCACGCCCTGCGCGATCGCTTTCTGCCCGTCGTCGGAGAACAGCCGGTTGGTGTCCTCCTCGCTCGACAGGTAGCCGGTTTCCAGCAGCACCGACGGGACGTCCGGCGCCTTCAGCACCGCGAAGCCCGCGAAGCGATGAAACTCGGTCTTGAACGGCACCCGGTCCGACAGCTCCCGCTGCAGCGTCTCGGCGAACACTGAGGAAGCGTTCATCGTCTCGCGCTGCGCCAGGTCGATCAGGATGTCGGCGACGTCGGGCGTCTCGCCGAAGTTGACCCCCGCGATGATGTCCGACTTGTTCTCGCGCGCCGCCAGGCGGGCCGAGACCGCGTCGGACGCGACGTCGGACAGCGTGTAGATGCTCGCGCCATGCGCCGCGGTGCCGGGCGCGGAATCGGCGTGGATCGAGATGAACAGGCTCGCCTTCGCCGCCCGCGCGATGGCGACGCGCTGCGGCAGCGGGATGAAGCGATCGTCGCCGCGCGTCAGCAGCACGCGCAGCTTGCCCCCCGCCTCGATCTCGCGGGCGATGGCGCGGGCGATGGCGAGCACGACGTCCTTCTCACGCTTGCCCTCGACCACCGACAGCGCGCCGGTGTCGTGCCCGCCGTGGCCGGCGTCGATGACGACGAGCAGCTTGCCGTCCCGGTTGCGAGTCACCAGCCGCGCCATCGGCTTCACCGTGTCGGGCGCGGCGACCGGCGGCTGCTTGGGCTGCGGCTTCGGTGCGGGTGGAACGACCGGCGGAGGTGACGCGACAACCGGCTTCGGAACCGCCTTGTCGACCACCGCCGCAACGCCGACGAGCGAATCGGCTCCGGGCAGCACGACACCCGGAATGTTCGACCGGCCCTTCCCCACCAGCGCGCGGAACGCCTTGTCGTCGGCGGCTCGCAGGGTGAGCGTGATCGCGCCTGGCGCGGTGGTCGCGGTCGCCAGCACCATCGGCGCGGAGAGGTCGATGACGACGCGCGCCCGCTCCGCGCTGAACTGCGCGGCGCGGACCTTGGCCACGCCCCCCTGCCCGTCGATGCCGCGCCCGCGCGTCGTGACGCCCGGCAGGTCGAGGACGAGGCGTGGCGGGCCATCCATCGCGAACAGGCTGGAGGCATCGAACGGCCCATCGAGCGTCAGGACGATGGTCGCGTCCGTGCCCGCGGCCGTCACCGCGACGCCGGTCAGGCCCGAGGCATCGGCGACCGCGCCCCACGCCACTCCGACGACCAGCGCCGTCAGACGCAACGCCCACTTCATCCACGCACCCTTGCCGAAATCCCTGTTGGGAATCATATGGGTGGCGCGAGGCGGCGACAAGCATCGCGTCGGACGGCAGGTTGCCGCCCCCCGGATATGGTGCTAGCAAGTTCGCCGATGGCCGCGCTCCTCAAGCCGGCCCTCGCCCCCGCGAAGGTGCGGGCGCGCCGAGACCTCAATCGGTTCAGCGCCGGCCACCGCGACCATGTTGTTCCGCCTCGCGGATATCGAACGTCCGACGTTCGACGCGCCGCCGGCAGTAGGTTTGTCGCAATGACGTTCGCCCGCCGCATCGCTGCCCATCGGCCCATCCGGGGCTGGTGCGCGACGCCGCCTTCGTCCGCGACCGCACGTCCATCTTTCAACACTTATAGCGCGCGCGCCCGCCGGCCTTCGGCCGCGGTGTCGCGCCGCGCACGGAGAATATCAAATGTCTACGCGGATGCTGATCGACGCCCGCCACCCGGAGGAGACCCGGGTCGCCGTCGTAAAGGGTAACCGGATCGAGGAATTCGATTTCGAGTCAGCCGAAAAGAAGCAGCTTAAAGGGAATATCTATCTCGCCAAGGTGACGCGCGTCGAGCCGTCGCTGCAGGCGGCGTTCATCGAATATGGCGGCAATCGCCACGGCTTCCTGGCGTTCTCGGAAATCCACCCGGATTATTACCAGATCCCCAAGGAGGACCGCGAAGCGCTGCTCCGCGAGGAGCGCGAGGCGCACGAGGCGCATCATGACGACCACGACGATCACCATGACGACGAGCACGCCGAGGCCGCGCCCGAAGGCGAGCCCGGGGAAGACGGCGAGGCGCACCCGCCCGAGGAGACCGGCGGTCACGAGGAATCGGCCAACGAGGCACTCCGCAAGAAGCGGATGAATCTGCGCCGCCGCTACAAGATCCAGGAGGTCATCCACCGCCGCCAGGTGCTGCTCGTCCAGGTCGTCAAGGAGGAGCGCGGCAACAAGGGCGCCGCGCTCACCACCTACCTGTCGCTTGCCGGCCGCTATTGCGTGCTGATGCCCAACACCGGCTCGGGCGGCGGCATCAGCCGCAAGATATCGAACCAGGCCGACCGGAAGCGGCTGAAGTCGATCATGACCGACCTCGCGCTGCCGTCGTCGATGGCGTGCATCGTCCGCACCGCCGGGCTCAGCCGCACCAAGGCCGAGATCAAGCGCGACTTCGACTATCTGACCCGCCTTTGGGACGGCATCCGCGACGTGACGCTGAAGTCGACCGCGCCGGCGCTGATCCATCAGGATTCGGACCTCATCAAGCGAGCCATCCGCGACATCTATTCGCGCGACGTCGAGCAGGTGCTGGTCGAGGGCGAGGAGGGCTACAAGGCGGCCAAGGGGTTCATGAAGCTCCTGATGCCGAGCCACGCCACCAAGGTTCAGCAATACGTCGACCCGATCCCGCTCTACCAGCGCTGCGGCGTCGAGGGGCAGCTGGCGGCGATGTACAACCCGGTCGTCCAGCTCCGCTCGGGCGGCTACCTCGTCATCAACCCGACCGAGGCGCTCGTCTCGATCGACATCAACTCGGGCCGTTCGACGCGCGAGCACGATATCGAGGGCACCGCTCTCAAGACCAACATGGAAGCCGCCGACGAGATCGCGCGCCAGCTTCGCCTGCGCGACATGGCCGGGCTGGTGGTGATCGACTTCATCGACATGGAGGTTAACTCCAACAACCGTAAGGTCGAGCGCCAGATGAAGGAGGCGCTGAAGAACGACCGCGCCCGCATCCAGATCGGCCGCATCTCGTCCTTCGGCCTGATGGAGATGAGCCGCCAACGTTTGCGCACCGGCGTGCTCGAAGCCTCCACCCACGTCTGCCCGATGTGCGAGGGCGCGGCGGTCGTCCGCTCGGTGCCGTCGGCGTCGCTCGCGGCCCTCCGCGCGCTTGAGGAGGAGGCGCTGCGCGGCAAGCACAGCCTGTTCACGCTCCGCGCCGCCGAGGACGTCGCGATCTACATCCTCAACCGCAAGCGCGACGAGCTGGTCGACCTCGAAGCCCGCTACGGCGTGGCGATCGACGTCGCGCCCGACAGCGACCTGCTGCCGCCGCGCTTCATCATCGACGCCGATGGCGCCGCGCCGTCGCGCCCGATCCCGGCGCCCGGCTCGCTGCCCGCCCCCGTCGCCATCGAGGAGGACGAGGAGGAGGTCGTCGAGACCGCCGATTACGAGGACGAGGAGGAGGAAGCGCGCGAGCCGCGTGCACCCCGCGAGCCGCGCGAACCGCGCGCCGCCGGGGACGAAGGCGGCGAACGCGGCCGTGGCCGGCGGCGCCGGCGGCGTCGTGGCGGTGGTGGCCGTGGTGAAGGCGAGGCCCGCGAGGGCGCGCCCGAGCCCGCCGAGCCTGTCGAGGCCGCCGAGGGCGAAGAAGCCCCGGTCGCCGGAGAGACCGAAGCCCAGCGCAACGAAGAGGAAGTCCGGCGTCGCCGCCGCCGCGGCCGTCGCGGCGGACGCCGCCGCGATGGCGGCGCGGCCGATGGCGCGCCGTTCGACGAGGCCGCCGGCAACGGCGTGATCTCCGAGACCGAGCCGCTCGAGCCCGCCGCCGAGGCGGCCCCCGCCGAGGAGCCCGTCGAGACGCCGGTGGCCGAGGCCGCGCCCAAGCGCCGCCGCAGCCGCAAGGCCGATGTCGTGGCCGAGCCGGTCGCCGAGGTCGAAGCTCCGCCCGCCCCCGCGGCGGAGCCCGAGGCTGTCGACGCGCCCAAGCCCAAGGCCAAGCGCGCGCCGCGTCGCAAGGCCGCGGTCGAACCTGAATCGCCGCCCGAACCCCAGGCCTTGACCGACGCCGAAACGCCCGAGCCCGAAGCAAGCGTCGTTTCGGCCGGAACCGAGGCGGAGCCGGCCAACGACGCCGAACCGCGCGACCCGCGCAAGGGCTGGTGGTCGCGGACCTTCGGCGCGTGACCCGAGGCGGGCCGGGCGTTCACCCTGAACGCCCGGCCGCTTCATTTCCGGTTCAGCGGCAGACGCGAAAGCAGGCAGCGATGCTCCGCCCCCTCTCCCATCGTCTCGCGGCCTTCGCCGCGCTGGCGCTCATCGCGGAGCCGGTCGCGGCGCAGAACATCCTGCGCGACGCCGAGACCGAGGCCTTTTTCCGCGATGTCGGCAAGCCGATGGAGGAAGCGGCGGGCCTCGATCCCAAGTCGGTCGAGATCGTCCTCGTCGGCGACCAGTCGATCAACGCCTTCGCCGCCGGCGGGCAGAACGTCTTCATCAACGCCGGCACCGTCATCCAGGCCGATAACGTCAACCAGCTTCAGGGCGTGATCGCGCACGAGCTTGGCCATGTCGCCGACGGCCACCTCGTGCGCTTCAACGAGGGCGCCTCGGCGGCGACCGGCATCAGCCTGCTGTCGCTGCTGCTCGGCGCGGCGGCGCTGGCGGCGGGCGCGGGCGATGCCGGCATGGGCATCATGATGGCCGGCCAGCAGGCGGCGCAGGGCAAGTTCCTCGCCTTCTCGCGAGTCATCGAATCCTCCGCCGACCAGGCCGGCGCGAGCTACCTGCAAAAGGCCGGGATCACCGGCAAGGGCATGATCGAGTTCTTCGACAAGCTGACCGCCGAGCAATACCGCTACGGCTTCGCCAAGAAGGACATCGACAGCTACCAGCAGACCCACCCGCTATCGCAGGATCGTGTCACGGCGCTCCGCGAGGTGCTGGAACGCTCGCCGTCGTGGGCCAAGCCGGTCGACCCGCTGCTCAACGCGAGGTTCCTGCGGGTCAAGGCCAAGCTGATCGGCTTCGCCTCGGAGCCGGCGCGAACCTTCCAGCTCTATCCCGAGAGCGACCAGTCGATGGCGGCGCACTATGCCCGCGCCTACGCGTTCCACAAGCAGGCCTTCCCCGACAAGGCGACCGCCGAGGCCGACGCGCTGCTCAAGGTCGCGCCGAACGATCCCTATTACAACGAGCTGAAGGGCCAGATCCTGCTCGAATCGGGCAAGGTGCAGGATGCGATCGCGCCGCTGCGGCTTGCCGTCAGGATGGCGCCCGAACAACCGCTGATCGCCTCGTTGCTCGGCTCGGCGCTGATCGAGAGCGAGGACAAGGCGAACTTCGCCGAGGCGCAGACGATCCTCAAGACCGCCGTCGCCAAGGACAATTCCAACCCCTTCGCCTGGTATCAGCTCGGCGTCATCTACGACCGGCTGGGCGACCAGCCGCGCGCCGCCCTCGCCTCCGCCGAGCGCTACAACCTCATGGGCGTGCCGCAGCAGGCGCTGTCCAACGCCCAGATGGCGATGAACGGGCTGAAGCGCGGCACCCCCGACTGGCTGCGCGCGCAGGATATCGCGATGGTCAGCGAAACCGACGTTTCCAGGAAGCGCAAGGGCCGCAACTGATGGCCGCGTTCACCGAATGGCTCGCGGCGGCGCGGGCGCGTCTCCGCGACGCTGGCATCAGGGATTGGATGATCATGGCCGCTTTGCTTCTCGTTGTCGCGGCGGCGGCCTTGCTCGCCGCGCCCAAGACCGAACTGCCCCCCGCCGGCTCCGACCAGTTCACCCCCAAGCAGCGCGAGGCGATCGAGGCGATCGTCCGCCAATATGTCCTCGAGCATGGCGACGTCATCCCGCAGGCGATGCAGCGGCTTCAGGACCGGGAAGTCACCAAGCTGCTCGACAGCAACCGTGCCGAGATCGAGACGCCGTTCGCCGGCGCCTGGGCCGGCGCAAGGGACGGCGACGTCGTCCTCGTCGAGTTTTTCGACTACAACTGCCCCTATTGCCGCGCCGGCTTCGGCGACGTGCAGCGCCTGCTGCGCGAGGACGGCAAGCTCAAGATCGTCTACCGCGACCTGCCCGTACTCGGCCCCGCGTCGGACGAGGCGGCGATGGCCAGTCTGTCGGCAGCCCGGCAGGGCCGCTACCTCGCCTTCCACGACGCGATGATCACCGGCTCGCGCCCGAGCCACGAGCGCACGATCGCCGTGGTCCGCCAGGCCCGCCTCAACGAGGGCCAGACCGCGCGCGACATGGCCGCCCCGGCGATCAGGGCCGAAGTCCGCAAGAACCTCGACCTCGCCCGCGCCCTCGGCGTCACCGGCACCCCGACCTACGTCGTCGGTGACCGCATCCTGTCGGGCGCGGTGGGGTATGAGGAGCTGAAGAAGGCGATCGCCGAAGCGCGGGCCGCGAAGCGCTAGCGAACAAGGTCCGTACATCCCGGTCGGACGGTCGTACTGGATCCCGGCATCGCCGGGATGACGGGTCGGGGGTGATGTGCCACAGCAGGTTGCGATGGCCGGTGCGCTTCCCCCCCTACCCCCCCTCCGCGAGGTCATCGCCCGCCACGGGCTCGCCGCGAAGAAATCGCTCGGCCAGAACTTCCTGCTCGACGGCAACCTGCTCGACCGCATCGCCCGCGTCCCCGGCTCGCTCGACGGCGAGCTGGTCTACGAAGTCGGCCCCGGCCCCGGCGGCCTGACCCGCGCCCTCCTCCGCGCCGGCGCCACTGTGATCGCTGTCGAGCGCGACGACCGCGCCCTCCCGGCGCTCGCCGAGCTCGCCGAAGCCGCCCCCGGCCGCCTCACCCTGATCGCCGACGACGCCATGGCGCTGGACGAGCGCCCGGTCCTGGGTGGCCGCCCCGCGCACATCGTCGCCAACCTGCCCTACAATATCGGCACCGCCCTCCTCGTCCGCTGGCTCAGCGCCGACCCCTGGCCGCCGTGGTGGAAGTCGCTCACCCTGATGTTCCAGAAGGAGGTCGCGCAGCGCATCGTCGCGCAAGCCGGCGACGACGCCTACGGCCGCCTCTCGGTCCTCGCC
The DNA here is from genome assembly GCA_964244885.1 of uncultured Sphingomonadaceae bacterium. GTDB lineage: Bacteria > Pseudomonadota > Alphaproteobacteria > Sphingomonadales > Sphingomonadaceae > CAXTKD01. Next base: position 44,726 of record CAXTKD010000018.1, on the reverse strand, counting down.
CAGTGGCGCAGCCGCCCCAAGATCGCGCTCGACCTGCCGCCCCAAGCCTTCACCCCTCCGCCCAAGGTGTCCTCGGCCGTCGTCCACATCGTGCCCACCGACCCCATCGGGCCCGCCCCTCTCGCCACGCTGGAGGCCCTCACCGCCGCCGCCTTCAACCAGCGCCGCAAGATGCTCCGCGCCAGCCTCAAGGGGCTGCCGGGCGCGCTAGCCGCGCTGGAGACGTGCGAAATTGCCGCCGACCGCCGGCCGGAGACACTGACGGTTACCGAGTTCGTGGCGGTGGCGAGCGCGATGGCGGCGAAAGGATAGAAGCTATGACAGACGCAACCTACCCCGTCGGCACGCCGGGCAAAGCCTGGGGCGAGGCCGAGCGCGCCGAGTGGCGCGAACGCCTGACGCGGCAGCGCCGCTACGATGAAGACCTGTTGCCGCGCATCGAAGCCCTGACCGATCGCTACGAGAAAGTCGCCTACGGCCAGCTCGACTACGCCGGCGACACCTACACCCTCCTCGCCCTCCGCGACCGCGCCTTCGACCCCGCCCTCCCCACCGCGCTAATCACCGGCGGCGTCCACGGGTACGAGACCAGTGGCGTGCTCGGCGTGCTCGACTTCCTCGAGACGCGCGCCGCCGCTTATGCCGGCAAGGTCAACCTGCTCGCGGTGCCGTGCGTCAGCCCCTGGGCCTATGAGCATATCAATCGCTGGAATTACGACGCCATCGACCCCAATCGGAATTTCCGCGCCGATGGCCCTTCGCGCGAAGCGACCGCGCTCATCGCGCTCGTCGGGTCGGTACAGGGCGGGTTCCTGCTGCATGTCGACCTGCACGAAACGACCGACAGCGACGAAAGCGAGTTCCGCCCGGCGCTCGCCGCCCGCGACGGCAAGCCGCATGAGCCCGGCGAAATCCCCGACGGCTTCTATCTGGTCGACGACAGCGAGAACCCGCAGCCGGCGTTCCAGCAGGCGATCATCGCCGCCGTCGAGCGCGTCACCCACATCGCGCCGCCGGACGCAAAGGGCGAGATCATTGGCTCGCCCCTCGTGGCGCGCGGCGTGATCGAATATCCGATGGCGGCGCTCGGGCTCGCCGCCTCGATCACCGGCGCGCGCTTCACGACGACGACCGAGGTCTACCCCGACAGCCCGCGCACGACTCCCGACGAGTGCGTCCGTGCTCAGGTAAAGGCTGTGTGCGCGGCCCTGGATTACGCCTTGGCGCATCCGTGATCCGAATGTCGGCTAGCCGGCAGACAGCGCCGTCACGCCGTGCTACAGCCCGCCGCAGTCAGACTGTCTCTTGAAGGACGGTTTTGGTCAGGCTCGGCGACGGCTCTTGTAAAGCCCCGCCGGGCCGCACCGGTTCAGGCCAACACGTTCCCAACCCAAACCGTCATCCCCGCGTTCGCGGGGATGACGGCTATTGGATGAGCGACAGTTGGCGCGTTCTAGTTCTTGACCGCCGGCTTGGCCGGATCGGTTTTCGCCGCGTCCGCCGTCTGCTGGACCATCGACGGGGCCTTGGCGATCACGCTCGCGAGCTGCGTCGTCTGCGCGCAGTTTCCGCAGAGCTGTTTCAGGCGATCGAGGTTGGCGAGCGCGCGGGTCTTGGCGCCGCGCTGCACCAGCGCCTCGCCCTGCCCCTCGATCGCCACAAGGTCGTTGGGCTCGAGCTGGAGCGCCTCACGGTAGAATTTCACCGCCTTGCCGGGCAGGCCGAGCGCCTGCGAGGCGCGCGCCATGCCGATGAAGGCCGCGCGGTTCTTCGGGTCGACCGCCGCCGCCGCCTGATAGGCATCGAACGCCGCCGAGGGCGACTTGGCGAGCGCGGCATTGCCTTCCTGCGCCAGCCGGACCGACGCGGGCTTGAGCGCGCTGTCCGGGGCGACCGACGGCTTCGGCGCCGCCGCCAGGACGAGCGCCGCACCGCAAAGCAACAGGAAGTTCCGCATCACGCACTCCTTCGTTGTGCGCTGACTATCAGATCGGGCCGAGCATCGCGATGAAAAAGCCGTCGGTGCCGTCGCGCGCCGGGGTCAGCACCCGCTCGTGCGCGACGCGCTGCCAGCCCGCATGCCGCGTCAGGAACGCCTCGACCTGCCGCTCGCCCTCCTCGGGCAGCAGCGAGCACACGACATAGGCGAGCCGGCCGCCGGGCCGCACCAATCCTTTTGCGACGTCGAGGATCGACGCCTGCAGCGAAGTCAGACGACCCAGACGCTGGGGCGTCAGCCGCCAGCGCGCTTCCGGATTGCGCCGCCACGTCCCCGTGCCCGAGCACGGCGCATCGACCAGCACGACATCCGCCGCGCCGGCGAGGTCGCTCAGCATCGCCGCCTCGTGTCCCGGATTGAGGAGGCGCGGCTCGACGATCGTCACCCCCGCCCGCTCGGCGCGCGGCGGCATGCGGTTGAGGCGGCCACGGTCGGTGTCGCAAGCGACCAGCCGCCCCGAATTCTCCATCGCCGCCGCCAGCGCCAGCGTCTTGCCGCCCGCCCCGGCGCACAGGTCGATCACCAGCGTCCCCGGCCGGGCCTCGCAAGCCGCGCAAGCAAGCTGGCTCCCCGTGTCCTGGATCTCGACCAGCCCGTCGTGGAACGCCGGATGCGTCTCGACCGCGAACGGCTCGTCGGCCCGCAGGCCGTTGGGCGCCTGCGTCTCGGTCGTCGGTGGCAGCACAGCTTTCGCCGCCGCCCGCGTCGCCTTCAGGCTGTTGACGCGAAGGTCGAGCGGCGCGCGCGCCATCAGGGCCTTCAGCTCCTGTTCCGTTTCGCTACCGAAACGTTCTACGAGACGCCTGGTAAGCCAATCGCGCCCGGCACCGCCACCCCCGTCTCGGTCGTCTGGGTCGGCCTCTCCGACGGCGGCCGGAGCGTGCCCCTCCCCGCCGAAAAGGGCCAGAAGTTCGGGGTCTTGGGCGCGGGCGTAAGCAACCATCGCGGCGCGTCCGCTGTCGGGCCGCTCGACCGCCCAGCGGATCACCTCATAGACCAGCGCCCGCACCGCCTTGCGGTCCTTCGACCCGGCGTAGCGGCGTTCCCTGAAGTAGCGCGCGATCAGCGTGTCGGCCGCCGCCCCCTCGTCGCGCGCCGCCGCGATCACCCCGTCGAGGATCTCGATCGCCGCCGCCAGACGGCCGCCGGGCGTCACCGGCTGGGGTAGTTCGGGGCTTCGCGGGTGATCGTCACGTCGTGGACGTGGCTTTCGCTGAGGCCCGCGCCGGTGATCTGGATGAACCGCGCCCGCGCCTGCAGATCCGCGATCGTCCGCGCCCCGGTATAGCCCATCGCCGCCTTTACCCCGCCGACGAGCTGGTGCAGCACCTCGCGCGCCGGCCCCTTGAACGCCACCTGGCCCTCGATGCCTTCGGGCACCAGCTTCATCTGGTCCTTGATGTCCTGCTGGAAATAGCGGTCGGCCGAGCCGCGCGACATCGCGCTGACCGAGCCCATGCCGCGGTACGCCTTGTATGCGCGGCCCTGATAAAGGAACGTCTCGCCCGGCGCTTCCGCGGTGCCGGCCAGCAGCGATCCGACCATCACCGCGGCCGCCCCCGCCGCCAGCGCCTTCGCCGCGTCGCCCGAAGTCCGAAGCCCGCCGTCCGCGATGATCGGCACGCCCGCCTTCAGGCCTTCCTCGGCCGCGTCCATGATCGCGGTCAGTTGCGGCACCCCGACGCCCGCGACGATGCGGGTCGTGCAGATCGATCCCGGCCCGATGCCGACCTTCACGCCGTCCGCCCCCGCGCCGATCAGCGCCTTGGTCGCCTCGGCGGTCGCGACGTTGCCCGCCACCACCTGCACCGAATTGGACAGCCGCTTCACCCGCTCGACCGCGCGCGCCACCTCCTTGTTATGCCCGTGCGCGGTGTCGATGACGATCAGGTCGCACTCGGCGTCGATCAGCGCCTCGCTCCTCTCGAACCCCTTGTCGCCGACCGTCGTCGCGGCAGCGACGCGCAGCCGTCCGGTGCCGTCCTTGGTAGCGTTGGGATAGGTCACCGCCTTCTCGATGTCCTTCACCGTCACCAGCCCGACGCAGCGGTAGGCGTCGTCGACGACGATCAATTTCTCGATCCGCCGCTGGTGCAGCACCCGCTGCGCCTCGGCATGCGTGACGCCGGGCTTCACCGTGGCGAGGTTCTCCCGCGTCATCAGCTCGCCGACGGGCTGCGCCATGTTCTCGGCGAAGCGCACGTCGCGGTGGGTCAGGATGCCGACCAGCTTGCCGTCGGGCTCGACGATCGGCACGCCGGAAATCTTGTGGCGCTTCATCAGCGCCAGCGCGTCGGCGAGCGTCTGGTTCGCCTGCATCGTGACGGGGTTCACCACCATGCCCGATTCGAAGCGCTTGACCTGCCGCACCGCGTCCGCCTGCTCCTCGACGGTCAGGTTGCGGTGGAGCACGCCGAGACCGCCCATCTGCGCCATGACGATCGCCATGTCGGCCTCGGTGACGGTATCCATCGCCGACGAGATCACGGGAATGTTGAGCGAAATCTCCCGCGTCAGGCGGGTCGAGGTATCGACCTGGCTCGGCAGAATCTCGGACTCGGCCGGAACCAGCAGGACGTCATCGAACGTCAGGCCCAGTCGAATATCCATGTCTTGAAACGCCCCCTGCCGGCCGGTTGGAAGCGCCGCCTTATGTCCCGGATCGCCAGCCAAGCCAAACGAAAAGGGCGGCGCCCGCGAAGGCGCCGCCCGTTTTCCCGTGCCGTCCGCTCAGGCTTGCGAGGCGAGCGAAGCCAGCCAGAGCTGCGCGAGCTGGGCGCGCGGCCCGCTGCCGCCGACCGCCTTGAACGCCGCTTCGGCCTCGGCCTTCTGGCCCGACTTGGCGAAGGCGATGCCGCGCCGCGTGTTGACCGCATCTACGTCCGCGACCTTCTTGTCGAGCGCCAGCTGATAGAGCGAGAGCGCCTTGGCGTAATCGCCGACCGCCAGGTAGCCGTCGCCCGCGGCAGCGGCGAGCTTGCCGGTGCCCTTGGGCCCGCGCGCGTCCTTCTCGAGGCTGGCGGTGTCGGCCCGGTTGGTCGTCATCTTGCTGCCGATGACCGTCTGAAGATCCTTGAGATAGGCCTTCGACGGGCCTGGCGTCAGCATCTTCTTGGCGACACCCTCGTCGAACACCGACTTGGCCTCCGCCGACAGGCCGAGCTGCAGCGCCAGCTCGGCATAGGCGCCATAGTCGCGCTCGCCATTGAGCGCGTTGGTGGCGCGCGCCAGCCGCATCGCGTCCAGCGTCGTCTGGTCGTCCATCTTTCCTTCGCGGAAGATGACGAGCGCATCGCGCCAGTTCACGGCATTGGGATAAGCGCCGACCAGCGCCGCCGATGCCGCCGCGGTCTCGCCGGCGAGCTTGCCCTCATAGGCGATCGCCAGCTGCCGGCGATACCAGGCTTCGGGCACCGGCTGGCCTGCCGCCTTCTTGGCGGCGATCGCCTTGTTGAGCGTCGAGATCGCCTGCGGCGTCTGCTTGTTGCGCTGGTAGAGCTCGGCGAGCGAGACGATCACTTCGGGGTCGTTCGGAGTCACCTGCGCGAGCCGCTCATACTGCTGCAGCGCCTTGGGGTAGTCGTTGCGCTGCATCGCCAGCGCGCCGAGGTTGCGCAGATATTTCGGCTGCTCCTCAGCCGGCAGCTTGCCCGATGCGAGCGCGCCTTCCAGCGCCTGCTCGATCATCGCGTTGTCCTTCAGGCCGATCGCGACGTTCAGCTTGATGGCGTTGATGTAATAGGCGTCGTCGTCGGTCACCTTCGCCGCCTCGGCCGCCTGGATTTTCACCAGCGCGGCGGCGTTGTCGCCTGCCTGCTGAAGCTTCTGCGCTTCCGCCAGCGAGGCCTGGACCGCCTTGGTCAGCTTGGGGCCCGGGGCCGCCTTCGGCGCCTTTTCCTTGGCGACAGCCGGCGCGACGGTCAGGGCGCCGCCGGCGCCGAGCGCCAGCAACGCGGCGAGCGCGAGGCGTGAAATCTTGGTCATGCGGGGTCCTCCACCATAAGCCGTTCCGCATCGCCCGGCTCTAACGTCCGGCGATCGTCGGTCTGGATGTGTTCAATCGAGCGCGGCGCGTCAAGGAGGAGAAGGACTAGGCTGCTCGCAATGAACGGCGCTTGAACTGTCGGCGGGGCGCGCTATCCCATCGCCGATGCTCGCAGTCCTCTCTCCCGCCAAGACGCTCGACCTCGACTCCGCGGTGCCGGATATCGAGCCGACGCAGCCGCGTTTCCTCGCGGAGACCGAAAAGCTCGCTAGGGCCGCGGCGAAGCTCAAGGCCCGCGATCTCCGCCGCCTGATGGACATCTCGGCGAAGCTCGCCGAGCTCAACGTCGAGCGCTTCCAGGCCTTCGAGACGCCGTTCACGCCCGCCAACGCCCGCCCGGCGATCTACACCTTCGCCGGCGACGTCTACATCGGCTTCGACGTCAAGACGCTCGACGGCGGCGCGGTGGCGTTCGCGCAGGACCATGTCCGAATCCTGTCGGGACTCTACGGCATGCTCCGCCCCTACGACCTGATGCAGCCCTACCGGCTGGAGATGGGAATCAAGCTCAAGGTCGGGCGTCGGGCCGACCTCTACGGCTTCTGGGGCGACAAGATCGCCGCCGCGCTGTCCGAGGAGCTCGCCGACTCGCCCGAGCCGGTTCTCGTCAACCTCGCGAGCCAGGAATATTTCGGCGCCGTGCCTGCGAAGCGGCTCAAGGCCCGCGTCGTCACGCCGCAGTTCAAGCAATTGAAGGACGGCGTCCCGACCTTCGCGGCGTTCAGCGCCAAGAAGGCCCGCGGCATGATGGCGCGGTTCATCTGCGAGAAGCGAATCGATCGCGCCGAGGGCCTGAAGGACTTCGACTCGGAAGGCTATACTTTCCGTCCGGAAATGTCCGACGGCGATGAATGGCTGTTCCTCAAGGACTGACGCGATGCCGCGCATCTTCACCATCGGTTACGAGGGCGCGACGGTGGCCGGAGTGCTCGACGCGCTGTCGAACGCCGGCGTCACCCAGCTTGTCGATGTTCGCGCCGTGCCGCAGTCGCGCAAGCCCGGCTTCTCGAAGAAGAGCCTGTCGGCGGCGCTCGCCGAGCGCGGCATCGCCTACCGGCACCTGCAGCGCCTCGGCACGCCCGCCGCCGGCCGCGATGCGGCGCGCAAGGGCGACATCGGGGCGATGCGCGACATCTATCTCAAGCACCTCGAAGAACCTGACGCGATGGCCGAGCTGGCGATGCTCGCCGACGCCGCCGCCGAGGCGCCGAGCGCGCTGCTCTGCTTCGAGCGGCTGCCCGGGGAATGCCACCGCTCGGTCCTGCTGGAACGGCTCGGGGACTTCATCCCCGAGCATCTCTTCGCGGCCCTTCCCGGCCAACCGGGCGGTTGACGATCATTTCGCCTCCGTCCCCCTCGCGATTGTCTTCCGATTAACCTATAGCCGTCATGACTCGCCGGCGTGGGGACGCTGGCGGCGTTTGCTGGGCGGGGGTTTATCGATGAGTGCACTTTCCAAAACCGCGTCGGTCGCGGCGCGCGGCTTCGCGATCGCGGCCCTCATGACGACGGTGGCATGCGGCGGGGGCGGCGGCGGCGGAGCGACCTCAGGCACGCCCACGCCGACGCCGACGCCGACGCCCACCCCGACGCCTCCCGCCCCTCCCCCAGACTCGATCACGATCTCCGGCGCGGTCAAGACCCCGGCCGCGCTCGACACGCTGACCACCCGCTCGGGCCACTGGAAGCTCGCCGATCTCGGCGCGGTCGGCGATTCGCGCGCCTATTCGTGGAAGCTGGACGAGAACGCCGACTTCATCCGCATCATGGTCTGCCGCCGCGCCTTCACGGTCGAGGCCGGCGACACGTCGGCGCTGTCGCTTCAGGACGTGCCGGTCACCGTCGTCAACCGCGGCACCACGTACAACTGGTCGCTCAAGGTCGCGCAGGGCTCCTGCCGGATCATGCAGAACGTCGAGCCGGTGGCGCCGAACGCCACATGGCTGCGCGAGGCCGTCACGGCGCGCCGCATCCCCTCCTACAAGCGCGAGCGAGCCTTCCTGCCCGGCCTTCCGACGCTGGCGCCCGACCCGGCGCGCGGCGCCTACGACCCGTCGAGCCTCGGCCCGATCCCCGGCTCGACGACCACGCCGACGGCGGACAACAACTATGTCGGCGTGACCTCGGCGCAGGGCGGCGAATATCCCGCCAGCCGCGGCTTCATCCACAATGTCGACGCCCAGGTCGTCGACGCGGCGCTGCACAATGAAGACGCGCTGATCACGACTTTCATGCCGCAGTTCACGCAATATACCTTCTACAGCCTCGCGCAGCCGCAGGCGGCGGTGTGGTCGACGGTCAACAATGTGACGGTCGATCCGCAGTTCCCGGCGACCGGCGACCGGCCGTTCGAGATCGCGCGCGCCGCGTCGCGCACCCGCACCGACATCGACAGCCTCATCCCCGCCGACGGCTGGAGCCGCGACGAGAGCCATCTCGAAAACACCGCCTACGTCCACTGGATCATGACCGAGGACCCCGTCGCCGGCATGGCGATCCAGCGCCAGCTCGCCTACCACCTCGGCAATTACTACGAGAGCGAGCGCGGCACCTCGACGACCTATCAGGTCCAGATGGTGCAGGAGCGCGGCCTCTATAACTTCCTCTCGTCGCTGTGGAAGGCGCGCGACGTTTCGCGGCGGGTCACCAGCACCAACGGCACGGTCATCTGGAGCACCGCGCGGGTCGACCGCATGGTCAGCGAGGGCATGGCCAATATCGACGCCCAGGCGCAGGCCTTTCCCTATAAGGACATCGCCAACGTGACCGGCGCGGTTCTCCGCCTGATCGATGCGGGCGCGTGGCTGAACCGCTCCGGCGGCACGGTTTATTACGCCTTTGAATCGAACTTCCAGGGCTTCCAGTACGGCAAGGAGCCGTTCTGGCTCTGGGTGAAGGACGGCAACACGACCCTCGTCCCCTATTTCCGGGCCAAGGCGCGCCAGGCCGTGGTGCGGGCGCTTTATATCGGCGGCGCGCTCGGCGTTGACCGCGCCGAGGACATCGCAGGGTCGAGCCTGCCGCTCGGGCCGACGACGACAAACGCCGCCGGCGCGCCGATCCCGGCGCCGACGCCCTTCGCCAACGACATCGAATGGGCGAACTGGGTCAAGGCGCAGCCGATTGCGGTTCAGTCGACGACGAGCTTCGACGGCGCCGCGCTCCACACGACGATCCAGATGCGCGAGTTCATGGTGTTCGCCAAGGATGCCGGGCTGGCGGTTCCCGAGATCGACGCGGCGATCGCCCGGATGGACCTGGACAGGAGCCGCACCACGACCTTCAGCGCGGCGATCCTGCAGGCTCACAAGCACCTCGCCGCGCCGCCGGATTAGGGCCCGGACTCAATGGGTTGCACCGCTTGTGCGTTCACGCCCGGCGGTGTCACCCCACCCTGTCCCTCCCCATCGAAGGGGAGGGGACGCCCTTCTTGAATCGCTCAGCCTGGTCCCTCCCCCTTCGATGGGGGAGGTTAGGTGGGGGTGACACCGCCAGGCCGGGAGCACCGCGACTCTCATTGAGTACGGACCCTAAGCGGGCGCGGCCGTTCGAAAAGGCGCGTCGGGCTGCCCTTGTAGGTCGCGTCGGCATAGGGACGGAAACCGACCTTCGCGGCGAGCGCCAAGGACGGGATATTGGCGGGATCGATCAGGCAGACGGTCCGCGGGGCGTCGAGGGCGCTGTCGGCCCATTCGAGCGCCGCGCCCAGCGCCTCGGCGGCGAAACCCTGGCCATGCGCCCACCGCGCCAGCGCCCAACCAGCCTCCGGTGCGCCGCCGAAGCCGGGCTCGATCTCGCGGTGGAAGTCGGCGAAGCCGATGTCGCCGGCGAAGCGGCCGGTGGCGGTCTCGCGCACCGCCCAATAGCCATAGCCGAGCAAGGACCAAAGGCCGGCGTAACGCAGCAGCCGCGCCCAGCTTTCCTCGGCGGTGAACGGACGGCCGCCGATGTGGCGCACGACCTCAGGGTCGGCCCACATCGCCGCGCAGTCGGCGAAGTCACCGGGCGTGTGCGGCGCCAGCGTCAGCCGCCCGGTGACCAGCACCGTCACCCCGAGAAAGCCGCCTGCAGCGCCATCTTCGTCGCGGCGACGAGCAGCACGAGGCTCGGCAGGATCGTCAGCATGAAGCCCACCGTCCGCGTCTTGGGCTCGCGGACATAGGCGACGGCATAGAGGATGCGCCCGAGCGACCAGATCAGGCCGATCGCCGCCGTCGTCCGGTCGCCGAACACCGGCAGCGCCAGCCATAGCGCCGGCAGGAACAGCACGAGCTGCTCCAGCGTGTTCATCTGGACTCGGTAGCGCTTCTCGAATTCAAGATTGCCGCTCACCGCCGGCGCCGCGACGCCATAGGTCGTCCGCGCCTTTCCGGCGACCATGAACACCGCGATATAGATGATCAGCGCAAGGCAACTCGACAGCGTGGTCAGCGGATAGGCGGTCATCTTCATCTCCCCAATGCGCTTCGACAGCGCTGGCGGATGCTAGCGTCTCCGGGCGTCGGCGCAAGCCGCCACGGCCTTGCAAGAATCATCCCATATGGTTATAATCGAGCTCTCGTAGTTTGCCGGGATGAATGCGTGACGGGGAATGGCCCGTCTCCATGTTGTTAACTTCCGCAAGGGGTGCGGGGGCCGGCGGAAGCCGCTCACAGCCCTCCATCTTGTTAACTTCCGCGCCCTCGATCCGATCGCCGGAACGAGTCGCCGCCGACTCCCGTTATGCCCTCGCAATGAACGGAGACGGATGATGGCGGCACCCCGCGCATATTGGTCGGGCCAGATCAGGCTGGCCCTGGTCTCGATCCCCGTCGAGATCTACGCCGCCGCGCGCTCGGCCGGCGGCGTCTCGTTCAACCAGATCCACGAGCCCTCGGGCAAGCGCATCAAGTACGAGAAGACGGTCCCCGGCATCGGCCCGGTCGACCCCGCCGACATCGTCAAGGGCTATGAGTACGAGAAGGGCGAATATGTCCTCGTCACCGACGAGGAGATCGAGAGCGTCAAGCTGGAGAGCAAGAAGACGCTCGAGCTGACGCAGTTCGTCGGCGCGCACGAGATCGACCCGATCTATTTCGACAAGCCCTATTTCGTCGTCCCGCAGGACGACCTCGCCGAGGAGGCGTTCCGCGTCGTCCGCGATGCGCTCCGCAAGGCCGGCAAGGTCGGCCTCGGCCAGCTGGCGCTCCGCGGCCGCGAATATATCTGCGCGCTGAAGCCCTGCGGCCGCGGCATGACGCTGGAGACGCTGCGCTACGCCGACGAGGTCAACAAGGCCGGGCAATTCTTCCGCCAGATCGGCGAGGAGCCCTCCCCGCCCGAGCTGCTCGACCTCGCCACCGCGCTGATCGAGAAAAAGACCGCGCCGTTCGACGCCTCCAACTACGAGGACCGCTATATCGACGCGCTGCACCAGCTGATCGATTCCAAGCTCAAGACCGGCAAGAAGACCAAGGCCGCCAACGACAGCGAGCCCGAGACCAAGCCGTCGAACGTCGTCGACTTGATGGCCGCGCTCAAGCAGTCGATCGAAAAAGCGCCCGCCGGCCGTGGCGCCATGACCAAGAAGGCGACCGGCGACGCCGCCAAGACCGTGCCGGTCAAGGGGACGCCCGCGCCCAGGAAGGCGCCGGCGCGCAAGCGGGCCTAGGCGATGGCTATGATCGTTCCGTCATCATTCCCCCCGTCATCCCGGCGAACGCCGGGACCCATGAACACGGTTCAAGCCCGTGTCGCACGGCAATCGGAGCGCCTTCGTCTCAATCGGTGTTCATGGATCCCGGCCTTCGCCGGGATGACGGCGTAATTTTGAGCATGTCGGAGAAACCCCAAGTCACGGCCTCGGTCCGCGACGCCCTCTCGGCCTACAACGCCAAGCGCGATTTCGCGCAGACCGCCGAACCCTCGGGCGCCCCCGGCAAGGCGATCAAGCCCGGCGGCAACATCTTCATGGTGCAGAAGCACGCCGCGACGCGACTTCACTACGACTTCCGGCTCGAGCTCGACGGCGTCCTCAAAAGCTGGGCCGTCACCCGTGGCCCAAGCCTCGACCCCAACGACAAGCGCCTCGCGGTGATGACCGAGGACCATCCGCTCGACTACGCCACCTTCGAAGGCACCATCCCCAAGGGCGCCTATGGCGGCGGCACCGTTATGCTGTGGGACCGCGGCACCTGGGAGCCCGAGGGCGACCCGCGCGCCGGCCTCAAGAAGGGCAAGCTCCACTTCACGCTCCACGGCGAGCGGATGAAGGGCGAATGGGTGCTGTTTCGCCTCAAGGGCAAGCCCGGCGAGACCCGCGAGAACTGGCTGCTCCGCAAGGTCGAGGACGCGCACGCCGGCGAGGCGATGCACCTCGTCGACACCCACATGACCAGCGTCTCGACCGGCCGCGGCATGGCGGAGATCGCCGGCGGCGGCGCAGGCCGGAACGCGCCCAAGGCCAAGGCCGCGTCTAAGCCGAAGAAAGCCCTCCCCCTGCCCGCCTTCCGCCCCGTCCAGCTCTGCACCTTGGCCGACACCGCGCCGGCGGGCGACGCCTGGCTGCACGAGGTCAAATACGACGGATACCGCGCGCTGCTCGCGGTCGGCGGCGGCCAGGCCAGGGCCTATACCCGCAAAGCCAATGACTGGACCGGGCAATTCGCGCAGATCGCGACGGCGGCGGCGAAGATCAAGGTCGGCTCGGCGCTGATCGACGGCGAGGTGGTGGCGCTCGACGCGCACGGCATGCCGAGCTTCTCGGCGCTCCAGAACGCCATCAAGGCGCAGAAGCCGATGGTGTTCTTCGCCTTCGACCTGCTGGAGATCGACGGCACCGACCTCACCCACCTGCCGCTGACCGAGCGCAAGGCGCGGCTGAAGCCGATGATCGAGGCGGCGGGCGCGCCCTTCGTCTACGCCGACCACGTCCGCGGCGGCGGGGAGGACGTGCTGAACGCACTCTGCAAGTCGGGCTACGAGGGCATCGTCTCGAAGCGCGCCGACGGCAAATATTCCGGCCGCCGCAGCCCCGGCTGGCTCAAGGTCAAGTGCATCAAGCGCCAGGAATTCGTCATCGGCGGCTGGAAGGTCTCAGACAAGCGCCACGGCTTCTCGTCGCTGCTCCTCGGCTATTACGAGGGCGACAGGTTCATCTACGCCGGCCGCGTCGGCACCGGCTTCAACGGCGACAGCCTTGCGGACATCGCGAAGCGGATGGAGGCGCTTGCCATCCCCAAGCCCGCGTTCGAGAAGCTCACCGCCGACGCCCGGCGCGGCGCGCGCTGGGTCAGGCCCGAGCTTGTCGCCGAGATCGCCTTCACCGAGATGACGCCCGACGGCAGCCTGCGCCACCCGAGCTTCCTCGGCCTGCGCTTCGACAAGCCGGCGAAGGACGTGGTGTTCGAGCAGACGGGCCACGTCGAGGACGACGCGCCGGTCGCCGACACCAAGCCTAAGGAGAAAGGCGACACCCGCGCCGGCATCAAGATCACCAACCCCGATCGCCCGGTGTTCCCCGACGTCGGCATCAGCAAGATGGCGGTGGTCGATTATTACGTCGCGATGGAAAAGCATTTGATGCCGGAATTCTCCGAGCGTCCGCTGAGCCTCGTTCGCTGCCCGCAGGGGCGCGGCAAATATTGCTTCTTCCAGAAGCACGATAGCGGCTCGTTCGATGAAAGCGTCAAGCACGTCACTATCGTCGAGGCGAGCAGCAATCCGGAGCCCTATCTCTACGTCGACAGCATTCGCGGCGTCGTCGCCTGCCTGCAGATGGGCACGCTGGAATTCCACGCCTGGGGCTCGCACGTCGCCACAGTAGAGCAGCCCGACCGCCTGGTCTTCGACCTCGATCCCGACCCGAGCGTGACGTTCGAAACCGTCAAGGAGGCCGCCTTCACCATCCGCGACCGGCTGGCGTCGATCGGCCTCGAAACCTGGCCGATGCTGTCGGGCGGCAAGGGCGTCCACGTCGTCCTGCCGATCAAGCCCGAGCTCGAATGGCCCGAGATCAAGAACTTCTGCCGCACCTTCGCGCAGCAACTCGCGAACGAGAAGCCCGACGAGTTCACCGCGGCGCTCGCCAAGGTGAAGCGCACCGGCCGCATCTTCATCGACTATCTCCGCAACCAGCGCGGCGCGACCGCCATCCTCCCCTATTCCACCCGTTCGCGCGAGGGCGCGCCGGTCGCGGCCCCCGTCACCTGGAAGGAATTGCCGAGCTTCGAGACCGGCCACCACTTCAGCGTCAGCGACCTCCCCGAACTCCTGAAGCGCGCCAAGGCCCTCGAAGCTGCCGGCTGGGCGCGCTCGAACCAGTCGCTGCTTGCCGCCCTGAATGGCGGCGGCTAAACCGCCCGCCAACGGAGCGGTGGCCGAGCGGTTGAAGGCGCACGCCTGGAAAGTGTGTAAGGGTGAAAGCTCTTCGAGGGTTCGAATCCCTCTCGCTCCGCCATCTAGTCCTGCTCACTCGTCTCACGGCAGGATCGCGCCGACCAACCTCCTAAAATACCCCGATTAAACCGCCTGGCTTCCGTTGGGCGCTCCCCGCTTCCGCCCCCCTTGATCACGCCATTCGGGCGAATTCCGGGGGCAGCGTCTCTGGCCGTTTTCAGCGGCTGCGGTTTCCCTGTTATTGCCTGATTTACAGGGAAGCACCGTACGCGTCATGCGCGGCGGAGCCGAAGGCCTAGTCAAAATCTTAACCATCCCGAACCGAGACTGGACATGTCTGCCGCAATGCAGCAACCTTTGTTGCATTGCGGCGTTGGGGTTCGATACGGGGTTTCGACAACGCGGTTAGGGGCTCGATGACGCAGGTTGACGGACGCGAGAGTGTTGGGCTGGATTTCGGCCTGTCCTGCCTTCGCCATATCGCGGTCATCGGCAATGCCCTTCCGCGCCGCTGCGGCATAGCCACCTTCACGACGGATGTCGTCACCGCGCTCGGCGCGCGCTTCCACGATCTCCGGGTGGACCATTATGCGATGGATGACGAGACGGGCGTCGCCTATCCCGAGGGCGTCTCACCGATCCGCGTCGCAGACCCTCTCGCCTACCGCGAGGCCGCCGCGCTGATCGAGGCAAGCGGCGCGCAGGCGATCTGGCTCCAGCACGAGTTCGGCATTTTCGGCGGGCCGGCTGGCGCCCACATCCTGACGCTGCTGGAGCGCTCGACGCTTCCAGTCCTCGTGACGCTGCACACCGTCCTCGAAAGTCCGTCGGGCGACGAACTGGCGGTATTCGAGCGCCTGCTGTCGCGCGCCTCGCATCTCGTCGTCATGGCCGAAAGCGGGCGTGACATTCTGCGGACGCGCTACGGTGTCGACAATTCGCGCATCACCGTCATCCCGCACGGCGCGCCCGACCGCCCCTATGTCGACCCCGCCGCCGCCAAGGCGCGCTTCGGGCTCGAAGGCCGCAAGGTCGTCATGACCTTCGGCCTGCTCGCGCCCGACAAGGGCATCCGCCACATGATCGAGGCGATGGCCGAGGTCGCCGTCGCGCATCCCGACGCCTTTTACGTCATCCTCGGCGCCACCCACCCTAATCTGATCCGCCACGAAGGCGAAGCATTGCGCGACTCGCTGCGCGCGCTGGCCCGCATGCTCGGCGTCGCCGACCGCATTCGCTTCGTCGACACCTTCGTCGAGCAGGACGACCTGCTCGACTGGCTGGAGGCGGCGGACGTCTACGTCACGCCCTATCTCAACCTCGCGCAGATCACCTCCGGCACGCTGTCCTACGCCGTGGCACTGGGCAAGGCGGTGGTTTCGACGCCCTATGTCCACGCCCGGGAACTGCTCGCCGATGGCCACGGCGTGCTGGTTCCCCCGCGCGATTCCGACGCGCTCGCCCAGGCGGTCGGCGGGCTCCTCGCCGACGACGCGCGCCGCGACGCGATGGCCGCCAAGGCCTATGCTCTCGGCCGCGAGACCTTGTGGCCGCGCGCGGTGGAGCGCGCCGTCGAACTGATCGAGCTGGCCTGCAAGGCGCGTGCGCCGCAGATCGGCGCCGTTGCGTCGCCGGCGCCGCTCGATCCCGATCTCGCCGCGGTCCGCCGGATGACCGACTCGACGGGCATGCTCCAGCACGGGCTGTTCTCGATTCCCGACCGCAACCATGGCTATTGCATCGACGACAACGCCCGCGCGCTGATCCTGATGTGCCGCCTCGGCGACGAGGCGGACGACCGCCTCACGACGACCTACGCCGCGTTCGTTCAGCACGCCTGGAACCCGGACACCTGCCGCTTCCGCAACTTCATGCGCTACGATCGCGGCTGGTGTGAGGATGAGGGATCGGAGGACAGCAACGGCCGGACGCTATGGGCGCTCGGTTGTGCCGCCGCGTCGGGCCGGACGCAGTCGATGCGCGACTGGGCGATCAACCTGTTTAACCAGACATCGCCGCTCGCCGCCTCGCTCGGCTCGCCGCGCGCCCGCGCGTTCGCCGCGCTCGGCGCCGCGGAAGTGCTGTCGGCGTTTCCCGGCCATCACGGCGCGCGCGCGATTCTCGAGGCGACCGCCGAATTGCTGATGGAGCGGCTCGCCGCATCCCGCCGTCCGGGCTGGGACTGGTTCGAGGCCGTCCTCGCCTACGACAACGCGCGCCTTCCCGAGGCGCTGATCCGCGCTGGGCGCGGCCTCGGCCGCGCGGACCTCACGGCCGCGGGCCTCGCCACGCTCGAATGGCTGACCGCCGCGCAGACCGGCTCCGAAGGCTTTCGGCCGGTCGGCACCGACAGCTTCGGCCGCGAATATTCGGCGCCCCTCCCCTATGACCAGCAGCCGCTGGAAGCGGTGGCGACGATCGAGGCTTGCATCGTCGCGCGCGACGTAACTGGCGATGCGCGCTGGGCCGACGCCGCGAGGACCGCCTACGGCTGGTTCGTCGGCCGCAACGACCTTGGCGTGCCGCTCGCCAGCCGTGCCGACGGCGGCTGCCACGACGGCCTGATGCCACATGGCCTCAACCGCAACCAGGGCGCCGAATCGATCCTCGCGCTGCAAATGGCGAACGTCGCGATGTCCGCCCTTTCCTTCGGGAAAGGTGTCGTTACAAGGACCCGCGGCGCGGCCTGAGGCTCGCCGTGGCCTGATCGAATTGCCGCCGGGGGGCGCGATGCTTGAGACGTTCAATCACTCGCTCCGCCTCAGCGCCGATCCGTCGCGCGTCGTGGTCCGCCCTTTCCATCTCGCCTGGCAGGGCACCGGCGCCGAGCCCGGCCGCGCGCAGCGGCTGGTCAAGGCGGTGCTCGACATGGACATGGCCGAAGCGCGCGACCAGCTCGCCGCCGTCCTCGTCGATTTCGAGGCGCGCCACTGGCAGACACGGCGCGTCTTCATGACCCGCTACGAGCAGATCGTCGAGCTTCTCCAGCTCGACCTGCCCGACATCGGCGACGAGAAGCGTCAGCTCATCGGCGCCTATTTCTGCCACGAGTACAGCTATGCCGCCGCCGCGCTGATGAACCCCAGCGTCGTCCTCCACCCGGACCAGAGCGGCCTCGACGGCGATACGATGCGGATCCTGATGTCGCTCCGCGCGGTCGGCGAGGGCCATATCAGCTCGATCGCCTTCCGCGAGGGGCTGATCACCAGCGACTGCGACCTGATGCTCGCGCCCGAGCCGCCGTTCGCCACCGCCACCTACGCCTCCGACCCCGACGGCGAATATGAGGACGGCCCCGTCACGGTTTTCCGCCATGCCGACAGCACGCTGTCGGGCACGGTGATCTTCCCGATCACACCGGCGCAGCGCAACGGACTGGAGGATCTGCGGATGACGCATTTCCTCCACGACGACGGCACTTACGAATATATCGGCACCTACACCGCCTATTCGGGCCGCGAGATCCAGTCGGAACTGATGCGGACGCGGGATTTCCGGTCGATCGACCTCGTGCCGATGCGCGGCGCGGCGGCGCGCAACAAGGGCATGGCGCTGTTCCCGCGCAAGGTCGGCGGCAAGTATATGATGATCGGCCGGCAGGACGGCCAGAACCTGTTCCTGCTCGTCTCCGACGAGATCGACCATTGGGAGGACGGCGACCTGCTGCTCAAGCCCGTCTACCCGTGGGAGTTTGTCCAGATCGGCAACTGCGGCCCGCCGATCGAGCTGGATGAGGGCTGGCTGCTGCTCACCCACGGCGTCGGCGCGATGCGGAAATATTCGATCGGCGCGGTCCTCCTCGACAAGGACGATCCCTCGAAGGTCCTCGCCCGCGCCGCCGACCCCATCCTCGCCGCCAAGGACCAGGACCGCGAAGGCTATGTGCCGAACGTCGTCTACACCTGCGGCGCGATGCGGCAGGGCGATCATTTGTTCATGCCCTATGGGGTCGCCGACAGCTCGGTCGCCTTCGCCTTCGTGCCGATTCCTGAGCTTCTGTCACGGATGAGCTAGAGCGGCCGCCGCGCCACGAAAGCCATTTGACGCCGCCCGCCGCGAGGGCGATTATGCGCAGCATGCCGCTCACGCGCGCTTCGACACGACCACGCCATCCCAAAGTCTTTCGTTTCCGTCCCGCGGCTTCGCGGGCCATGCAGGTGGAGAGAAGCCTTGCACAGACGTGATTTCCTCGCCGCAAGCGGCATCGGGCTCGGCGGCTTCGTGCTGCCGTCCTTCTACGGCAAGCTCATCGCGGCCGAAGAGCTCCAGAGCACGCTGGACGTGGCGTTCAAGAAGCGCCTCGCCGACGCGGCGCTCGCCGCGGCGACCGGCGCCGGGGCGAGCTATTGCGACGTGCGGGTCGGCCGTTATCTCCGCCAGTTCGTGATCACCCGCGACGCGCATGTCGAGAACGTCGTCAACACCGAGTCGACGGGCGTCGGCATCCGGGTCATCGCCGGCGGCGCCTGGGGCTTCGCGGCGACCAATGACATGTCGACCGACAGCGTCGCGCGCGCCGCGCGGCAGGCGACCGCCATCGCCAAGGCGAACGCGAAGAGCCAGACCTCGCCGGTCCGGCTTGCGCCGACCAGGGGCGTCGGCGAGGTGTCTTGGAAGACTCCGATCAGGAAGAACGCCATGGAGGTGCCGCTGAAGGAAAAGGCGGATCTGCTGATGGACGTCAACGCCGCAGCGCTCGCCGCCGGCGCCAATTTCGTCAACTCGCTGATGTTCCTGGTCAACGAGCAGAAGTATTTCGCCAGCACCGACGGCTCGTACATCGACCAGGACGTGCACCGGATCTGGACGCCGCTCACGGTGACCGCGATCGACAAGGGCACGGGCAAGTTCCGGATGCGCGAGGGGCTCTCCTCGCCGATGGGCCTCGGCTACGAATATCTGGACGGGGCGCAATCGGGCAAGTTCGTGTCGCCGAACGGCGTCATCAACTACGGCATGTCCTACGACATGAAGGAGGACGCTGTCGCCGCCGCCAAGCAGGCGCAGGAGAAATTGAAGGCGCCGTCGGTCAAGCCCGGCAAGTACGACCTCGTTCTCGACCCGTCGCACACCTGGCTGACGATCCACGAGTCGGTCGGCCACCCGCTCGAGCTCGACCGCGTGCTCGGCTACGAGGCGAACTACGCCGGCACGAGCTTCGCGACGATGGACAAGCGCGCGGCGCATTTCCAGTACGGCAGCGACAAGGTGACGATCGTCGCCGACAAGCAGCAGCCGGGAAGCCTCGGCGCGGTCGGCTACGACGACGAGGGCGTCAAGACCAAGCGCTGGGACCTGATCAAGGACGGCAAGCTGGTCGACTACCAGGCGATCCGCGACCAGGCGCACATCCTCGGCAAGACCGAGTCCGACGGCTGCTGCTACGCCGACAGCTGGTCGAGCGTGCAGTTCCAGCGCATGGCCAACGTCTCGCTCCAGCCCGGCAAGGCGAAGATGAGCGTCGCCGACATGGTGAAGAACGTCGAGAACGGCATCTACATCGTGGGCGACGGATCCTTCTCGATCGACCAGCAGCGCTACAACGCGCAGTTCGGCGGCCAGCTGTTCTACGAGATCAAGAACGGCAAGATCGGCCCGATGATCGAGGACGTCGCCTACCAGATCCGGACGCCGGAATTCTGGAACGCCTGCGTCGGCGTCTGCGACGCCAGCGACTACCGCCTCGGCGGGTCGTTCTTCGACGGCAAGGGCCAGCCCAGCCAGGTGTCCGCGGTCTCGCACGGCTCAAGCACCGCGCGCTTCAACGGAATCAACGTCATCAACACCGCCCGCTCGCTCGGCTGATCGCGGCCCGGAGACCAGAACAATGACCATCTTCACCGAAGAGCAGGCCAAGGCGATCCTCGACAAGGTGATCGCGCTGTCCAAGGCCGACGAGTGCACCGCCCAGCTGACAGGCGGCATCACTGGCAACATCCGCTTCGCGCTCAACAACGTCTCGACGAGCGGCATCGTCGACAACATCGAGCTCGCCGTTCAAGTGGCGTTCGGCAAGCGCGTCGGCATCGCGACGATCAACCAGTTCGACGCCGCCTCGGTCGAGCGCGTCGTGCGCCGGGCCGAGGACCTCGCCCGGCTGGCGCCCGAGAACCCCGAGTTCGTGCCCGCGGTCGCCAAGCAGACCTATCGCGCCAGCCCGACCTTCAGCGCCTCGACCGCCGCGATCACGCCGGAATACCGCGCCAAGGTCGCCGCCGATTCGATCGGGCCGTGCCGCGCCGAGAAGCTGATCGCCGCAGGCTATCTGGAGGACGGCCAGAGCTTCGTCGCCTTTGCCAACAGCAACGGCAACTTCGGCTACCAGAAGGCGACCAGCCTGGACTACACCTGCACCGTCCGCACCGAGGACGGGCGCGGCTCGGGCTGGGTCGGGCGCAACCTGCAGGATTCGACCGCCTTCAGCGCGGGGAGCGATATCCGGACCGCGATGCGCAAGGCGAGCGCCTCGGCCGACGCCAAGGCGCTCGAGCCCGGCAAGTATACCGTGATCCTCGAGCCCGCCGCGGCGGCCGGGCTGATCTCCTTCATGATGCTCTTCTTCGACGCGCGCCGCGCCGACGAGGGGCGCAGCTTCCTGTCGAAGAAGGGCGGCGGCAACAAGCTTGGCGAGCAGGTCTATGACCCGCGCGTCAACTTCACCTCCGATCCGTGGAACGCCGACGCGCCGGTGATGCCGTGGGACGACGACGGCCTGCCGCGCGAGGCGATGCCGGTGATCAAGGACGGCAAGGTCGCGGCGCTGCAATACTCCCGCTACTGGGCGCAGAAGCAGGGCAAGCGCGCGGTCGGCCAGCCGGGCAACATCCTCATGGCCGGCGGCACCAAGTCGACGGCGGAGCTCATCAAGGGCACGCAGAAGGGCATCCTCGTCACGCGCACCTGGTACATCCGCATGGTCGATCCGCAGACCGTTCTGCTGACCGGCCTGACTCGCGACGGCACCTTCTATATCGAGAACGGCGAGATCAAATATCCGGTGAAAAACTTCCGCTTCAACGAATCGCCGGTGATCATGCTCAACAACATCGAGGAGTTGGGCAAGCCGGTGCGGGTGAAGGGCGACGAGTCCAACCTGATCATGATGATCCCGCCGATGAAGCTCCGCGATTTCACCTTCACCTCGCTTTCGGACGCGGTTTAGCATCGGTCTTGCCGTGCGCTCCCCAACGCCGCTCATCCCGAGCGAAGTCGAGGGACGCACGGCCTCTCCGTGCGTCCCTCGACTTCGCTCGGGATGAGCGGCTCGGAATAGTATGAACCGTGCTCAGTTCTTGCGCGTCATGGCGGGCGGCATCGCGGGCGCGATGCTGCCAAGTGCGCTCCGCGCAGCAACCGCTTCCGCGAGCTACGACTTCTGGTTCACCCGGCTCAAATATGATTCGGGCGACTGGGACGTCGACCAGCGGATGCCGGCCAACCTCATCACCTCGCTGATCGACTACACGACGCTTCGCGTCGACCCGAAGGAGCATGTGCTGGCGCTCGCGGACCCGAAGATGCTGACCGCGCCCTTCTGCTATCTCGCCGGGCACAAGCTGGTCGAGTTTTCGCCGGCCGAGCGCCGCAACTTCGAACGCTATGTCAGGAACGGCGGCTTCGTTCTGGTCGACGATTGCAACCACGACATCGACGGGCTGTTCGCCCGGTCCTTCGAGGCGCAAATGGCGGCGATCTTCGGCGCCAAGGCGCTGAAAAAGCTGCCCGCCCATCATCCGGTCTACCGCAGCTTCTTCAAGTTCGACGGCCCGCCCAACACCGGCTTCGAATTGAACGGCTGGGGCGACGACCTCATCCACGACTATCTGCGCGGCATCGAGATCGATGGCCGGCTCGGCCTGCTCTACAGCAACAAGGATTATGGCTGCGAGTGGGACTATGACTGGCGCAACAAACGCTTTCTGGCGGAAGACAACACGAAGTTCGGCGTCAATATCGTCATGTACGCGCTGACGTCCTGACCAAGGAGTATCGAGTGGCCGCGATTACCGAAAGCCAGATCCAGGCCCAGCTCGCGCGGCTCGGCGAGCTCCGCCGGGCGATCGCGCAGGCGATCGTCGGGCAGGACGCGGTCGTCGAGCAGCTGCTGATCGGCCTGCTGGCGGGCGGGCATTGCCTGCTCGAAGGCGTGCCGGGCCTCGGCAAGACCCTACTGGTGCGCTCGCTCGGTCAGGCGCTGGAGCTGGAGTTCCGACGCGTCCAGTTCACGCCGGACCTGATGCCGAGCGACATCCTGGGCACCGAGCTGCTGGAGGAGGACCATGGCACCGGCCACCGGCACTTCCGCTTCCAGAAGGGGCCGGTGTTCACCAATCTGCTGCTCGCGGACGAGCTAAACCGCACCCCGCCGAAGACCCAGGCGGCGTTGCTGGAGGCAATGCAGGAGCGGACGGTCAGCTACGGCGGCGTTACCCATGTGCTGCCGTCGCCCTTCTTCGTGCTGGCAACGCAGAACCCGCTGGAGCAGGCCGGCACGTATCCGCTGCCCGAGGCGCAGCTCGATCGCTTCCTCCTACATATCCGGGTCGCCTACCCGAGCGAGCAGGAGGAGCAAGACATCCTCGCGCAGACCACCGGCAGCGGCGGCGGCGCCGCGCCCCGGGTGATGGGCGGCGAGGAAGTGCTGGCGCTGCAGGCGCTGGTCCGCGACGTTCATCTCGGGCCCGATCTGCTGACGTGGATCACCCGCCTCGTCCGCGCGAGCCGGCCCGACGAGGGCGCGTCGGACGAAATCAGGAAATACGTCCGCTGGGGCGCGGGCCCGCGCGCCGGCCAGTCGCTGGTGCTGGCGGCCAAGGCGCGCGCCATCCTGCACGGCCGGCTCGCGGCCACGCGCGAGGATGTGGTCGCGCTCGCGGGGCCGGTGATGCGCCACCGCCTGCTGCTGTCGTTCACCGCCGAAGCCGACCAAAAGAGCGCCGACGACGTCATCGCAGCCCTGCTGCGCAGCGTGCCGCTGCCGGCGTGACGGGCGGCGCGTGTCGCACGACCTGATCCCGCCGCAGGTTCGCAGCCGTCTGAAGGCGCTGCGCCTGACCGCACGGCGCGCGTCGGGCTCGAACGGGCTCGGCCTGCACCACAGTCGGAGCCGCGGCGCCGGCCTCGAGTTCGCGCAATACCGCGCCTACGAGCCCGGCGACGAGCTGCGGCAGATCGACTGGAAGCTCTACGCGCGCTCCGACCGCTTCTTCGTCCGCGAAGCCGAGCGCGAGAGCCCGCTGGCGTTGTGGATCCTGATCGACGCCAGCGCGTCGATGGCGCAGGCCGACCAGGCGCGGCCCGGCTGGTCGCGGCTCGACGCCGCCAAGGCGCTCGCCGCCTGCCTCGCCGACATGGCGCTGCGCCAGGGCGACCGCTTCGGCTGGGCGACGCTCCGCGATGACGGACTGCGGCTGATCGCGCCTGCCACCGGGTCACGGCACCGCGACCGGCTGTTGCTCGACCTGCACGCCCTTGCGGCGCGCGGGCGCTTTCCCGATTTCGCCGAGCTTGGGGCGCTTTGGGATCGCATCGGGGCACAAGACCTCGTGGTCGTGCTCAGCGACTGCTTCGACGACGCCTGCGCCGGCATGATGGAGCGGCTCGCGGCCGCGCGCCGCGAGGTGCTGGCGATCCAGCTGCTGACGGTCGAGGAGCGCGATTTCCCGTTCAGCGGCGGCCATCGCTTCCGCGATCCCGAGACCGGCGAGGAGCTTCTGGGCGACGGCGCGGCGATGCGCGCCGAATTCCTCACCTGCTTCGCCGAAGCGCGGGCGAACCTCCGCGCAAGGTTCGACGCGGCCGGCATCCGCTCGACCGGCTACGTGCTCGATGAGGAGCTCTACGCGCCATTGCAGCGGCTGTTCGGCGGCCGAGACGCGGCGGAATATTCGTGAGCCTCGGCTTCCTCCTCCCCGCGGCGTTCGCCGCGCTGGCGGCGCTCGCGCTGCCGCTGCTCCTTCACCTCGCGCGGCGGAGCGAGCAGCGCCCGACCGACTTCGCCGCGCTTCGCTGGCTGCGCGAGAGGCCGAAGCCACGCCACCGGGTGCGGTTCGACGAGCTGCCGCTGCTCGCCCTCCGGCTCCTGCTGATCGCGTTGCTCGCGCTGTGGCTCGCGCGGCCCGTGCTGTTCGGCGGCGGGGAGAGAGGGTCCTGGGTCGCTGTGATGCCCGGCGTCGATGCGGCGCAGGTAAAAGACGCTGGAGCCGAGGTGCGGTGGCTGGCGGTCGGCTTCCCGAAAATTGACCAGCCCGCACCGCCGCCAAGCCCGTCTTTCGCCAGCCTGCTCCGGCAGCTCGATGCCGAGATGCCGCGCGGCGCGAAGCTCAGCGCCGTCGTGCCCGCGCAGCTCCAGGGAGCCGATGCCGAGCGCCCGCGCCTGTCGCGCCCCGTCGAGTGGCGGGTGGTTCCGGGCGCGATGCCCGCGCTCAGGCCCGCGATCCCGAAGCCGCCGAGCCTGACGGTGCGCTACACGCCCGGTCGAGAAAGTGGTTTGCGGTATCTGCGAGCGGCGGCTGTCGCCTGGCGCTCGCGCGATTTCAGCGCCGCGCCCGTGTCAGAGCCGGTTCCGGCGAACGCCAGGAACCTCGTGTGGCTGGCGGACGGGCCTGTGCCGGAAGCCGTGCGAGACTGGATCAAGAGCGGGGGAACCGCCCTGCTGGGTTCGAAGGCAACGATCAAAGCGACGGGCGAAGGTGCAGCCTATTGGCGCGACGATCTGGGGGCGCCTCTCGTGGAAGGCAGGGCTCTCGGGCGCGGTCGCATCCTGCGTTTCACGCGCCCTCTCCTGCCCTCCGCGATGCCGCAGTTGCTAGAGCCGGACTTCCCGCGGCGTCTCGGCGCGCTGTTCGGCCCCCCTGCCCCGCCACCCGCCCGCGTCTACGCGCGGGACTATGCCCCGCTCATCGGCGGCCTTGCGTCGGTCCAATCGGGGCAAGATCTGCAAGGCTGGCTCGCGCTGCTGATCGCCGCGCTCTTCGTCGCCGAGCGCTGGCTCGCCACGCGCCCGACCCGCGCGGCCGCGCCATGAGCGCCGACGCGCTGCTCGCAACCTGGACGCGCTCGGCGCGCGTTCGCGGACTCGCCGACGACCTGCTCCTGTGGTTGCCGTTGCCGCTGGTGGCGGCAGCCGCAGCCTTCCGCTGGTATGGAGCCGTTCCCGCGTCGGTCGTCGTGGCGCTGGGCGTCGCCGCCGTAGTCGCCGCGGCGGCGCGACGCACACGCCGCCATGACGCGCGGTGGCTGGCGCGACAGCTGGATGCGAGCCGCCTCGACATGGAGGACAGCGCGGGCCTGCTGTGGGTGCCCGAGGACGCACTCGCACCCGTGCAGAGGCTCCAGCAGGCCCGCCTTCGGCAACGGCTGGAAGCCGGGCTATCGTCCGACTTGCGGCTCGAATGGTCGGCGCGGGCGATCAGCGCCGCCTGGATCGGCGGGGCTGCGGCCATCGCGGCGATCCTGCTTTGGCCTGGGACTGCGCGGGCTCCCGGGGGCCTTGCCCCGGGCGCGGAAGGCGTTCCGGCGGCACCCGGGGTTCCGAGGCTGGTCGGCCAGCGGCTGCGGATCGAGCCGCCGGCCTACACCGGCCTGCCCGCGCGCGATGAAGCCAGCCTCGACGCCAAGGCACCGCAGGGGTCGCGGCTGATCTGGACGCTGCGCTTCGAGCCGCGCCCGGCCAGCCCAAGCCTCGATTTTCACCGTGGCGAACGCCTCGCCCTCGCTCGGCGCGGACCCGACTGGGTCGCCCTTCACACGCTGAACCGTTCGTCGCTCTACCGCGTGCTGCCAAGCGGGCGCGAAACCCGGCCGGCGCCGCCGCTCCACCGGCTCGATGCCATCCCGGACGCCGCCCCGCGGATCAAAGTCGTGACGCCCGACCACAGCCTGAGCCTCGTCACCCCCGGCCAGCGGCGCTGGGCTCTGGCGTTCGAGGTGAGCGACGATTACGGCGTCTCAGCCAGCGCGCGGCTGCGGATCGTCCTGGCGCAGGGCGAGGGCGAGAACGTCACCTTCCGCGAGCGCACGATCGCGGTGCGCGGCACCGGCAGCGCCAGGCTTCGTCGCTTCGCGCTCGCGATCGACCTCGCGGCGGTGGGCTTCGCCAAGGGCGGCGACCTCGTCGCGCAGCTTGTCGTTAGCGACAATCGTGCGCCGGGTCCGCAGGTCGTTCGCGGCCCGAGCCTGATCCTGCGCTGGCCCTCGAACCTCGGCACCGAAAGCACCGGCCTCGAGGGCATGGCGAAGAAGGTGCTGCCCGCCTATTTCCGCAGCCAGCGGCAGATCATCATCGACGCCGAGGCGCTGATCAAGGCGAAGCGTGCGCTCCGTGGCGATGCCTTCGTCGCGCGCTCCGATGGAATCGGCGTCGACCAGCGCATCCTGCGCCTGCGCTACGGCCAGTTCCTCGGTGAAGAGAGCGAGGGCGGCACCAAGCCGCCCCCGACGAGCGACGCAGCCCCGCCGGAGAGCGATAACGATCACGGCCCGTCGCTCGGCGCGACACCGCCCGCCTTCGGCTCGGCGACCGACGTGCTGACCGAATACGGCCACACGCATGACGAGCCGGAAGCCGCCACCCTGCTCGACCCGGCGACGCGCGCCACCTTGAAGCAGGCGCTCGACAACATGTGGCAGTCCGAGCTCAACCTGCGGCAGGGCCAGCCGCAGCGCGCGCTGCCTTACGCCTACGGGGCGCTGCGCTTCATCAAGCAGGTGCAGCAGGCGACCCGCATCTTCCTCGCCCGCGTCGGCCCCGATCTGCCGCCGATCGACGAGACCCGGCGGATGACCGGCAAGCGAGACGGCCTCGCCAGCCGCGCGCTAGCGCTTGCCCCCGAAGACGGAGCCGACGCGGTGCCCGCCGCGGTGTGGCGCGCGCTCGCCGACGCGCCGGGCACGCCGCGGGGCGTGGACCTCGATGCGCTGGAGGGCTGGCTTCGAGGCAACGAAAGCCGCCTGTCCGACCCGCTGGCCTTCGCTGGCGCGATCGACGCGGTTCGGCGCGACCCCGCATGCGCCGACTGCCGGCGCGCCCTGCGCGGGCTGTTGTGGACCGCGCTCTCGCGCCCGCCGGCCCACATCGCCCGGCGCGAGCAGGGCGACTCCGTGGGTCGCCGCTATCTCGACGCCCTGAACCGGACGCCCCGGTGAGCGCCGGCGTGGTTCTCGCGGCCCTCCTGGCATTCGCAACTCTGATGGGATGGGCGCGGCTGGCTTTCTGGCAAGGTCGCGCCGCGCCCGACGCGCGCTCAAGCGGGGGGCGCTTGGCAGCCTTGCTGGCGCTCCAGCCACTATGTGCCGCCCTGCTCTACCTCACCTTGATGCCGCCGCGTTTGGCTTCGCCGTCCGGCACGCTCCTCGTCGCCACCCGCAACGCGCCGCCCACCGCCGCCCTCGCGCTCGGCGAGCGCCTGATCGCCCTGCCCGAAGCCCCGACGCCTCCGGGCGCGGCTCACGCGCCCGACCTCGCCACCGCCTTGCGAACCCAAGACGCCGCGCGCCTCCGCATCCTTGGAGACGGACTGGAACCCCGAGACCGCGAGGCGGCGCTGGGACGGGCGATCGCCTTCGATCCCGGACCGCCGCGGAAAGGCATCGTCCGCCTCGATCCCCCGAAGCGGGTCGCGCCGGGCGCGGCCTTCGCGGTCGGCGGGCAGGTCGCCGGCGTTTCCGGAGGCTCGGTCGAGCTTGTCGATCCAGCCGGCCGCCGCGTCGACTCGGCGGCGCTGTCGGGCGGCTTCACACTTCGCGGCACGGCGCGTGTGGCGGGCCTCGCGCTGTTCAAACTCCGTGTGCTCGACAGCCGGCGTGGCGAGGTCGAGGCCGCCGACGTTCCGGTGTGGACGGCCGCCGAACCGCCGCCGCGCATGCTGCTCGTCGCGGGCGCGCCGGGGCCGGAGGTCAAATATCTGCGCCGCTGGGCAACCGATGCCGGGATCGCGCTTCACACCCAATTGAGCGCCGGCGGCGGCGTGCAGCTCGGCGACACGCCGCTGCAGCTCAACGCCGCGACGCTCGATCGCTTCGATATCGCGGTGCTCGACGAGCGTAGCTGGGCGGCGCTGAGCGGCGGCGAGCGGCGGGCGCTCGTCGACGCGGTTCAGGGCGGTCTTGGCTTGCTGCTGCGGGTCACCGGGCCGGTGAGCCCCGGCGTCGGCCGCGACTGGCAAGCGCTCGGCCTGACCGTCTCGGCCGGCGCCACGACCGCCCCTGCGCAGCTCCGCGCCGACGACGGCGACGAGGACGCGCGGCGCGCCCGGCGCGGTCCCGGAAGCCGCGACAGGCCGGTGGCGATCAACAGCGGCTCGCCGGAAGCGGCCGTCCTGACCCGGCGCATCGTCGGCCGCCAGCGGCCCGACAGCGTGTCAGCCGCGCTCGATACCGCAAGCTGGCGCGCCCGGGGCAGAGGGCGCGTCGGCCTGTGGACGCTGACCGACAGCTTCGGCCTCGTTTTGTCCGGTGACGATGCTCGCTACGCCGAGCTATGGAGCGAAACCTTGCAGCGCCTCACCCGTCCGCAGGCCGAGGCGAGGGCGGAGATCGGCGGGCTGGCTCGGCAGGGGCAACGCGTCACACTCTGCAACCTGGCGGGCCCGCCCGAAGTCCAGGCGCCGAGCGGACAGGTGGCGAAACTGCTGATCGACCCCGCCAGCGAGCGCTCCGCGTGCGCCGCCTACTGGCCGAACAGTCCGGGCTGGCACCTGCTTCGGCGCAGCGGACCAAAGGCCGACCTCTCGCCCCTGCCCTTCTTCGTCTACCCGGCGAACGGTCTACCCGGAGTCCGCGCGAGCGAGACGCGCGACGCGACCCTGCGCCTGACGTCCGGCAATTCAAGCCGGGCGGCCAGCCTCAAGCCGCTGTCCAGTCGCGGCTCGCCCTGGCCCTGGTTCCTCGGATGGCTGGCGGCGAGCGGCCTCCTCTGGTGGCTCGAGCGGGCGCGCGTCGGAAAGCGCCTGGGATTCGCCATCGACAGCGCGGCGGCGGCATCCTAGCGTCGGGCCATGACAACACGCCGCTTGCTCCTCGCGCTCGCCCTTCTGTCCGCCTCTCCCGCCGCCGCCGATGCGCTTCAGGATCGGCTGCTCGCCGGCGCCCGCGCCGCGAGCCCCGAGGCGTTCGCCTTCACCCGCAGCTCGCGCAACGAGCAGAGCGACGGCGGCAAGCCGGAGATCCACAGCCGCGTCGAGCGCTTCGACCCGTCGAAGCCGCCCGCCCAGCGCTGGACGTTGGTAAGCGTCGACGGTCACGCGCCGAGCGCTGACGATGTCGCCAAGGCGCGCAAGGCCTATGCCTCGGCGCCGGTGCCGGGCTACGGCCGTCTCGCGCGCTGGATCGGCGTTCGCGCCGCGCCCGATGCCGGTGGCCGAGTCTACCGCTATGCCGCTTTGCCCAAGGGCATTTTCGAGATCAATGGCCACGACCTCTCCGCCGACACGTCCGCCGAGGTGGTGCTGGGCGGCGGCGTGGCGCCCTTCGTCGAGCGCACGCGCTTCGTCTCGACAAAGCCCTTCCGGATCATGCTCGTCGCCAAGGTCGAGCGCGTCGAGGCGACGCAAACCTTCCGCCTGATGCCCGACGGACGCCCCGTCCCGATCGAGAGCGTCGTCGAGATGAAAGGCGCGATGATGGGCAAGGCCGGCACCTCGCGAACCGTCACGACCTACAGCGACTGGCGCGCGGTCGGCTCCCCATCCCGCTAGTTGCCGGGCGGCGCGCGCTTTCCTAAGGGTCCTCCCGTCATCCGGAGATTTGAATGCGTTTTGCGGGCACCAGCGCCTATGTCGCGACCGACGACCTGCGCGTCGCGGTCAACGCCGCCGCCACCTTGCGGCGGCCGCTGCTGGTCAAGGGCGAACCCGGCACCGGCAAGACCGTGCTGGCGCAGGAAATCGCCAAGGCGTTCGACGCGCCGCTGATCGAGTGGCACGTCAAGTCCACCACCAAAGCGCAGCAGGGGCTTTACGAGTACGACGCGGTCAGCCGGCTACGCGACAGCCAGCTCGGCGACGCGCGGGTGCAGGACATCGCCAATTACATAAGGCGCGGCAAATTGTGGGAGGCGTTCACCTCGCCGCAGCTCCCCGTCCTCCTGATCGACGAGATCGACAAGGCCGACATCGAGTTCCCGAACGACCTCCTCCAGGAGCTCGATCGCATGAGCTTCGACGTTTACGAAACCGGCGAGACGGTGGCGGCGAAGGAGCGCCCGATCGTCATCATCACCTCGAACAACGAGAAGGAGCTGCCCGACGCGTTCCTGCGGCGGTGCTTCTTCCACTATATCAAGTTCCCCGACAGGGAAACGATGCAAGCGATTGTCGATGTTCACTTTCCGGGTATCCAGAAGGCACTGGCGCGCGAGGCGCTGGAGGTGTTCTACGATCTGCGCGATGTCCCCGGCCTCAAGAAGAAGCCGTCGACCAGCGAGTTGCTCGACTGGCTCAAGCTGCTGCTCCACGAAGACCTGCCGCTGGAGGTGCTGCAGTCCCGCGATCCGAAAAAGCTGATCCCGCCGCTGCATGGTGCGCTCTTGAAGAACGAGCAGGACGTGATGCTGTTCGAGAAGCTGGCGTTCATGGCGCGGCGGCAGGGCGGGTAAGAGACTTTCACCCCTCTCCTTCAGGGGAGGGGTAGGGGTGGGGACTGAGCTGGGCCTCGAACTCTGAAACGGCGGATAGGCCCTACCCCACCCCTACCCCTCCCCTGAAGGAGAGGGGCGGACTTGCCCCGGAACGGCGCCTCTCGACCGATGGCTCGGGATTGCACATGATGCCGTCATGGGACCGGGGGCAGCATGACCAGTGACGAGACGCCGGCGAAGCGCGGCCCATCCGTGTTCGCGATCCTGTTCGGGATCCTGGCGCTGACGGCGATCGCGACGTGGCTGATCCCCGCGGGGCGTTATTCGACGGTGCGGTACGACGGGCTGCGGTCGGCGCTGGTGGTCGAGGACGGGGTCGCCGAGAAGACGCTGCCGCCGACGCAGGAATCGCTGCGCTCGCTCGGGGTACGCGCGCCGATCAAGGGGTTCGTCGACGGATCGACGAGCAAGCCGGTAGCGGTGCCGGGGAGTTACCAGCGGATCGCGGCCGCGCCGGCGAGCCCGCTGGTGATCGTCACCGCGCCGGTCGCGGGCGTCGTCGCGGGCGTCGATGTCATCCTGTTCGTGCTGGTGATCGGCGGCTTCGTCGGGCTGTTCAACTCGTCGGGCGCGTTCGACGCCGGCCTCGCCGTGCTGGCGCGCAGGCTGAAGGGGCGCGAGGACTGGCTGATCGTCATCGTCACCACGCTGCTGGCGATGGGCGGCGCGGGGTTCGGAATGGAGGAGGAGACGCTCGCCTTCTATCCATTGCTCGCGCCGGTGTTCCTGGCGGCGGGCTACGACCGGCTGGTGGTGCTGGCGGTGATCCTCGGCGGATCGCAGATCGGCGGCATCGGCTCGATGACCAATCCATTCTCCACGATCATCGCGAGCGCCGCGGCGGGGGTGAGCTGGACCGACGGGATCGGCCAGCGGACGCTCGTCTGGGCGCTGTCGCTGGCGCTGCTGATCGCCTGGATCATCCGCTACGGCCGCCGGGTGCGGCGCGATCGCGCGCTGTCGCTCGTCGGGCTCGGCGAGCCGCCGGCGACCGCAGAGCTGCACGACGGCCCGCCGCCGGCGCTGACCGGACGCACCAAACTACTGCTCCTGCTGTTCGCGCTGACCTTCGCGGTGATGATCGTGGGCGTGTCGCGGCTCGGCTGGTGGTTCGGCGAGATGACCGCGCTCTTCCTCGGCGCGTCGATGGTGATCGGGCTGCTGCTGCCCAGCGGGCGGCGGGTGGAGGCGTTCATTGACGGGTCGCGCGCCCTGCTCGGCGTCGCGCTGGTGATCGGCGTGGCGCGCGCGGTGAGCGTCGTCCTGACCGCCAGCCATATCGACGCGACGGTGATCGAATGGGCGGGATCGGCGCTGACCGGCACGCCGCCGGCGCTGTTCCTCATCGGCGCGATGCTGTTCTTCTTCGCGATCAGCTTCTTCATCCCCTCGACCTCGGGCGTCGCGGTGCTGACGATGCCGCTGATCGCGCCGATCGCGGTGCAGGTCGGCGCGCCGCTCTCGGGCGTGGTCAGCGCCTATGTGTTCGGATCGGGAATGATGAAGGTCATCTCGCCCTCCGCCACCGTGCTGCCGTCGGCCGCGATGGTGGATGTGCCTTATGGCGCATGGCTGCGGTTCATCGCGCCGGTGCTCGCGATCGTCGGGCTCATGGCGGCAGCGACGCTTGTGCTGAATACGTGAGCCTAAGGCGTTTCGGTAAAGCGCTTCACCTTGACGGGCAGGTCCTTGCCCTTGGTGCGGCGCGACGGCACCTGGACGCGGTTCTTCTTCTTCCACTCGGCCCAGGTAATTGGGCCATCGGGGGTTTCGATGATCTGGTCGTCGAGAGACATTCGCCCGCTCCTTAGCTGAGCTATTTGGCTAGTTTGGCGCGGCGCGCAATCCTCCGCTACGGTGGCGTGATGTTCCTGAACTTCCTCGAAGAGCTTCGCGCCGCCAAGATTCCGGCTTCGCTGAAGGAGCATCTGACGTTGCTGGAGGCGCTGGAGGCCGGCGTGATCGAGCGGCGGGTCGAGGAGTTCTATTATCTCGCCCGCGCCGCCTATGTGAAGGACGAGGGGCTGCTTGACCGCTTCGACCAGGTGTTCGCAAAGGTGTTCAAGGGGCTCGAGTCGAGCTTCGCCGAGGAAAACGCCGAGATTCCCGAGGACTGGCTGAAGGCGGTCGCCGAGAAATTCCTGTCGCCTGAGGAGATGGAGAAGATCAATTCGCTCGGCTCGTGGGACGAGATCATGGAGACGCTGAAGAAGCGGCTCGAGGAGCAGAAGGGCAAGCACCAGGGCGGCAACAAGTGGATCGGCACCGGCGGCACCTCGCCCTACGGCAACGGCGGCTACAACCCCGAAGGCGTCCGCATCGGCGGCGAGTCCAGGCATAAGCGCGCGATCAAGGTGTGGGACAAGCGCGAGTTCAGGAACCTCGATGCGACGCGCGAGCTCGGCACCCGCAACATCAAGGTCGCGCTCAGGCGGTTGCGGCGCTTCGCGCGCACCGGCGCCGCGGACGAACTGGACCTCGGCGCGACGATCGGCGGCACGGCGCGAAAAGGTTATCTCGACATCGTGATGCGGCCGGAGCGGCACAATGCGGTCAAGGTGCTGCTATTCCTCGACGTCGGCGGATCGATGGACCCGCACATCAGGCTTTGTGAGGAATTGTTCTCGGCCGCCTCGTCCGAGTTCAAGCACCTGGAATTCTTCTACTTCCACAATTGCATCTACGAGGGCGTGTGGAAGGACAACCGCCGGCGCTTCGCCGAGCGCACCCCGACCTTCGACGTGCTCCACAAATATCCGCACGACTACAAGCTGGTGATCGTCGGCGACGGCTCGATGAGCCCCTACGAGATCAACATGCCCGGCGGCTCGGTCGAGCATTGGAACGAGGAGGCGGGCGCGGTGTGGATGCAGCGGATGCTCGGCGTCTACCACAGCTCGGTCTGGCTCAACCCGATCCCCGAAACGCACTGGGAGCATGGCGCGTCGATCCAAATGCTGAAGACCCTAATGGAAGGCCGGATGTTTCCGCTGACGCTGGACGGGCTGGACCGGGCGATGCGCGCGCTGACCCGCTCGCATTGACGGAGCCTTAGGCGTCGGCGTCGGTTCTCTCTCCAACACCTCAGGAGAGTAAAATGCGTACCATGATCTTCGCAGCCGCGCTGTTGACGGCCACCGGCGCCGCCGCTCAGACCACGACGATGGGCAGCGTCACCACCGGCGTCACGAGCGCCCCCGTTGGCACAGTCGGTACGGCCGGCACGATGAGCGGCACGGTCGGCACGGTAGGAACCGTCGGCACGATGGATTCCAATTTGTCGGCGCCGGGCACCGTGGGCGCGAGCACCAGCACGGTCGGCACGAGCCGCGACAACCGGATCGGCACGACAACCACGACCTCCGCCTCCAATGGCCGCTCTACAACGCTTCGCGCTGAGGGGACGACCGATACCGACACCACTGCGGCGCCGGGCGTGACCACATCGACAACCGCCGATACGACGACACGCGAGCGCACGACGCCGGCGAAAAGGCCGCGCTAGAATTCTCTGAGCCGCTCATCCCGAGCGAAATCGAGGGACGCACGGAGAGTCGTTGCGTCCCTCTATTTCGCTCGGGATGAGCGGGTTTTATCTTTGAGGTTGCTACACCGGCATGGTGTAGAGCCAGACATTCACGAGCGTCACCAGACCCGCAACGATCATCAGCGCGCCGCGCTTGCGCTCCGCGGGTTTGCGGAGCGCGAATGCGCCCGCACCGATCAGCAGGAGCGCGGCGAGGACGCCGAGCGAGAGCAAGATCGAAGCGGTTGAAGTCATTCGAGCTTCTAGCGCGGCCTTTACCCGGCGTTAAGCGGGGCGTGGCACACTCCTCTCGATCACATGGAGGAGCCGCGCATGACTGACGTCTGGGCTTTGGTCGATATCGAGAGCGAAGCGCTCGACACTTCGGTCGGGCTGCTCGACGCGCTGATGGATGCCGGTACCGCGGGGTCCAGCGGCCGCGACGCCGGCTATCATGCGGCCGCGCTTCGCCGCCTGGGCGACAAGGTCGCCTGCGCGGCGGCGGATCTGAGCGGGATCCTGCGCGATTATGAGACGCGCACGGGGCGGAAGGTCGCGGCGGCCTGAGCCAGTTTC
This sequence comes from uncultured Sphingomonadaceae bacterium, assembly GCA_964244885.1. Classification (GTDB taxonomy): domain Bacteria; phylum Pseudomonadota; class Alphaproteobacteria; order Sphingomonadales; family Sphingomonadaceae; genus CAXTKD01. Next base: position 9,568 of record CAXTKD010000018.1, on the reverse strand, counting down.
TCCGATCGGATTACAGCGAGTCCAAGCACCTGGCGAAGACCGTCGGATCGACATTGCCGCCGGACAGGACGACCACGGCGGTCTTGCCGTTCAAATCGACCGCGCCCTCCAGCGCCGCGGCCAGCGCGATCGCGCCTCCGGGTTCCACCACCAGCTTCAGTTTTTCGAACGCGAAGCGCATCGCGCGCAGCACCGCCGCTTCGCCGATTACCACGCCCTTCGCGCGGCGGGCGTGGAGGATGCCGAAGGTCAGGTCGCTGCTGACCAGAGTCTGGAGCGCGTCGCAGATCGTCGGGCCGGGAGTATCGACCGGCAGCAGGTGGCCCGCCGCCAGCGAGCGCACGACGTCGTCATAGCCTTCGGGCTCGACCGCGACGACCGGCGCGTCAAGCCCCAGCGCGACGCCGCTGCTGAAGCCGCCGCCGCCGCACGGCACCACCGCCACGTCGGCGGTCAGCCCGAGCGCCTCCAAGTCCTCCGCCGCTTCCAGCCCGGCCGTCCCCTGCCCCGCGACGATGTACGGGTCGTCGAACGGCGGCACGACGGTCGCGCCGCGCTCTGCCGCCAGCCTGCCGCCGATCAGCTCGCGCTTCTCGGTCAGGCGCTCGTAGAGGATGACCTCGGCGCCGTAGCCGCGAGTCGCCGCCACTTTGATCGCCGGCGCGTCCGACGGCATGATGATCGCGGCGCGAATGCCGAGCAGCTTCGCCGCCAGCGCGACGCCCTGCGCGTGGTTGCCCGACGAATAGGCGACCACCCCGCCCTCGCGTTCGCCCGGCGACAAAGCCGACAGTCGGTTGTAGGCGCCGCGAAACTTGAACGACCCGGTGCGCTGCAGGCACTCGGGCTTCAGGAAGACTCGGGCCCCCGTCGCCTCGTCCAGCGCGTCGCTGCGGAGCAGTGGCGTGCGCACCGCCTGCCCGAAAATCCGCCGCGCCGCGACTTTCACGTCGTCCCTGCCGACACTTGTCAAAACCACTCTGGCGCTCCTCTGAAACGACCTGGCGCAAGCTGTTGAGGGTCAAGGGCTTTTGTAACAATTCGCGGGGGTCAAAAAGCCTTTACATGGGGGGCTGCGGATCCTATGTAGCGCGCCGCTGCCCCATGAGAGGACTTCCAAACGCAAGGCAGCGTTGGTGTCAACCGCCCCTTGGAGGTCCCTTGAATTGCACAAGCACAATAACGCGCTGGGGCTAGCAACCGCCCTGCGACCGTCACAGCCGGTCACGCTCGTTCGTCCGCATGCCGCAGCGCGTGCAGCCCGCTTCTTTTCGGAGAAGTTTCCGGGGCTGACGATGTATGCGGTGAAGGCCAATCCCTCGCCGGACCTGCTGAAGGTTTTGTTCGAGAACGGCATCACGCATTACGATGTCGCCTCGATCGCCGAAGTGCGCCTCGTCCGCGAGACGCTGCCGGAGGCGACGCTGTGCTTCATGCACCCCGTGAAGAGCCCGGAGGCGATCGCCGAGGCCTATCAGATGGGCGTGCGCACCTTCTCGCTCGACACGCATGAGGAGCTGGAGAAGATCGTCGCGGCGACCGACGCGGCGACCGACCTGACGCTCTGCGTCCGCCTCCGCGTGTCCTCGGCGCATTCGAAGCTGAGCCTCGCGTCGAAGTTCGGTGCGAGCACCGACGAGGCGCCGTCGCTGCTGCTCGCTGCAAGGCAGGCGGCGGACGCGCTCGGCGTCTGCTTCCACGTCGGCAGCCAGGCGATGAGCCCGCAGGCTTACTCCGAAGCGATGGCGATGGTCCGGGCGTCGATCGTCATGGCGGGCGTCACCGTCGACGTCGTCGATGTCGGCGGCGGCTTTCCGTCGATCTACCCGGGCATGGAGCCGGGGCCGATCGAGGCCTATTTCGAGGTCATCCACCGCGCCTTCGAGGCGCTGCCGATCTCCTACAGCGCCGAGCTGTGGGCCGAGCCCGGCCGCGCCCTCTCCGCCGAATACGCCAGCGTGCTGGTGCGGGTGGAGAAGCGGCGCGGCGACGTGCTGTACATCAACGACGGCGCCTATGGCTCGCTGTTCGATGCGGCGCATGTCGACTGGCGCTTTCCGGTCTCGCTGCTGCGCGAGCCGGAATCGCACACCCGGCCGATGGAGTTCAGCTTCTACGGCCCGACCTGCGACGACATGGACTTCATGCGCGGGCCGTTCGAGCTGCCGGGCGACGTCCAGGCCGGCGACTATCTCGAGGTCGGGATGCTCGGCGCCTATGGTGCGGCAATGCGGACGAAGTTCAATGGCTTCGGCGAGCAGGAAACGCATATCGTTACCGACGAGCCGATGGCGACGGTGTACGGCGAAGTCGAGGTTGAGCCCGTGCGTTCGAATGTCACGCGGTTGAAGTCGAACTAACCTAAAGCTCCCTCTCCCGCTTGCGGGAGAGGGTTGGGGTGAGGGGCGACGCGCGCAGCGCGAGCGGCGCCGCCGTCCCCTCACCCTCCCAGCTTCGCTGGGCCCCTCCCTCTCCTGCAAGCGGGCGAGGGAATTACCCGTTCGGCGCCGGACACTCCGGCCGCGGGCGGCGTTCTTCGGAGCGCCGGGCCAGCTTTCGAACTGGAGATTTGAAACATGACCACCGCGATCAACGACACCCGCAAGGCCGAGCTGCTCTCGACCACCGTCGAGCATATCGACATCACCAAGTTCGACGCGCGGCCGATTGTGGACGCGATGAAGAAGATGAGCTTCACCAGCCGCGACCTCGGCCGCGCCACGGACATCTACAACCAGATGCTGGCCGACAAGGACTGTACGATCTTCCTGGTGATCGCGGGATCGACCAGCGCCGGCGGCTGCATGGACCTCTATGCCGAGCTGCTGCGCAACAACATGATCGACGGCGTCGTCGCCACCGGCGCGACCATCGTCGACATGGATTTCTTCGAAGGGCTCGGCCACAAGCATTATCAGGCGCTCGAGGTGCCGGACGACGATACGCTCCGCTCGCTGCTGATCGACCGGATCTACGACACCTATATCGACGAGGAGCAGCTCCAGCACGTCGACCACACGATCTTCGAGATCGCCGAGACGCTGGAGCCGCGCGCCTATTCGAGCCGCGAGTTCATCCGCGAGATGGGCAAGTATCTCACCGTACACGGCAAGAAGGACAACAGCCTCGTCAAGCTCGCCTACGAGCATGACGTGCCGATCTTCTGCCCGGCGTTCGTCGACTCGTCGGCGGGCTTCGGGCTCGTCAAGCACCAGGTCGATCGCATGAAGCTGGGAAAGCCCTACATGGTGCTGGACGCCATCGCCGACTTTCGCGAGCTCACCGAGATCAAGATCGAGGCGGGGACGACGGGCCTGCTGATGATTGGCGGCGGCGTGCCGAAGAACTTCATCCAGGACACCGTCGTCTGCGCCGAAATCCTCGGCCACGACGACGTGCAGGTGCACAAATACGCCGTGCAGATCACTGTGGCGGACGTGCGCGACGGCGCCTGCTCCTCCTCGACGCTCCAAGAAGCGGCGAGCTGGGGCAAGGTCAACACCGGCATCGAGCAGATGGTGTTCGCGGAAGCGGGCTCGGTGATGCCGCTGCTGGCGAGCGATGCCTATCACCGCGGGCTGTGGAAGGACCGCATCAAGCGCCGCTGGGGCGCATCGTTCGACTGACGGAAAGGGCGGCCGGGTCGCCCCGGCCGCCGCTTTTACTGGTCAGGGGTTCGGCTTGGCGAACTCGGCGACCATCGCGATGGTCGCCTCGAGCTGGCCGTTCGCCTCGGCGAAGCGAAGCGGCTTGACCGCCTCGACCAGAATCTCGGCCGGGGTCGGCGCCTGCCCGAACAGCGCCATGACCTCGTCCGCGAACGCCGCGAGCGGCTGATAGCCCTCGCGGCTTTCCTGGCCAGGCGTCAGCCCGGTCTGAACCGCCGGCGGCGCCAGTTCTATCACCTCGACCCGCCCCTTCAGGGCCTCGCGCAGCGACAGGGTGTAGGAGTGGATCGCGGCTTTGGTCGCCGAGTAGGTGGGAGTCGAGACCAGCGGCACGAACGCCAGCCCCGAGCTGACATTGACGATCGCCGCGTCGGCCTGCGCGGCGAGGTGATCGATCAGCGCATCGGTCAGGCGAATGGGACCAAGCAGGTTGGTCGTGATCATCGCCTCCGCCTCGGCCAGGTCGCGCTTCGCGCCGAACGCCTCGTAGCGCATGATCCCGGCATTGTTGATCAGCACGTTGACCGCCGGGTGCTCGGCGAGGAGGCGGCGCGCGAAGTCCGCGACCCCCTCGGCGCTGTCGATGTCGAGCGTCATCGCATGGATGTTGGCGCGGCCCGCGGCGGCGGCGGCGAGCGCCTCTTGCCGGCGACCCGCGACGATGACAGTGTTGCCGGCGTCGTGGAAGCGATGCGCCAGCGCCTCGCCGATGCCCGAACCGCCGCCGGTGATGAGGATGGTGTTGCCGCTGGTCTTCATGAACGTCTCTCCGTGTGTGTTGCCGGAGCCGATCTAGGCCGATACGATCGGAACGGAAGAAGGCACCCGAAATAATCATACTTACCCAAAAGAGAGTGATACCGTGACCGAGGCCGCCCACACCTACCCGCAAGAGATCGACCCCCGCGTCGAGGCGCTGGTGACCGAGGTGATTGGCCGCGTCGCCGACAAGTGGACGCTGCTGATCCTCGAGGTGCTCGAGGAGAACGGCGAGCTGCGCTTCACGAAGATCGGCAGGTTGGTGGAAGGGATCAGCCAGAAGATGCTGACCCAAACGCTGCGCGCGATGGAGCGCGACGGGCTGGTCGTGCGGACGATCCACCCCGTCATCCCGCCGCGCGTCGAGTACCGACTGACCCCGCTCGGCAACACGCTGAGCGACGCCTTTTGCGGCGTGTGGTCGTGGGCGGCGGCAAATCTCGAGCGGATCGAGGCGGCGCGGCGCGCCTTCGACTCGCGGGCGGCAGGCTGACGCCCGGCTTCGTTTCGATTGAGGAACGATCGGGCCGGGCGCAGATTTCTGCCCTTTTTGGGGGAAGCCTTCGATGGAACTGAATATCCTGCAGCCGGTGGTCATGCTCGTCGCCTGGTCGCTTCTCGTGCTGGTCTGGATGGTCGCAACACGGCTGCCCGCGATGAAGGCGGCGGGCATCGATCTCGGCCGGGCGCGCGGCAGCAAGCCGGGCGGACTCGACGGTGTGCTGCCCCACGCGACGCAGTGGAAGGCGCACAATTACATCCACCTGATGGAGCAGCCGACGCTGTTCTACGCGATCTGCCTGACCCTGGCGGTGCTGGGCGCGGGCGGCGGACTGAATGCCGAGCTGGCCTGGGCCTATGCGCTCCTGCGCATCCTCCACAGCCTCGTGCAAGGCACGGTGAACATCATCCGCTTCCGCTTCGCGCTGTTCGCACTGAGCACCTTGGCGCTGCTCGCGCTGACGGTGCATGCGGGGATGGTGGTGTTTTAGAATCTCCCTCTCCCGCTTGCGGGAGAGGGTTGGGGTGAGGGGCGAAGCGCGACAGCGCGAGCAGCGCCGGAGTCAGAGCTTTCCCTCACCCCGCTCGCTGCCGCGAGTCGCCCTCTCCCGCAGGCGGGCGAGGGAATTACTGCCCCGCCTCGATCGCCGCCTTCATCTCCGCCGCCACAGCCGGCCACCCCTGCGCGAACCAGGCGAGCGCCTCGTCCCACGCCTCGCCCTTGCCGAAGCCGGCGTGGGTGATCGTCATGGTGGTCCGCGCGGAGCCGCGGCGCTCGAAGGTCAGTGTCAGGCTGGTGCGGTGGCGGTGGAGCGCGGGGGTCGGCAGCGCCCATTCCACGGTGAGGAGCGCGTGGGTGTCCTGCGCGATGATGTGCTGGCCTTCGCCGGCGATCTGGTCGGCCCAGGCGGCGAACACCGTTTCGACCGGCGCGTCGATCTCGCATTCGAGGAAGATGATGCGGGCGGCGGCGAGCGCCGGATTGCCCATCATCAGAACGACCGCCGGAACGGCGGACCCGCGTGTCAGACCAGACGCTACGAACATGGCGGCACCCCCCGGTATCGCTGTTGCTGCAGTGCAGCTTAGACGCGCCGGGATTAACTGCAACTGACTTGTCGTAAAAACGTCACCGGACGAAGGCGGCGACCAGTTCGACGTGGGTGGACCAGCGGAACTGGCCGACCGGCCACAGGCGCTCCAGCCGGTATCCGGCGGCGGAGAGCACCGCGGCATCGCGCGCGAAGGTGTTGGGATTGCACGAGACGTAGGCGATGCGCGGCACGGTCGAGCGCGCCAGCTCCGCGACCTGAGCGACTGCGCCGGCGCGCGGCGGGTCGAGGATGACGGCGTCGAAGGCGCCAAGCTCGGCGGCGGTCAGTGGGCGGCGGAAGAGGTCGCGGTGCGCGGTGGCGAGCGGCTTTCCCGAGCGCTTCGCGGCGGAGTCGAGCGCGGCAACGGCGTCGCGCGCGGCGTCGGCGGCGTAGACCTTGGCCGAAGACGCGGCGGGCAGCGCGAAGGTGCCGAGGCCGCAGAACAGGTCGGCGACCCGCGCTGTCCTCTCGGTGATCGCGGCGACGGCGGCCTGGAGAGCGCCCTCTCCGTCCACCGTCGCCTGGAGGAAGGCGGCGGGCGGCAGCGCGACGGGGACGCCGCCGAAGCGGACGATCGGCTGCTGCGCCTCGGCGACGGTCTCGATGCCGGCGGGGGTTTCGACCGACAGGCGCGCGAGGCTGTGGCTGCTCGCGAACAGCGCCAGCGCCTCGGCGGCGGCGAAGGGGCGCGGGTCGATGTTGGTGAGGAGGACGTCGGGGCCGGCCTCGGTCGCGGTCAGAAGCACGCCCGCCGCCTGCTTGTCCTTGAGGAGGCCGCCGATCAGCGCGCGGAGCGGGGCGACGAGCGCGAACAGATCCGGGCGCAGGACATGGCATTCCAGCATGTCGACGATCTCGTGGCTGCGCTCGCTGTTGAAGCCGAGGATGAGCGTCCTGCCGCGGCGGAGCGCGCGGAGCGAGGCGCGGCGGCGGGTGCGCGGCGGGGAGAGGTGGACGGGCTCGAGGGTGCCGATGTCGACACCCGCGGCGTTGATGGCGTGGACGATGCGGCCGGTGACGAAGTCGGCATAGGCCGCGTCGTCGACGTGCTGCATCTGGCAGCCGCCGCATTCGGGGAAGTGGCGGCAGGGCGGCAGCGCCCGGTGCGTCCCCGGGGTGATCGTGCCGTCGTCCTCGACGACGTCGCCCGGGGCGACGCCGGAGAGATAGCGGCCGTCCGCGGTGACGCCGTCGCCGCGCGAGGCGAGCCGGATGACAGGGCTGCTCACAGGAAGCGCGGCAGGTCGTCGGCGATCAGGCCGGGGCCAGCGCGCCGGCCGGCGCGGCTGTGGAGCGCGACACCGGCGCAGGCGGCGTCGAAGGGACTCAGGCCGCGCGCGAGGAGCGCCGCGATGACGCCGCTCAGCACGTCGCCCGAGCCGGCGGTTGCGACGCTCGGCGGGGCGTCGCGGTTGACGGCGGCGCGGCCATCGGGCGCGGCGACGACGGTGTCCGCGCCCTTGAGCACGACCACCGCGCCGGCCCGCGCGGCGGCGGCGCGGGCGCGGTGGATCTTGCTGCCGGGGAGCGCGCCGAACATGCGGACGAACTCGCCTTCGTGCGGGGTGAGGACGGCGGGGGCTTGGATCGCGGCGAACAGGGCGTCGGGCGTGTCGGCGAACAGGGTGAAGGCGTCGGCGTCGAGGACCACCGGTTTGCCGGTGCCGAGCACGGCGAGGAGCTTGTCGCGGTCGTCGCCGAGGCCGGGGCCGGCGACGACGGCGTCGACCTTGGCGAGCGCGGCGGCGATCTGCTCGGGCGTGTCGGCGCGGCGGAGGACAGTCGAGGTCAAATGCGCGGCGTTGGCGGCGAGCGCGCTGCCGGAGGACAGGACCGTCACATAGCCCGCGATCCGCGCCGCGCCGGCGGCAGACAGGCGCGCGGCGCCGGTGGCGTGGAACGGGCCGGAGAGCACCGCGACATGGCCGCGCTCGAACTTGTGCGCGGTCGGGGCGAGCGACGGCAGCTCGGGCGGCGCGATGGTGGTTAGGGTGGAGGCGTGCGCGGTGCCGATGTCGGCGACGACGACGCGGCCCATGAAGGCGGCGGCGGGATGGAGGACGTGCGCCGGCTTCAGGGCGCCGAAGGTGATGGTGAGGTCGCAGGCGATGGGCGGCGAGAGGAGCGCGCCATTGTCCGTCGAGACGCCGCTAGGGAGGTCGATGGCGATGCGGATGTAAGCAAGACGACCGAGACGGAGGAGGTCGGGCGCATCGACCGGGCGGGTGAGGCCGATGCCGAACAGTGCGTCGATCAGGATCGGCGCGGGGGCGGTACCCGGGCCGAGGGGTTCGGTGGGGCCAGCCCAGCGGCTCGCGGCCTTCTTGGCGGTCTCGGTTGTCGGGCTTTCAAGCGTCGCGACGCGGACGGGCCAGCCGAGCGCGGCGAGTTCGCGGGCGACGACATAGCCGTCGCCGCCGTTGTTGCCCGGGCCGCAGAAGACGAGCGCCGGGGCCGGGCCGGCATAGGCGGCGATGGCGCGGGCGGCGGCCTCGCCGGCGCGCTGCATCAGGGTGTCGGCGGAGGTGCCGGAGGCGATGGCGGCGGCCTCGGCCGCGCGCATCTCGGCGGCGGTGACGATGGGCGATGTCATAGCCCCTCCCCTTCAGGGGAGGGGTTGGGGTGGGGGACCGGGGCCAGACTCAGAGCGCGCGGATGGCCCCCACCCCCATCCCCTCCCCTGAAGGGGAGGGGCGAGAGATCGCTAGATATCCGCGTAGACATGCGTCTCGGCGGCGGCGCCCGGGTGCGTCACCGCGCCGGCGCGGGCGGGGCCGACCAGTTGGGCGTATTTCCAGAGGGCGCCCGACTGGTAGTCTGTCTTGCGCGGCGTCCAAACGGCGCGGCGGGCGGCCAGCACCTCGTCCGGAACCAGCAGGTCGATGGTCCCGGCTTCCGCGTCGATGCGGATGCGGTCGCCGTTCTGGATCAGCCCGATCGGCCCACCCTCGGCCGCCTCCGGGCCGACATGGCCGATGCAAAATCCGCGCGTCGCGCCGGAAAACCGTCCGTCGGTGATCAGCGCGACCTTGTCGCCCATGCCCTGGCCATAGATCGCGGCAGTGGTCGACAGCATCTCGCGCATGCCCGGCCCGCCCTTGGGGCCTTCATAGCGGATGATCAGGACCTCGCCCTCCTGGTAGTCCCGCGCTTCGACCGCGGCGAAGCAGTCCTCCTCGCAGTCGAACACCCGCGCCGGGCCTTCGAACTGCAGCACGTGCATGCCTGCGACCTTGACGATCGCGCCCTCCGGGGCGAGCGAGCCGGTGAGGCCGACGACGCCGCCCGTCGGGCTGATCGGCGTGCGCGCGTCGTAGATCACCTTCTGGTCGGGGTTCCACGTCACCTCGTCGATGTTCTCGGCGAGCGTCTTGCCGGTGACGGTCATGCAGTCGCCGTGGAGCAGCCCCTCCGCATGCAGCGTCTTCATCAGCATGTAGATGCCGCCCGCCTCGTACATGTCCTTCGCGACATAACGGCCGCCGGGCTTGAGGTCGGCGATATAGGGCGTGGTCTTGAAGATTTCGGCGACGTCGAACAGGTCGA
>CAXTKD010000017.1:0-67145 GCA_964244885.1 uncultured Sphingomonadaceae bacterium | reverse complement strand
CCGGCCCGAGCACGACGGTCATCTCGCCCGCCGGGGCGGCGACCGCGTCGAGGTTCACCACGGCCTGGGCGAGCGCGATGTCGATCGCGCGCTCCCAGGTCGCGGGCTCGAACAGCCGGTCGTAGAGATAGCGGCCGCCGATGCCATGATGCCCGGTCTCGCGCCGCCCGTCCTTCTCGACGACGATCTGGACGTCGAGGCGGACGAGCGGGCGGACATCGCGGGCGCGAAAGCCGTCGTGCCGGACGATCTCGACGACGCTCCACGAGGCGCGCAGGCTCGCCGACACCTGCACGACGCGCGGGTCGCGGGCGCGCGCCGCGGCGTCGATGTCCTGCAGCAGCTTGACCTTCTTCGCGAACGGCACCGCCGACAGCACGTCGTCGGCGATATAGCGCTGCCGGTTGGTGCGCGCGGGTGCCAGCGCCAGCGTGCCGCCATGCCCGGCGCGGACCACCGCGACGGTCTCGGCGGCGCGGCGGATCGCGGCTTCGGAGAGCTCGTTGGCGTGGGCGTAGGCGGTGGTCTCGCCGGCGACGCCGCGCAGGCCGAACCCCTGGTTGGTGTCGAAGGTCGCCGCCTTCAGCCGCCCGTCGTCGAACGCGAAGCTCTCGCTGGCAATGTACTGGAGATAGAGCTCGCCGTCGTCGCGGCCCTTCAACGCCTCATCGACGAGCCGGTCGACGCGGGCGGGGTCGAGCTCGGTGTGGCGGGTGAAGAGCGTCGCGGGGTCGAGATGGGTCATCGCTCGCAATATAGGGGACCAGCTCCCTCAAACCAGCTCCTAAGTCGCAGGCGGGCTATAGAGCCAGTCGGCAGCCGGCCTTGCCGCGCTGCAAGTCCGCGAAACATTCTGATCGCCAGCCCCATCCCGGATCGAGGCCAAATCGCCCATCCCGGAAATGATCGCCCAAGTTCCAATCTTGGAGTCGAGCGTCGAAAAGCCCACCGTTCGCAGCTCGGTCGAAATCGCATCACAGAAAGCCGACAAGCGATTGCGTGTCTCTTTTGTCCACTTTCCCTGAGGCAAGTCGCGCAGGAAGTTCAGAAAGAAGTCGCGACTTGAGATGTGCTGGCGGAGCGTCTTTCCGGGGCTTAGGTCAAAGCTCAGAACCGCAGGAGCGGTAACATTCGCCTTCAGCTGAGCGAGCAAATCGGCTGGCGCTTCGGTTTTGGCTGCGCCCCTCGGACAGACATCTGTCGCATAAAAGATCGATGGCCGGGGGCAGGCCAAGGTTACTTCGAAATAAAGCTGGGCATGGTCAACCACATCGGGGTCACTCGCCTGTCGGGTGCCATCGGTGTGCTGATGGCGCAGCCTATCCTTCTTCCGCAGCCGAACGTCATTGGGCAAGTCGACTCGAACAATCATCCGAGAATCTCGGTCCCAAGACTCCAACGGCTTGCTGATCGTCAACGTTTCGGACTTTGCTTCGGAAAACAGCGACGCGATGGTACTATCGATGGCCGAGGACATCCGCGAAGATGCTTCTTTGCTAAATGTCGTAATCAACGTGGATTGAGGCGCAACGACGCTTAGCGCGGCCTGGACCGCGCCGAGCGTACGGGCCGCCATTGGTGTATCGGCATTTCGCGTCGAGCTCGCCGACAATGTCAGCGCCGTCATTGTGGTGGCGGTTAACCTGAAGTAAGGCTGATCGGCGTTCGAATCTGAAACAGTCGTGACGTAAGATAGGCCGTTGCCGATCTTGTCTTCGTAATTGATCGCCATTAGCGGGATGCTGAAATCGAGCGAAGGCTCGGTAACATGAAGCTTCAAGGCGACAACGGTCGACCGGGTTCTTCCGGATAGAAGGCGGGCGACAGTGCCTCGTTTCTCGCCTTCATAGTCCCGGAAGAAGTCGCCCGGCTCGGTCGCGATCATTTTAACGCGCCACTTCGTATAATAGTCGCCGATTGGAAGCCCGCTCTTCCAGCAATCGGCGAGAGACACCATGCCGCCCAGCCGTCGCGCAACGGCGGGATTGTCCTTGCTGCAAAAGTCGTCGCTGGCCTTTGTCGCTACCGGTGTCCCGCTTGCTGGCCCCGCAAGAAGCACGGCGGCGCATAGAAGCTTCAGTCGCATATATTCCCCCTGCAGTCCCCGCGACGAGGCTATGCCTTTACGAAGGACCCGCAAGACGCTTTTTGATCCGAAATGGAGCCTTGGCGCGACTAGCTCCTGAATCAGTGCCCGTCGCCCACAGCCGCGCCCTCGCGCAACACGAATCTCCGGTCGCAGTAGCCGCAGTCGACCTGGCCGTCGGCGCCCATCTGGAGCCAGACGCGGGGGTGGCCGAGGGGGCCTTCGTCGCCGTCGCAGGCGATGCGCGTGGAATCGACGGTGATGGTCTCGGGCGGTGGGATCGGCATGCGCGGCGCTTAGCATTGCGGGCGCGGCCTTGGAAAGGCTATCGCCTCCGCATGACCCAGTCGGCGATCTCGATCCGCGACCTCGACAAGACCTATGCCGGCGGCAAGCGGGCGCTGCACTCGATCTCGCTGGAGATTCCGCGCGGCTCGATGTTCGGGCTGCTCGGGCCGAACGGCGCGGGCAAGTCGACCACGATCAACATCCTCGCGGGGCTGGTCAACAAGACCGGCGGGAGCGCCAGCATCTGGGGGTTCGACATCGACGCGCACCCGAGGAACGCCAAGGCGTCGATCGGCATCGTGCCGCAGGAGATCGTGTTCGACGCCTTCTTCACGCCCTTCGAGGTGCTGGAGCTTCAGGCCGGGCTCTACGCGGTGCCGAAGAAGGAGCGGCGGACGATGGAGATCCTCCGCGCGCTGGGGCTGGAGGACAAGGCGCGGGCCTATGCGCGGACTCTGTCGGGCGGCATGAAGCGCCGGCTGCTGGTCGCCAAGGCGCTGGTCCACAACCCGCCGATCCTGATCCTCGACGAGCCGACCGCCGGAGTCGACATCGAGCTTCGCCAGCAATTGTGGAGCTACGTCCGCGAGCTCCACGCCGGCGGGACGACGGTGGTGCTGACGACGCATTATCTGGAAGAGGCGCAGATGCTGTGCGACCGAATCGCGATCATCGACAAGGGGCATGTCGTCGCCAACGACGAGACGGGCACGCTGCTCGATTCGGCGCAGCAGAAGGTGCTGATGGTGACGACCGACCGCGACCTGACCGCCGCGCCGCCGATCGCGCACGGCGCGGTCGAGCTGCAGAACGCCCGGCGGCTGGCGATCACCTATGACCGGAGCGTCACGCAGGCGGGCGCGATCCTCCACGCGCTGGCTGAGGCGGGCATCGGCGTGGTCGATGTTTCGACAAGGGAGCCCGACCTCGAGGACGTGTTCCTGGCGCTGACGCGATCGGGGGCGATCGGTGGCTGAGCAGGCCGACGTCCTGATCATCGGCTCGGGCGCCGCGGGGCTGACCGCGGCGCTCAATCTCGCCGACCATTGCAAGGTGGCGGTGCTGTCGAAGGGCGGGCTCGGGGCGGGGTCGACAGCCTGGGCGCAGGGCGGGATCGCGGCGGTGCTGGAGGAGGGCGACACCTTCGAGAGCCATATCGAGGACACGATGGTGGCGGGCGCGGGGCTCAACGACCGCAAGGCCGTCGAGTTCGTTGTCGAGAACGCGCCGGCGGCGGTGCTGCGGCTCGCGGAGTTGGGCGTACCGTTCAACCCGGGCGAGCTGACGCCCTTCCACCTGACGCGCGAGGGCGGGCACAGCGCGCGGCGCATCGTCCACGTCGACGACGCCACCGGCTGGGCGGTGCAGGAAGCGCTTGAGAAGGCGGCGAAGGCGCATCCCAATATCGCGCTTCACACCGACCGGGTCGCGGTCGATCTCATCACCGACAAGCATGTCGAGGGCGGCCACGGCGCGCGGCGCTGCCACGGGCTCTATGCCTTCAACCGTCAGACCAAGCGGGTCGAGCGCTTCATGGCGCAGGCGACGGTGCTGGCGACCGGCGGCGCGAGCCGGGTCTATCTCTACTCAACCAACCCCGACGGCTCGACCGGCGACGGCATCGCGATGGCGTGGCGGGCGGGGTGCCGGGTGTCGAACATGGAGTTCAACCAGTTCCATCCGACCTGCCTCTACCATCCGGAGGTCCGCAACTTCCTGATCACCGAGGCGGCGCGCGGCGAGGGCGGCAAGCTGGAGCTGCCCGACGGCACGCGCTTCATGGACCGCTTCGACCCGCGAGCCGAGCTGGCGCCGCGCGATGTCGTGGCGCGGGCGATCGACCATGAGATGAAGCGGCTGGGCGTCGACAACGTCCTGCTCGACCTGACGCACCTCGGCGCCGAATTCGTGACCCACCATTTCCCGACGATCTACAAGCGCCTCACCGAGCTTGGCATCGACCCGACGACGCAGCCGATCCCGGTGGTGCCGGCGGCCCATTACACCTGCGGCGGGGTGCTGATCGACCTCGCGGGCCGAACCGACCTGCCCGGCCTCTATGCGATCGGCGAGGTCTCGCAATCGGGCCTCCACGGCGCCAACCGCATGGCGTCCAACTCGCTGCTCGAATGCCTGGTGTTCGGGCAGAGCGCCGCGGAGGACATCGTGCGCGCGCTGCCCGCGCTGCCGCCGGTGCCGCCGATCGCGCTGTGGGACGAGAGCCGGGTCACCGACTCGGACGAGGAGGTGGTGGTCGCGCACAATTGGGCGGAGCTTCGCCGCTTCATGTGGGACTATGTCGGCATCGTCCGCACCACCAAGCGGCTGGAGCGCGCGGCGCACCGCGTGGCGCTGCTGAAGGCCGAGATCGAGGATTATTACGGCAATTTCCGGGTGACGCCCGATTTGCTGGAGCTGCGCAACCTGGTGACGGTCGCCGAGCTGATCGTGAAGTCGGCGGCGGGGCGGAAGGAGAGCCGGGGGCTGCACTACACGCTGGATTATCCCGAGGAGCTGCCCGAGGCGGTCGACACGATACTGGCGCCCTGGGGGTAAAATCCCGATTCGTCATTCCCGCGAACGCGGGAACCCATGAACACGGATTATCCCGGGTTCGCTTTGGCCGCGTCGCCTTATCTTCGATGAACCGTGTTCATGGGTCCCCGCGTTCGCGGGGATGACGACCTTTTTTTAGAATAACCCCGGCACCAGCCGGTATCGGACGCGGCGCGCATAGGCCGCGTAGGTTTCGTCCCGAAGCAGCAGCCGCTCCTCGGCCCGCACCCGCAGCGCGAGCGCGGTCCACGAGACGACGTAGACGCCGACGTTCCACAGGCTCGGTAGCAGCAGCAGCATGCCGATGTGGCTGACCATGTAGCCGGCGTACATCGGGTGGCGGACGACGCTGTAGAGCCCGCCGACCTTGATGCCGCGGTTGGCGGCGACGAGGCCGAAGCTGCGGCGGAGCGAGAGCTTGGCGGCGATCGCGATTCCGGTGCCGAGCAGCATGATGAGGAGCCCGATGTCGGCGTCGATCGGCGGCTGCACGGGGCGGATCATCAGCGCGACGGTGGTGCCGACGACGGCGACCAGCCAGTCGGCGACGCTGAGCGAGATGCCGTCGGTCGTGCGACGCACCAGCAGGAAGGCGAGGATGGTGCCGTCGGCGACCAGCACCGCCCACACCTGGAGGCTCGGCAGGCCCGACTGGACGAGCCGTGCGAACAGGAAGCCGTAGAAGATGACGGCGATGAGCTGTTCGAGGCGGTCGGCGAGGCGGGAGGTGATGCGCATGAGGGAGGCTTAGCGGACGGGGCTGTTGAGGGGAACGCCCGGCTCAGGACCCCACCCCAACCCCTCCCCTGAAGGAGAGGGGCGAGGATCAGCGCGGGCGGCCCCCCCTCTCCTTCAGGGGAGGGGTTGGGGGTGGGGACGATGCTGGGCGTGAGGCAAGAGGGTCGTCGCAATCCTCCGCCCGCCTTGCTACATCGGCGCATGGCCACCGCACCCGTGCCCGTTCCCGAAAAGCAGAAGCACCTCTACCTCGTCGACGGGTCGGGCTTCATCTTCCGCGCCTATCACCGGCTGCCGCCGCTCTCGAACCCCGAAGGCGTGCCGGTCGGTGCGGTCTATGGCTTCACCGCGATGCTGTGGAAGCTGATCGAGGAGCTGAACGGCGCCGACGAGCCGACTCACCTCGCGGTGATCTTCGACGCGGGCAAGATGACCTTTCGCAACGACATGTACGACCAGTACAAGGCGAACCGGCCCGAGCCGCCCGAGGACCTCATCCCGCAGTTCCCGCTGATCCGCGACGCGGTGCGCGCCTTCTCGGTGCCCTGCATGGAGCTGCCGGGCTACGAGGCCGACGATCTGATCGCCGCCTACGTCCGCGAGGCGTGCGCCAACGGCTATCACGTCACCATCGTCAGCTCCGACAAGGATCTGATGCAGCTCGTCTCCCCTTGCGTCGACATGCTCGACACGATGAAGAACGAGCGGATCGCGCGGGCCCAGGTGATCGAGAAGTTCGGCGTGCCGCCCGAGCAGGTCGGCGAGGTGCTGGCGCTGATGGGCGACAGCGTCGACAACGTGCCGGGGGTGCGCGGCATCGGCCCCAAGACCGCCGCCGAGCTGATCCAGCAATATGGCGACGTCGAGGGCGTCCTCGCCCACGCCCATGAGATCAAGAAGCCGAAGCTGCGCGAATCGCTGATCGAGCAGGCCGACATGGCGCGGTTGTCGCGGAAACTCGTCGAGCTATGCCACGACTGCCCGCTGCCCGAGCCGATCGACAGCCTGACGCTCGCCGAGCCCGAGCATGAGCCGCTCCGCGCCTTCCTTTCGAAGCACGGCTTCAAGTCGCTGCTCAACAAGCTTGGCAGCCAGCCCGAGCCGGAGCCCGAGGCCCAGGACATCCCGTTCCGCAACTACGAGACGGTGATCGACGAGGCGCGGCTCGATTGGTGGATCAGCGAGGCCTACCGGCGCGGCCGCGTCGCCTTCGATACCGAAACCGACCATATCGACGCGACGCGCGCCCGGCTCGTCGGGATCAGCCTGGCGCTGGAGCCCGGCCTCGCCTGCTACATCCCGCTGGCTCACGTCTCGGGCGAGGGGCTGCTTGCCGAGCCGGTGGCGCAGTTGAAGATGGCGGTGGCGCTGGACCGGCTGCGGCCGCTGCTCGGCGACCCGGCGGTGCTCAAGGTCGCGCACAATTTCAAATACGATCTGATGGTGATGAAGCGTCACGGCGTCGAGATCGCCGGCTACGACGACACCATGCTGATGAGCTATGCGCTCTCAGCCGGGCGCGGCAACCACGGCATGGACGAATTGAGCGTTAGATACCTGATGCACACGCCCTTGTCGTTCAAGGACGTGTGTGGCGTGGGCAAGGCGCAATGCACCTTCGATCAGGTGCCGCTCGACAAGGCGACGGAGTATTCAGGGGAGGATGCCGACGTCACCATCCGCCTCCACGACCTGTTCAAGCCGCGCCTCGCGCACGAGCAGGTGACGCGGGTCTACGAGACCGTCGACAAGCCGCTGATCCCGGCGGTCGCCGACATGGAGCTTGCGGGCATCAAGGTGTCGCGCGAGGCGCTGGTCGATCTGTCGAAGGCCTATGGCGACGAGATCGCCAAGCTGGAGATCCAGATCTTCGAGGCGGCGGGCGGGCCGTTCACCATCGGCAGCCCGAAGCAATTGGGCGAGGTGCTTTTCGACAGGCTGGGCCTTGCCGGTGGCCGCAAGAGCGGCAAGTCGGGGCAATATTCGACCGACGTCAACGTGCTGGAGAAGCTCGCCGGGGAGGGCAACGAGATCTGCCGGCTGGTGCTCGACTGGCGGCAGAACACCAAATTGAAGTCGACCTATACCGACGCCCTCCAGCAGCAGATCCATCCCGAGACAGGGCGGGTCCACACCTGCTTCGCGCTGGCGGTGGCGGCGACCGGCCGGCTGTCATCGACCGACCCCAACCTCCAGAACATCCCGATCCGCACCGAGCTGGGCCGCCGCATCCGTCACGCCTTCGTCGCCGAGCCCGGCCACGTCATCATGGCCGCCGACTACAACCAGATCGAACTCAGGCTGGTGGCGCACATCGCCGACGTCCCCGAGCTGAAGGCGGCCTACGCGCGCGGCGACGACATCCACGAGCTGACGGCGCGCGAGGTGTTCGCCGCCGACCTGGAGGCCGGCGTGCCGCTCGCCGACCTCCGCCGCAACGCCAAGACGATCAACTTCGCGATCATCTACGGCATCTCGGCATTCGGGCTGGCAGGGCGTCTCGGAGTCGATCGCGCCGAGGCGGGGCGCTACATCCAGACTTATTTCGAGCGCTTTCCGGGCATCAAGGACTATATGGCGCGGACGGTCGACTTCGTCCGCGCCAACGGCTTCGTCACCACCTTGTTCGGCCGCAAGGCGCACATGCCGCTCATCCATTCGAAGATCGTCGGCGAGCGCCAGTTCGCCGAGCGCGCCGCGATCAACGCCCCGGTCCAGGGCACCAGCGCCGACATCATCAAGCGCGCGATGGTCCGGGTGCCGCCGGCATTGAAGGCCGCGGGCCTGACCGGCACGCGAATGCTCCTCCAGGTCCACGACGAATTGGTGTTCGAAGTTCCCGACGCCGAGGTCGAGCCGGCGTCGCAGGTCATCCGCGAGGTGATGGCGAACGCCCACCGCCCGGTCCTCGACCTGTCGGTCCCCCTCGGCATCGAGATCGGCACCGGGCCGAGCTGGGGCGCGGCACACTGATCGGCCTCTCCCGCAGGGAGGGCGGCTAAAGCTCGTACTTGTCGATCACCCACTCTTCGGCGTTGGCGCCTTCGAGCCATTCGACCATGAACGGGTTCGCCATCATCGTGTCGACATAGGCGCGCGCGGTGGCGGACAGCGGCAGGCCGTAGGTGACGAAGCGAGTCACCACGGGGGCGAACATGATGTCCGCCCCGCCGAACGCGCCGAAGAGATAGGGGCCGTGCTGGCCGAAGCGGGTGCGCGCCTCGCTCCACAGCGCGTCGATTCGCGCGATGTCGGAATGGACCGCGTCGGAGACCGCGAAGTCGGGGAAATGGCGGCGGACGTTCATGCCGCATTCGCTGCGGAGCGCCTGGAAGCCGGCGTGCATCTCGGCGGCGATCGAGCGGGCGAAGGCGCGAGCGGTGTCGTCGAACGGCCAATAAGCCTCGCGGCCGACGCGGTCGGCGAGCCAGTCGATGATCGCGGTCGATTCCCAGACCGCGCTGTCGCCCTCCCACAGGATCGGCACCTTGCCGCGCGACGGCGCGAGCAGCGGATCGGTCGCCTGGCGCTCGTCCCAGTCGGGGCCGAACATCGAGTGGACGATCTCCTCGAACGGCAGGCCCGATTGCTTGACCGCGAGCCAGCCGCGCAGCGACCAGGAGGAGTAGGCCTTGTTGCCGATGACGAGCTTGAGCATTTGGGCATCCTTCACAAAGTCCGTTCGTCCTGGGCCTGTCGAAGGACGAGGCCGCACCGCCGTGCGTGCCACGTGGTTCGACAAGCTCACCACGAACGGAGGTTAGGGGTATTTCTAGCCGATCGCCTCAAGCACCGCGGCGCGCAGCGCCTCGACGCCGCGGTTGTCGGCGGCGCTGGTTTCGAGGAGCACGGGGTAGGCGGCGGGGTGGGTGCGCGCGGTCTCCTCGGTCGCCGCGAAGATCTTGGCGAACTCGGTGGGCTTGAGCTTGTCGGCCTTGGTGAGGACGAGCTGGTAGGAAACCGCGGCCTTGTCCATCAGGCCCATGATGTCGCGGTCGACGGGCTTCAGCCCGTGGCGGCCGTCGATCAGCAGCAGGACGCGCTTCAGGTTCGGGCGGCCGCGCAGATAGTCGTTCACCAGGAACTTCCATTTGCGCACGACGTCCTTCGGCGCCTCGGCGAAGCCATAGCCCGGCATATCGACGAGGCGCATCTTGAGCGGCTCGCCTACGTCGAACAGGTTCAGCTCCTGCGTCCGGCCCGGGGTGTTCGAGGTGCGGGCGAGGCCAGTGCGGTTGGTCAGCATGTTGAGGAGCGACGACTTGCCGACGTTCGAGCGGCCGGCGAACGCGACCTCGGGAACGTCCGGATCGGGCAGGAACTCGAGCGCCGGGGCCGATTTCAGGAAGGCGATCGGCCCGGCGAAGAGCTTCCTCGCCGATTCGAACAGCTCGGCGCGGTCGGCCTCGTTCGCGGTGTCGTCGAGGGTCACGCCGCGGGCACCGGGTAGCGGTGCATGAAGAGCTTCTGCTGGCCGATCGAGATGAGGTTGTTGGTGATCCAGTAGAGCTGGAGGCCCGCCGCGAAGCTCGCCATCACGAACATGAACACCCACGGCATGATCGCCATCACCTGCGCCTGCGCCGGATCGACGGGCATCGGGTTGAGCTTTTGCTGGATCCACATCGTGATGCCGAGAATGATCGCCAGAACGCCCAATGAGATCAGGTGCGGCGGGGTGAACGGCAGCAGGCCGAACAGGTTGATCGGCGTGAGCGGATCGGGCGCCGACAGATCCTTGATCCACGCGACGAAGGGCTGGTGACGCATCTCGATCGTCAGCATCAGCACCTTGTAGAGCGAGTAGAAGACCGGAATCTGGAGGACGATGGGCAGGCAGCCGCCGAGCGGGTTGACCTTTTCCTTGGCGTAGAGCGCCATCACCTCCTGCTGCTGGCGCGCCTTGTCGTCCTTGTGACGCTCCTGCAGCGCCTTCATCTTCGGCTGTAGCACCCGCATCTTGGTCATCGAGGCATATTGCTTGTTGGCGATCGGGAACATGATGAGCTTGACGATCAGGGTCAGCCCCATGATCGCGACGCCGAAATTGCCGAACAGCTTGAACAGGAAATCGAGCAGATAGAAGATCGGCTTGGTGATGAAGTAGAACCAGCCCCAGTCGATCGCCTTGTCGAACTGCTGGATGCCCTGAGCCGACTTGTAGCGATCGAGCAGCGGCACTTCCTTGGCGCCGGCGAACAGCCGGGTGACGCTCTGCCCCGCGCGGCCGGGCGCGACGGTCACCGAGGCGTTGGAGAGATCGGTCTGGAAGCGGTCCCCGGCGGCGTGGCGGAAATGCGCCTCGACTGGCGCGTCGGTCGCCGCGACGAGCGCGGTCAGCCAGTATTTGTCGGTGAAGCCCGCCCAGCCGCCGCGCGACGCGAAGCTCGGCGTCGCGCCTTCCTTCAGGTCCTTGAAGCCGACATCGTAGTTGGTGCGGTCGTTGAACACGCCCATCGGGCCGACGTGCGTCGTCCAGGTGCTCGGGTCCTTCGATTCGCCGACGCGGGCGACGAGGCCGTAGGGGCGGACGGCGAGCGCCGCGCCCGAGCGGTTGACGACACGCTGGGTCACGGTGAACAGGAAGTCGTTGTCGATGGCGAGGACGATCTCGAACACCGCGCCGGTGGGGCTGGTCCAGCTGAGAGTCACCGGCTCGGCCGGCGACAGCGTCGTGGCGCTCGCCGTCCAGACGGCGTCGGCGGGCGGGACGCCCGCGCCGCTCCAGCCGAACTGCGCGAAATAGGCGTCGGGCGCGCCCGACGGCGAGAACAGCCGGATGTTGGGCGAGCCCTTCTTGATCGTCTCGTGGTAGTTCTTGAGCAGCAGATCGTCGATCCGCGCGCCCTTCAAGTTGATCGATCCGGCGAGGCGCGGCGTGTCGATCGTCACTCGCGTCGTCTCGGCGAGCACCGCCTTGCGGTCGCGGATCGCGGCCGGGCTGTCGGCGGCGGGATCGGCGTTGGGCTCGGCCTTCACCACTTCCCTGCCCGACTGATAGGTCTGCGGCGTCGGGTTGGCGGCGGGCAGATAGCGGTCGGAGATCAGCGTCCAGCCGAGCAGGACGAGCGCCGACAGCACGACGGCGAGGATCAAATTGCGGCTATCGCTCACTTGGGGAGTTCTTTCGATTGGGAGGCACCGGGTCATAGCCCGAACCGCCCCAGGGATGACAGCGCGCGATGCGACGCGCCGAAAGCACAACACCACGCCACGCCCCATGCCGCGCCACCGCCTCCGCCGCATAGGCCGAGCATGACGGCGCATAGCGACAAGTCGGTGTCATCACCGCCGACGGCCCGACCTGCCACAGCCGGATCAGCCGCTGCAACACCCAGGCGATCACGCCGCCGCCCGCGCCAGCGCGCGCTTCAGTTCGTCGGCGAGAAGCGCGAAGTCGCGCTCGACCCCGTCGTTTCGGCCGATCAGGACATGGTCGGCGCCCGGAATGCCGAGAGCGGGAAGCGCGTCCGCCGCCAATGCGCGCAAGCGGCGCTTCAGGCGGTTGCGGACGACGGCGTTGCCGACCTTCTTGGTCACCGTGAAGCCGGCGCGAATCACTTCCGACCCGTCGCCACGCGGGCGGACGAGAAGCACGAAGCCGGGTGTGGGAAACCGCTTGCCACGATTGGCGGCGAGAAAATCGCGCCGCTCGGTCAGCCGCGCGAGAGCCAAGTGGCTTAGGCCGAGAGGACCTTGCGGCCCTTGGCGCGACGGCTGGCGATCACCTTGCGGCCGCCGACGGTCGACATCCGCGAGCGGAAGCCGTGGCGGCGGGCGCGGACGAGCTTGCTGGGCTGATAGGTGCGCTTCATCGTGTCGGTCCCGGAATTGAAAGCGGCCGCCCTTGGCGAGCGGCCGTGAAACAGGCGGGCGGATTAGCCGCGCGAGGCCACAAAGTCAATCCGCCGTCGCGCCGGCCGGCGGCTTGGGGCGTGGGCCGCGCCGCAGGCCCCTGTCCATCCAGTGCCCGGCCTTTGGCCAGCGGCGCTTCAGCCGGACATAGCGCTTGCGCGCCCAGTGCGAGTTCTGGAGCAGGAGGGCAAGGCCGGCGACGAAGCCGATGACTCCGAACGGCCCCGGGAACGGCCCGCCGATCAGCGGCCCAAGCACGATCAGCATCCAGCCGACCCCCATCAGGGTCAACCGCACCGGCTCGCTGCGGCGCCAGTGATGATAATGGGCGAGGACCGGCATCCCCGTCGATGTATGGAGCGATCATGACGGGGACAAGGCAGCGGCCTTCCGGGCGGCGCGCTCACCCCTCCGTTCGTCCTGAGCCTGTCGAAGGACGTGGTCGCTCCGACGGCGGAGCATGCCACGTGGTTCGACAGGCTCACCACGAACGGAGGTGGGTGGGGACGAGGGCGCGCATGCCCATTCCTACCGTCATCCCCGGCTTTCGCCGGGATGACGATTTGCTATGAGTGTCCTGGGTCGGGGGGAAGTTTCGAATGGTCGCGCACGTCTCGACGGTGGCGTTTCTGGGGCTGGAGGCGCGGACGGTCGACGTCCAGGTGATGATCGCCAAGGGCATGAACGCCTTCAACGTCGTCGGCCTGCCCGACAAGGCGGTCAACGAATCGAAGGAGCGGGTGCGCGCGACGCTCGCGGCGATCGGCCTCGCGCTGCCGTGGCAGCGGATCACCATCAACCTCTCCCCCGCCGATCTGCCGAAAGAAGGCAGCCATTACGACCTCGCCATCGCGCTCGGGCTGCTGGCGGCGATGGGCGTCGTCGATGCCGAGGCGCTGAGCGGTTACATGGTGGTCGGCGAGCTCGGGCTCGACGGGCGGCTGGCGCCGGTGCCGGGGGTGCTGCTCGCGGCGCTCCACGCCTCGGCGAACGACATGGGGCTGATCTGCCCGGGCAGCCAGGGCGGCGAGGCGGCATGGGCGGGGCGGATCGAAGTGCTCGCCGCGCCCGACCTGCTGGCGCTGCTCAACCACCTGAAAGGCGTGCAGCTGCTGGCGCCGCCCGAGCGCGCGGTCGCCGAGGCGGAGTGGCACGGACCCGACCTGGTCGAGGTGAAGGGGCAGGAGACCGCCAAGCGCGCGCTGGAGGTCGCGGCGGCGGGCGGGCACAACCTGCTGATGGTCGGGCCGCCGGGGGCGGGCAAGTCGCTGCTCGCGGCGTGCCTGCCGGGCATCCTTCCCGACCTGACGCCGAACGAGGCGCTCGAAGTGTCGATGGTCGCCTCGGTCGCCGGGCAGCTGGAAGGCGGCAAGCTGCTTCGCAAGCGCCCCTACCGGGCGCCGCACCACAGCGCCTCGATGCCGGCGCTTGTCGGCGGCGGGGCCAAGGCCAAGCCCGGCGAGGTCAGCCTCGCGCACCTGGGCGTGCTGTTCCTGGACGAGCTGCCCGAGTTCCAGCGCCCCGTGCTCGATTCGCTCCGCCAGCCGCTGGAGACCGGCACGATCATCATCGCGCGCGCCGCCGCGCATGTTCAATATCCGGCCCGCGTCCAGCTGGTCGCGGCGATGAACCCCTGCCGCTGCGGTCACCTCGGCGACGCGGCGCTCGCCTGCGCCCGTGCGCCGAAGTGCGCGGCGGATTACCAGGCGCGGGTGTCGGGGCCGCTGCTCGATCGCATCGACCTCCACGTCGACGTGCAGCCGGTCAGCGCCGCCGACCTGACGCTGCCGCCCCCCGCCGAGACCAGCGCCGATGTCGCGGCGCGCGTCGCGGCGGCGCGGGCGGTCCAGTCGAAGCGCTACGCCGACACCAGCGCGCGAACCAATGCCGAAGCCGACGGCAAGTTGCTGGAGGCGGTGGCGACGCCCGACGAGCCGGGGCGCAAGCTGCTGGCGCAGGCGGCCGAGGCGATGCGGCTGTCGGCGCGCGGCTATCACCGCGTCCTTCGCGTCGCGCGGACGCTCGCCGATCTGGCGGGAAGCGACGGCGTGGGCCGCGTCCACGTCGCCGAAGCGCTGAGCTATCGCCGCCGCGCCCCGACGAACTAGACCCGCTCGACAGCGCCGATGGCGGTTCCCGTGCCGCGAGAAGCGCGCTAGGGCAGACGCCATGGATCAGATCGTCATTCGCGGCGGCAAGCGCCTGTCCGGCCGCCTCCACATCTCGGGCGCCAAGAACGCCGCGCTCACGCTGATGCCCTGCGCGCTCCTGACCGACGAGCCGCTGACGCTGCGCAACCTGCCGCGCCTCGCCGATGTCGACACCTTCGGGCATCTGCTCAATGGCCACGGAGTCTCGACGATGATCGAGGGTGCGCGCGCCGGCGAGTTCGGCCGCGTCATGACGCTTCGCGCCAACCGTATCGCGTCGACCACCGCGCCCTACGATATCGTCCGCAAGATGCGCGCCTCGATCCTCGTGCTCGGCCCGCTGATGGCGCGCGCCGGGGAGGCGACGGTGTCGCTGCCCGGCGGATGCGCGATCGGCAACCGGCCGATCGACCTGCACCTGAAGGGACTGGAGCACCTCGGGGCCGAGATCGAGATCGCCTCGGGATACGTGAAGGCGAGCGCCAAGGGCGGGTTGAAGGGCGGCCGCGTCTCCTTCTCCACCGTCTCGGTCGGCGCGACCGAGAACGTGCTGATGGCCGCCGTCCTCGCCAAGGGCGAGTCGGTGATCGAGAACGCGGCGCGCGAGCCCGAGATCGTCGACCTCTGCCGCCTGCTGGTGGCGATGGGCGCCAAGATCGACGGCATCGGAACCGAGCACCTGACCGTCCAGGGCGTCGACCGCCTGCACGGCGCGACCTACGCGGTCATGCCCGACCGGATCGAGGCGGGCTCCTACGCCTGCGCCGCCGCGATCACCGGCGGCGACCTGACGCTGGTGGGCGCGCGCGCCGAGGAGATGGGCGCGATCATCGACAAGCTGATCGAGGCCGGAGTCTCGGTCCAGCGGACCATCGAGGGCCTGCGCATCTCGGCCTCCGGTCCGCTCGCCGGGATCGACGTCACGACCCAGCCCTATCCGGGCTTCCCGACCGACATGCAGGCGCAGTTCATGGCGATGCTGGCGCTCGGCTCCTCGACCTCGATGCTGACCGAGACGATCTTCGAGAACCGCTACATGCACGTGCCCGAGCTGGCGCGGATGGGCGCCGACATCACCGTGCGGGGCCGCTCGGCGGTGGTGCGCGGCGTTTCGGGCCTCACCGGCGCGCAGGTGATGGCGACCGACCTTCGCGCTTCGATGAGCCTCGTCCTCGCTGGCCTCGCGGCGAAGGGCGAGACGGTGGTCAACCGGGTCTATCACCTCGACCGCGGCTACGAGCGGCTCGAGGAGAAATTGTCGGGCGTCGGCGCGGATATCGAGCGCGTGTCCGATGGCTGAGCAGCTCCACCTCCTCGCCGTCGACGAGGAGGATCTGAAGGTCGTCTCGGCGCTGATGCAGGACGCCGCGGTGCGCGTCGGCGATGTCGCGTTCGATGCGCGGAGCCATGTCGTCGCGCTGGTCGCAAACCGCTATCGCTGGGAGGCGAAGGCGCGCAGCCGCTCGCGCGCCGGCCTCCGCATCGGCAGCGTCACCAGGGCGCAGCGCCGCAACTGGCCGACCTCCGACCAGATGGTGCTCGACCTGCTGGCGATCCGGGTGGACGGCGAAACGCTGGTGCTCGACTTCGCCGCCGGCACCTCGCTCCGGCTGGAGGTCGAGGCGATCGACCTGACGATGGAAGATCTGACCGGGCCGTGGGGGACGAAGACGAAGCCGAGCCACAGCGCCTGACCGCCCCTCCCCTTAAGGGTGGGGCGGGCGCAGGGCGTCGAGCGGCGGCGTTGCAAGCCCGCTCAAAACCCCACCCCTACCCCTCCCCTGAAGGGACTTATATACGTGGGCGACCCAGTCATTTCGCAGGCAAGTCTTTCCACTCGATAACTTTCGCATCCTTTGCGGGCGGGGTTGACCCTTTGTAGGCGATGAAATCCCTGACCGCCTTCTTGTCATCAAGACGCGTGACGTAGACCCATACCATGCGGTTGTGCATGTCAGAGAGTCTCGCGTTGACCCATGTTTTGCCGGTTTGCGTGTCGATCAGCATTGGCCGCTCATATGGTATTGCGACGATACGATACCGGTCTACAGGGGCCACGGGCGGCGGAGATCGCTCAAATTGATCGCATCCGGCGAGCGCAATTAAGGTCGCGGCGATTATCGCTCGTAGTGCGATCATGTTGCCCTCACTCCTTCACTCCTCGGCGCGGTGCGTTAGCGCCTTCTCAGGCCGTCGCGCCAGACGCGCTTTGACTGCCTTGATCGTCTCCGCCTCCAACGCCAGCTTTTCAGGCCCGTGGCCAATTTCATCAACCATCGTTTTGCGCACCCGCTCGCCGATCTCGCGGTTGACTCTGATAGCCCGCGCTTCGCCACCACTCGGTTGCTGGGCGAGGCTTTCAGCCGTCAACTCCATCCGAAAGGCATTGCCTGTCAGTTCTAGGTTGCCAGCGCGGTCGAAGATGTGCTCGCCCTCCGGCAAGCCTTTCAGTTCGGCCACCTGCTTAACTGACATGCCATAAAAGCCCTTCCAGCCGGCGTCGGTAAAAAGGCCGTAGCGCGTGACCCCAACGTCTTTCGCAACGTCGTTCACGCGCTTGACAGCGTCTTTTACGCGATCCCGATTTTTCAGCCGCTTTAGGTCGGCCGCGCTATGATCCGCTAGTTCGGCATTACGGGCTTGGCTCGCGAAATAGGTCTGCGCGTTTGACACCTCTGGCTTTGAGGGATCGCTGTTCATCGCGATGAGGTATGTGGCGCCCCGAGATAGAAAATAGTCGGCAGAAGGCTGTGCGGCGCCGATTCCTCGTCTCACCAGCTTCGTGGTTTCAAGTATCTGCTGTGACGGGTCGATGCCAGAGCCGCGCATAGCCTCACGCGCCCTCTCTATCGCCGCGCCGAAGTTCTCCCACCGCTTGTACCCAAGCAGCGGGCGAATCTCGCGGCCTAGCCAGTACTCAGCACCCTCACTGGACACGTGTTTCGCGGCCTCCAACGCGTCCATCGTGTGGCGATCAAGTGTGACGACAAGTTCTTCACTCACTGCACGCCCCTTGTGCGACGATCATTCCTATCACATACAGTGTGCGACACAAGGAGTCGAATCGTGAGCGAAAAAAGTGTGATCGAGGCCAAGCTTCGGAAGAAGGAGGCAGAGGTCCAGTCTCTTGAGGATAAATTGCGGTCGGCGCGGATCTATGTTCACGCGCTCAACGACATTCTGAAAGAGCTGGGCAAGGATGCCAGCCCCGAGACGGAAACCGAGCCGAAAGCGGGAAGCATGACAGCGCAGGCGAGAGACGCGATCAAACAAGCGGGCTGTCCGTTGCACGTGAATGAACTGCTGAAGGCAATTGGCAAATCGGACGACGCGAAGGCTTCGCTAACCGGCTCTCTTGCGGCTTATGTTCGACGCGAGGAGGTATTCACGCGGCCCGCTCCGAACACTTACGGGCTGATAGAACTAGGGCATACGGCAGAGGCGCAAGCCGAGTCCGAGCCCCCGTCTGGTTTCGGCGCTCGCCCGGCAACAACTAAACAGTTCGGCGGCAACTTCGATGACGACCTAGACGACGATCCGCCGTTTTAACGAGAAAGGGCCAACCTGACGGCTGGCCCTCCCGTGAACCTAATGATTCCGGCGTTTGTGCGCCGTCAGTCTAGGCCCGCTTGACAGCTTCTAGATCGCACAAATCGCCGGAATCGTCAACCGAAGGAGGCTGCGATGCAGACTTTCGTTCGGGCTATTTCCGCGTTCGGCTTCGCCGAATCGAGCGGCTACGCGCGCTTGAACAGCACCCGATCCTCGGGCTTCAGGCCCCAGCGCCACAGGATGACGCCGTAGACCAGCATCACCGCGGGGATGCCGAGCACGAGCTGCCACAGGTCGGGCAGTGCGCGGATCGGCAGCGCCAGCGCCAGCGCGCCGGCGGTCGCCGAGAGCAGCGCCCAGCGCAGGCCCGCCACCCGCGCGCCCAGGTCCTTGTGGAGCCGCCGCGACTTCAGCACCGATCCCAAGGTCAGCGCGGTCGCCAGCGCCAGCGCGGCGCCCAGCCCCGCCGGCATCGGCCCGCGTGTCGCCAGCAGCGGTACCAACGCCAGCGCCAGCGCGCCTTCGGTGGCGATCGCGATAATCGACAGCCACAGGTTGCGCGCGGGACTGGTGTAGACCAGCGCCGCCTCGCTCACCGCGGCGGTCGCCGCCAGCACTTCGGCGGCGAGCAGCACCGCGACCACGGTCTCGCCGCCGGCGAACTCGTGGCCGACGAGGCGCAGCACGGCCTCGCCGGGGATGCCGAGCGCCAGCGCGACGCAGAGCTGCGCGCCGATCACCCAGAAGCCGACCTGCCGCACATGCCCCGCCATCGCCGGCCGGTCGCCCGCGACGAGGCTGCGCGACAGCATCGGGCCGAGGACGGGATCGAAGCTGGTCTTCAGTTTCTGCGGCAGTGAGGCGACCTGCTGCGCGACATAATAGATGCCAACCGCTGCCGGCGTCGCGAAGATGCCGAGCACGAACAGGTCCAGTCGCCGCGTGCCCCATTCGATCGCATCGGCGCCCGCCAGCGCGACGTTCTCGCGCGCCAGCCGGGCGATCTTGTCGGGATGCGGACGCCAGCCGTGCGGCAGCCCGAACTCGCGGACGCACGGCCAGAGCGAGGCCAAGAGCGCCGCCGCCATCGACACCGCATAGGCGATGATCAGCCCGTCGCGCTTGAAATGCGTGAACGCCAGCGCCGCCGCGACGATCGTCAGCACCCAGGGCTCGACCAGCGAGCGGGCGCGCACCGTCGCGGCGATGTTGCCGCGAAACGCCAGCGCCGCGAGCGCCACGTCCGAGCCCGCGAGCGCCAGCGCGACCAGCGGAAACGCCCGGTCCATGCCGGTGACGAAGCTGTTGGGGAACACGATCTCGGGAAAGGTCGCGAGCAGCGCCGCGCCGATCGCCGCCGACGCCATCGCCAGCAGCAGCGCGTCCCACACGACATGCGCCTCATGCTCGCTCTTCGCCAGCGCCACCGCGATGCCGCGTTTCAGCCCGAGCGTCGCGAGCAGCGCCACCAGCTCGACGACCAGCGTCGCATAGGCGAAGCGCCCCAGCGTCGCCGCGCCATAGAGCTGCCCGGCGATGAACAGGAAGGGCAGCCGCGCCATCAGGCGGAGCAGGAAGCCGAAGAAATTGGTCCGTCCGCCACGCGCCAGCGCGGCGACATCGCCCGAGGCATCGGGGATATGCGGCGGCGTTTCGGGCGAGGGCGGTGCGGGGGGCTGCATCGTCGGTAGCGTGAGGCTTACAGCCTTCGTGCCGCGATGCACAATTCTAACGTGCGGCTGGTGGGCACCTCCAAAACCGCTCGGGATGAGCGGCTCAGAGTAAGCTGTGTGGTCTAAAACCCGACCGCGAACGTGAGCGCCGCGCCGACATCGGGATCGCGCGTCAGCACGTGGCCGGGCTCGCGCCGCCAGAACAGGTGCGCGCCGAGGTCGCCGCCGAGGACGCTCGCGGCATAGACCGCCTCCGCGTCGATCTCGCGGCCCGACGGCGCGAGGTTGACCGTGCGGTCCTCGAAACCCGTCGACAGGGTGGCGTAATCGTAGCTGACGGGCAGCGAGAAGCGCGCCGCCGCGCGGTCGACGCGGAGCGGCTGCGCGACCCGGAGGTCGAAGCGGTCGCCGCCGAACACGCCGGCCTTGGAGAGCGTCGCCGAGAAGCCGCTGCTTCGGATCGTGCCGGCCGACTCGATCGCTCCCGCGGTGAGATGCGCCTGGGTCCAGCCCGTCCGCGCGTTGCCGACGAGGCTCCAGCCGCCGCCGAGCGCGGCGCGCGCCTCGAGGCTGGCGAAGCGGCTCGTCGCGCCGGCGATGCCGAGCGCCGGGCCGCGGCTGCCGAGCAGGGTGTCGCTCTCGCGAAGCTCGGCGATGCCGGCGGCGAGGCTGACTGGCCCCAGCCGGCGCTCGGCGCGCAGCGTCATCGTGTCGGCCTGGCCAGCGTCGCCACGGCCGGGGCGCGGATCGTCGACCGCCGCATGGCCCGCCGCGAAGGACAGCATCCACGGCCCGGCGTGGCGGGCGTAGGCGAGCGCGCTGCCGCCGCGCATGCTGAGGCCGGCGTCGTCGCCGCCATGCCCAGCGGCGAGGAAATTGCCCTGGCCCCAGCCGCCGCCGACCGCCGCCGCCAGCGTCTCCGGCGCGTAGCCGAAGGCCGCCCCGACGATGCCCGAGGCGCCCATGGCGCTGCTGACCAGCCCGCGCACCGGCCGGTCCTTGTCGGCGGCGTGATTGTCGAGTCCCTGCTGCGAGATTCCGACCCATGGCCGCGTCGAGGTCGCGGGCGTCACCGTGACGCTGAAGCGCGCCGGCCCGGCTTCGCCGCCGCCCGACAGCGAGCGATCGGCGAGGCTCGCCAGCACGCGCGACTCGGGAGTCGCGGCGATCGTCCGCGCGAGGTCCATCGCGAAGGCGCGGCCATAGCCGTCGAGGATCACCGCGCCCTTCAGCGATTCGCCCGCCTGCCCGCCGTCGCCGAAGGCGGCGCCAAGCGCGGCGTTGTCGGTCGTCGAGACGGGGACCGCCGATCCGGCGAGCGACGCCGCGCCCTGCGGCCGGAAGGCGTTGGTGAGGTTCAGGATGCCGTGGCCGTACACCGCGTCGACGCCGGGGTCGCCCGCGTCGGTCGCGGTCGTGTAGAGCAGGTTGACGATCTGCGCCGCCGTCATCGTCGGGAAGGCCTGGCGCAGCAACGCCACCGCGCCGGTGACGTTCGGCGCCGAATAGGAGGTGCCGCTGAACAGGAAGGCGCCGTTGGTCTGGTCGAACGAGCGCACCCGGACGCCGAGCGCGCTCAGATAATAGGCCGCGCTGTTGCCGGCGCGGTCGCTGAAGTCGGCGATCGTGCCCGTCGAATCGTTCGCGCCGGCGATGATGATCAGGCCATTCGAGATCGCGGTGTTGGTCGCCAGCTGGGCGAGCGGATCGGGATTGGGATCGCTTTCGTTGCCCGCCGAGATCACGATGATGATGCCGGCGCGAGTCGCGCGCGCGATGGCGTTGCGGAGCGACAGGCTGGCCGGCGAGCCGCCGAGTGAGATGTTGATCACCTTGGCGTTGTTGGTGGTCGCGATGTCGACGGCGCGGGCGATGTCGTTGTCCGAATGGCTGCAGCCGTCCTCTTCGGCGCAGGTGCCGGGCTCGTCGGTGCGGAGCGACAGGATCGTCGCGCCGAACGCCACGCCCTGGATTCCGACATCGTCCTTCGCGGCGGCGATCACGCCGGCGATCGAGGTGCCGTGGCCGTCCTCGTCGCTGATTCCCCGGCTGCCGTCGCCCGCGACGTCGAAGCTCGCCGGGCTGATCCGCCCCGCGAACTCTGGGAGGTCGGGATTGATGCCGCTGTCGACCACCGCGACGGTCACCCCCGCCCCGGTCGCGCCGGCGTTGTACGCGGTGATCGCGCTCATCGATGTCGCGCCGTTCGACCGCTGATATTCGGCGGTGTTGTAGTTTACCGCCGGCGGCGTGGGTGTCGGAGTTGGCGTCGGGGTTGGTGTCGGCGTGGGCGTCGGAGTCGGAGTTGGTGTCGGCGTCGGAGTTGGCGTCGGAGTTGGCGTCGGAGTCGGAGTCGGAGTCGGAGTTGGCGTCGGTGTCGGCGTGGGTGTCGGCGCGGTCGGCGGCTCGGGGGTCGACTGGACACCGCCGCCGCCGCCGCAGGCGGTCAGCAGCGATGCGCACGCCATGAGGGTGACGCTGGCGCGCTTGCGCACTCGCGGCCGAAAGGTCTCGATCATCAACGCAACCCCCTTGACGGTCCCGTCAACACTATGAAGGCTTTCCCATAACGCAAGCTGAACCGTTGCGCGCCCGCGACGGATTTCAATTCGCGACTAGGCTGGTCTATAGCCCCGCCCGCCATGGCCCTGTCCCACATCGACGCGTGGATCTTCGATCTCGACAACACGCTGTACCCGCCGGTCTGCGACCTGTTTGGTCAGATCGACGTCCGGATGAGCGATTATGTCGCACGCCTGCTCTCGGTCGATCCGGTCGAGGCCCGGCGCATTCAGAAGCAATATTTCCACGAGCACGGCACGACGCTGCGCGGCCTGATGGACGCGCATGGAGTCGAGCCGAGCCACTTTCTCGACTTCGTCCACGACATCGACACTTCGGTGCTGTCGCACGACCGGCGGGTCATCGAGGGCATCGCGCGGTTGCCCGGCCGCAAGCTGGTGTTCACCAACGGCGACGCCAGCTACGCCGGCCGGGTGCTCGACGCGCTCGGCCTCGGCGAGGCGTTCGAGGGCATTCACGACATCCACGCCTGCGCCTATGTGCCGAAGCCCGACGTCCGGGCCTATCAGGGCATGCTGGACGCCTGGGCCATCGACCCGCGCCGCGCTCTGTTCGTCGAGGACATGGCGCGCAACCTGAAACCGGCGAAGGCGCTCGGCATGACGACGGTCTGGGTCAACAACGGCTCGGAACGCGGTAGCCACGAAGCCTCCGCCGATTATATCGATATCGAGATCGACGATGTCGGCCGCTGGCTCGACACTTTATTCAGGGAGCTGGCGGCATGAGCATCGAACGGGTCATCGAGGCGGGATGGGAGGCGCGGACCGAGGTTTCGCCCGCCACCGGGGGCGAGCTCCGCGACGCGGTCGAGCAGGCGCTGGCCGGACTCGATGACGGCAGCCTTCGCGTCGCGGAGAAGGTCGACGGCGACTGGACTGTCCACCAGTGGCTGAAGAAGGCGGTCCTGCTGTCGTTCCGGCTCAACGACAACGCCCCGATGGCGGGCGGGGCGTGGGACAAGGTGCCCCTGAAGACCGAGGGCTGGGGCGACAACCGCTTCCGCGAGGCGGCTTTTCGCGCCGTTCCCGGCAGCATCGTCCGCCGCGGCGCCTATATCGCGCCGGGGGCGGTGCTGATGCCGAGCTTCGTCAACATCGGCGCGCGGGTCGGCGAGGGCACGATGGTCGACACCTGGACGACGGTGGGAAGCTGCGCGCAGATCGGTAGGAACGTCCACCTGTCTGGCGGCGTCGGCATCGGCGGGGTGCTCGAGCCGCTTCAGGCCAATCCGGTGGTGATCGAGGACAATTGCTTCATCGGCGCGCGCTCCGAAGTCGCGGAAGGCGTCATCGTCGAGGAGGGCGCGGTGCTGTCGATGGGCGTCTACCTCGGCGCGTCGACCAAGATCGTCGACCGCGCGTCGGGCGAGGTGTTCGTCGGCCGGGTGCCGAGCTACGCCGTCGTCGTACCCGGCACGCTGCCCGGCAGGGATGGCGGGCCCGGACTCTACTGCGCGGTGATCGTCAAGCGAGTCGACGCGCAGACCCGCTCGAAGACCGGGATCAACGAGCTGCTGCGTGACTGACGCCGCCGCCCGGCGCGCATCGCTCCACGCCTTGCGCGCCGGGGAGAAGATCGTCGCGAGCCTCTGCCTCATCGTCCTCGCGCTCGGCCTCGTCGCGCTGGCGCGGGGCGGGGCGCTGGTGCCGCGCCTGCCTGTCGCTGTCCTCATCCACCTCGCCACCGTCATCCCGGCGCTGGCGATCGGCTCGTTCGTCCTGTTGCGCCCCAAGGGCCTGCCGCTCCACCGCGCGCTCGGCTGGAGCTTCGCGCTGCTGATGGTCGGCACCGCCGTGTCGACCTGGTGGGTGCGGATCAGCCATCCCGGCCACTTCAGCTTCATCCACCTGTTCTCGCTGCTGACCCTGGTCAGCATCCCGCGAATCGTCTGGTGGGCGCGCAGCCACCAGGTCGAGCGGCACCGCCGCGCGGTGCTCGCGCTGATGCTCGGCGGCCTGATCCTCGCCGGCTTCTTCACCTTCCTGCCGCAGCGCCTGCTCGGGCACTGGCTGTTCGGCTAATAGGGCACGCCCGCCTTGTCGGTGAACGGCCCGTCGTTGCGCGGCAGGTGCAGGTCGACGTCGGGATAGCTGCAGCAGTCGTCGGCGATATCGGTGCCGACGACGAGGAAGGTGGCTTCGGCTTGTGAGCGGTTGATCAGCACGTGCGCGTCGGCGAGTCCCGCCGGAAAGGCCGCGCAGTCCCCGGCTCGCATCGGCTCCTCGCCCCCGTCGGTCACCAGCACCGCCTCGCCCGACAGCATGACGACGAACTCGTCCTCCTTCGAATGCCAGTGCCGCTGGCTCGACCAGGCGCCGGGCGCCAGCCGCGCGATGTTGACTCCGAACTGCGTCAGCCCGCCCGGCCTCGCCAGCCGCCGGTAGGCGCGCCCCGCCACCGCCCGGTCGAGCGGCGGCGGGTAGCCGGTGCGGCTGACGAACGGGATGGCGTCGAGATCGATCTTGGGCATCGCGGCTGATCCTTCGGGCGAGTCGGGAGATTTTACAATTTCGGGCAGCGGCAGGCCATCCGGAGCCTCTGGGAGCAGGGAAATCCGCCGATTCCTCTGATTTGGAACGGCTCTTGCTTTGGTATCGCGGCAAATCGAATTTCGAAGGACGACACGATGAAGACACTGATCCTCGCCGCCGCGCTGCTCGCTTCCGGCGCCGCGCAGGCCGCTCCGATCCAGTGGACCACCGGCTCGGGCGCCAACAACCATTGGTACGAGTTCATCGGCACCGGCGAGAGCTGGACCAATGCCAACGCCGCCGCCACCGCCTCGACCTATTTCGACGGCAGCAACACTCTCGGCGGCTATCTCGCGACGATCACCAGCAGCGACGAGAACGCCTTCATCGGCACGCTCGCCAATGACGGCTGGATCGGCGCGTCGGACGCCGGCCACGAGGGCGACTGGCGCTGGGTCGGCGGCCCCGAGGCGGGCACCACCTTCTGGCTGGGCGGCGTCACCGTCACCTATTCGTCGTGGAACGGCGGCGAGCCCAACAATTCGGGCGGCGAGGACTACGCTCATTATCAGGGCGGCAACTGGAACGACCTTCCGGACTACGCAGCGCGCGGCTATTTCGTCGAATATAACGAAGCGCCGGCCGAGGACGTGCCCGAGCCCGGCATGATCGGCCTGCTCGGTCTCGGCATCGCCTCGATCGCCTTCGCGCGCCGCAAGCGCTGAACAGCGGACCAACGCCCGAGGGGCGCGGCGCCGGGGGGCGCCGCGCCCCTTTTGCTGTGCCCACGGGGCGGCTAGGGAGGTCGGGTGATCGACCCCGTCGCCCTCGCGCAAGACCTCATCCGCTGCCCGAGCGTCACCCCCGCCGACGCCGGCGCGCTCGGCGTGCTCGACTCGGCGCTGAAGGGCCTCGGCTTCACGACGCACCGCCTGACCTTCGGCGAGCCGCCCGACGGGCCGATCGACAATCTGTTCGCGGTGCGCGGCACGGGCGGCCGGCACCTCGCCTTCGCCGGCCACACCGATGTCGTGCCGGTCGGCGACGGCTGGACGCATCAGCCCTTCGCCGGCACGATCGACGGCGGCCTGCTCGTCGGCCGCGGCGCCGCCGACATGAAGGGCGCGATCGCCGCCTTTGTCGCCGCGGTGTCGCGGCGCCATCCGGACGGCACGATCAGCTTCATCATCACCGGCGACGAGGAAGGCCCCGCGACCTGGGGCACCGCGGCGCTCCTCGACTGGATGGACGCCCACGGCCACAAGCCCGACGCCTGCCTGGTCGGCGAGCCGACCAGCGCGTCCAGGCTGGGCGATATGCTCAAGGTCGGACGGCGCGGCTCCTTGAACGCCTGGCTGGCGGTCGCCGGCAAGCAGGGCCATGTCGCCTACCCGGCGCGCGCCGACAACCCGATTCCCCGCCTCATCCGCCTGCTCGCGAAGCTGCAGGACCGGGTGCTCGACAGCGGCTCCGCCTTCTTCGACGCCTCCAACCTCGAAGTCACCGACATCGCGGTCGGCAATCCCGCGACCAACATCATTCCTTCGGAGGCGCGCGCCCGCCTCAACATCCGCTTCAACGACCTCCACAAGGGCGCGGACCTGAAAGCCTGGATCGAACGGCTCGCCGCCGAGGAGGGCGCGACCGCGCTCGTCAGGATCTCCGGCGAGTCCTTTGTCACCCCGCCCGGTGACCTGATCGACACCGTCGCCGCCGCGATCCGCGACGTCACCGGCCTCGACCCCGACCGTTCGACCACCGGCGGCACCTCCGACGCCCGCTTCAT
Source organism: uncultured Sphingomonadaceae bacterium (assembly GCA_964244885.1). Classification (GTDB taxonomy): domain Bacteria; phylum Pseudomonadota; class Alphaproteobacteria; order Sphingomonadales; family Sphingomonadaceae; genus CAXTKD01. The sequence goes on along the minus strand of CAXTKD010000017.1, from coordinate 40,404 downwards.
CCGCCGCATGTGCCCGGTCGTCGAGTTCGGCCTGCCCGGCGCGACGATGCACCAGGTCGACGAGGCGGTGTCGGTAGCGGATATCGAACGGCTGGCGGACATCTACGAGCGCGTCGTCGCGCGCTTCTTCGGCGATTAGGTAGAGCGGGGCCGGGGTTCACCCCCGCGCGCATCCGCACTAGAACCCGGCAATGCCGCTCAGCCCCACCGAAGCCGCCGCGCTCGCCCCGCTCGACGCGCGGGGCCCGGCGCTGCTCGCGCAGGTCGAGGGCTGGGCGGCGATCAACAGCGGCAGCCGTAATCTCGACGGCCTGGCGCGCATGGCCGAGACGCTGGCCGCCGCCTTCGCCACGCTCGGCCCCGTCGCGGCGCGCGATCCCGTGGCCGTCGAGGCCGTCGCCGCGAACGGCGAGCGAGTCGCGGTGCGGCACGGGCGGAACCTCCACCTGAGCGTCCGTCCTGACGCGGCGCGCCGCATTCTCCTCACCGGCCACATGGACACGGTGTTCGCCGCCGACCACCCGTTCCAGGCGGTGCGGGCGATCGACGCCGACACCATCAACGGCCCCGGCACCGCCGACATGAAGGGCGGCCTCGCGGTGATGCTCGCGGGGCTGACGGCGTTCGGGGCCAGCCCGTTCGCGGGCGCGCTCGGCTACGAGATCGTCATCAACAGCGACGAGGAGGTCGGCTCGCCCGGCTCGGCGCCGCTGCTCGCCGAGGCGGCGGGAAGGTGCCAGCTCGGCCTCACTTACGAGCCGGCGCTGCCCGATGGCACGCTCGCCGGCGGGCGCAAGGGCAGCGGCAACTTCTCCGCTATCGTCACCGGCCGCGCCGCCCACGCCGGGCGCGAGCCCGAGAAGGGCCGCAACGCGCTGCTTGCCGCCGCCGATCTGGCGCTCAGGCTCGCGGCGCTGGTCCGTCCCGGCCTCAGCGTCAATCCGGCCAAGATCGACGGCGGCGGGCCGAACAACATCGTGCCCGACAGCGCCGTGCTGCGCTTCAACATCCGCCCGACGTCGCTCGCCGACCAGCGGGAGGCGGAGGCCGCGATGGCGGCGATTGCTGCGGACATTGCTGCGCAGCATGAGGTGACGATCCACCTCCACGGCGGCTTCGGACGACCGCCCAAGCCGATGGACGCCAACCAGCGGCGGCTGTTCGATCTCGTCAGGGATTGCGGCGGCGCGCTGGGCCTGCCCATCGGCTGGCGCGACACCGGCGGCGTCTGCGACGGCAACAACATCGCGGCGCTGGGCTTGGCCGTCGTCGACACCATGGGGGTGCGCGGCGGAAGCATCCATTCGGCGGACGAGTTCATGATCGTCCCGAGCCTCGTCGAGCGCGCTCGGCTGACCGCGCTCGTCCTGATGCGCCTCGCGCAGGGAGCCATGCCATGAGCTGGCACGTCCGCCCGGGCGGCGCCGGCGATGTCGAGGCGCTCTACGAGCTCGCCGGGATGACCGGCGGCGGCTTCACCAACCTGCCGCCCGACCGCGACGCGCTTGCCGAGCGGCTCCAGCGCAGCGAGGACGCTTTCGCGCGAACCGACGACAGCCCGGACGACGAGCTCTACATGCTGCTGCTCGAGGAGGCCGGGACCGGCCGCATCGGCGGCACCGGCGCGCTGTTCAGCAAGGTCGGCGCGACCTCGCCCTTCTATTCCTACCGCCTGAGCCAGGTGTCGCAGACCTCGGTGGCGCTCGGGCGGACGGTCAGCAGCCACGTCCTCCACCTCGTCAACGACCATGACGGGTCGAGCGAGGTCGGCGCGCTGTTCCTTCATCCGGAGCTTCGCACCGGTGGGCTCGGGCGGCTGATGGCGCGCTCGCGCTACCTGTTCGTCGCGTCGCACCGCGCGCGCTTCGGCCCGCGCATCCTGTCGGAGCTTCGCGGCTGGCTGGACGGGGCGGGCGACTCGCCGTTCTGGCAAGGCTTGGGCGAGGGCTTCTTCGGCATCCCCTTCCAGGAGGCCGACCGCTTCAATTCGATCCACGGCAGCCAGTTCATCAGCGACCTGATGCCCAAGCACCCGATCTATGTCTCGATGCTGCCGGAAGAGGCGCGCGAGGTGATCGGCCGCCCGCATGACTCGGGCCTTCCCGCGATGCGGATGCTGGAGGCCGAAGGCTTTGGCTTCGACGGCTATGTCGATCCCTTCGATGGCGGCCCGACGATGTGCGCGCGGACCGACAACGTCCGCACAGTGCGCGACAGCCGGGTCGAGGCCATCGCCCGCCTCGCCGTCGATGTGTCGAACATGGAGCGCCGGCTGTTCGCCCACGGCCGGCTCGCGGGCTTTCGCGCCTGGGCCGGGCATGCGGCGCTCGACGGCGGCTTGGCGATCCCCGCCTCCGAGGCGGCGGCGCACGGCGTCGCGGTCGGCGACGAAGTGCGGCACGTCGCGTCATGATCGAGGTCAATTTCGACGGGCTGGTCGGCCCCACGCATAATTACGCCGGCCTGTCGCTCGGCAACCTCGCCGCGACGGGCAACGCCGGCGCCGAGTCGCGGCCGCGCGCCGCGGCGCTCGAAGGCCTCGCCAAGATGCGGCGGATGATGGAGCTGGGGCTGGTGCAGGGCTTCCTGCCTCCGCAGGACCGGCCCGCCGTCGGCTGGCTGCGCGGCCTCGGCTTCGCGGGCGACGACGATGCGGTGTGTGCCGCCGCCCATGCTGCCGATCCGGCGCTGTTGGCCAGCGCGATGTCGGCGAGCGCGATGTGGACCGCCAATGCCGCGACCGTCTCGCCCGCGCCCGACACCGCCGACCGCCGCTGCCACCTGACCGTCGCCAATCTGTCGACGATGGCGCACCGGAGCATTGAGGCGCCCGAGACGACCGCGACGCTCCGGACGATCTTCGGCGACCACGGCCACTTCGCGATCCATCCCGCCGTCCCGTCGCGCTTCGGCGACGAGGGGGCCGCGAACCACCTGCGGATGGCCGCGTCGCACGGTGCGCCCGGCATCGAGATCTTCGTCTACGGCGAGCCCGGCGGCCCCTTCCCGGCGCGACAGGACCGCCGCGCGTCGGAGGCGGTGGCGCGGCTCCACGGCCTCGACCCCGCGCGCACGGTCTTCGCGCAACAGAGCGCCGAGGCGATCGCCGCCGGCGCCTTCCACAACGATGTCGTCGCGGTCGCCAACGCCCACGTCCTGTTCGCGCACGAGCAGGCCTTCGCCGACAAGGCGGTGCTTTATACGGCGATCGAGGCGGGCGTCGCGGATGCGGTGATCCTCGAAGTCCCCGCCGCGCGCCTCAGCCTCGCGGAGGCGGTGCGCTGCTACCTGTTCAACTCGCAGCTCGTGACGCTCCCCGAAGGCGGCATGGCGCTGATCGTCCCCGGCGAGACGCGCGACAGCGCCGCCGCCTGGCGCTGGTTGCAGGAGCTCGCCGCCGGCAACGGCCCGGTCCAGCGGATCGAGGTCGCCGGTGTCCGCGAATCGATGCGCAACGGCGGCGGCCCCGCCTGCCTCCGCCTGCGCGTCGCGGTCGACGAGGCCGCACTCGCCGCGATCGACCCGCGCTTCCTGCTGGACGAGCCGAAATGGGAGGCGCTGCACCGGCTGGTGGAGGAGCACTGGCCGGAGCGAATCGCGGCGGGCGATCTCGGCAACCCCGCACTGTGGGCGGAGGCTCGCGCGGCGCGGGCTGCGCTGACGCGGCATCTGAACGCTGGGCTGTAGCGACATTCAGCGCAGCGCCTTTCGCCCGGCGGTGTCACCCCCACCTAACCTCCCCCATCGAAGGGGGAGGGATTATTCCGTGTGTATGGGAAGGACTTTCTTTTCCTTCGAGGGAAGGGAATGCCCTTGCCGCCTGCAAATCCCAGTCCCTCCCCCTTCGATGGGGGAGGTTAGGTGGGGGTGACACCGCCGGGGATGACGCACGGCCGTGGGGAAGGCATAAGCACAGACAAGAACAGATACCCGCGTCCCAAGAAACCCTTGCTTGGCCCCGCGCGGGTGCGCGCCCACTTGGGGAGCATCATGGCGACCAAACTCGATCCCGATGGCCGCGGCCGCGCTATCCTCGTCGGCGCCGGGCCCGGCGATCCCGACCTGCTCACCGTCAAGGCGGTGCGCGCGCTGGCGATCGCCGACGTGCTCGTCCACGACGGGCTGGTCGATGCGCGCGTGCTCGACATGGTGCCGGCGACCGCGCTCAAGATCAGCGTCGCCAAGCAGCGCGCCCGCCACACCATGCCGCAGGAGGCGATCAACGCGCTCGTCGTCGCGCACGTCCAGACCGGCGCGATCGTCGTCCGGCTGAAGGGCGGCGACCCGTTCATCTTCGGGCGGGGCGGCGAGGAGGTCGAGGCGGTTCGCGCTGCCGGGCTCCCGGTCGAGGTCATCCCCGGCGTCTCGGCGGCGCTCGGTTGTGCTGCCGGCGCGATGCTGCCGCTCACGCACCGCGACATCGCCTCGACCGTCAGCTTCGTCGCCGGCCAGTGCAAGGGCTTGAGCGAGCAGGACTGGACCGGCCTCGCCGGCCCCGGCCGCACGCTGGTCATCTACATGGGGATCGCCAGCGCGACGCTGATCGCCGAGAAGCTGATGGCGGACGGCCTGGCGCCCGACACGCCGGTCGCCATCCTGGAAAAGGGCACGCTGCCCGATGCGCGGGCGCTCCGCACCCTGCTCGCCGACCTGGGCGGCGCGGTCGAGCGCGAGAAGGTGCAGAGCCCGGCGGTGCTGGTCGTCGGCGAGGTCGTGCGGCTGGCGGACGCCGAGGACGTGCTCGGCTCGATCGCCGCGACGGCCTTCGCATGAAGCTCGTCACCGGCAACGACCTCGCGACCGGCGACGTCACCTGGTGGACCGGCGACGGCTGGTCGCGCTTCGTCAAGGATGCGGCCGACGCCGGCGACAAGGCCGAGGCGATCGCCGCAGCAGAGGAAGCGGCGCGGCGCGTCAACGCGCCCTACGTCATCGACGCCGACGCAAGTCCGGAAGGCCCGCGCCCCGGCCACATCAAGGACCGCATCCGCGCGACCGGCCCGACGGTGCGCCTCGACCTCAACCTGAAGCCGGCGGACCCCGCGGCGGGGAGCTACGTCATATGAAATCGGTGCGTGCCCCCTCCACCGCCTTCGGCGGTCCCCCTCCCCCAAGGGGGGAGGATCGCGGCCTCAAATCCTCCCCCCTCGGGGGAGGGGGACCATGCGCAGCATGGTGGAGGGGGCACGGCCACTCCCATGTATAAATACGACGAATACGACCAGTCGATCGTCGACGCGCGCGTCGAGGAGTTCCGCGAGCAGGTGGCGCGCCGCGTCTCGGGCGAGCTGACCGAGGACCAGTTCAAGCCGCTCAGGCTGATGAACGGCCTCTACCTCCAGCTCCACGCCTATATGCTGCGCGTCGCGGTGCCGTACGGCACTTTGTCGTCGAAGCAGATGCGCATGCTCGGCCACATCGCGCGCACGTACGATCGCGGCTACGGCCATTTCACGACGCGCCAGAACATCCAGTACAATTGGATCAAGCTGGAGGAGGCGCCCGACATCCTCGCCGACCTCGCGTCGGTCGAGATGCACGCCATCCAGACCAGCGGCAACTGCATCCGCAACATCTCGTCGGACCAGTTCGCCGGCGCCGCGGCGGACGAGGTCGACGATCCCCGGCCCTATGCCGAGCTGCTGCGCCAGTGGAGCACCTTCCACCCGGAGTTCAGCTACCTGCCGCGCAAGTTCAAGATCGCGGTGATCGCCAGCGCCGACGACCGCGCCGCGATGCGGCTGCACGACATCGGGCTGGAGCTGGTCAGGCGCGACGGCGCATTGGGCTTCAAGGTCTACGTCGGCGGCGGCATGGGCCGCACCCCGATGGTCGCCCCGCTGATCCGCGAGTTCGTCGCAGCGGGCGACCTGCTGAGCTACACCGAGGCCTGCCTTCGCGTGTACAACCGCTACGGCCGCCGCGATAACATCTACAAGGCGCGCATCAAGATCCTCGTCAACGACCTCGGCGCGGAGGAATACGCCCGGCAAGTCGAGGAGGAGTGGGCGCACGTCAAGACGCTCGGCCTCGATCCACCCGAGGGCGAATTCGAGCGTATCGTGGCGCAGTTCGGGTGTCCCGCGTTCGAGGCCGGCCTGACTGACACGGTCGATCGCTTCGATCCCGACTTCGCGGTCTGGCTCGATCAGCAGACGCACCCCCACAAGCAGCCGGGCTATGCCATCGTCACGATCAGCCTCAAGCCGATCGGCGGCATCCCGGGCGACGCATCGGCCGACCAGATCGACCTGATGGCCGAGCTCGCCGAGCGCTTCAGCTTCGACGAGCTCCGGGTGACGCACGCGCAGAACATCGTCCTGCCGCACGTCGCCAAGCGCGACTTGCCGGCCCTGTGGCAAGCGCTCCGCGACGCCGATCTCGCCACCGCCAACCTCGACCAGATCAGCGACATCATCGCCTGCCCCGGCCTCGATTATTGCAGCCTCGCCAACGCGCGCTCGATCCCGATCGCGCAGAAGATCGCTCAGCGCTTCGCCGATGCGGAGCGCCAGCGCGACATCGGCGAACTGAAGCTCAAGATCAGCGGCTGCATCAACGCCTGCGGCCACCACCACGCCGGCCACATCGGAATCCTCGGCGTCGACCGGAAGGGCGACGAGAGCTACCAGCTGCTGCTCGGCGGCTCGGGGGCGGAGGACGCCAGCCTCGGCAAGATCGTCGGCCCCGGCTTCAGCGAGGACGGCATCGTCGACGCGGTCGAGACCGCCGTCGAGACCTACCGCTCGCTAAGGACCGAGGGCGAGCGCTTCCTCGACACCTATCGCCGGGTCGGCGTCCAGCCGTTCAAGGAGGCGATCTATGGGTGATTCCCTGCGCTTCCGCGACGACGAGCCGGCCGACGAACCGACGGTGACGCTCGAATCCTTCGTCGACCAGACCAACTCGTCGGCGGTCCGCATCGAGGCGGGGGACGATGTGCGCCTGCTGCTGCCGCTGCTCGACCGCATCCGGCTGGTCGAGATCGACTTTCCCAAGTTCCGCGACGGCCGCGGCTATTCCAGCGCGCGCATCCTGCGCGAGGCGGGCTATGCCGGCGAACTGAAGGCGACCGGCGACGTGCTGGTCGACCAGCTGCTGTTCCTCCGCCGCTGCGGCTTCGACAGCTTCGCGCCCGACAGGCCGCTCGACCCGGCGGCGTCGGAGCGGGCGCTCAACCGCTATGGGCATGTCTACCAGAAGGCCGCCGACGGCCGCTCGCCGGTGTGGGCGCTGCGTCATGGCTGAAACCGCCCGCCGCCGAGACGTCATCGACACCGCGCCGGCCTTCACCGCCGCCGACGTCGCGCGCTTGACCGAGCGCTACGCGCAATTCTCGACCGGCGAGATGCTCGACGACCTGCTGACCGGCGAATTGAGGGGCCGCGTCGCCGCGGTGTCGTCGTTCGGCGCCGAATCGGCGGTGCTGCTCCACCAGATCGCGCGGGTCGACACCGCGATCCCGCTGATCTTCGTCAACACGCAGAAGATGTTCGGCGAGACGCTCGCCTATCGCGACACCCTCGCCGAGCAGCTCGGCTTCACCGACCTGCGCGTCGTGCGGCCCGACCCTTATCTGCTGGCGCAGCGCGACGGCACGAGCCTTCGCTGGTCCTACGATCCCGACGGCTGCTGCGAGATCCGCAAGGTCGAGCCGCTGCGCCGCGCGCTTAGCTCTTTCGACGCCTGGATCTCGGGCCGCAAGGGTTTCCAGGCGGGAACGCGGACGGCGATGCCGCGCTTTGAGATCGACGAGGGCAAGCTCAAGATCAACCCGCTCGCCGACTGGCCCAAGGCCGACCTCGAAGCCTATTTCGAGGCCAACAAGCTCCCCCGCCACCCTCTGGAGGCGCAGGGCTTCGCGTCGATCGGCTGCATGCCGTGCACGAGCGCGATAAAGCCCGGCGAAGACCCCCGCGCCGGCCGCTGGCGCGGCTGGGACAAGGTCGAGTGCGGGATTCACAGCGACACGGGCAACGACCCGGCGTTCTAGCTTTCCCTCGCCCGCTTGGGGGAGTGTTTTTGCGGTTAACTGCCAAGCTTCAGCCGCGCAAACACCATGAAGCTCTTCACGCCAGCCTTGCCGTAGGCGGCGTCGAGGCGGTCGGGATAGGCGTAGGCGCTGGCGAGTCCGCCAAGGTCGAGCTTCACATGGCGCGCGACCGGCAGCGTCCGCGCATAGCCGAGGCTGAGCTTGCCGACGTGCGAGCGGTCGCCGGCAAGCGGCGACGGGACCTCGAACAGTTCGGTTTCATTGACCCGCTCGGCGCGCGCGAAGACGGTGTCGCGACCGTTCAGGGTGACGCTTGATTCTAGCAGCAGCGCATGCGTCGTCGCCCCCGGCTCGATGTCCTTCGCCGACCACGCCAGCGTCGTCGCCCAATTGCCGTCGCCGAGCGGCTTGTTCCAGGTGGCGCTCGCGGTGGTGCGGGTCTCGTCCTCTTCCGGGTGGAGCTGCTCGGGAGACTTCAGGCGGCCGCGGCTGATCTGCAATGACAGGTCGTCGGTCGGGTTGACGCTCAGCCGCGCCGACCAGCTGTCGAAGCGCGGTTTGTCGAAGTTCCAGCGGTGCTGGTCGGGCTCCCGCCCGGTGAACAGCGACGCTTCGATCTTGATGCGCCTGGTCGCGAAACCGGCGGTAGCGACGCCGAAGGTGATGTGGGTCGAATCGAACCAGTGATGGCTGATCGGCGCCTCGGGATTCGCCATCCCCGACACACGGTGCATGTAAGTCGGCGGCCCGAGCGCCGGCTCGCCGGGCAGGCCGGCGTACAGCGAAAGGCTGTTGCCGCCGCCGAGGTCATGCGTCCATGTCGCCGACAGCTCCATCGGCAGGTCGTGCGGATGCTGCCGATCGACGAGCTTGGTGACGCCGTCGGCGGTCTCGCCGGTCGCGAACAGCAAGGGGTAGCCGCGCTGGCCCATCAGCGCGTCTAGCGAGGCCATGGCGCGCAGCGTCAGGCGGTCGTCGGCGCCGAGGTTTCGGGTCGCCATCAGCATCGCCATCGAGCTGCTGAAGGCCTTGGCGTCGCCGCGCGATCCGCCCTGGTTGTCGTAGATCGCGGTGACGAAGCCATGCGCCATCAGCCGCCAGCCGCCGGCGATGAAATGCACGCCGTCCATCGGCGACGATTCGGGCTGCCAGGCGGTCCCGGAGGCGTCGCGCGACGACATCGCGCCGGGGCTCATCGACGCCATGTCGTGCTCGGGCGGTGCGGTCGCCGCGTCCATGTCGTGGTCCATCGCGCCGTGATCCACCTCCTGCGCCGGCGCGGCGGACGAAAGCAGCGCGGCGAGGAGCGTCAGGCGGGTCATGCGGTTCCGAGATCTTCGAGGATAGGGCAATCAGGGCGATCGTCGCCGTGGCAGCTGGCGACGAGCGTGGAGAGCGTACGGCGCATCGCCTGCAGATCGGCGATTCGCCGGTCGAGCTCGGCAAGCCGCGTCTCGGCCATCGCGCGGACATCGGCGCTGGCGCGCCGCTGGTCGCGCCACAGCGCTAGCAATTGACCGATCTCGCCGATCGAGAAGCCCATGTCGCGGGCGCGACGGATGAAGCGCAGGGCGTGGACCTCGGCATCGCCATAGTCGCGGTAGCCCGAGTCGCGCCGCGCCGCCGCCGGTATCAGGCCGATCGCCTCGTAATGGCGGATCATCCGCGCGCTGACGCCCGAGGCGGTGCTGGCTTGCCCGATATTCATTGCGCGCCGCCTCTGAACCTTCACATCATGTCAAGGTCAAGCCGCTTGCGGCGCTCCGCGCCAGCCATCACAGTCGCCCGATGAGGCAATTGCCGCTGTTCTTCAATCTTGACGGCCGCGCCGTGCTGCTCGTCGGCGACGGCCCCGCCGCCGACGCCAAGGCGCGGCTGGTCGAAGGCGCGGGCGGAATCGTCGTGCGCGAACCGGGCGCGGCGCGGCTGGCCTTCGTCGCGCTCGGCGGCAATGCGGCGCGGCGGGAGGCGGAACGCCTCAAGGCGGCGGGCCTGCTGGTCAACGTCGTCGACCGGCCCGAGCTGTGCGACTTCACCGTTCCCGCGATCGTCGACCGCTCGCCGGTCACCATCGCCGTCGGCACCGGCGGCGCGTCGGCGACGCTCGCCAAGGCGCTGCGCGAGCGGCTGGAGGCGCTGTTGCCGGCGACGCTCGGCAGGCTAGCCGAGGCGCTGGCCGGGGTGCGCGGCGCGGTCGCCGCGCGGTTTCCCGATGCCGCCGACCGGCGCCGTTATTGGGACGCGCTGCTGGCCCCCGGCGGGGCGCTCGATCCGCTGTCGGATGTTGCCGACCCCGCGTCGGCGATGGCGGGCAACCTGCCGCCCGCGCCGAAGCCGCGCACCATCGCGGTGCTCGACCCGGACGATCTGACGCTGGCCGACCTCCGCGCGCTGAGCACCGCCGACACGATCTTCCACACGGCGGACGCCTCGCCCGCGATTCTCGACCGCGCGCGGCGCGATGCGATCCGGTTCGTCGCCGATCGGCTGCCGGACACCCTGCCCCCGGGCCGCAGCGTCCTCGTGCGCTAAGGTTCGGACTTCACGCCCGGCGGTGTCACCCCACCCCTACCCCTCCCCATCGAAGGGTAGGGGACGCCTTTCTTGAATCGCACAGCCTGGTCCCTCCCCCTTCGATGGGGGAGGTTAGGTGGGGGTGCCACCGTCAGGCCGAAGCACCGCGACTCTCATTGAGTACGGACCCTAGAGCGCATTTGTGCTGACTTAACCCACGCACTGGTGATTCAAGTCAGGCGGATTCGCTCTAGTTCGCCACCGCCTGCCGGACCAGATTGGCCAGCAAGTTGGTCGCCACCGGGTCGGCGCCGGGCGCGTCGCTCGACAGGCGGAAGGTCGTCATCACCGCCTTGCCGCGGCCGAACCAGCGCTCGCAGGCGATCGCCGCCTGCTTGTGGCCCCAGCCGACGACCATCGCGGCCGAGACATGCGCTTCGAACTCCCATGGCTTCATGCCGACGAGCACGACGTAGGGGACGACCTTTTCGAACGACATGTCGAACATCGGGCCGCCGGGGATAGTCTCGAACACGCCCGAACGGCGAAGCCATGAGAAGGCGGTGATCCAGTCGCCGCGATACATCGTGTTGTCGCGGTGCTGCGCGAAGACGCCGGGGAAGGCCTGGTCCATGTGGTAGGGCACCGGCAGGATGGTCGTCGGCTGGTCGGCGCGCAGCCAGCGGCTCTCGCCATCCTCGTAGATCACCAGCGCGCGCTTGCCGCGCCGGATCGCCTCGACCATCGCGGTGTCGATGTTGCGAACGACGTAGAGGTCGGCGGCGTCCTGATCGTCGATGACGACGAGGCCGAGCCTTCGCAGCCGTTCGGCCATGTCGGGAAGCTCGGCCCAGATCTTCTGCGAGACGTCGCCGAGCGGCGGCAGCGGCGGGTAGAGCGAGAGCGCCTCGTAGTTGCGGGCGAGCAAATTGCCGTCGGCGTCCTTGAGCATCAGCTCCAGCCGCACCGTCACCGCCTCCTCAAGGGCCGGCACGACGATCGCCGGCGCCTCGACCGCGATCACCTCACCGTCGGCGCCGACCGGGACGCTGCCGCGCAGGCCGAACGGCTTCAGCTCCCAGTCGAGCGTCGCGCCGGGCTCGAGCGGCATGCCGCCGGTCGCGACCTTGGGCGACCAGTCCAGCGTCTCGCCCGCCCAATAGCCCCAGCGCTGGAAGTCGGGGATGACGACGCGCACCGCGTTCACATGCGAGAACGGCTCGTGGAAGACGCGGAGGTTGCGCTCCATGTCCATCAGGCCGTTCGATTCCCAGTAGATGTCGGTCAGCTCGGTGATGACATAGCCCTGGATCGACGCATGGCTGCGCAGCCGCTCGATCTGATATTTGAGACCGACGAACTGATACCATTGAGTCGCCTCGATGAAGGCGTCGAACGAGCCGAAGGCGCGGTCGAGGAAGAAGCTGCGATAGCGCTGCTCCAGGCCTTTGGGATAGGCGACGCCCTCGCCCCATTGCGCGCCGGTTTCGAACCACCAGGGATCCATCGTGCCGCCGCGCCTTAGGTCCCTAGGGTTGGGCAGGCCCCAGACGCCGAACTCGGAGCAGACCAGCGGCTCGTCGCCGCGCGGCTGGGCGTCGCCGAAGGGGGAGAAGGTCCAGCCGCGCCGCTCGGCGAACTCGCGGGTCAAATGGTCCCATTCGTGACGCCGGTCGGGGACACCGCGGTAATAATGGTAATCCTCGATGTCGGTCTTGACGTGGAAGTTCGGGAAGCAGGCGGAGTTGTCCACCGCGAGGCGCGTCTTGTCGTAGTCCTTCAGCCAGTCGTACTGCTCGATCAGCCAGCGGCGGTGGTCCTCGTCCTCGGTGAGGCGGGTGCCCCAATCCTCGTTGATGATCGTCCAGGCGATGATCGAGGGGTGGTGGCCGTCGCGCGCCATGATGCCCTCGGCGGTGGTCCGCGCGCGCTCGGCGGCCTTTTCGCTGAAGCGCTCGAAATTGGGAAATTCGGTCCAGACCAGGATGCCGAGCTCGTCGCAGACGTCGTAATAGAGCGGGTCGGGCACCTTGATGTGGCAGCGCACCGTGTTGAGGCCGAGCTGCTTGGCCTTCTGCATCTGGTCGACGAGATAGGCGCGCGACGGCGCGGTGTAGAGGCCTTCCGGATAATAGTCCTGGTCAAGCGCGCAGCGCATGTAGATCGGCTCGCCGTTCAGGATGAAGCGGCCGTCGCGGGTCTCGATCGTCCGGAAGCCGAAGTGCAGCGAGGTGGTGTCGAGCAGCTCGGCCCCGCGCAGCAGGTCGACGACGACGCGGTAGAGGTTGGGATGGTCGGGCGACCAGGCGAGCGGCTGCGGGACCGTCAGCTTCACCCGCCCATCGCCCGAATGGTCGGTCGAGGCCGCGATCGTGCCGTCGGGGCCGAAGACGCAGACGCGGAGCGCCAGATCCCTGGCGTCGGCGGAGACTCCGGCCTCGACCTCGACAATGCCGGTCGGCAGGTCCGAATGGACCTGGACGCTGCGGAAATGCTCCGCCGCGCGCGCCTCCAGCCACACCGACTGCCAGATGCCGCCCATCGGACCGTACCAGCTCTGCTTGCCGTGCGGGATTTCCTGGAACGGCAGGTCGGGAAACTCCTCGCGGTCGTTCGAGGGGAGCGTGACGCGCACCTCGAGGAGGTTGTCCTCCCACAAAGCCTCCGGCTCGATCGGCACCTCGAAGGCCAGATAGCCGCCCTCGTGGGTCATCATCAGCCGGCCGTTGATGAACACCTCGGCCAGGTAATTGACCGCGCCGAAGCCGAGCACGACGGTGCGCTTGCGGAAGGCGCGCGGCACCGTGAAGTTGCGGCGATACCAGGTGACGCCCTGCGTCTCGCGAAGGTCGTCGAACTGCGCCTGCCAGACGCCCGGCACCTGGATGGCGCGCCAATTGTCATCGCGGTCGAGACGGAAGTCCCAGACGCCGTCGAGGCTGACTCGGTCGCGCGTCGGCTGCCGCCACAGATTCTCGGGCGCTTGGGCGAGGATGGTGGCCATGGGCTCCGTTAAATCCTGGCGGCCGCGAGGCCGTCGATGAAGGCGCGGGCGTTGCTGGCCACCGTCGCGGCGGAATCGCCCGGGCGATACAGCGCGGAACCGAGCCCGAAGCCCGACGCTCCCGCTTCCACCCAGGGCGCCATGGTGTCCGGCTTGATGCCGCCAACCACGATCAGCGGGATATGTTTCGGCAGCACGGCGAGCTGCCCTTTCACCACGGCGGGCGACGCGCCCTCCGCCGGGAACAGCTTGATGGCGTGCGCCCCGGCGGCGATCGCCGCGAACGCCTCGCTCGGGGTGAAGTAGCCGGGGGCGGAGACGAGGCCGGCGGCGACCGTCGCCTCGATCACCGGGATATTGGTGTTGGGGGACACGACGATCGCCCCGCCCGCGTCCTTCACCCGCCCGACATCGGCGGGATCGAGCACCGTGCCCGCGCCGACCGTGGCGTAAGCGCCGAAATCGCGCGCGATGATCCCGATGCTCTCGAACGGATCGGGGGAGTTGAGCGGCACCTCGATGATCCGGAAGCCCGCCTCCAGCACCGCTTCGGCGACCTCGGCCGCCTGCTCGGGCCGGAGGCCGCGCAGGATGGCGATCAGCGGGCAGTCCTTCAGATGCGCGTGGAAGGTGTCGATTGTGTTCACAGAACCTTCTCCGCGATGGCGCTTAGACCGGCGATGAACGCGAGCTCGCCGTCGAGCTCTGTGGCGTGGCGGCCGCTCAGCCGAAGCCCGGCGGCGCTCAAGGCGGTGAGCGACGGCCGGCCGACGACGTGGACCTGCGCCGTCTCCGGCCAGTCGTCGAGGCCGACCCGGATGTCGGCGCCGCACAGCAGCCCGCTGACGTACGACGGCGCGTCGGCCCTGTCCGCGGCGCCGAGCAAAACGCGGGCGCGGGTCGCGAACAGCTCCGACAGCAGATCGTCGCGCATCAGCCCGTGCGCGACTCCGGCGGCGAAGGCGGGCGAATCGGCGTCGGCCTCGCCGCCCAGCAGGTCGCTCAGGATGCTGTGGCCCTTCAGCAGAGCGAACATCTCGCCGGTCATCACGGTGCGGAAGGCGGCGATCCGGCCGCCCTCGATCGCGATCCACTTGTTGTGCGTGCCGGGGTGGCAGACGAGGCTGTCGGCGGGCAGCGCGCCCGAGGCCACGCCGCCCAAGATCTGCGTTTCCTCGCCGCGCATCACGTCGGCGCGCTGGCCGGCGAGATAGGAAACGCCGGGCACGATTCCGATCTTGCCCGAATCGATCCAGCGGACGGCGCCCGCGAGATCGTCGAGCCCGGCGGGGGCGGGGCAATAAGGCGCCTCGACCCAGCCGCGGTTCGACCCGACCATGCCCGCCATCAGCACGGGGAGATCGCCGAAGCCGGCGATGATGCCGTGCGCCGCCGCCTCGAAGCCGCCCGCCGGCACTTCGAGGATGCCGAGGCCGTCCTCGCGCTCGGCGGTCACCTTGCCGTCCTCGACGACATAGGCGCGCCGGTTGCTCGTGCCCCAGTCGACCGCGATGAACTTCATCAGTGCGACTCGCGGGTGACGAGCGAGCCCGAGCCGCCCTTGAGGAAGTTGAGGTCCGCGCCCTCGTGCGCCTGGGTCACGGTGTCGACGTAGAGGCCGTACCAGCCGCGCTCGTACTGCTTCGGCGGCGGCACCCAGGCCTCGCGGCGCGCCGCCATCTCGTCGCCGCCGATCTCGAGGTTCAGGAGCCCCGCCTCGACATCGATGCTGATCTCGTCGCCGTCGCGGACGAAGGCGAGCGGGCCGCCGGCGCTCGATTCGGGGGAGACGTGGAGGACGACGGTGCCGAAGGCGGTGCCCGACATCCGCGCGTCCGAGATGCGGACCATGTCGCGCACGCCCTTCTCCAGCAGTTTCTGCGGCAGCGGCATGTTGCCGACCTCGGGCATCCCCGGATAGCCCTTCGGCCCGCAGCCCTTGAGCACCAGAACACAGCTTTCATCGACGTCGAGCGCGGGGTCGTCGAGCCGGTCCTTCATGTCCTCGATCGATTCGAACACCACGGCGCGGCCGCGATGCTTGAGCAGCTTCGCCGTCGCCGCCGCCGGCTTGATCACAGCACCATCGGGCGACAGGTTGCCGCGCAGGACGGCGATGCCGCCATGCGTCATCAGCGGATTGTCGCGGGTGCGGATAACCTCGGGATTGTCGTTGCACGCCTCGGCGGCAATGTCGCGCAAGGATCGGCCGGAAACGCCGACGTGGTCCAGGTCCATGATGTCGCCCAGCTCGGCGATCAGCGCGGGCATGCCGCCGGCGTACTGGAAATCCTCCATCAGGAAGCGGCCGGAGGGCATCAGGTCGATGAGCAGCGGCACGTCGCGGCCGAGGCGCTGCCAGTCGTCGAGCGTCAGCTCGACGCCCGCGCGCCCGGCGATCGCCAGCAGGTGGAGGACGGCGTTGGTCGATCCGCCGATCGCAGCGCAGGCGCGGACGCCATTCTCGAACGCCGTCCGGGTCAGCACGTCGCTCAACTTGGCGTCGGCGCGCACCAGCTCGACGATGCGGTTGCCGGTCAGATGCGCCATCGCGCGCCGCCGCGCGTCGATACCGGGAAGCGTGCCGTTATAGGGCAGGGACAGGCCCATGGCCTCGACGATGCAGGCCATCGTGCTCGCGGTCCCCATCGTCATGCAGGTGCCGCGCGAGCGCGACATGCCCGCCTCGGCGGCGGTGAACTCCGCCATCGTCATCACGCCGGCGCGAACGTCTTCGGAAAAGCGCCAGACGTCGGTGCCCGAGCCGATGTCCTTGCCCCGGTACTTGCCGTTGAGCATCGGGCCGGAGGAGATCACCATCGCCGGCAGATCGACCGAGGCGGCGCCCATCAGCATCGCCGGCGTGTTCTTGTCGCAGCCGCCGAGCAGCACGACGCCATCCATCGCATAGCCGCGGATCGACTCCTCGACGTCCATCGCCATGAGATTCCGGAACAGCATCGCGGTCGGCCGGATCTGAGTCTCGCCGAGGCTCATCACCGGGAATTCCAGCGGCAGCGCGCCCGCCTCCCAGACGCCGCGCTTCACTGCCTCGACCAGCTCGTGGAGGTGGCTGTGGCAGGGGTTGAACTCGGAATAGGTGTTGCAGATGCCGATCACCGGGCGGCCATCGAAGACGTGGTCGGGGAAGCCCTGGTTCTTCATCCAGCTCCTGTGGATGAAGCCGTCCTTGTCGAGCTTGCCGTAGCTCCGGGTCGAGCGATATTCGCGAGGCTCGTCGCGGCGGCCGTTCGACGGCACCTCGGCCCCCGCCTTCGCGGCGGGCTTCTTGGGGCCATCGGTCGGCTGGCCGCCTGCGGGTCCGTCGGTCATGCAGTCTCCTTGAACAGGCCAACCTATGTCAGTGCGAAGCGTTCCGGCCAAGCGCGCGCTTGCGTGGCGAGGCCGAACGGTGCGAGTCTTGCGATCATGATCGAGGATGTGACCGACTGGACCTGCCTGTGGGACGCGCGCGCCATCCTCGGCGAGGGCGCGTTGTGGGACGCGCGCGATGACCGCCTGTGGTGGGTCGATATCAAGGCGCCGGCCGTCCACTGGATCGATCCGGCAGGCGGCAAGCGCGGCAGCTGGACGGCGCCGTGCCGGATCGGCGCGCTCGCCCCCCGCGCCGCCGGCGGCTTCGTCGCGGCGAGCGAGCAAGGCTTCGCGCTCGTCGACCCGCTCGCCGGGACGTTCCAGCTTGTGGGCGATCCCGAGCCCGACCGGCCGGGCAACCGCTTCAACGACGGCGCGCTCGACGGCCAGGGGCGCTTCTGGGCCGGTACGATGGATGACGCGGAAGAAGCGGCGACCGGCGCGCTCTATCGGCTCGACGCGGCGGGCGGCTGGAGCCGGCAGGACGATGGCTACAGGGTGACCAACGGCCCGGCGTTCAGTCCCGATGGCCGCACGCTCTATCACAACGACTCGGGCCGCCAGCTGACCTACGCCTTCGATCTCGCGAGCGACGGCTCGCTGTCCAGCCGCCGCGAGTTCATCCGCCATGAAGGCGGCTATCCCGACGGCATGACGGTCGATTCGGACGGCTGCCTGTGGATCGCGATGTGGGACGGCTGGGAGGTCAGGCGCTTCGATCCGCAAGGCCGCCGGATCGGCGCCCGCCGCCTGCCGGTGGCGCGCCCGACCCGCCCGGCGTTCGGCGGGCCGGCGCTCGACCGGCTGTTCGTCACCTCGGCGAGCATCGGCGTCGATCGCGGCGCGCAGCCGCTCGCGGGCGGCCTGTTCGAAATCCACGCGCCCGGCGCTGTCGGAGTCGCGGCAATGCCGTTCGCGGGATGATGGTGAAGCGCGCGCAAATCCTCGGGCAGGACCTGCTGCTCGGCCTCGCCTGCTTCGCCGCGGCGTGGATTGGGCTGGGATGGGCGGATCGCGCCACCGCCACATTGCCGTTCTGGCCGGCGGCGGGCATCGCGCTCTACGGCGTGCGCCGTCTCGGGCTGCGCTCCGCCTGGGCGGTCGCGACGGGGCTGCTTCCGGCTTTCGTCCTGCGCGGCGTCGACCCGCTGCCATCGCTGCTCATCGCGCTCGCCAACGGCGCGTCGGCCGCGCTGGTCGCGCTGTGGCTCCGGCGCCGCATCCCGCAGCCCGGCGTGGGCACCGCCAATCTCGCTCTGTTCGGCCAGTTGATCGCGGTGATCGCCGGCGCCTCGCTGCTCGCGGCCGTCGCGGGGGTGGCGGCGCTGTGGCGGCCGGGGCTGACGGCGGGCATCGCGCTTCGCATGGGCGCGGGCGGCTTCCTCGGCCATTTCGCCGGAATCGTCGTGGTGACGCCGTTCCTCGACGCCTGGCTCCGGCGCCGCCGTCCGGGGGCGCGGCCGATGCCGGCGGCCGCGCGCATCCACCTGATCGCGGTCCTCGGCGCGATCGCGCTGCTGTGCTGGCCGGTGTTTCTAAGCGGCGACATGTCGCCGCTTCGCACCTGGCATCTCTATCCGTTGCTGATCTGGTCGGCGCTTGCTTTCCGGGCGCGCGGGTCGACCGCCGCCATGCTGATCGTCGCGGTCGCCGCGGTGATCGGCACGATCAACGGCCTTGGCCCATTCGGCGTGATCACCTCGGGCATCTGGGAGGCGATCCTGCTCGCCCAGCAATTCATCATCATCACCAGCCTGATCATCGGCCTTCTGGCCGAGGTCGCCGACGAGCGCCGCTCGCTCGAGGCGCTGCGCGCCGCGCGCCAGCGCTTCGACTTCGCGCTCGACGCGGCGGGGATGGTGGGCTGGGAATATTCGGCGGGGCATGGCCGGATCCGCCCGTTCGGCGATGTGGAGGCCTTCTACGGCCGGCCGATCGCCGACAGCGGCGACTTGGCCCAAGCGGTTCACCCCCACGACCGCGAGGCGATGGTCGAAGCCGCCGGGGCGGCGCTGCGCGGCGAGCGCGACTATGAGCTTGAATATCGCGTGCCGCTGCCCGACGGGACGACCCGACACGTGCTGGCGCGGGGCCGCTCGACCACCCGGCCCGGCGAGCCGCCGTCGCTGTCCGGCATCGCGCTCGACGTCACCGCCCGCCGCCGCGACGAGGAGCGGCAGAAGCTGCTGATGGCCGAGCTTGACCACCGGGTGAAGAACATCCTCGCGACGATCCAGGCGCTGATCACCCGCACCGCGACCGACAAGACCAGCGTCCCCGAGCTCGCCGAGACGCTGAAGGGCCGCGTCCAGGCGATGGCGCGCGCGCATTCGATGCTGGCGCGCAACCGCTGGGAAGGCGCGTCCTTGAAGGGCCTGATCGAGGAGGAGCTCCAGCCCTATGGCGTCGAGCGAGCGCGGCTCGAAGGCCCTGAAATTCGCCTCGTTCCGCGCGCCGCGCTGTCGCTGTCGCTGGCGCTGCACGAGTTCGCCACCAACGCCGCCAAATATGGCGCGCTGTCGGCGCGCGGCGGCCAGGTTTCGGTCGCATGGGGGACCGGCGCCGACACCCTGACGCTCGACTGGCGGGAGAGCGGCGGCCCCGCGGTCGCGGGCCCGCCGTCGCGGCGCGGCTTCGGCTCGGTGATGACCGAGCGCGTGATCCGCAATGAATTCGGCGGTACGCTGGACCTCGACTACGCCGCCGGCGGCCTGAGCTGCCGGATCACCCTGCCGCTATCGCGGATCGGCCAGGCCGGCGTCGCGCCGCCCGCGCCGGTGGCCAAGGCCGGCGAGTCCCCGCCGCCCGTCAGCCTCGCCGGCCGCCGCATCCTCGTCGTCGAGGACGCGCCGATCATCGCCGAGGCGACAGCCGCCCAGGTGCGCGCGGCGGGCGCCGCCGTCGTCGGACCCTTCCTGTCGCTCGGTGAGGCGATGGCGTCCGTCGACGAGGGCAACCCCGATGCGGCGCTGCTCGACGTCAATCTTGGCGACGAAATGGTCTTTCCGCTGGCCGACCGGCTGGCGGCGCTCGGCGTGCCGTTCGCCTTCGCCACCGGCTATGGCGATGAGACGATTCTGCCCCCACACCTGCGCGGCCGGCCGCGCATCCTGAAGCCGTTCGACGACGCGGCGCTGCTCGCCGCGCTTGGCCGCGCTCTCGCGGAACCGGCGTCGCCATAAGCCGTTGACTCGAAAAATCGGCCAAACCGGCCCTTCGATCACGCAGGTCATTGATGCAAATCAACTTTTCGTCATCTCCCGCTTTTCACGCGGGCGATCCCGCCGCCTTTCACCGCCGCCTGTCGCGCTTCAACCGCCGCCGGCTGGCGGTCGCCGTGCCGCATGCCGACTGGGCGGCCGAGCTCGACGAGGACTGCGCGATGCGGAAGGCGGAAGGGCGCTGGATCGAGAGCGCGCGTGCCGCCGTTGCCGATCAGGTGTCGGACGCGCCGACGACTCCCGACGCCTTCGTCGCCTGGTTCGAGCATCTGAAGCATGTCGGCCCGGGCCAGAACGACGCGCTCTTCCCGTGGCTCGCCGAGACCGCGACCCGCGACGAGATGCGCTGGTTCCTGACACAGGAGGCCGCCGGCGAGGCGGGCTTCGACGATCTCGTCGCGATGGCGCAGGTCAAGATGCCGCCGCGCGCCAAGATCGAGCTCGCGGCGAACTATTGGGACGAAATGGGTCGCGGCAACATCAAGGGCATGCACGGCCCAATGCTGGATGCGCTGGTCGCCAATCTCGACCTGCGCCCGACGATCGACACCACCGAGTGGCAGAGCCTGGCGCTCGCCAACACCATGCTCGCCTTCTCGACGACTCGCCGCTACGCCTATCACGCGATCGGCGCGCTCGGTGTGATCGAGCTTACAGCCCCGGGCCGCTCGGCGCATGTCGCGGCGGGCCTCAAGCGCCTCGGCCTGTCCAACAAGGAACGGCTCTACTTCGATCTCCATGCCGTGCTCGACGTGAAGCACAGCGAGGCGTGGAACGCCGAAGTGCTGTGGCCGCTGGTCGACGAGTTCCCGGAGTCGGCGCGCTACATCGCCGAGGGCGCGCTGATGCGCCTGTCCTGCGGCGCCGCTTGCTTCGACGCCTACCGTCGGCACTTGTGGGGCGAGCCGATGGCGGTTGCCGCCGAGTAGATTAAACCAACTCCGCGTCCATCGCCGCTTTAAGTTCCGTTTTGGCTTGTTCGCCTTGCTTCCTCCGGTCGCTCCAATAGCCTGACTGTCGGGCGGGTTGGGGGCCAGGTGGAACAGGCGACAGCGAACGCAAGAGCGGGTTGGGACGCCGCGCAATCGCGGTGGGTCTTGCCGACCGCGCGCAAGCTGTACCTCGTCGGCGCGCTCGCGGCGATCGGTGGGGCGTCGCTCGCGCTCTTCATCGCGCTGTTCTTCCAGCTCAGCAGCTTTCGCGGTGCGCGGCTCGAGGCGGTGCCGACGTTCGCGGAGACGGCTCCGAAGCCGATCGCTCTTCAGGAACTCGACGCGCGCTTCGCCGGCCCGACCCGCTTGCGGATCATCAGCGACCCGGCCGGCCAGCCCTTTTCGGAAGGCCAGATCGTCGCCCATTTCGAGGCGGATAGCGGCGCCCCGATCGCCCGCCAGCCCGACGGCTTCCAGATCATCGGCGGCCAGGACGGAGAGCTGTTCGTCGCCAGCCCCGATCCCGCGAATCCCGAGCGGGCGGTCTTGAAGCTGACCGCTTCGCTGGCGAAGACGCTGAACGCGCTGCCGGACGACCAAAGGCTGAGGCGTACCTTTGTATTGCGCGCCATCGCCCAGGACACCAACGGCAATCAGTCCAGGCCTGCTTCCGTGTCCTTCGTCGTGCAGACACCGGCGCAAGCGGCGGAAACCACGGCCCTGCCGCCCGGACCCGCGGTCGAAACGATCGATGGCCCAGAGCGGCTTAGGGCGATGGCGGCGGCGCTCGCCTCGATCGCGGCGGCGCGGGGCACGCCCGACTACATCGACGCCTACGACTATGCGCTGAAAGAGCCCGAGCGGTGCGGCGCGACGGATAACGAGCGTTTCTTCTCGGAGTACAACGCCGCCTTCACTCACCTCCGCGCCCGGCTGACGCGCTCCAATCTTCCCGCATTTTACCAGATTGTTTGTGACAGCTGGCGGCAGGCGATCGCCGATGCCAATCGCGGAAACGCCGCTGCACTCGCCGTGCGCGACGCGGCGGTGGCGCGCAACGTGCAGGCCGAGGCGGTCGCCGCGATGAAAGCGGCGGCCTCACGCCTGGCGCGCAATGTGGCGCTGACTTTCGCGTGCGCGGCGATTGCGGCCTTCATGGTGATCGCACTGTTCCTCGCCTTCCTGGCGATCGAGTCGCATTCCAACGCGGTCCGCGCCGCGGTGGAAATGCTGGCGCGGCGCGAGGAACGAACCGCCGATGCGTAGCGCGTTCCCGATGCTCGCGCGGTTCGTCGCGGCGCTGACACTCGCCTGCGGCTCCGCCGTGAACGCCGAAAGCGTCCTTATGACCGGGCAATTCCCGGCCAAGTTTCGCGAGCCGAGCCAATTGCGGAAACTCTCCATCGCGCCGTTCGAGGGCCGCGCGGGCGGCATGGCGACACAAGCCCTGGAAGCCGCGTTTTCATCGGATGCCTATTTCGCGGTCATGAGCGGCCCGGGCGGCCGGCGCGGCGCCGAGGGCACGCTGTCCGGGCGCGCGGCAGCGTCCGCGTCGCAGGAGAGCGAGCAACACCAGGAAACGCGTTGCGCGCGCGGCAATCTGTTCAAGTGCAAGGAGAAGGAGCAGGTCACGGTCACCTGCACGACGCGCACGATCCAGGTGATCGTCGATGCGCGGATCGAGCGCGCCGCCGACCGGCAGGTTATCTATTCGGCGACGAAGCCCTATCAGGATCAGTCACGCTTCTGCGAAGGCCAAGAGCCCGGCACCGCGCCGGATCAGGTGATCGCGGCGCTTGTCGGCGCGGCGGCGCGCGATATCAAACAGGACATCTCGCCCTACTCGCAGGAGTATAAGATCAGGCTGGAGGAAAGCACCGACGGCCTCACCAAGGCGGCTGTGAAGCCCTTCCGCGCGGCGGTAAAGGTTTCGGTCAAGGACCTCGCGTCAAGCTGCCAGCAATGGGCGCAACTGCGCGCCGGCGGCGAAGCGGCGGCGTCGCTGTGGTTCGCGCTGGGAGTCTGCGCCGAGAAGGCGGGCGATTTCTCTGGCGCGGGGGCAAACTACGCTTCGGCCCTGGGCCTCGCTCCCGGCAACAAGAACATCGCCGAGGCGAGCGCCCGCGTCCGCACGCTGGCGGCGGCGCAGCAGGCGATGGCGGCGCAACGCGCCGCGCGCGAGCAAACCGAGGCGGCGGAGCGCAAGGCGGAGGCCGACCGGCAGCGCGCCGCCGAAGCTGCCGCCCTCTCCGGCAAGCGCAAGGTGGCCCAGCGCGCGGCGGCGGATAAGCGCGAAGCGTCTCAGCGCGCGGCCGCGGCGGCATCCGAGCGCGCCAGGCAGCGGCAGGATGTCGCCGCCAAATATGGCGCGGACGCCGCCGACGCGATCCTGTCGAGGTCCGTCCGCAAGGGCATGACAATGCCGCAAGTCCGCGCCGCGCTCGGCGAACCGGCCAATATCAAGCGGATCGCCACCGGCGAGGAGCAGTGGATATACCCCGGCAAGCGGGTGGTGTTTCTCAATGGTCGCGTGTCGTTCGTTGGTTGAAAGGGGAGAACGAAATGAAGATCATCCTTTGCGCTTTTCTGGCCGGGACTGTCGCTCTCAGCAGCGCGGCGTCTGCCGGAAAATTGTGCGACGACAAACCGGGAAGCGCTCGCACGCGTTGCCTTGAAGCTGAGCGGGAGCGTGGCCAGCGCGAGCTCGATGAGATAAACCGGAAGAATAAAAATCTCGATCGCGCTATCGCCACCACCTGTGCTGCTCGTTCGGTTGGCTCGGCCGCGGCCGGTGGTGTGGGCGCGGCGGTCGCGGCATCCAACGGTCAGAGCCCGGTCTTAGGAAACATCGCAGGCAAAGCGACCTTCAATGGCTCGGCTGCGGCAGGCGACTATGCGCTGGGCAACAGTTCACCTTGCACACCTCGAGCTCGATGATAATCGACAAATAACGAGTTGGGCGCGCCGCTCTTGTTGTGAGCGGCGCGCACCGTTATATCCGCCGCCGACAGCCGGGGCCGCCCCGGCTTTTTCTTTTGAACCGGCAGGCCACATACGATGCGTCTTCGTAACATCGCCATCATCGCGCACGTCGATCATGGCAAGACCACGCTGGTTGACCAGCTCTTCCGGCAGTCGGGCACGTTCCGCGACAACCAGCGCGTCGCCGAGCGCGCGATGGACTCGAACGACCTCGAGAAGGAGCGGGGGATCACCATCCTCGCCAAGTGCACCTCGATCGAGTGGCACGCGAAGGACGGCGAGACGACTCGAATCAACATCGTCGACACCCCCGGCCACGCCGACTTCGGCGGCGAGGTGGAGCGCATCCTGTCGATGGTCGACGGCGTGGTGCTGCTGGTCGACTCGTCCGAAGGCGCGATGCCGCAGACCAAGTTCGTCACCGGCAAGGCGCTGGCGCTGGGCCTCCGCCCGATCGTCGTCGTCAACAAGATCGACCGTCCAGACGAGCGCACGCAGGAGGTGCTCGATGAAGTGTTCGACCTGTTCGTCTCCTTGGACGCCACCGACGAGCAACTCGACTTCCCGGTGCTCTTCGCCTCGGGCCGCAACGGCTATGCGAGCGAGGACGCCTTGGCGCGCGAGGGCACGTTGGAGCCGCTGTTCCGCACCATCGTCGACCACGTCCCGCCGCCTAAGGCCGACCCGGACGGCCCGTTCAAGTTCCTGGTGACTCTGCTCGACCGCGACAACTTCCTCGGCCGCATCCTGACCGGCCTGGTGTTTTCCGGCAGCATCAAGGTCAACGCGCCGATCCAGGCGCTCGACCCCGACGGCAAGCTGGTCGAGAGCGGCCGTGCGTCGAAGCTCCTCGCCTTCCGCGGGCTGGAGCGCGTGCCGGTCGAAGAGGCGCAGGCGGGCGACATCATCTCGATCGCCGGGCTTACGTCCGCGACCGTCGCCAACACAATCTGCGACCCGAGCGTCACCGAGCCGCTGCACGCGCAGCCGATCGACCCGCCGACCCTCTCGATGCGCTTCGCGGTCAACGATTCGCCGATGGCGGGCCGCGAGGGCACCAAGGTCACGTCGCGGATGATCCGCGACCGCCTGTTCCGCGAGGGCGAGTCCAACGTCGCGATCAAGGTCACCGAATCGGCCGACCGCGACTCTTACGAAGTCGCCGGCCGCGGCGAGCTACAGCTCGGCGTGCTGATCGAGACGATGCGGCGCGAGGGCTTCGAGCTCGGCATCAGCCGCCCGCGCGTGCTCTTCCGCGAGGACGAGAACGGCAACAAGACCGAGCCCTATGAGACCGTCGTCATCGACGTCGACGAGGAATATTCGGGCACCGTCGTCGAGAAGATGGCGATCCGGAAGGCCGAGCTGACCGACATGCGCCCCTCGGGCGGCGGCAAGACCCGCATCACCTTCTCCGCCCCGTCGCGCGGCCTGATCGGCTATCACGGCGAGTTCCTGTCGGACACCCGCGGCACCGGCATCATGAACCGGCTGTTCGAGAAGTACGGCCCGTTCAAGGGCAAGATCGAGGGCCGCAAGAACGGCGTGCTGATCTCTAACGGCTCGGGCGAGGCCAACGCCTACGCGCTCGGCCCGCTCGAGGAGCGCGGCATCATGATGGTCGCCCCCGGCGAGGCACTCTACGAGGGCATGATCATCGGCGAGAACGCCAAGGACGACGACCTCGAAGTCAACCCGATGAAGGCCAAGCAGCTCACCAACTTTCGCGCCAGCGGCGGCAAGGACGACGCGATCCGGCTCACCCCGCCGAAGCGGCTGACGCTGGAGCAGGCGATCGCCTATATCGACGAGGACGAGCTGGTCGAGGTCACGCCGAAGTCGATCCGGCTTCGCAAGGCCCACCTCGACCCGCACGAGCGCAAGAAGGCGAGCCGGGCGAAGGTCGCCTGATTTTTGCTTTGCTCGCCATGCAACCATGACGCCCGCATGACGTTACGCCTCCTGAACAATCAAAGAGGGTAAATTCATGCGCGGCGTCCTGATCCTGATCGCAGTCCTTGTCATCGCCGGAATCGCCTGGGCGGCGGGCCTGTTCAACGTCGATACCAGCGGCTCGCTGAAGGCGCCTCAGGTCACGGTGCAGGGCGGCGAGGTCCCCGATGTCCAGGTCGAGACCGCCAAGGTCAACGTCGGCAGCAAGGAAGAATCGGTCACCGTGCCCGACGTGCATGTCGACACCAAGGAGACCTCCGTCACCGTGCCGACGGTCAGCGTCGAAAAGCCGGGTGACGACGGCAGCGCCAAGAAATAGGTCCGTTTTCGAATCGATTGCCGTCCGGCGACGCCATTCGGCGTTGCCGGATGCGTCGCGCAGGTTCATCACCGCATCCATGATCAAGACCGAATCGCATGTTGACCGGGCGATCGCGCTGATGCGCGCCGCGCAGGCCGAGCTCGATCGCGGTGGCCATGCCGCGGTCGCCGCGCATCTCGAAACCGCATTGGGCTTCGCGGAAGCCGAATCGGAGCGCCAGCGCGCACCCGAGGCGAACCTGCGCACCGCCTGACTGGCGTCACGCTCAACGCGCCAGGCTGCAATCCGCGCGCCGCCGCGCTAGACGCAAGCGATGAGCGGCTTTCCGATTTCCCCTGCCATGGCTCGGGCGCTGCAGCTGGCGCGCGAAGCCGCCGTTATCGGCGAGGTGCCGGTCGGCGCGGTGATCGCCGATGCGAGCGGCGTTATGGTCGCGGAGGCGCGCAATCGTACGCGCGAGCTCAATGATCCGACGGCACATGCCGAATTGCTGGCGATCCGCGCCGCCTGCGCCCTGCTCGGGCGGGAGCGTCTCACCGGGCTCGACCTCCACGTCACGCTGGAGCCCTGTCCGATGTGCGCCGGCGCGATCTCCTTCGCGCGCATCGCGCGCCTTTATTACGCCGCACCCGACCCCAAGGGCGGTGGCGTCGACCACGGCGCGCGGGTGTTTTCGCACCCCACCTGCCATCACCGGCCGGAGGTCTATGGCGGCATCGGGGAGGGCGAGGCGGGGGCGCTGCTGCGCGATTTCTTCCGCGACCGGCGCTAGGCCGGGACCCGAACCGGCAACGAAACGTTCGCCAGCAGCGGCTCCCTTCCCTAAACTAGCGGCACCATGCACTCCTTTCCCTGGCTGAACGTCGCGATCATCCTCGCGCTCGTCCTGTTGAACGGCTTCTTCGCGATGTCCGAGCTGGCGATCGTCTCGTCGCGCAAGCCCCGCCTGCAGGCGATGGCCAACGCGGGGAGCAAGGGCGCCGCGGCGGCGCTGTCGCTGGCGTCGGATCCCGGCAAGTTCCTGTCGACCATCCAGGTCGGCATCACGTTGATCGGAGTCCTCGCGGGCGCCTATTCGGCGTCCTCGCTCGGCGGGCCGGTCGCCGAGCGCCTCGGCTGGCTGGGGCTGAAGCCCGGAACCGCCGAGGACGTCGGCTTCGCGCTGGTGATCGTCGCGACGACGGTCGCGCAGCTGATGGTCGGCGAGTTGCTTCCCAAGCAGCTGGCGCTGCGCACGCCCGAGCCGATCGCCGCGATGGTCGCGCCGCTGATGAAGGGCATGGCGACCGCCGGCGCGCCGCTCGTCTGGCTGCTCGAAAGCTCGACCGCCGCGATCTGGCGCGCCTTCGGCCTCGCCAAGAAGCCCGAGAGCCAGGTCACCGCCGAGGAGCTCCACTTGGTGGTCGCCGAGGCGCAGTCGGCGGGCGTCATCGAGGAGAGCGAGCGCCAGATGATCTCGGGCGTCATGCGCCTCGCCGACCGCCCGGTGCGCGGCATCATGACCCCGCGCACCGACGTCGACTGGCTCGACGCCGATTCGTCGGAGGAGGAGATCCGCGCCGCGCTGATCGAGACGCCGCACACTCGCTTGCCGATCGCCGAAGGCTCGGTCGACAATATCATCGGCGTCGTCGAATCGCGCGACATGCTCGCGGCGCTTCTGGCCGGGCGCCCTCTTGACCTCAGGACGCTGGCCAGGGCGGCGGCCGTGGTGCCCGACATGACCGACGCGACCGACGCGATGATCACGCTGCAATCGTCCGACGTGCCGATGGCGCTGGTGCACGACGAGTACGGCCACTTCGAAGGCGTGGTGACCCCCGCCGACCTGTTGTCGGCGATCGCCGGCGCGTTCGCCAGCGACGTCGACTACGGCGACGATCCCCCGGCGGTCCGCCGCGAGGACGGGTCGTGGCTGCTGGCGGGTTCGATGCCGATCGACGAGATGGCAGACCGCCTCGGCCTCGATCTCGAGCAGCAGCGCGACTACCACACCGTCGCGGGCTACGCGCTCGCGCGGCTTCGCCACCTCCCCGAGACCGGCGAGGTGTTCAACGCCGACGGCTGGCGCTTCGAGGTCGTCGACATGGACGGGCGGAAGATCGACAAGCTGCTCGCGAGCATGTTGCCGAACGGCGAGGCCTGAACTTCTTCTTTGCCCCTCTCCTTCAGGGGAGGGGTTGGGGTGGGGTTCTGAGCTGGGTCTTGAGACGCAGCGTTCGATGCCCCGCGCCGTCCCCACCCTACCCCTCCCCTGAAGGAGAGGGGCAAGAAGAGAATTACGCCCCCGCCTTCACTGCTTCCCCCCAAGCCGCCTCGGCGAGCGGCTCGACGCGCTTCGCCATGTCCTTCGCATGGCTCGACGCCGCCGTTCCCCGCGCCACGCGGCCGCGGATGCCGTGGACGATCGCCGCCAGCCGGAACATGTTGAACGCCATGTAGAAGTCGAGGTTTGGCAGCCCCGCCCGCCCGGTCCGTGCGCAATAGGCGGCGACGTACTCGGCCTCGCTCGGGATGCCGAGCGCTTCCAGATCGGTGTCCGCAAGCCCCGTGCCGTCGGGCATCCGGTACATCATCAGGTGATAGCTGAAGTCGGCGAGCGGGTGGCCGAGCGTCGAGAGCTCCCAGTCGAGCACCGCGCGGACTTTCGGTTCGGCGGCATCGAAGATCATGTTGTCGCAGCGGTAGTCGCCGTGGACGATGCTGGTGTCGTCGCCGTCCGGAATGTTGGCGGGCAGCCATTCGACCAGCCGGTCCATCGCCGGCACCCGACCCGCCGCCTCGTCCTCCAGATAGTGCCTCGACCAGCGCCCGATCTGGCGCGCGAAATAATTGCCGGGCTTGCCGTAGTCCGACAGGCCGATCGCCGCATAGTCGACTCTGTGCAGCCGGGCGATCGTCTCGTTCATCGCGTCGAAGTGCGCGGCCCTCGCCTCGGCGCTCATGCCCGGGAACGCCGGGTCCCAGATCACCCGGCCATCGACGCAATCCATGACGTAGAACCAGGTGCCGATCACAGCATCGTCGGTGCACAGGCCATAGGCCTTGGCGACCGGAAAGCCCGTCGTCCCCAGCGCCGAGATCACCGCATATTCGCGATCGACCGCATGGGCCGACTTGAGCAGTGCGCCCGGCGGCTTGCGGCGCAGGACGTAATTTCGGGCGGGAGTCATCAGCTTGTAGGTCGGGTTCGACTGCCCGCCCTTGAACTGCTCGACCGTCAGCGGCCCGGAATAGCCCTCGACCTGCTCGCGCATCCAGGCATTGAGCGCCGCGACGTCGAAGCCCAGACCTTCGCGCACCGCTCCGGTGCCGCTGTTGATCGCCTGCCGGTTGCCGTCGCTCATGGTGTCTCCCGCTCGATCGCGCGCCGGCCGATGTCGCGGCGGCAGAAGCCGCCGGCCCAGTCGATCGCGTCGATCCCGGCATAGGCCGCGCGGGCGGCCTCGGTCACGCTAGCGCCAATGCCAGTGACGGCGAGCACCCGGCCGCCGTTCGCGACCAGGCTGCCGTCGTGGAGCGCGGTGCCGGCGTGGAAAACGATCGCTCCCGCCGCCTCCGCCGTCTCGACGCCGCGGATGACGCTGCCCTTCAACGGCGTCCCCGGATAACCCTCGGCCGCCATCACCACCGTCAGCGCCGCGTCGTCGCGCCATTTGGGCGTGACGCTCGCCAGCGTGCCGTCGCAGGCGGCGAGCAGCAGTTCCAGCAGGTCGCTGTCCAGCCGCGCCATCAGCACCTGCGTCTCGGGGTCGCCGAAGCGCGCGTTATACTCGATGAGCTTGGGGCCATCGGCGCCGATCATCAGCCCGGCGAACAGCACGCCGCGAAACGGGCAGCCCATCGCCACCATCGCCTTCGCCGTAGGCTCGACGATCTCGCGCATCACGCGCGCCTTCATCGCCTCGGTCAGCACGGGGGCGGGGGAATAGGCGCCCATGCCGCCGGTGTTCGGCCCGGTGTCGCCCTCGCCGACGCGCTTGTGGTCCTGCGCGCCCTCTAGCGCGACCGCCGTCTCGCCATCGACCAGCGCGAAGAAGCTCGCTTCCTCGCCGGCCATGAACTCTTCGATGACGACGCTCGCCCCGGCCTCACCGAAGCCGCCGCCGAACATCATGTCGATCGCCGCCTCGGCCTCGGCCTTGTCGGCGGCGATCACCACGCCCTTGCCCGCCGCGAGGCCATCGGCCTTGACGACGATCGGATAGGGCTGGCTCGCGAGATAGGCCTCCGCCGCGCCCGCCTCGGTAAAGGTTGCGAAACCTGCGGTCGGGATGCCGTTCGCCGCGCACAGCGCCTTGGTGAAGCCCTTCGACCCCTCAAGCTGCGCCGCCGCCCGGCTCGGCCCGAAGGCGCGGATGCCGGCGGCGTCGAGGCTGTCCACCAGCCCCTCGACCAGCGGCTGTTCGGGGCCGACGACAACGAGGCCGATGTCATGGCTCCGGCAGAAGGCGATCACCGCGTTATGGTCGGCGCTGTCGATCGCGACGCACTCTGCAGTGTTCGCGATTCCCGGATTGCCCGGCGCGCAGTAGAGTCGCCTAATCCGAAGGGATTGGGCGAGCTTCCAGCACAGCGCATGCTCGCGCCCGCCGCCGCCGATGACCAGAGTGTTGACCGTCTCGCTTCCCACGGGCGGGCGTTGTAGAGACGGCCCCTTACGGAGACAACATGGCGACCGCCCCCGCAAACACCCCCGAATATTCGGTGTCGGAGATCGCCGGCGCGCTGAAGCGCACCGTCGAAAGCGCCTTCGGGCAGGTGCGCGTGCGCGGCGAAATCTCGGGCCTCAAGATCGCCGCCTCGGGCCACGCCTATCTCTGCCTCAAGGACGAGCGCGCGGTGCTCGACGGCGTGATGTGGAAGGCGGGGGTGCAGGCGCTTCGTTTCCGCCCAGAGGACGGGCTGGAGGTGATCGCCACTGGCCGTCTCACCACCTACCCCGGCCGCTCCAAATACCAGATCGTCATCGAGAGCCTGGAGCCCGCCGGCGCCGGCGCGCTGATGGCGCTGCTGGAACAGCGGAAAGCCAAGCTCGCCGCCGAAGGCCTGTTCCACCCCGACCGGAAGCGCCGCCTGCCGTTCCTGCCGCAGGTCATCGGCGTCGTCACCTCGCCGACCGGCGCGGTGATCCGCGACATCCTCCACCGCCTTGCCGACCGCTTCCCGCGCCGCGTCATCGTCTGGCCGGTGCTGGTGCAGGGGGAGGGGGCGGCGGCGCAGATTGCCGCCGCGGTCGAGGGCTTCAACGCGATGACGGGCGCCGACCGGCCCGACCTGCTGATCGTCGCGCGCGGCGGCGGCTCGATCGAGGATTTGTGGGCGTTCAACGAGGAGGCGGTGGTCCGCGCCGTCGCGTCCTCGCAAATCCCGACGATCTCCGCGGTCGGCCACGAGACCGACACCACGCTCGTCGACTTCGCCGCCGACCGCCGCGCGCCGACCCCGACCGCCGCCGCTGAGATGGCGGTGCCGGTGCGCGAGGAGCTTCGGCTGACCGTCGCCGACCTGGCGCTCCGTGCCGAGCGCGCCAATGCCAAGTGCATGGCGGCGCGCGCCGAGCGGGTCGCGGCGGTCGCCTGCCGCCTGCCGAGCCTCCGCACCCTCCTCGGCGCCAAGCAGCAGCGCTTCGACGAGCTCGCCGAGCGCCTGCCGCGCGGCCTCTCCGCCAACATCCAGGTCCACCGCACGCATTACGAGCGCGCCGGCGCCGCGCTCCGCCCCGCGCTGGTCGAGCGCTTCGCCGAGCGCGCCCGCTCACGGCTTGAGGCGACCAGCCGGCTGTTCGCGTCGCTCAACTATCAGGCGACCCTGGCCCGAGGCTTCGCGCTGGTTCGCGACAAGGACGGCGCGCTGATCACCGGCGTCGATGCGGCCAAATCGGCGCAGACGCTTCAAATCGAGTTCGCCGACGGCCATATTGCCGCCGATACCCGCGCCGTGCCGCGCCAGGGAGTGCTGTTCTGATGCTGAGTTTCACCGGCGGCCGCCAGGCGCGTCTCCACTATCTCTCCGGCAGCTTCCGGGTGCTCGGCGCCGGCGACCATGTCGTCTGCGCGGTCAGCGGCGCCCGCATTCCGCTGCCCAATTTGCGCTACTGGAGCTCGGAGCTGCAGGAAGCCTATGCGACGCCCGAGATCGCGACCAAGCGCTACGCCGAGGCGCGCGCCGCGGGGAAGCTGTAGTGCGCCGCCTTGCCTTGCTCGGCCTGCTTGCGGCCTGCTCGCACCAGGTGACGCCGACGCCGCCCGCCGCACGCACGCCCTCGGCCGCCGCGGTCGTCCGCCCGGTCGAGCGGGTCGTCGATGGCGACTTCGCCTTCCAGGGCGCGCTGACGCAGGGTGGCCTCGCGGTCGGCCAGGCGCCGCCCGGAACGGTCTCGGCGACGCTCGACAGCAAGCCGCTCCGGCTGGACGCGAAACGCCGCTTCCTCGTCGGCTTCGGGCGCGACGCGGCCGACACCGCGATGGTCGAGGCGCGGATGGCCGACGGCACCCGAGTCCGCGAGGCGCTGCGCATCACGCCGCGCACCTTCAAGATCGAGCGAATCCCGCAGCTCAGGCAATATAGCGGCCCGCCCGATCCCGTGTGGGATGCGCTCCGCGCCGACGAGAAGGCGCGAATCGCCGCCGCCCGCGCCAGGCCCAGCGATGCCGTCGGCTGGACCGAGCGCTTCATCTGGCCGGCGAAGGGCCGGATCAGCGGCGTCTACGGCTCGCAGCGCATCCTGGGCGGCGTGCCGCGCGATCCCCATGCCGGGCTCGACATCGCAGCCCCCGCCGGGACGCCGGCGGTCGCGCCCGCCGATGCGGTGGTCGTGCTCGCCGCCGACAAGCCGTTCAGCCTGGAGGGCAACCTCCTGATCCTCGATCACGGCAACGGCCTCTATTCGAACTTCCTCCACCTGAGCAAAATCCTCGTGAAGGTCGGTGACCACGTCGCGCAGGGCCAGCGCGTCGGCCTGATCGGCATGACCGGCCGCGCCACCGGCCCCCACCTCCATTGGGCGCTGAGCTGGGGCGAGGTCCGCGTCGATCCGCAACTGCTGGTGCCGCCGGGGGGCAACGCGCCCTAGCGTTCTCGTCTTACCCGCACCGCCGCGGCGCCATCGATATTCATCATAAAGCTGCCAAGAACAGCGGACTTGATCCGGACTTTGCTGCCCTCGTGCGGATCGCGACGCACCACCTCGGTCGTGTCCCATACCGCCCCGTCATCGAGCACGACGCGCCATTTGCCGTAACCCAACGGCCGCATGCTTTGCACGGTGGCAACGATCTCCGTCGGAGCCGTATCCTTCGAATCGTCTCCTTTGAAGAAGGGCAGTTTGGGAAGGGCGAAGCCAAATAGCCCTCGCCGCGTCTGGCGAACCTCCTCGCGATCAAGGACGACGATGTCCTTCTTCGTCGCGGCTGTGTCGAGAGCGGCAACCGCGCTGTCGTAGCAGGCTAGCCGAGTACTGCTGTCCGCAATGGTGCGGCAATCGGTCACCGCACCCACCACCGCCGCGCGATTCGACGTTGGAGCCGCTGCGCTCAACCCGACGCTCATACCGATCAATAAAATCGTCCGCACCGCGTCCTCCATGCTATCTGTCGCACCGCTACACCGTGCCTGTTACGTAGGCGTTGGGCAACGTGGTTCCGCGACACTGGCTTTGCCCGCCGCATTTTATATATTCGCGACATGTCAGAGAGATCCGTTCGTCCCGAAGTTAGCGGCCTGTTCCAAGCCGCCGAGAATGCCCGGCTAGCCGGGCGCCGTGAGGATGAACGGCGAGCTCTTGCCGCGATCGTCGCCGCTGATCCGGCGAACGCTCGGGCGCTGAATGCCCTCGGAAGCCGGGCTCTGGCCGAAGGAAACGCCAAGGAAGCACGGGCGTATCTGCAACGCGCCGCGGATGCGGACCCCAGCGCGCCTGCGATTTGGCTCAATTTGGCGGGCGCTTGTCGCCTTGGTGGAGATGATGGCGGCGAAATCGCCGCTCTTGAACGGGCGCTCGCTGCCGATCCTTACATGGTACTGGCCCTCCTGCACAAAGCACAGTGGCACGAGCGACAGGGCGATCTCCGCCGTGCGGCTCGGGTCTACGGTGATCTGATCAAATGTGGTCCGCCCGCCAGCGGAATGCCGCCCCAACTGGCAGCGGCTATCGCGCATGGGCGGGAGGTCATAGCTGCGGATCTGCAGGGATTGCGGTCGTCCATGGCTGCGGCGATTTCAGACTTGCGAGCCGAGCGGACCCCTGGCGAGCGCGATCACTTCGACCGCTGCCTCAACGCCCTGTTGGGCGACCGGGTCTATGTTTCGCAACCGACCCAAATGCACTTTCCTTACCTGTCGGCCATCGAGTTTTTCGACCGGGCGAGCTTTCCCTGGATCGAAACGCTGGAGGCTGAAAGCGCCGCTATCCGCGACGAGTGCCTTGCGGTGATTTCTGAAGACTCCGGTTTTATGCCTTACGTCGCCTTCGCGCCGGGGCAGCCCGTCAACCAATGGGCTGAGCTCAACCATTCGCCCGCGTGGAGCGCCTTTTTTCTTTGGAAGGATGGCGTGGCGATCGAGGAAAATCTCGCGCGCTGCCCCCGAACCGCGGCAGCGTTACGCGCAATACCCCGATCCGATGTGCCCGGACGGGCGCCCACTGCATTCTTCTCGTTGCTTCGCCCTAGAACACACATACCGCCCCATACCGGTGTCACAAATACGCGGGGTACGGCGCATCTTGCGCTGGAAGTGCCAGAAGGTTGCCATTTCAGGGTCGGTGCGCAGACTCGGGCTTGGCGGACCGGCGAAGCATGGGTTTTCGACGATACGATCGAGCACGAGGCCTGGAATCGCAGCGATCAGCCGCGCGCCATTCTGATCTTCGATGTATGGAATCCCTTGCTGCACGAGCGTGACCGGGCGCTGGTCCGCGCCACAAGCGCAGGCTTCGATCGCTATTATGGCTCTCTTCCATGGCAAGCGATGTAGGGCAGCTTCGAGCTTGTGATAAAAAGGCCACAACCTCTGGTCGTTGCGTCGCAGGCGATGGGCGGGTCCTTTACAGTTCCCTGCAAACTGCGCTTCAACCGGGTTAGGCCAATGGCTTTGGGACGCTGTGACGAGTTTCGTCCGACTTGATCGTGGGTGCGATCAGAGAAGGTTCGAGACAGTCCGATGTCTCAATCAGGGAATCAGAATAAGGATCAGGGACTTGAAAAACGCGAACATCTCGCTCTACCGAGCCGCGCTGAAGACCAGCGCCGCCTCGATGGTCATCGGCGCTGCCTTCCTCGCCAGCCCCTCGTTTGCGCAAGCCGCGCCGCCATCGGCGTCGGTCGAGACGCCGGAGACTATCGTCGTTACCGGCTCGCGCATCGCGCGCCCCGATCTGGAGCAGGCCAGCCCGGTCGCCGTGATCAGCCAAGAAGAGTTCAAGCTTCAGGGCACGCTGAACGTCGAGAACGTGCTGAATGACCTCCCGCAGGTCGTCGCCGCCTCGACTGGCACGTCCAACAACCCCGGCGGCGGCATCGCAACGGTCGATCTTCGCGGCCTTGGCACGCAGCGCACGCTGGTTCTCGTCGACGGCCGCCGCTACGTTTCCTACGACGTTAACCAGGTCGTCGATCTTAACACCATTCCCTCGGCTCTCATCGAGCGCGTTGATGTTGTCACCGGCGGCCGCTCGGCCGTTTATGGGTCGGACGCCATTGCCGGCGTCGTCAACTTCGTCATGAGGCACGACTTCGAGGGCGCCGAGTTCAATTCCAATTACGAGCTCAGCAGCCGCGGTGACGGTTCGCGCTTCGACATCAATGGTGTGATCGGCACCAACTTCGCTGACGGCCGCGGCAACGTCACGATGTTCGTCGATTACTCCAAGCGCAAGTCGATCTTCGCCGGGCAGCGCGCTTTCGCGCTCAATGCTCTCCAGGACAACCAGGACGGCACCGCGATCTTCGGCGGCTCGTCGAGCGTCTCGCAGGGTCGCGTCAACATTCCGGGCCTCGGCGTTGCCGCCGGCACCGGAAACAACAACAACGACTTCGCGGCCGGCGCGGCCGGCGCGACGCTGTCGCCCTATGTCGCGGCGACCGATGCCTATAACTACGCCCCGATCAACTACCTGCAGGTTCCGCAAGAGCGCTTCCTGTTCTCCGCGCAGGGCGAATATGAAGTGAGCGAGGCGTTCAGGCCTTACTTCCAGACGCAGTTCATCAACAACCGCGTTCCCCAGCAGCTGGCTGCGACCCCGATCAGCAACGGCACCCCTTTCCGGGGTGGCGCGATCGGCACCATCCAGCTTCAGGTAAACTCACCGTTTTTCTCGACGGCGACGCAGGCGGCCTTCCGGGCTCTCGACGCAACCCAGACGACGGGCGGCACGGCGCAGGCGCCGGCCGTCGCCAACGACGGATATGTCAACGTTCCGAACTTCGGCTTCCGGACGGTCGGTATCGGTCCCCGCGTCGTTCGCGACAATCGCGATGCCTATCGGTTCGTGACGGGCATCAAGGGCGATGTCGGCGGCGGCTGGTCGTACGACGGCTATTACATGTATGCCCACACCGACAACTCGCAGCGCCAGGAAGGCAACGTATCGATCACGAACTTCCTGGCTGCGACGCGCACGGCCTTCCTCAATCCCGCGACGGGCGCTGTATCCGCGCTTCCGATCGCGGGTGTCGCTGGCGGTGGGACGTTGGTATGCTCGGACGCGACGTCTCGGGCTTCGGGCTGCGTTCCCGCCAACCTGTTCGGCAACGGCAATCTTAGCACCGCGGCTGCCAACTACCTGGCGATCGGCGCGACCAACCTGGAGCGCTACACGACCCAGGTTGCCAGCGTCGCGATCACCAACTCGGATCTTGTCGATTTGGGAGCCGGCGGTGTCGGTCTTGCGATCGGTGCCGAGTATCGCTCGGAATCAGGTTCGGTGATCCCCGACACGTTCCTGGCAACGGGTAACGTCGCGGGTTTCAACCCGGGCAATCCGACAGGCGGTCGCTATGACGTTCGCGAGGCGTTCGCCGAGCTTAACGTTCCGATCTTCGCCGAGCAGCCCTTCGCCTATAAGCTCGAGCTCAACGGTGCGGCCCGTTACTCCCACTACTCGAACTCGCCGGGCAACGTCTTCACTTGGACCGCGGGCGGCCAGTACGCCCCGATCAAGGATGTGACATTCCGCGGCCAGTATGCACGTGCCATTCGTGGCCCGAGCGTCAACGAGCTCTTCCTCGGCAACACCGTCACCTTCGTCGGCGGCAGCGAGTATTGCAACACGGCTGCGGCTGCGGCGGCGGGCCAATTGCGGGATGCGTGCCTTGCGACGGGCGTGCCGGCCGCGCGGATCGGCGACCCGACGCTCAGCGCCACGGCGAACCCGACCACCTTCTTCGGCGGCAACGCCGCTCTGAAGGAGGAGCGTTCGAAGACCTGGTCGGTCGGCGGCGTTTTCTCGCCGGGCTTCCTTCCGGGCTTTAGCGTCACCGCCGATTATTTCGACATCAAGATCGATGGCTATATCGCCACTGCGGGAACCGAGAACGTGCTCTCGGCCTGCTTCCAGCAGTTCATCTCGAACTATTGCTCGGCGGTGACCCGTGATCCGACCGGCGATCTCCAAGGCATCAATGATACCGTCGCTAACACGGGCGGCCTGAAGACACGGGGCATCGACGTTTCGGCCGGATATCGTATGAAGCTTGGCGCCAGCCTCTTCGGCGAGGAGACCGGCCTGTCGTTTAACTTCAACGGTACCCGGACTTTGGAATACACCTACGTGCCCGTGGTCGGCCTGCCGATCGTCAACGAGTGCGAAGGCAAGTTCGGCGCGGTGTGCGGCGAGCCGCTTCCCAAGTGGAAGCACTCGCTCCGGACCACCCTGACGGCTGGGGCGTTCACAGGATCGGTTCAGTGGCGCTACTTTGGGTCGGTCAACGATGACGACCCCACCACGACCTATTTCCTTGAGCACGCCAAGGCCCAGAACTACTTCGATCTGACCGCAGCGTTCGATGTTGCCGATCACTTCACGATCAGCGGCGGTGTCGACAACGTTTTCGACAAGAAGCCGCCGCTCTCGGCCTCGGTCCAGCAGTTCGGCAACGGCGAGCAGTCAAACACCTACCCGAGCTCTTATGACGTTCTCGGTCGCTTCTTCCACGTTGGGGTGACCGCCAAGTTCTAAGGCGTTTGGTGCAAATTATGGGGCGGGCCGCGAGGCCCGCCCTTTTTTTTGAGAAAAGTAAGCCGCAGCTCTCGCGCCGACCGGATTCTCAGGGGGCGATGCGGAGCGCCCCGTCCCCTTCGTCCACCTTGACCGTCGACCCGTCCGCGATCTCGCCGCGCAGGATGGCGTCGGCGAGCGGGTCCTGCAGGTACTTTTGCACCGCGCGCTTCAAGGGCCGGGCGCCATAGACCGGATCGTAGCCGACCCGCCCGAGCCAGCGGCGCGCCGCGTCGGTCAGGTCGAGCACCACCTTGCGGTCGGCGAGCAGCTTGCCGACCCGCCCGACCTGGATGTCGACGATGGCCGCCATGTCTTCCATCCGCAGGCGGTGGAACAGGATGATCTCGTCCAGCCGGTTGAGGAACTCCGGCCGGAAGTGGCCGCGCACCATCTCCATCACCTGCGGTTCGACCTCGGTCACGTCCTGGTCGTCGCGCAGCGTCGCGATATACTGGCTGCCGAGGTTGCTGGTCAGCACGATCAGCGTGTTGGTGAAATCGACCGTCCGGCCCTGGCCGTCGGTCAGCCGCCCGTCGTCCAGCACCTGAAGCAGGATGTTGAACACATCAGCGTGCGCCTTCTCGACCTCGTCGAACAGGATGACCTGATAGGGCCGCCGCCGCACCGCCTCGGTCAGCACGCCGCCTTCCTCGTAGCCGACATAGCCCGGCGGCGCGCCGATCAGGCGGGCGACCGAATGCTTCTCCATGAACTCGCTCATGTCGATCCGCACCATCGCGGCGGAATCGTCGAACAGGAACTCGGCGAGCGCCTTGGTCAGCTCGGTCTTGCCGACGCCCGTCGGCCCGAGGAACAGGAAGCTGCCGAGCGGCCGGTTCGGATCTTGCAAGCCCGCGCGCGCGCGCCGCACCGCCGCCGACACGGCCTTCACCGCCGGCACCTGGCCGATCACCCGCTTGCCGATCGTCGCTTCCATCGCGAGCAATTTGTCGCGCTCGCCCTGCAGCATCCGGTCCATCGGGATGCCCGTCCAGCGCGAGACGACCGAGGCGATGTCCTCGCCGGTCACTTCCTCGCGCACCATCGCGCCGCCCGTCGCCGCCTCGGCCTCGCTCAACTGGCGCTCCAGCTCGGGGATGACGCCGTAGCTCAGCTCCCCCGCCTTGGCATAGTCGCCACGCCGCTGCGCCTGCTCGACTTCGAGCCGCGCCGCGTCGAGCTGCTCCTTGATTCGGGTCGATCCCGCCAGCTTGTCCTTCTCGCCCTGCCAGCGCGCGGTGAGCGCGTTCGACTGCTCCTCGAGGCCCGCAAGGTCGCCTTCCAGCGCCGTCAGCCGGTCTTTCGACGGCTGGTCGCTCTCGCGCTTCAGCGCCTCGCGCTCGATCTTCAGCTGGATGATCCGCCGGTCGAGATTCTCGATCGCCTCGGGCTTCGACTCAACCTCCATGCGGAGACGGGAGGCGGCCTCGTCCATCAGGTCGATCGCCTTGTCGGGCAGGAAGCGGTCGGCGATGTAGCGGTTCGAAAGCGTCGCCGCGGCGACGATCGCGCCGTCGGTGATCCGCACGCCGTGGTGCAGCTCGTACTTTTCCTTGAGGCCGCGCAGGATCGAGATCGTGTCCTCGACGGTCGGCTCGCCGACCATCACCGGCTGGAAGCGCCGCTCCAGCGCCGCGTCCTTCTCGACATATTTGCGGTATTCGTTGAGCGTCGTCGCCCCGATGCAGTGCAGCTCGCCGCGCGCCAGCGCCGGCTTCAGCAGGTTCGACGCATCCATCGATCCTTCGGACGCGCCCGCGCCGACGAGCGTGTGCATCTCGTCGATGAACAGCACGACGTCGCCCTCGGCCGACCGCACCTCGTCGAGCACGCCCTTCAGCCGCTCCTCGAACTCGCCGCGATATTTCGCGCCGGCGATCAGCGAGCC
>CAXTKD010000016.1:0-73977 GCA_964244885.1 uncultured Sphingomonadaceae bacterium | reverse complement strand
CGCGAACGGCTTGCCGACATTCTCCTGCGTCGCGCGCGCGAAGCGGCGGCCGCCGGCGCTGTCGAAGCGGAAGGAAACGACGGGCGCGCCGTCCTGGTAGCTCGGCTGCGAATCGATCAGCTGGTCGCCGGTGATGATCGCGCGGCGCTTGACGACGATCGGTCCGCCGCCCGGCTCCTGGCTCTGCAGGATCTGGTCGCCCGGAGGGGCTCGGCCCTTGTTGACCTCGGCCTGGTCGGCGTCGGTATCGACCAGCTTGAACTCCAGCTTGGCGGTCTTGCCGAGCAGCGCCTTCAGCGCCGCGGGATTTTGCAGGCCCGGCACCTGGACGACGATCCGGTCGCTGCCCTGGCGGATGATCGTCGGCTCGCGCGTGCCGAGCTCGTCGATGCGGCGGCGGATGACTTCCACCGCCTGCGCCATCGCCTGGTCGACCGCGACGGTGAGCCCGCCCTCGGTCGGGGTCAGCACGATGCGGTTGCCGTCGACCACCGAGACTTCGACGTCGCGAGTCCCCGTGACGCCCACCGGGCGCGACAGCGTGCGCATCGTGTCGACCGCGCGGTCGACGTCTGCGACGTTCCGCACGAGGTAGCTCAACTTGCCGCCGTTCCGCGACATGTCGCCGAAGCCGATCCGCCCGCCGTCGGCGTCGCGCAGCTCGGCGCGGACCGAATCCTCGAGCGTGTCGAGCCGCTGCTTGGCGACGTCCGCGGTGTCGGCCTCCAGCAGGATGTGGCTGCCGCCGCGAAGGTCGAGGCCAAGGTTGATGCGATCGTTCGGCACACCCGCCGGCCACGCCGCGACGGTCTTTTCAGGGAAGAAGTTCGGCACCGCGAACAGCACGCCCGTCGCGAGCACGAGCAGGATTCCCCAGATCTTCCACTTCGGAAAGTCGAGCATCAGCTAGCCGTCGAATCGTTCGCCGGGGTCAGGCCGCCCAGCGGGCGAACCTCGGTCAGCGTGCCCTTGACCGTCCGCACCTTGACGGTGGGCGCCAGCTCGACCTCGACCTCGGTGTCGGACACCTTGGTGACCTTGCCGATCAGGCCGCCGCCGGTGACGACGATGTCGCCTTTCTTCACCGCGTCGATCATCGCGCGGTGCTCCTTCAGCCGCTTCTGCTGCGGCCGGATCATCAGCACGTAGAAGATGACGAAGATGAAGACGAGCGGCAGGAACTGCAGGAGGGCGGATTGCCCGCCGCCTGCCGCGCCTGCTGCCTGGGCATAGGCGGGTGATGAAAACATTGCTTATTGCCTTATGTGGGTTCGCCGGGCGATTTGGCGCGCGACTATACAAATGCAAGGCCGTTAAGCAATGGACAGCGCCAACCGCGACAATCGCGTCACGCTCGCGCGCATCGCGGACTCGCTCGAACGCATCGGCAAATCGCTTGAAAGGCTGTCGCCGGCGCACCCGCCCGCCGCCGGACCCCTGCCCGGCGGCACCTACGCCTGGACCGGCGCGGCGCTCCGCGCCGTCACCCCCGCCCCCGCCCAGCCGCTCGACCTGCTGCTCGGCATCGACGCGCAGAAGGCGACCCTCCTCGCCAACGCCGAGCGCCTGGCGAAACGCCTCCCCGCGCACGACGTCCTGCTCTGGGGCTCGCGCGGCATGGGCAAGAGCGCGCTGGTCAAGTCGGTCCACGCCGCGCTCTCGGGCCAGGGCCTCGGCCTCGTCGAAGCCGCGCGCGACGACCTCGCCACCCTCCCCCGCCTGTTCGACGCGCTCGGCACGGCCGGCGGCGCCTGGATCCTCTTCATCGACGACCTGTCGTTCGAAGCCGACGAGCGCGAGTACAAGGCGCTCCGCTCGCTCCTCGACGGCGGCATCGCGGCCCGGCCAGCCAACGTCCGCCTCCACGTCACCTCTAACCGCCGGCACCTGGTGGCGCGAGACATCGCCGAGAACGAGGCGATCAACGCCCGCGACGTCGCCGACGACCGCCTCGCTCTCGCCGACCGCTTCGGCCTGTCCCTCGGCTTCCACAACGCCGACCAGCCCACCTACCTCGCCATCGTCCGCCGCTACGCCGAAGCCCACCGCCTTCCCTACGACGAGCATGCCGCGCTGGCCTGGAGCGTCGCGCGAGGCGGACGGTCGGGCCGGGTGGCGTGGCAATATACGCAAGAGGCTGCGGGGCTGGCGGGGGTGAAAATCTGATATGCGAAAGACGATGCAGCCATCTATCGACCGCGATCTGGCGCGAAACAGCTTCCAGCAGGAAGCCATGGCCTCTTGGACGACCTACCGGGAAACCAGCCGCCATCTGAGCGGCGACGAGGTCGAGGCATGGCTTCGCCGGTGGGGCCGCGAGCCTCAGGGTCAAGCTCCCGATTGCCATGCGTGATCGTCATTCAACCAACGATGCTGCTGCCGACCAGCAGCGCGGCTATCGCGCTTTCCTTGAGGAGAAGGTCAAAGCCGCGAGGGGATCGGTAAGAGCGGGCCGGGGGCGGAGTAATGCCGAAGTCGAAGCCGACTTCGCCAAGCGCCGCGCCAAGGCCTAACGTCTGCGGGTCGATGCCCGGCGGTGTCACCCCACCCTGTCCCTCCCCATCGAAGGGGAGGGGACGCCCTTGCCGTATGCACAGACCAGTCCCTCCCCCTTCGATGGGGGAGGTTAGGTGGGGGTGACACCGCCGCGCTCGATAGCCACGTGCTTCGAGCCGTCACGATTGCCCTAAAACAACCCCGGCACCTCGCGCTGCGCCGTGTTCGGCCGCTCAGGCATCAGCAGTTCGCGCCGCCCTGCCCCGCCCTTCGCCGCCAGCGCCGTCTGCGCCCCCGCGCTGATCCGCGTACAGCTCTTGCCCGTCAGGAAGTCGAGCGCCTGGCGCGTCGACGCCTCCTGCGGGTCGCCCATCGGGTGGGTGAGGTCGTCGGCCGCCGAGCAACTCGCCTCCACCGTTCCGGCGAGCCCGTCGAAATAGGCGCCCTGCCGGGCGCTGTTCTGAGTCGCGAAAGCGATGACGCGCAGCCGGTCGTCGCACGCCTTGCGGTCGAGCGCGATCTGGCCGACCGGCTTGCCGTAGGTGTTGGC
The DNA here is from genome assembly GCA_964244885.1 of uncultured Sphingomonadaceae bacterium. Classification (GTDB taxonomy): domain Bacteria; phylum Pseudomonadota; class Alphaproteobacteria; order Sphingomonadales; family Sphingomonadaceae; genus CAXTKD01. Next base: position 70,931 of record CAXTKD010000016.1, on the reverse strand, counting down.
GCCGATCAGCGCGGCGCGCTCGTGGAGATAGGGCACGAAGGCGTTGATCAGCAGTTCGCTCGCCGAGGCCGTCCCGCCCGTGCCGATGAACGCCAGCCGCGTCGGCGCGATCGACTGCGGCTGCGGCGAGAAGCGCTTGGTCTCGTTCTCCGCCGACTTCTCGGGCCGGAAGGTCTGGTAGTCGAACACGTCGGACGTCGAGCGGTTGGCGCCGAGCAGGTCGCCCATCAGCTCCGAGACCGAGACCAGCCCGCCGCCGTTGTAGCGCAGGTCGACGACGACGTCGGTGACCCCCGCCGCGCGGAACATCGCGGTCGCCTCGCGAAGCGGAGTCGCGGCGTTGGAGATGAAGGTGCGGAGGTTGATGTAGCCGTAGCGCTTGCCGCCGTCGTCGATGATCTTCGCGCCATAGCGGGTGGAGACCGGCGGCAGGTCGTAGTCCGCCTTGGTCACCGTCAGGTCGCGTGTCACGCCCGCGGTGTCGGTCACCCGCAGTACCCGCGTCAGGCCCGCCGTCGTCGGCCCGAGAGCGTCGGTGACGCCCCCGGTCCCTTCCGCCGCGATGATCGCGCTGACATTGCGGAGGTCGCCCGCCGTGGTGCCGATCGCCACCAGCTCGGTCCCCCGGTCGATCCCCGCCGCCAGCGCCGGGGCGCCCTCGAACGCCTCGGTGACGAAGGCCCGTCGCGACGCCGCGTCGGTCGACAGGCGGATGCCGAAGCCGGCGCTGGAGCCGTTGGCGTAATAATCGTCCTCCTCGGCGATCGAGGTCAGGTAGGTGAAATAGCGGTCGCGCCGCTGGCTGCGCGCGGTCGCGGTCAGCGCGTCGATATAGTCGTCGACGGTGAAATAGGGCGTCGGGTCGAGAGTCGCGGGAAGCGTCTCGGGGAACAGATACCATTCGCGCAGCTGCGCCGCCGCCCAGTCCTGCCGGCTGCGCAGCGAGCAGGTCGCGGTGGACGAGCCCGACGACGCGCCGCCGCCGGCCGGGCTGCTCGGCGCGGAGCCGCCGCCCCCGCCGCACGCCGACAGCATCGCCAGCAGCCCCATCATCGCCCCGAAACGCCCACGCATCATCGTTACTCTCGCTTCTCGCCACGGTAATTGGCGACAGGCACCCTGTCATCCCTCGTCATGAACGGGAATTGAATGCGCCGGGGCGTCCTCTCTTTGGCGCTGCGCCTGCGCGTATGCCGCCCCCGCCGCGAGGGTAAAGCAGCGCCCACCCGCACAGCCCTGAGAGCAGCGAGCCCGCCAGCACGCCGACCTTGACCTCGTCCTGGATCGCCACATCCGGAAAGGCCAGCAAGCCGATGAAAAGGCTCATGGTGAAGCCCACTCCGCAAAGCACGGCGACGCCGTGGAACTGGCGCCAGCTCGCGCCCGCCGGAAGCGTGGCGAGGCGGGTGCGGACGGTGAGCCAGGCGGCCGCCATGACTCCGAGCTGCTTGCCGGCGAAAAGGCCCGCGGCGATGCCGAGGGTCACCGGCCTGGCGAATATCCCGAGGCTCATGCCCGCGAAGCTGACCCCGGCGTTGGCGAAACCGAAGAGCGGGAGGACCAGGAAGGCCACCCAAGGGGCGAGGGCGTGCTCGAGGCGATGGAGCGGGGAGCGGCGCTCGTGGTTCGCGATCGGGATCGCCATCGCGAGCACGACCCCCGCGACGGTGGCGTGGACGCCGGATTTCAGGACGCAGAACCATAAGAGGATGCCGACCGCGAGGTAGGGCGCGAGCGCGGCGACCTTGAAGCGGTTGAGTGCGGCCAGAGCGGCGGTGGCGAGCATGGCGCCGGCGAGCGCGGGCCACGACAGGCCGGCGGTGTAGAACAGCGCGATGATCGCGACGGCGGCGAGGTCGTCGAGGATGGCGAGCGTCGTCAGGAAGAGCTTGAGGCTGACCGGCACACGATCGCCGAGCAGGGACAGGATGCCGAGCGCGAAGGCGATGTCGGTCGCGGCGGGGATCGCCCAGCCGCGCAGCGTCCCCGGGCTGGCACGGTTGATCGCGAGATAGATGAGCGCGGGGACGACAACTCCGCCGAGCGCGGCGATGCCAGGCAGCGCGCGGTCGCTCCAGCGGGCGAGCTGGCCGGTCAGGAGTTCGCGTTTGATCTCCAGCCCGACCAGCAGAAAGAACAGCGCCATCAGCCCGTCGTTGATCCAGTGGAGGGTGTCGAGGCCGAGGGCTTCGGCATGGAGCGCGGCGAAATAGGCGGGCGCGAGGGGGGAGTTGGCCACAACCAGCGCGAGTGCGGCGGCGGACATGAGAAGCAGGCCGCCGGCGGCTTCGCTCGCGAGGAAGCGGCGAAGCATTACCCGCCCCTCTTCGCGGAGAGGGTCATTCGGCCTGTTTCGCTTCGATCCAAAGCGCCTCCTTCTGGTCGAGGCTCAGGCCGGCGAACGCTTCCCCGGCGCTCGCCTCCATCGCGGCGAAGCGGCGTTCGAACTTGGCATTGGCGGCGCGCAGCGCCTGTTCCGGGTCGACCTTGAGCTTGCGAGCGTAGTTGACGGCGGCGAAGAGCAGGTCGCCGACTTCGCCTTCGATTTCGGCGGGCGGCGCGGCCTCGATCTCGGCGAGTTCCTCGGCGATCTTGGCCCTGGCGCCCGAAGCGTCGGGCCAGTCGAAGCCGGTGCGCGCGGCGCGCTTCTGGAGCTTTTCGGCGCGCATCAGGGCCGGGAGGGCGCGGGCGACGCCGGAGAGCGCGCCGGCATTTCGGGCTTGCGCGCGCTCGGCGGCCTTGAGCGACTCCCAGGCGTCCTTGACCTTGGCGGCGTCCGTCCTGTCCTCGTCGTCGCTGAAGACGTGGGGGTGGCGGCGGATCATCTTGTCGCAGATGCCCGCGACCACGTCGTCGAGCGTGAAGGCGCCCTGCTCCGACGCCATCTGCGCGTGGAAGACGACCTGCAGAAGGAGGTCGCCGAGCTCGTCCTTGAGCTCGGGCAGGTCGCCGCGCTCGCAGGCGTCGGCGACCTCATAGGCCTCCTCGATGGTGTAGGGCGCGATGGTGGCGAATGTCTGATCGAGGTCCCACGGGCAGCCGCCGCCCGGATCGCGGAGGCGGGCCATGATGGCGGCAAGGGCGTTCAGGTCGGGCATCGCTCATCCTTAATATTGCCGCCATCCCGGCGAAAGGCGGGATCCATGAACACCGTCGTTGGACCGCAAGTCCGGCAGTGCCGACTTCCGATGAACCGTGTTCATGGGTCGCGGCGTCCGCCGGGATGACGGTTTGGAGGGGATGCGGCTTGCAACCATCGCGGCGGTCGGCGATTGAGCCGCAAATCTCAGGAGACATGCCATGGCCGATACCCCGACAACGCTCAAGATGACGCTGGAGACCGGCGACGTGACGATCAGGCTTCGTCCCGACCTCGCGCCCGGGCATGTCGAGCGGATCGCGACGCTCGCCAACGAAGGCTTTTACGACGGCGTTCCGTTTCACCGCGTCATCCCGGGCTTCATGGCGCAGGGCGGCGACCCGACCGGCACCGGCACCTCGGGCTCGAAGCTCCCCAACCTCAAGGCCGAGTTCAGCAAGGAACCGCACGTGCGCGGCACCTGCTCGATGGCGCGGACCAACCAGCCCGACACCGCCAACAGCCAGTTCTTCATCTGCTTCGGCGACACCGGCTTCCTCGACGGCCAGTACACCGTGTGGGGCGAGGTGACCGAGGGCATGGAGCACGTCGACGCGCTGCCCAAGGGCGAGCCGCCGCGCAGCCCGGGCAAGATCGTCAAGGCGCGCGCCCAGTAGCAACGCACCCGAAACGAGCGTCGCGCGTTGAGGCGCGATGAATGACTGGCAGACCCAGGCCCTTGGAGGGTCGATCGTCGCGCTGGCGCTCGCCGATGTGTTCCTGACCGTGCTTCACACGCGCGGCGACGCGGGGGTGCTGTCGACCCGGCTCAATCACTGGCTGTGGGTGGCGATTCGCGGGGTCAGCCGGCTGACGGGCAAGCGGCGCGACGACGTGCGCGGCTATGCCGGGCCGTTCGCGCTGGTGCTGACGGTGGCGATGTGGGTGGGGCTGGTGACGCTCGGCTTCGCGCTCATCGCCTGGCCCGACCTGGGTCGCGAGATACGCGCGCCGATCAAGGATACGCCGACCGATTTCTTCACGGCGCTCTACTATAGCGGAATGGCGCTCACCACGCTGGGGCTCGGCGACTTCATTCCCGAGACTCCGTTCACCCGCGGCGCGCTGCTGGCCGAGGCGCTGCTCGGCTTCTCGATGGTGACTCTGTCGCTGACCTATTTCCTGGCGATCTACAACGCGCTGATCCGGCGGAACGCCTTCGCGGCGGAGCTCCATTACATGTCGGCGCGGACGGGCGACGCGGCCGAGCTGCTGGTTCGGATCGGCAGCGGCGGGCGGTTCGACGGCGACGCGCGAAGCGGGCTCGCGACGGTGGCGCGCGAACTGCTGACCCTGCTCCAGACGCATCACGCCTATCCCGTCATTCACCTGTTCGTACAGGCCGACGTGGCGATGGCGCCGGCGCGGGTGGCGCTTCTGTCGCTCGACACCGCGTCGCTGGTGCGAAGCGCGCTCGACCAGACGGTGAACCGCGACTTCGTCGGCAGCGCGGCGGTCGAGGTGCTATGGGACGGCGGTTTGCAGCTGGTGCTCGAGACCGGCAAGGACATATTGACCGACGCGGATCGCGAGGCGGCCGACACGCGGCACGACGAGGATTGGGCGTTGCGCTTCCGGGCGGCGCGGGCGCGGCTCGCGGAGGCGGGCTATGCGATCGAGCCAGATGTCGCGGCGGGCGAGGCGGCCTATGCCCGGCAAAGGCGGCGGTGGGACGGCCATGTCCGGGCGTTCGCCGCGCACATGGGACAGGGGTGGGACGAGATCGAACCGCCGCGCTGCCGGGAGATACGGACATGAAGGCGTGGCGCTACGATGCCGAGGGGCGCGACGAGGAGATCGACGCGACCGCCGAGACGCTCGCCACGATGGACGAGCATGGCCTGCTGTGGATCGAGCTGCAGGATCCGCAAGAGGCGCCGGTAGCGGAGGCGGCGCGGGTCCTCGGACTCGATCCGGCGTCGGTCGAGGACGTGCTCGACCCCGAGCTGACGCCGCGCGTCGACAATTATGGCGCCTATTACCAGATCTCGCTGCTCACCGCGCCGGGCCTCGAGAAGGCCGACGAGAGCCATCGGCTCGACATGCTGGTCGGCGAGAAATGGGTGCTCACCGCCCACAAGGGGCCGCTCGAGTTCTTCGAGCGCTTCCGCGCCCAGGACAAGGCCGAGACGATGATCGGCAAGATGTCCGGCCCGGCGCTGGCCGCCTCGCTGCTCGACTGGCACCTCGCGGCGTTCTTCGAGGTGACGTCCCGCGTCGAGGCGGCGGTCGATCGGCTCGACGAGCTGGTGCTGACGCAGCCCAACAGCCGGATGCTGCTCGGGCGGATGGTGACGCTCCGGCGGCACGTGTCGCAGGTCCGGGCGCGGCTGGCGGCGCAGCGGCCGGCGTTCTACGGCCTCGCGCGGCCCGACTTCGCGCTGGTCTCGCAGGGCGACGCGGCGCCGCACTACCAGGCGCTGGCGCAGCGCTTCGAGCGCGCTCTCGATGAAGTGGAGCGGGCGCGCGACCTGGTGGTCGGATCGTTCGAGCTGCTCAACTCGCGCACCTCGCTCCAGACCAACGAACTGGTCAAGCTGCTGACCGTGGTGACGGTGATCATCGGCTTCTGCGGCGCGGTGGCGGGGGTGTTCGGGATGAATTTCGACGCGGGGTGGATGAAGCTGGGCGACACGGGCTTCGCCTGGACGGTGGGCGGAATGGTTCTGTTCGCGGTGGCGGCGCTGGCCGGCGCCAAATGGGCGAAGTGGTTTTGAGCCGGCGCCGGCGTGTCGCGCTGCTCGTCAACGGCCGGTCGAGGACGGGGCAAAAGCTGTTCGCGGAGGCGAAGCGGCGGCTGCTGGAGCGCGACATCGAGCTGATCTCGGCGGAGGCGTTGCACGATCCGTCAACGCTGCCCGGGCGGATCGCCCAGGCGGTCGCGGCGAAGGCCGAGCTGGTGATCGTCGGCGGCGGCGACGGCTCGATCTCCTGCGCGGCGGGAGCGTTGCGCGGCAGCGGCGCGGCGCTCGGGGTGCTGCCGTTCGGCACCGCCAACAGCTTCGCGCGGACGCTCGACGTGCCCCCCGACCTTGGGGGCGCGCTCGGCGTGGCGCTCGACGGCAAGGCGGTGGATGTCGACATCGGCAGCATCGACGGTCGCTGCTTCGCCAACGCCGCGGCGATCGGCCTGCCGGCGCGGATCGGCGAGGATATCCCGCACGGGCTGAAGGCGGCGCTCGGACGGCTGGGCTATTTCCTGTTCGCCTTGTGGTGCCTGGCGCGCTTCAAGGGGTTTCGCGCGACGATCACCGTCGACGGCGAGGCGCACAGCTTCGAGGCCTCCGAGATTCGCGTCCACAACGGCAGCTACCTCGGCGGCATCGAGGTGGCGGAGGAGGCGAGCGTCGAGAGCCTCGACCTGCTTCTACAGGTCGTCACCGGCCATTCGCGCTGGGGACTGGCGCGCGCCTGGCTGAGCGGCGGCTTCGGCCAGCGGGCGCGGCATATCGAGACGCTGCGCGGCTGCGACATCCGGATCGAGACGAGTCCAAGCTGGCCGGTTTCGGTCGACGGCGAAGTGCTGGCGCATACGCCGGTCGAGGCGAAGGTACTGCGGCAGGCGCTGCGGGTGATGGTGCCGGTGGGGCGCGACGATCTGGACTAGGACCGCCCGGTCAGCCCGTTGAGCATCCCGGCCAGCCCACCGCTCCCGCTGCTGCCGCCGACACCACCGCCAAGACCGCCGCTCAGGCCGCCAAGCGAACCCAGCAGACCGCCAAGCCCGCCGCCGCTCGCCTGCTTCGCCGCGATCGCCATCATCGCGACCGACGCGAGCTGCGGCAGCAGCGCCTTCAGCTTGTCGACTCCGATGCCGGTCTGCGCGCTGGCGTCGGCGGCGACCGAGCGGCTGACGTCCTTCGATCCAAAGATCGTGCCGAGGATGTCGTTGCCGTGCGCCGTCGCCGCGTCGCTTCCGACCGGCTTGTCCTGCGCGCTGCCGATCGCCCCATCGAGCCCGCCCGTCGCCGCATGCTCGGCGATCTTCGGCCCGAGCGCCGGCGCCAGGCTGTTGATCGCCGATTGCAGCTGGTCCGGCGACAGCCCGACCCGCGCCCCGATCTGCTGGAGCGCGTCGCTTCCCGCCGCACCCTGAATCATATCGATCAACGACATCTCGCTCTCCTCAAAGGATGAGCGGGAAGAGCGCGCCGGTGGGGAGGAGGTTCCGGTCTAAATCCCTCGCCCGCCCGCGGGAGAGGGCGACTCGCGGCAGCGAGCGGGGTGAGGGAAAGCTCTGACTCCGGCGCTGCTCGCACTGGCGCGCTTCGCCCCTCACCCCAACCCTCTCCCGCAAGCGGGAGAGGGAGTTAAGCTACTCCGCCGTCCCCTCGGCAGCGTCGTCGCCAACGATCGCCCCATCGTCCGCCGCAGTCTCAACCGTCTCGCCGTCGCGAAGGTCGGCTTCGGCCTCCTCCTCGCTCTCCTCGATGCGCGCCGCGCCGACGACGTGCTCGCCCTCGGCGACGTTGAACAGCCTTACGCCCGCCGAGTTGCGGCCGATCACCCGGGTCGAGCCGACCGTCATGCGGATGAGCTTGGCCTGGTCGGTGACGAGGATCAGCTGCTCGCCGTTGTGCGCCGGGAAGCTCGCCACCACCGGGCCGTTGCGGGCGAGGTTGTCGATGTTGGTGATGCCCTGCCCGCCGCGGTTGGTGCGGCGATATTCGTAGGCGGATGAACGCTTTCCGTAGCCATTCTCACACACGGTGAGAATGAATTCCTCGGCATCGGAGAACTGGCGGAAGCGCTCGTCGTCCATCTCACGCACCGCGATCGGCGGCAGATGCGCGGGACGGTCGGTCTTGTCCTTCCAGAGGGCGTGACGAAGATAATCCTCCCGCTCCTCCGCCGTCGCCTCGAAGCCCCTGAGGATTGACAGCGAGATCACCTCGTCGCCGTCCTGGAGGCGCGCGCCGCGCACCCCGGTCGCGGTGCGCGACTGGAACTCGCGCACGTCGGTCGCGGCGAAGCGGATCGCCTTGCCCTGACGCGTCGCCAGCAGCACGTCGCCCTCTTCGGTCAGCAGCGACACGCCGATCAGGCGATCACTCGGATCGCCCTCCTCGTCGCTTCCGAAGCGCATCGCGATCTTGCCCGCCGTCGGGATATTCGCGAACGCGTCCATGGAGTTACGGCGCACGGTTCCGTGCGCGGTTGCGAACATGATGTGAAGGTCGCCCCAGGTCGCCTCGTCCTCGGGCAGCGGCAGCACCGTGGTGATCGTCTCGCCGTCGGCGAGGGGCAGCAGGTTGACCATCGGCCGGCCGCGCGCCTGCGGGGCGCCCTCGGGCAGCCGCCACACCTTCTTGCGGTAGACCTTGCCCTGGTTCGAGAAGAACAGCACCGGCGTGTGGGTCGAGGTGACGAACAGCGCGGTGACCGCGTCCTCCTCCTTGGTCGCCATGCCGCTGCGGCCCTTGCCGCCCTTCTTCTGCGCGCGGAAGGCGTCGAGCGGCGTGCGCTTGATATAGCCGCCGAGAGTCACCGTCACGACCATGTCGGACCGCTCGATCAGATCCTCGTCGTCGATATCGTCCCAGTTGGCGATGATCTCGCTGCGGCGCGGCGTGACGAACTGCGCGCTGATCTCGTCGAACTCGGCGCGCATCACCGCGTAGAGCTTGGCGCGGTCGCGCAGGATTTCGAGCAGTTCGGCAATCGTCCCCGCCAATGCCCTGAGTTCGTTGCCGATTTCGTCGCGGCCGATCTGGGTCAGGCGGTGCAGGCGGAGGTCGAGGATGGCGCGGACCTGCGCGTCGGACAGCCTGTAGGTGTCCCCCTCCTGCTCGCCCGAAACTGACTCGACCAGCTCCAGATAGGGCCGGATCTCGGCGATATCCCACTCGCGCGCCATCAGGGTTTCGCGCGCCTCGGCCGGCGATCCCGATCCGCGGATGATCTTCACCACCTCATCGAGGTTGGCGACCGCGACGACGAGGCCGAGCAGCAGGTGCGCCCGGTCGCGCGCCTTCGCGAGCTCGAACTTCGACCGGCGGGTGATCACCTCTTCGCGGAACTTGATGAACGCGCCGATGATGTCCTTGAGGCCGAGCAGCTCGGGCCGCCCGCCGCGGATCGCCAGCATGTTGAGCGAGAAGCTGCTCTGCGCCGGGGTGTGGCGGTAGAGCTGGTTCAGCACGACGTCGGGCGTCGCGTCGCGCTTCAGGTCGAGCACGATGCGCACGCCCTCGCGGTTCGATTCGTCGCGGATATCGCTGACGCCCTCGATCCGCTTGTCCTTGACCGCCTCGGCGATCTTCTCGACCAGCCCGTTCTTGCCGACCTGGAAGGGAATTTCGGTCAGCACCACCGAACGGCGGTCGCCCCTGGCCTCCTCGACCTTGGACTTGGACCGCATCATCACCGATCCGCGCCCGGTGTGATAGGCCTGACGCAGCCCCGCCTGCCCGAAGAGCTGCGCGCCGGTCGGGAAGTCGGGCGCCGGAACGATCTGGATCAGTTCGTCGACGGTGATCGCCGGATTGTCCATATAAGCCCGGCAGGCGTTCAGCACCTCGCCCAGGTTATGCGGCGGGATGTTGGTCGCCATGCCGACCGCGATTCCGCCCGCGCCGTTGACGAGCAGGTTCGGGAAGCGCGCCGGCAGCACCGCCGGCTCGCGTTCCGAGCCGTCGTAGTTCGGGATGAAGTCGACGGTGTCCTTGTCGAGATCCTCGAGCAGCCCGGCGTCGGCGACCTTCATCAGGCGCGCTTCGGTATAGCGCATCGCCGCCGGCGGATCGGGGTCCATCGAGCCGAAATTGCCCTGGCCGTCGATCAGCGGCACCCGCATCGACCAGTCCTGCGCCATGCGCGCCAAGGCGTCGTAGATCGCGCTGTCGCCGTGCGGGTGGTATTTACCCATCACGTCGCCGACGATGCGCGCACACTTGCGATAGGGCTTGCCCGCGCCGAAGCCGCTCTCATAGGCCGAATAGAGGATGCGCCGGTGCACGGGCTTCAGCCCGTCGCGTACGTCGGGCAGCGCGCGCGCCACGATCACGCTCATCGCGTAATCGAGGTAGCTGGTCTTCATCTCGTCAACGATCGAGATCGGGCGAATGTCGGAGGGCTCTTGAGGCCCGGTCGGGTTCATATCCACGGCTTTGTCATGTAGTGACTGAGGCCAGGAAACGCCAGCATTACGAGGCCATGACAGCCCCTCCGATCAGCATAATTATCCCTGCCTATAACGCCTCCGGAACGATCGGTCGGGCGCTGGCCTCGGTGGCGTCCCAAACCTATGAGGGACTGACGGAAATCATCGTCGTCGATGACGCCAGCGCCGACAAGACGCTGGCCGCTGCCGAGCCCTTCGGCGTCTCGGTCGTCCGCCTTGCCGAGAACGTCGGCCCCGCCCTCGCCCTGAAGGCCGGAGTCGAGGCCGCCAGCCACCCCCTCGTCGCCTTCCTCGACGCCGACGACGAGTGGCTCCCCGGCAAACTCGCAGCGCAAGCCGCCGCCCTCGCCGCCATGCCGGACGCCGCAATCGTCGCCACCGCCTTCACCCGCATCGGCCGCGCCGGCGAGGTGCTGTGGACCTACGGCGACACGCCCTTCCCCCACGGCCCGGCCGACTTCTGGAAGACGCTCCTCCGCGAAGCCGCGATCCTCAAGTCCTCCGCGCTCTGCCGCCGCGACGCCGTGCTCGCGACCCGCGCGCTCGACAGCGGCCTGCGCGCCGGCGAGGACCAGGCGCTGTTCCTGGCGCTCGCCGCCACCGGCCCCGTCTCCTATGTGCCGACGCCCTACGTCCTCTACCACGACCACCCCGGCAGCCTGACCGACCGCTTCGATACGGCCAAGGTCGAGGCCGCCCTCGCCCTCAACCTCGCCGCCATCTCCAAATTCGCAAATCGCCTGACCCCCGCCGAGCGCCGCGCCCTTATCGGCCGCCGCCATGCCGAGGCCGCCACCGGCCTGATCGCCGCGGGCGACTGGGCCGCCGCCCTCGCCGCCACCGCCCGCGCTATCGCGGCAGGGGATGCGCCGGGCGCGAACCTCTGGCAGCTCGTCACGAACCTGCCGCCGGTGCGCGCGCTCAAAGCCCTCTCAAGACTCCGTTCGTCCTGAGCTTGTCGAAGGATGAGATCGCACCGCCCTGCCCGCCACGTCCTTCGACAAGCTCAGGACGAACGGAATCGGAGTGACCCGAAAGCCCGGAGACGGCATAGCCCCCCGCATGACCGAACCCGTCCACATCATCGGCGGCGGCCTCGCCGGCTCGGAGGCCGCCTGGCAGCTCGCGCGCGCCGGCGTGGCCGTCGTCCTGCACGAGATGCGCCCCGTTCAGGGCACCGAGGCGCACCACAGCGACGGCCTCGCCGAGCTCGTCTGCTCGAACAGCTTCCGCTCCGACGACGCGATGAACAACGCGGTCGGCCTGCTGCACGAGGAGATGCGCCGCTCCAACTCGCTGATCCTCGCCTGCGGCGACGCCGCCCGCGTCCCCGCCGGCTCGGCGCTGGCGGTCGATCGCGACGGCTTCTCCGCCCGCGTCACCGCCGCGCTGGAGGCCGAGCCGCTCGTCGAGATCCGCCGCGAGATCGTCTCCGGCCTCCCCGACTGGCCGAGCACCATCATCGCCACCGGCCCGCTGACCGCAGCACCGCTGGCCGAGGCGATCCGCGCCAAAACCGGCGAGGAAGCCCTCGCCTTCTTCGACGCCATCGCCCCGATCGTCCACCGCGACAGCATCGACTTCGAAACCGCCTGGTTCCAGTCGCGCTGGGACAAGGGCGACGGCAAGGACTACGTCAACTGCCCGATGGACCGCGACCAGTACGAAGCGTTCATCGACGCGCTGCTGGCGGGCGAAAAGACCGAGTTCAAGGAGTGGGAGGCCAACACCCCCTATTTTGAAGGCTGCATGCCGATCGAGGTGATGGCCTCGCGCGGTCGCGATACGCTCCGCTTCGGCCCGATGAAGCCGATCGGCCTCACCGATCCCAACACGGGCAAGCGCGCCTGGGCCGTCGTCCAGCTCCGGCAGGACAATGCGCTGGCGACGCTGTTCAACATCGTCGGCTTCCAGACCAAGCTGAAGCACGGCGAGCAGACGCGGGTCTTCCGGATGATCCCGGGCCTGCAGAATGCCGAGTTCGCAAGGCTCGGCGGCCTCCACCGCAACACCTTCCTGAAGAGCCCGGTGCTGCTCGACGCGACGCTCCGCCTCAAGGCCGACACCCGCATCCGCTTCGCCGGCCAGATCACCGGCTGCGAGGGGTATGTCGAAAGCGCCGCCGTCGGCCTGATGGCGGGCCGCTTCGCCGCCGCCGAGGCGCTGGGCAACCAGCCCGTCCCGCCCCCCGCCACCACCGCGATGGGCGCCCTCCTCTCGCACATCACCGGCGGCGCCGAGGCCGAGACCTTCCAGCCGATGAACGTCAACTTCGGCCTCTTCCCGCCCTTGGACGCCAAGGTCCGCAAGAACGAGCGGCGGCAGGCACTTAGCGCCCGCGCGCTGGAGGCCATCTCCGGATGGGCCCAGCCCACGATCTAACGGACTGGGGGCTCCAGTCGCACCCGCGAATCAATGCTCGTCCGCTCTTGATTTGTGCTAAGCTTGGCCCGCGCTGCCTCGGCGGCATCGATGCCGGGACATGGCTTTCGCATCGCAAGCCTCCGGTCCGCAGGAATCCTTATGTCTCTCGCCGTCCCCCTTCACCCCGAGGCGGCGACCAGTCTGGCGTTGGCGGTGATCGCCTCGTCGAACGCGCCGCTGCTGCTTCTCGACTCCGATCTCAAGGTCGTGGCGGCAAGCACCTCGTTCTGCCAGGCCTTTCACGTCGACGCTGAAGCGGTGCCGAGATTGAAACTTTCCGAGCTCGGTTCCGGCGAATGGAACGTTCCTCAGCTGGCGTCGCTTTTGCAGGCCACACTCGCCGGTCATGCCCAGATCGAAGCCTATGAAATGGATTTGCACCGCGCGGACCTAGCGCCCCGGCGGCTTGTTCTGAATGCGAAAAAGCTGGACTATGGCCAAGACGACGACGTGCGGCTTCTGCTGGCGGTTTCGGACGTCACCGACGCGCGGGTCGCGGAGAAGCTCAAGGACGACCTGCTGCGCTAGAAGGCGATCCTGCTCCAAGAGCTCCAGCACCGCGTCGCCAACAGCCTGCAGATCATCGCCAGCGTGCTGATGCAGAGCGCCCGCCAGGTTCAGTCGGAAGAGGCGCGCACCCATATTCACGATGCGCATCACCGCGTAATGTCGGTCGCCGCCGTCCAGAAGCAGCTTGCCGCCTCGCGGATCGGCGATGTCGAGCTCGGACCTTATTTCACCGAATTGTGCCACAGCATCGGCGCGTCGATGATTCGCGACCACAACCAGCTCTCGCTCGAAGTGAGCGCCGACAAGAGCGTGACCACCGCCGACGTCTCGGTCAGCCTCGGCCTGATCGTCACCGAGCTTGTCATCAATGCTCTGAAACACGCCTTTCCCGGGCACCGCGTTGGCAAGATCCTCGTCGATTACCAGTCACACGGCGATGCCTGGACGCTCTCGGTGGCGGACGACGGAGTGGGAATGCCGGAGGGGACCGAGGCGCCGGCGCCCGGCCTTGGAACGGGAATCGTCGAGGCGCTCGCAAAGCAGCTTCACGCCTCCGTCGAAATCACCGACACCGATCCCGGCACCACGGTCGCCATCGTCCACGCCTGAGGCGCTAGCTGTCCGCCTCGGCGGTCGGCGGGCAAGCCTCCTTGCGGGCCGCTTTCCTCACCACCGCCGTCGTCGCGAACTCGGCGCCTGACAGCGCGCCGCTCTTGTCCTTGTCCGCGCCATCGAACTTGGCGACGGTCTTCGCGGCGTATTCGGCGAAGCTGAGCTTGCCATCGCCGTCGAGGTCGAGCTTCGCGTAGGCGCGCTGGCGGGAGCGCAGATACTCCTCACGGCTGACCGCGCCATCCTTGTCACGGTCGTAGCGCGACAGCCGCTTCGCCTCGCGCTGTTCGGGGGTCTGGATCGCCGCCGGCATCGCGACCGGCGGCGGCGTGGCATCCGCCGATGTCGCCTCGGCGGGCGGCGCGGGCAGCGCCTGTCCTCGATTGACCGACAGGAAACTGATCGCCGCCACCACCAGCAGCACCCCCGCCGCACCCGCGGCCAACCAACGCATCATTCGCCTCTCCCCCGCTATCGTCCCGAAAATATGCTCCAAAGCAGCTGAAGCTGTCGACCCGGTGAGCCCCGCCGGCCTGCGGCCCCGCGCGCGAGGTCGCGCCGCGCCAACGCCGCGAGCCCGCGCAAAGGCGGACTGCTTCCCTCCCCCTGCCGGGGGGAGGGCGACTCGCGTGAGCGAGCGGGGAGAGGGGCAAGTCCGACATCCGGCCGGATCCGCAGCAGCTCCGCCGTAGCCCAAGTCTCTCCCGCGCCTTTCGCCGCCCGCGCATCCCCGCCGATCAAAACCGCCGCAGCCGCGAACAGCGCCCCGCCGCGCGCCTTGTAAGCCTCCACGTCCAGCGGCTCCTCCAGCAGCGCCGCGAACCCCGCCTCGATCTCCGAAAGCATCGCCCCGCTCACGCCCTTCGGAAGGACCCGCTCCGCCAGCGCCCGCAGCAGCGGCTGCGCCGGCGGCGGCGCTGAATCGAGCCGCTCAAGCGCTTCGCGCCACCAGGCGAGCCGGACCAGCCCGATCATCGGCTGGCTCGTCGTCAGCACCACGTCGAGCAGCTCAAGGTCGAGCGCGTGGAGCGCGAACAGAGCCGGCCGCGCCTCCGCCGGCGCGTACAGCGTCGCCAGATAGCGGTCGAGATCGGCGGCGCGCAGCCGCTCGGCGAAGGGGTCGGGCACCACCCCTCCGGCATAGTCTTGGTTAGCGCCGGCGTTAACCCATTCGCTGAACCGATGCTTAGCACCGACTCGCCATTGTCGACCGCGTGGGGCGTGGAGGAACGGCAATGGCGATCCGCTTCGGCACGCGGAAACTGCGCGGCTTCGCGCGGCGGCTGAGCACAGATGCGCGCGGCAACGTGCTGTTGATCATGGCGGCAGGCCTCGTGCCGATGACCGCCGCGATCGGCGGCGGCGTCGATCTGACGCGCGCCTACATGGCGCAGGCACGGCTCCAGCAGGCGGTCGATGCCGCCGCGCTCGCCGGCCGCAAGGCGATGGACGGCACCAACACCTCGACGGCCGAGCCCGCCGTGAACAAGTTCATGGCTTTTAACTACCCGGAGCATCTCTATCAGTCTGACCCCGTCCAGACGACGCTGACGACAACGGCCGAGGGCGCGCTGGTTGTCCAGGCGTCGACCAGCGTCCCGACGGCGTTCATGAGCGCCTTCGGGGTCGACGCGATCCCGATCGAGGCGGAGGCGAGCGCCAGGCGGTCGGGCACCAACATCGATGTCGTGCTTGTGCTCGATGTGACGGGTTCGATGGCCTACGATGTGAACGGCGGCAACGGCTCGCCGAAGAAGATCGACGCGCTCAAGACCGCGACGCTCAATTTCCTCGACGCGCTCGACTCCACCCGCCAGCAGCTCGCGGTCTCCGGCCTGCGCGTCCGCGTCGGCATCATCCCCTATTCGCAGACCGTCAACATCGGCCGCTACCTGCGCGCCGAGAACGCCGGCTACGTCGCGACCACAGCGCTCCCCTACGTCACCCAGCTGACGAACGCCGCCGCGTCGCCGACCCAGGCGTACAAGGACAGCGGCAACAAGTGGAAGAACGCTGTCACCACGGGCGGCGTCTCGCCGAACTACAACTGGCCGACGCAGTCGCTCAACCTCACGACCTTCGTCACCAACGGCGGGACCGGCGGCAGCGCCTATTCGAACGCTTATGCCTGGAAGGGCTGCGTCGAGATGCGCGACACGGTGACCACGATCACCTCGAGCTCGAACAAGGCGATCATCCCGGCGGGCGCGTGGGACATCATCGACGCCGCGCCGGGCACCACCGTCAACGGCCAGGTCGCGCCGGCGTGGCGGCCCTATTTCGCGCTGCCGCAGTGGGACGCCAACGGCTACGGCCCGCCCGCGGCGGGCCAGGTTTCGAACTACCTGACGACCGAGCCGTGGAAATCGATGTTCTTCAAGGTCAGGGCCGCCGGGGGCGCGTCCTGGTCCTACGAGAGCGCCGCGCCCAATCCCACGACCTCTTCGACGGGCGCCGAACTCGGCCCCAACAATTATTGCCCGGCCGAGGTCAAGCTGCTGAGCAACGAGACGCTGCAGACCAAGGCGCAACTGACGAACTACGTCAACGCGCTGAAGCCGGTCGGCTCGACTCTGCACGACGTCGGGATGTTCTGGGGCCTGACGATGATCAGCCCGGGCGCGCCCTTCGCCAACGTCGACCGCTACGCCAACCGCGAGGTGAAGCGCTACGTCATCTTCATGACCGACGGCGACATGGACCCCAACGAGCCGACCTATTCGGCGTTCGGAGTCGAGGACCACGAGCTCCGCACCAAGACCGGGACCGGCGACACCACGGCGCTCCACAACAAGCGTTTCGACATGCTGTGCGAGGCGGCCAAGCGCCAGAGCATCAACATCAGCACGATCGCCTTCGGCACCGCGGTGACGGCGCAGCTCAAGGCCTGCGCCAGCACCGACGAGCAATCCTATCTCGCCAGCAACGCCAGCGATCTCAACAACATCTTCAAGCAGATCGCTCAGAACATCGGCTATCTGAGGCTTGCGCAATGATCCTCTCGGCGCTTCGCGGCGACCGCCGGGGCTCGACCGTCGTCGAGTTCGCCCTGGTGCTGACCCCGCTGCTGACCTTGCTGGCCGGCGGTATCGAGGCGGGCAACCTCGCCTACTCGCGCTCGGTGATCGAGGGCTCGCTGCGAGTCGCGGCGCGCATGGCGACCACCGGCCGCTACAGCGCGGGCGACATCGACACCTATGTGCGCGGCCGCCTCGCGCATATCGGCGTCGCCGCGAACGACGTCACCATCACCCGCCGCGCCTACGGCACCTTCGAAAGCGTCGAAAAGCCCGAGCCGCTGACCTCCGATGTCGCGCCCGTCGGCGGAACGCCGAGCCAGGGCGACTGCTACATCGACCTGAACGGCGACAATCAGTGGAGCGCCGATTCGGGCAGCGACGGCAACGGGCAGTCCGAAGACATCTTATATTATGGTGTAAGCGTTGATTATAAGCTCCTGTTCGGCTTCATGTCTTCGGCGATGGGCGCGCACGATGGCCACATGACCCTCGAAGCCAACACCGTCGTCAAGAACGAGCCCTTCGGCGAGGAGCGCGACCCTCCGGTCGAGCGCTGCATCACATGATCCACATGCGCAATCTTCGGAAAGACCGCCGTGGCGTCGCCTTCATCGAGTTCGCGCTCGGCCTCCCCGTCTTCATGGGGCTGCTGATGACCGGCCTCGAGACCGTCAACCTGATCATGGCGCACCAGCAGGTGAGCCGCATCGCGATCTCGACCGCCGACCTCGCCGCGCGCTACCGCGCCAGCATCGACGAGAGCGACGTCAAGCAGCTCTTTCTCGGTGCCCGCCTGTCCGCCGACAACATCGACTTCGCGACGCACGGCCGGCTGATCCTCAGCTCGGTGATGCGCAATGCCGCCAACAATGGCCATTGGGTGCGCTGGCAACGCTGCGAAGGCGCCCTCGCCGGAACGGCGAGCGTCATCGGCGCCGAGAATGCCGGCCAGACCGGATCGAGCATCCCCTTCATCCGCTATCAGGCGGGCGCGACGAGCGGCATGGTGATCAGCGCGGGAGACGACGTAATGTCGGCGGAGGCGACCTACGACTACCAGCCGCTGTTCCTCAGCGCCTTCCGGGGTCTCAAGATCCGCTATGCAGCCTCGTTCATGGCGCGCGAGCTGGCGCTGCCGTCGCTCACCAACTCCAATAACCTGCCCAACGCCCAGAAGGCGCTCTGCGCGTAACTAGCGCGTCAGGCGCTTGTAGCTGATGCGGTGCGGACGATCGGCGGCGTCACCCAGGCGGCGCCGCCGGTCTTCCTCATAGGCCTGGAAGTTGCCCTCGAACCATTCGACGTGGCTGTCGCCCTCGAACGCCAGGATGTGCGTCGCCAGGCGGTCGAGGAAGAAGCGGTCGTGGCTGATGACCACGGCGCAGCCGGCGAAGTTCTCCAGCGCCTCCTCGAGCGCGCGCAGCGTCTCGACATCCAGATCGTTGGTCGGCTCGTCGAGCAGCAGGACGTTGCCGCCCGCCGCCAGCATCTTGGCGAGGTGGACCCGGTTGCGCTCGCCGCCCGATAGCTGGCCGACCTTCTTCTGCTGGTCGACGCCCTTGAAGTTGAACGCGCCGACATAGGCGCGGGTCGCGACCTCGTTCTTGCCGAAATAGAAGCGCTCGTTGCCGCCCGAGACTTCCTCCCAGACGTTCTTCTTTCCGTCGAGCGCGTCGCGCGACTGGTCGACGTAGCCGAGATGCACGGTCTCGCCGATCTTGATCGAGCCCGTGTCGGGCGTCTCCTGGCCCGTGATCAGCTTGAACAGGGTCGTCTTGCCCGCGCCGTTCGGCCCGATGACGCCGACGATGCCGCCCGGCGGCAGCGTGAAGTCCAGCCCCTCGAACAGCACCTTGTCGCCAAAGGCCTTGCTCAGGCCCTTGGCGTCGATCACCGTGCCGCCGAGGCGCTCGGGGTTCTGGATCAGGATCTGCGCGCTGCCGCCGGTGCGCCGGCTGTTCTGCTTTTCGACGAGATCGTCGAACGCCTTGATGCGCGCCTTCGACTTGGTCTGCCTCGCCTTGGGGCTGGAGCGAATCCATTCCAGTTCGTCGGCGATCGCCTTCTGCCGACTCTCGTCCTCCGAGCTTTCCTGCTTGATGCGCTTCGCCTTGGCTTCCAGCCAGGTAGAATAATTCCCCTCGAACGGGATGCCGCGCCCGCGGTCGAGCTCCAGCACCCAGTTGACGACGTTGTCGAGGAAGTATCGGTCGTGGGTGACGAGGATGACGTTGCCGGCATAATCGACGAGGTGCTTCTCCAGCCACGCCACGCTGTCGGCGTCGAGGTGGTTCGTCGGCTCGTCGAGCAGCAGGATCTCGGGCTTCTCCAGCAGCAGCTTGCAAAGCGCGACACGGCGCTTCTCGCCGCCCGACAGCGTCGTCACGTCGGCGTCGCCCGGCGGGCAGCGGAGCGCGTCCATCGCGATCTCGAGCTGGTTGTCGAGCGTCCAGCCGTCGACCGCGTCGATCTTCTCCTGAAGCTCGCCCATTTCCATGATGAGCGTGTTCATCTTGTCGTCGTCGATCGGCTCGCACATCTCGGCGGAGATCGCGTTGAAGCGCTCGACCATATCGGCGGTCTTGCGCACGCCGTCCATGACGTTGCCGCGCACGTCCTTCGACGGATCGAGCTGCGGCTCCTGGCTCAGGTAGCCGACGCGAACGCCCTCGGCGGCCCAAGCCTCGCCGCTATACTCCTTGTCCATCCCCGCCATGATCTTCATCAAGGTCGACTTGCCGGCGCCGTTGACGCCGATGATCGCGATCTTGGTTCCGGGCAGGAACTGCAGGTGGATATTGTTGAGGACGGGCTTCGGCGCGCCGGGGAAGGTCTTGGTGAGTTCCTTCATGACGAAGCTGTATTGATAGCCGGCCAAGGTCGTGCTCCGCGAAATCTGGTCTGTGGGGTTGCCGGCGCGATCTAGCCGAGCCGCGGCAAATTGGCAAACGCGGCGATCAAAGAAGGAACATCCCCGGCGCCTGCGGGTTTGATCTGGGTTAGCATCGTGTTCCGGATTGGAAGTTGCGTTGAGTAGCGTACCGTACCCCGGCCAGCGCACCTCGCGAGAGGATGGCGACTCCGTGCGCCAGCTGCTGGACGGCCTGCGCCGTCCGGTCGCGGGGCACGACCTGCTGTACGGCCTGCGCCAGCTGTCCGAAAGAATCGCCGCTCCAGAGTTCCGTCGTCGCGTCGGATTGTCCCGCTAGGATCTCGAGCCTGTTGGACTTCTAGCCGTAGGTGACGCCGGTGAGGCGGCCCCCTATAGACGCTAGCCATGTCAGACCTGTTCGCCGCCCCGTCCTCGGCGCCCGATTCCTACGACGCCTCCGCGATCGAAGTCCTCGAAGGGCTGGAGCCGGTTCGCCGCCGCCCCGGCATGTACGTCGGCGGCACCGACGAGCGCGCCTATCACCACCTCGCAGCCGAAGTCCTCGACAATTCGATGGACGAAGCGGTCGCCGGCCACGCGACGCGGATCGACGTCACGCTTGCCGCGGACGGCTCTCTGACCATCGCCGACAACGGCCGCGGCATTCCGATCGACGAGCACCCCAAATATCCCGGCAAGTCGGCGCTCGAGGTGATCCTGACGACGCTCCATTCGGGCGGCAAATTCTCGAACAAGGCCTATGCGACGAGCGGCGGCCTGCACGGCGTCGGCGTCAGCGTCGTCAACGCGCTGTCCTCGGCGCTGATGGTCGAGGTCGCGCGCAACCGCGAGCTCTACCGCCAGGCCTTCTCGCGCGGCTTGCCGCTCGGTCCGCTGGAGAGCGCGGGGGCGGCGCCTAACCGGCGCGGCACGACGATCAGCTTCCTTCCCGACACCGAAATCTTCGGAAACCTGATCTTCCGCCCTGCCCGCCTCTACCGCCTCGCGCGCTCCAAGGCCTATCTCTTCCGCGGCGTCGAGATCCGCTGGCGCTGCGACCCCTCGCTGATCGCCGACGACACGCCGGCGCAGGCGAGCTTCCAGTTCCCCGGCGGCCTCGCCGACCACCTCCGCGAGCAGATCGCCGACCGCGAATGCGCAACCAACGACTTCTTCGCCGGCCGCGCCGACTTCCCGGATGCCCAAGGCTCGGTCGAGTGGGCCGTCGCCTGGCCGCTCTACGGCGAGGGCGCCTATTCCTATTATTGCAACACGATCCCGACGCCCGACGGCGGCACCCACGAGGCGGGGCTTCGCGCGGCGCTGACCAAGGGCATCAAGGCGTTCGCCCAGCTCGTCGGCAACAAGAAGGCGAGCGAGATCACCGGCGACGACGTCTTCACCGGCGCCGAGGTGATGCTCTCGGTCTTCATCCGCGATCCGCAGTTCCAGAGCCAGACCAAGGACCGGCTTACCAGCCCGGAGGCGGCGCGGCTCGTCGAAACCTCGGTCAAGGACCATTTCGACCATTTCCTCGCCGACAATCAGGAGCGCGGCAAGGCGCTGCTCGGCTTCGTTCTGGAGCGCATGGACGAGCGCCTCCGCCGCCGCGCCGAGAAGGAGGTCAAGCGCAAGACCGCGACCAGCAAGCGCAACCTCCGCCTCCCCGGCAAGCTCACCGACTGCGCATCGGACGACGCCGCGGGCACCGAGCTGTTCATCGTCGAGGGCGACAGCGCCGGCGGCAGCGCCAAGCAGGCGCGCGACCGCAAGACCCAGGCGATCCTCCCCATCCGCGGCAAGATCCTGAACGTCGCCTCCGCCAACGCCGCCAAGATGAACGGCAACCAGGAGATCGCGGACCTGGGGCAAGCGCTCGGCTGCGGCACACGGGAGCGCTACAGCCCCGAGGCGCTGCGCTACGAGCGCATCGTCATCATGACCGACGCCGACGTCGACGGCGCGCACATCGCGACTTTGCTGATGACCTTCTTCTTCCAGGAAATGCCGGGCCTCGTCCGCGACGGCCACCTGTTCCTGGCGCAGCCGCCGCTCTACCGGATCAGCAGCGGCAGCCGCAGCGAATATGCGATGACCGACGCCGAGAAGGACCGCATCCAGGCGACCTTCAAGGGCAAGGCCGAGGTCAGCCGCTTCAAGGGTCTCGGCGAGATGTCGCCGAACCAGTTGAAGGAAACGACGATGGACCCGGCCAAGCGCACGCTGATCCGGGTGACGCTGCCCAAGGGCTACGAGGACCGCGCGCAGGTCACGGATCTCGTCGACCGCCTGATGGGCCGCAACCCCGAGCACCGCTTCGCCTT
Organism: uncultured Sphingomonadaceae bacterium; assembly: GCA_964244885.1. GTDB lineage: Bacteria > Pseudomonadota > Alphaproteobacteria > Sphingomonadales > Sphingomonadaceae > CAXTKD01. The sequence continues at coordinate 48,907 of CAXTKD010000016.1, read as the reverse complement.
CATCCAGAGCCACGCGCAAGAGGTCGAGGCGGAGGAGATCGATGCTTAACTCCCCTTCCCTCAGGGGAGGGGATTTGAGATCAGGAAGGCGGCTGCGTCCGCTTGAACGCCGGCCGTTCCGTCACCCGCGCGATATAGTCCTGGAACAGCGGCTCGTCCTTCAGGCCCGGCGCGCCGAACATCGAGCCGAAGCGAAGCTCCGAGCCGACATAGACGTCGGCGGCGCTGAACGTGTCGCCGAGGATGTACGGCCCGTTCGAGAGCGCGGCTCGGAAGCCGCCGAGCGCGTCGTCGTAGCTGCCATAGCCCGCGCTCATCTTGGGCGGGTCCTCGCGCTTCAGCATCTTGTCTAGCATCGCCGGCTCGAACACCGACGCGGGGAAGACCATCCAGCGGTAATAGGTGCCGCGCCTGGGGTCGCCGATCGCCGGGGCCAGCCCGGCAGCCGGAAACGCATCGGCGAGATAGAGGCAGATCGCCGCCGTCTCGGTCACCGTCACGCCCCTATGGACGATCGTCGGAATCTTCCCCATCGGGTTGATCCTGAGGAAATCGGGCTCGCGGTTCTGGCCCCACTCGATCGGCACGATCCTGTACGGCGCGCCCACCTCCTCAAGCATCCAATGCGCCATCTGCGACCGCGACTGCGGGTTGTGGTAGAAGGTCACCTCGTCGGCCATCTCATCTCCCTTCAGCTCGTCAGGAACGCCACCAGGGCCTTGACCTTGGCCTGTCGCCACTGCGGCGCTGGGGCGACCAGCCAGTAGCGCGCGTCGGTCTCATCGGACTCGAACGCGGTCGCGACCCGGCCGGCGGCGAGGTCGGCGGCGGCGAGGCTCGCCGGCACCCGCGCCACGCCATAGCCCGCCGCGGCGGCGTCGATCGCCAGCCCGGCGTCGGACACCGTCAGCCCGCCGTTCGCCTCGCCGTGCGCGAGCTGCCGCGCCGCGTGCCAGCCGATCCAGTCGCTGCCCGGATGGTGGATCAAGGCGTGCTCGCCCAAGTCCTTCGCCGACACCAGCCGCGCCGCGGCGGCGGGCTCGGCGATCACCAGCATCGTCTCCGCGCCGAGCGACACGCCCGACAATTCCTCCTCGGCCGGCATCGCGCCGTGGACCACAGCGAGATCGAGGTTGGCCTGGGTGAAATCGGGCGTGCTGTCGGCGGCCGCCAGCACGAAGCGCTGGTCGGGCCTGTCGGCGCCATAGGCGGCAAGCCGGCGCGCCAGCCACTTGGCGGTGAAGTCGCGCGGCGCGGCGACGGTCAGCACCTTCGACCCCTGCCCTTCCTGCATCAGCCGCACCGATTCCTCGAACTGCAGGAAGCCGGCGCGCAGGGCGGGCAGCCCGCGCTCGGCCTCCGGCGTCAGCTCAAGGTTGCGGGTCAGCCGGCGGAACAGCACGACGCCAAGCACGTCCTCGAGCGCGCGGATCTGCTGGCCGACCGCCGCCGGCGTCACCGCCAGCTCGTCCGCCGCCTTGGTGAACGACAGATGCCGCGCCGCCGCGTCGAACACGCGAAGGGCGTTCAGGGGCAGATGCGTACGCTTCATGGCGTCCGGGCTTAGCCCCCGGCCCGTTCGGGCGCAACGCCGCCGGCGAAGGCCGGCCGTTGCCGCTGTCGGAATGCTTTACAAATCATGAAGGCCGCGCCGGCCGTTAACCACCGTCCGCCGCGCTTCCCCTCACATGGTCCGGACCTTGCGTTGACTCCGGCATGACTGGAACGGCTCTCATCGTCGCTTCGCTCGCACCTCCGGTGCCGACGGTCAGCGAATGGCGGTCGCCCAGCGACGCGGCACGAGTCTACGCCGCAACGCAAGCCCGCCGCACCGCGCCGGCCTGGGCTCCGCGCAAGGGGCGGATCGTCGATCTGGCGGGTTAGCCACCTCAGGGGATCGTGAAGCGGACGGTCTGGCGGCGGCCGTTGCACCCCACAGCGGCGCCGCCCCGGTACAGGGGCTCGAAGCGAAAGCGGGCGATGGCCTTTTCCGTCGTCGGTCCGAAGATCAGCGGCGGATAAGCCAGGACCGTTCGGGCGTTGACCACGTGCCCGGCCGAGTCGATGTCGTATGCGGTCTCGGTCCAGCCGCCGAATCCCCATCTCAGCGCTTCTTCGGGAAAATCCTTATCGGTAAGCGCGCCGCCGGTCTTGATCGGCTGGACATCGACGAGCGCGCATTGTGCGGCGGTAAGACCCGTTGCGGTGAAATAGGACATGGCCTCTTCAAACCGCCGGCTGCTCGCGGCGCGTGTCGCCAGGCGCAGGAGCGCGAATTGCCGAACATCGTCCCCGGCGGGAAGCAGAGTGTTCGGCAGCGCCACGGCCTGCTGGTAATATGTCTCGGCGACGCTGGTTTCCTTGAACTGCTCGTAGATCGCGGCGCGGCTGACCTGGACTGCGGCCAGGGCGTGCGCTGATCCCGGCCCTTCGGCCTCAAGCTTCGCCGCGAGCGCCGCGAGCGGTCCGTTCGCCCACGCCAATTGCCATCGCCGGGAGCCTACGCGGCTCCTCTTCTCCGCCAGCTCCGTCTCGGCCAGGCCGAACAGCGCGCGAACGTCTGCGGGTGCGTTCGCCGCATCGGCGATGGCGGCGGCTCGTCGGATATAGGACGCCGCGTCCGCGTAGGTCACGGCGGCGTTGGTCGCCAGCCGATAGAGGGTCGCCGCCGTGACCGGCGGTGGGCCGGCGCTCTCCCGTGACTTGAGCTCAGCGAGCAGGGCCGGAAGCTCCGCCGCGTCGGATCGCTCGGCGCTCCCGTCGGGCTCGACCCCGGCGCGCGGCGCCCAGGCGAGAAGCGCACGCCTCAAGCTCGCGGTAAGGCTGGGCGGCGTTGACTGCGCAAGGCAGCGGATTTCGAGCCGCATCGAGCGCCGCCAGAACACCGACAGGTTCTTCACCGCCTCGGGCTCCCACGACCAGCCCGCGACGGCGCGTGCGAACGCCAGCTCTGTTCCGCGCCGCGAGACGTAGATCGGCATGATTCCGGACGTCGTGCCGTCCGGGAGGACCGAGAATTCCACCACCGCCAAGTCGGCCGGCTGTACCCCGTCCTCGCCGCAGGCCGGCGGCTGCATGTCCGCGCCGATGCCCGGCGCCTTGCTTTCGACATGCCCCGCCCCGGTATAAGCGAGGAAGCGCCGCGCCGCGTCCTTGTCGCCCATCTGATAGGCGGCGAGCGCGAGGTCGCCACGGATGCGGATGTCGGCCAGCGAGACGCTCGTCGTCAGGCCGCCCGCCGTCGTCAGCGCCCTCTGGAACCATTGGCGCGCGAGCGCGGGTTTGCCATCGTTCAGATCGATCCGGCCCCGCATCGAATAGACGTCGCCAAGCCGGTCCTTGTCCGCCGCGAAAATCACCTGCACGGCGGGGATCGCTGCGTCGATCGTCGCTCGCGCGGCGGCGGGGTCCGAAAAGGTGGTCACCCGTCCAAGCTTCAGCTGGATGGCGATCGTCGCCGGGTCGCTCGGCCCGAAGGCGTTGAGCGCCAGCGCCTCGCGGTAACGATCGCGAGCGCCGTCATAATCAAACGAAAGCTCCTGAAGCCGGCCGAGCCCGTCGAGCACGATTGCGCGCTCGCGATGATCGTCCGGGGTCGGCCGCGCCAGGCCGGGCAGTGCCCGCTGGTATTGGTCGATGGCCTCGTCGTTGCGGGCAAGGCCGGCGAGCGCCATGGCGAGCTGCGCGCGGATCAGCGCCGCGTTACGGTTGGTCGGGTCCGATGCCGCCTTCCGCATCCCCGCCAGCACCTTTTCGAACAGCGGCGCCGCCGCGGCCATGTTGCCTTTGGCCAGCGCAGCCTGCGCGGCGTCGAAGGTCGCCTGCAGCGTCTGCCCGGCCGCCGGCGCCGCGACCGCCAGCGCCGCCGCAATCAGTCCCGATCGCATACGCCCTCCCCTTGCACCCGATTCCCCCCGTGACTATCGCGCAGCGATGATATCCTCGCCAAGCCCCCTCGCCGTCGTGCTGCTCTCGGGCGGACTCGATTCAACGACGGTCGCGGCGATCGCGCGCGAGCGCGGGTTTCGCATCCTCGCGCTGACCGTCGACTACAACCAGCGGCACCGCGTCGAGCTGGAGCATGCGGCGCGGGTCGCGGCCACGATGGGCGCGGTGCGGCACGTCACGCTACCGCTCGACCTCAGGGCGTTCGGCGGATCGGCGCTGACCGACGACATCGCGGTGCCCAAGGGCGGAGTCGAGGCGGGGATTCCCGTCACCTATGTCCCGGCGCGCAACACCGTCTTCCTGTCGCTGGCGCTCGCCTGGGCGGAGTCGGCGGGCGCGGCGGACCTGTTCATCGGCGTCAATGCGCTCGACTATTCGGGCTATCCCGATTGCCGGCCGGCGTTCATCGGGGCGTTCGAGGACCTCGCCGCGACCGCCACCAAGGCCGGCGACGAGGGCCGGCGCTTCACCGTCCACACCCCGCTCATCGACATGAGCAAGGCCGACATCGTGCGCGAGGCGGCGCGGCTGAAGGTCGATCTCGGCATGACATGGAGCTGCTACGATCCAGCGCCCGATGGCGCGCACTGCCGCCTGTGCGACAGCTGCCGCCTGCGCCGCAAGGGGTTCGAGGACGCCGGCGTGCCAGACCCGACGCGCTACGCATGAGCTATGCCGTCAAGGAGGCTTATGTCACGCTGCAGGGCGAAGGTGCGCACACCGGGCGGCGGGCGGTGTTCCTGCGCTTCGCCGGGTGCAATTTGTGGACGGGCCGCGAGGCGGACCGGGCCGACGCGCAATGCCGGTTCTGCGACACCGATTTCGTGGGCCTGGACGGGCCGGGCGGCGGGCGGTTCGAGACGAGCGAGACGCTCGCGGGCCATGTCGCGGCGCTGTGGGGCGCGGCGGCGGACTGTCGCTATGTCGTCTGCACCGGCGGCGAGCCGCTGCTCCAGCTCGACCCGCCGCTGATCGAGGCGCTGCACGCCCGCGGTTTCGAGGTTGGCGTCGAGACCAACGGCACCCAGGTCGCGCCGCCGGGGCTCGACTGGATCTGCGTCAGCCCCAAGGCCGGGACCGAGGTGGTGCTGCGAACTGGCGACGAGCTCAAGCTGGTCTATCCCCAGCCGGCGCTGCTGCCGCCCGCCGTCGAGGAGTGGAATTTCGCCTATCGCTTCGTTCAGCCGATGGACGGGCCGGAGGCGGCGGCGAACACCGTGGCGGCGACGCAGTGGTGCCTCGCGAACCCCAAGTGGCGCCTGTCGCTCCAGACGCACAAGCTGATCGGGATTCCCTAGAAACGATTGCAAAGTTGGATTTGCCGCCGTTTCGTTCTCGAATGGTCTCTTTCAGCCATTCTCAAGCCGGCGTCGCCACGTCGATTATCGGAGACGCCTTTCCCGCTGTAGGCAGTGCGAACATTGGGACCATTCGCGCCCGACTCGGCCTAGCCGCGCCCGCGATACCCCGGCACGTCCTGCGCCGGGATCCACACGCCCTCGGGCGGCGCGCCGGTTTGCCAGAACACATCGATCGGCATGCCGCCGCGCGGATACCAATAGCCGCCGATGCGCAGCCAGCGCGGCGTCATCCCGGCGACCAGCCGCTCGGCGATGCCGACGGTCACCGCCTCGTGGAAGCCGCCATGGTTGCGGTACGACTGGAGGAACAGCTTCAGCGCCTTCGATTCGACGATCGTGGCGTCGGGCACGTAATCGATGACGATGTGCGCGAAATCGGGCTGGCCAGTGACCGGGCAAAGCGAGGTGAACTCGGGCGCGGTGAAGCGTATCATGTAGTCGCGCGACGGGTGCGGGTTGGGCACATAGTCGAGCACCGCGCTCTCGGGCGACACGGGCGTCGCGCTTTTCGCGCCAAGGTGATGCAGCCCGGAAGGTTCGTCGGTCATTTCGGTGCAGCTAGGTCGCGAGCCCGGTCGCGTCAAATTCCCCGCTCTGGCATATCGGGGCCGTCACGATTATCAGCGCACTCGAAAAGCGCGCAAAAGGAGCATTCATGGACCTGCTGGTGAGCACCGAATGGCTGGCCGCCGAGCTCGGCAAGACCGACCTCAGGGTGGTGGACGCATCGCTGTTCCTGCCCGCCGACGGCCGCGACGCGCGCGCCGAGTTCGAGGCCTCGCATATTCCGGGCGCGGTGTTCCTCGACCTGAACGAGGTGTCCGACACCACCTCCGCGCTCCCCAACATGCTGCCGAGCTCGGAGAAGTTCGCGAGCCGCATGCAGTCGCTCGGTCTCGGCGACGGCAGCCGGATCGTCGTCTACGACAACTCGCCCTACCACAGCAGCGCGCGCGCCTGGTGGATGCTCAACGTCTTCGGCGCGCATGACGTCGCGGTGCTCGATGGCGGCTTCACCAAGTGGAAGTCGGAGAACCGGCAGGTCGAATCGGGCAAGCCCGTCGTCCGCCACCGCCACTTCACCGCATGGATCGACAAGTCGGGGGTCCGCGACCTGGGCCAGATGCTCGACAACTTGAAGACCAAGGCCGAGCAGGTGCTCGACGCGCGCTCGTCGAGCCGCTTCGCCGGCAGCGAGCCCGAGACGCGCGAGGGCGTCCGCCCCGGCCACATCCCCGGCAGCCGCAACCTGCCGCAAGGCCAGCTGTTCAACGCCGACGGCACTTGGAAGCAGGGTGACGAGCTCCGCCAAGCCTTCACCGACGCCGGCGTCGACCTCGACAAGGGCATCGTCACCACCTGCGGCTCGGGCATCACCGCCGCCGTCCTGTCCTTTGGCCTGGCGCTGCTCGGCAAGAAGGATGTCGGCCTCTACGACGGTTCGTGGACCGAATGGGGCAGCCAGGCGAATACCCCCGTGGTGACGGGCGGGGCGTGAGGCTTTCTAATCCCCTCCCCCAGGGGGAGGGGTAGGGGTGGGTCTATGCGCCCGCGTGACCAACGGCTGATCGAACGCGCCTCGGACCTGCGCTCGCATATGACGGACGCCGAAGTCCGGATGTGGCAGGCGCTGAAGCAGCGCCAGGTCGAAGGCGCCAAGTTCAGCCGCCAGATCACGATCGCCGGCTACATCTGCGATTTCGTGTGCCGCGAGCGAAAGCTGGTGATCGAGGTCGATGGCGGCCAGCACGGCGGCGCGGATGACGAGACGCGGGACAGGCGGCTTGCCGCGAACGGCTATCGTGTGCTGCACTTCTGGAATACCGATGTGCTGACGAACATCGAAGGCTGCATAAACATGATCGGCGTCGCGCTGCGCGAACACCCACCCCTACCCCTCCCCCGAGGGGAGGGGATTTGAGCGTGGAGGACAATGACCACCCCGCCACCCGCGTCGTCCATGCCGGGCGGCGTCCCGAGTGGACGCGAGGGCTGGTCAGCCCGCCGGTCGGCCACGCCTCGACCTGCCTGTTCGAGACGCTGGCCGAGCTCGACGCGGCGATCCGCGAGCCTGACGCCGGTCTCTACTACGGCCGGCGCGGGACGCCGACGCAATGGTCGCTCGAAGCAGCGCTGACCGAGCTTGAGCCGGGGGCGGCAGGGACCAAGCTGTTCCCGTCGGGAGTCGCGGCGATCGCGGCGGCGCTGGTCGCGGTGCTTCGCGGGGGCGACCATCTGCTGATGGTCGATTGCGTCTACGAACCGACGCGGGTGTTCTGCGAGACGACGCTCAAGGGGTTCGGGGTCGAGACGACCTATTACGACCCGCTGATCGGCGCCGGGATCGAGGCGCTGATCCAGCCGAACACCCGCGCCATTTTCCTCGAATCGCCCGGCTCGCTGACCTTCGAGGTGCAGGACGTGCCGGCGATCGTCGCGGCGGCGAAGGCGCGCGGCCTCGTCACCATTCTGGACAACACCTGGGCGACCCCCCTGCTATTCCCGGCGATCGCGCATGGCATCGACCTGTCGGCGCAGTCGCTCAGCAAATATATCGGCGGCCACAGCGACCTGATGATGGGCAGCGTCACCGCCGCTCCGGCCGCCTGGGAGAAATTGAAGCAGGCGACCTACCGACTTGGCCAGTGCGCCGCGCCCGACGACGCCTTTCTCGCCGCGCGCGGCCTCCGCACGCTCCACACCCGGCTGGCGCACCAAGGCGCGGCGAGCCTGAAGGTGGCGCGCTGGCTGGCCGAGCACCCCAAGGTCGATCGGATCCTGCACCCTGCCCTGCCCTCCTGCCCCGGCCACGAGCATTGGGCGCGCGACTTCAGCGGCACCGCCGGGCTGTTCGCCTTCACGCTCAAGGCCGGCAGCCGCGCCGACATGGCGCCGTTCGTCGATGGCCTCAGGCACTTCGGCATGGGCTTCTCGTGGGGCGGGTTCGAGAGCCTGATCCTGCCGGTCGAGCCGCACCGCATCCGCAGCGCCACGCGCTGGGACGCGCCGGGGCAGTTGCTGCGGCTCAGCATCGGCCTGGAGGACCCCGACGACCTCATCGCCGACCTCGACGCCGGGCTGGCGCGGCTGGCGGTCTGATGCTGGCCCTCCCCGCCGACCCCGACCTCCGCGCGGTCCTCGCGGCGGCGGTGGTCGTGGCGGTGGCGGCGCTGCTCGGCTGGCTCACCGGCCGCTTGTTTGGGCGACCGCTCTCCCGCTGGGCCACGCGCTCGACGACCCCGGGCCTCGACGACCTCGCCGCGCATCTCTGCGGCCTGATTCGCACCGGCACCGCCGCGCTGCTGCTGACGGCGGCGAGTGGACTGCCGATCTTCGGCACCGGCGCGCTGATCGTCGCGGTCGCGCTCGGCCTCGCGACGGCGCTGTTCGGGCGCGGGCTGGTGCGCAGCTTCGGGCTCGGCCGCGGGCTGTCGGCGGGAATCGCGCTCCTCCTGTTCATCGGCATCGTCGCCAGTCGCCTGAGCGGGCTCGATCCGCTGACCGAAGGGCTGGACCGCGCCTATCTCACGGTGGGCACGCGGCGCATCTCGCTGCTCGACGTCGTCAACGCCATCCTGGTGACAATCCTTCTGTTCGCCGCAGCGCGCGGCCTCAACCGGCTGATCGTGCGCTGGACCGGCGGCCTCCAGTCGCTCGACCTGTCGCAGCGCGTGCTGTTCCAGAAGCTCGGCCAGATCGTGGTGGCGACGCTCGCCTTCTTCATCGGCATCGACCTGCTCGGCATCGACCTCACCGCGCTCGCGGTGTTCTCGGGCGCCTTCGGCCTCGCGGTCGGCTTCGGCCTGCAAAAGACCTTCGGCAATCTGATCTCCGGCCTCATCCTGCTGATGGACCGCTCGATCAAGCCGGGCGACGTCATCGCGATCGGCGACACCTTCGGCTGGGTCAACAAGATCGGCGTGCGCGCCGTCTCGCTCGTGACGCGCGACGGCAAGGAGCATCTGATCCCCAACGAAACGATGATGACCGAGCCGGTCGAGAACTGGTCCTACACCGACAAGGACGTGCGGCTGCACATCCCGGTCGGCGTGGCGCATACGTGCGACATCCACCTCGCGAAGCGGCTGATGCTCCAGGCGACGAACGAGACGCCGCGCGTGCTGCCCGATCCGGCGCCGGTGTGCTGGCTGACTGGCTTCACGCCGAACGCCATCAACCACGAGATCCGCATCTGGATCTGCGATCCGGAGAACGGCGTCACCAACGTTCAGAGCGAGGTGCTGACGCGCATCTGGGACCTGTTCCGCGAGAACGGCATCGTGCTGCCGTTCCAGCAGCACGACGTGTACGTGCACGGCAGGCCGCCGCCTATTTCGTGACGTCGCGCCGGAACGTCTCGGGGAGCAGCAGCAGCGTGACGGTGAACGCCACCGCGACCACGATGAAGGTGTACCACAGGCCGCCGAAGACATTGCCCGACTTGACGACGATGTACTGCGACACGAACGGCAGGAAGCCGCCGAAATAGCCCGAACCGATATGATAGGGGATCGACATCGAGGTGTAGCGGATGCGCGCCGGGAACAGCTCGACGAGGATCGCCGCCACCGGGCCGTAGGTCATGCCCGACAGGATCGCCAGCACGATCACCGCGAGCACGATGCCGGCATCGTTGCGCTCGGCGGGATCGGACTTGACGACCCACTTGCCTGTCGCCGCGTCGACGCCGCCGGGGTAGCCAGCGTCGCGCAGCGCGTCGGCGAAGGCCTCGGGCTGAAGCCCTTCGATCGTCCGCGCGCCGATGGTGACGCGCGGCGCGCCCTCCCCGCCGGTCTTGGTGTAGCCGACACCCTGCTTGGCGAAGAAGTCGAGCACCTTGCCGCATTCGGTGCTCTGGCCTTTGGCTGCGAACGGGTCGTAGCCGCAGCCGGCGCGCTCGATGCGGACGGGAGCCGCCTCCATCGCCGCCGCCAGCTTCGGGTTGGCCGCCCCCGCGATGAAGTGGAACAGCGGGAACAGCAGCAACAGCGTCAAGCCATAGCCCGCGAGCATCACCGGCTTGCGGCCGACCTTGTCAGACAGCCAACCCGAAAGCACGAACGCCGGCGCGCCGATCACGGTGGCGACGCCGATCAGCACCTGCGCGGTCGTCGGATCGATGCGCGCGGTCTGCTGGAGGAAGTAGAGCGCCTGGAACTGGGCGGTGTAGTAGATCACCGTCAGACCCGCCGCGATGCCGAACAGCGCGGTGAAGATCAGGCGGATGTTGGCGAGGCTGGAGAAGCTCTCCTTCAGCGGATTGCGCGAGGTCTCGCCGGCGTCCTTCATCGCCTGGAAGACCGGGCTCTCCTTCAGCTTCAGCCGGATGTAGAGCGAGATCGCGAGCAGCAGCAGCGAGAACAGGAAGGGGATGCGCCAGCCCCACGCCTCGAACGCCTCCTTGCCGAGCCCCCAGGTGCAGGTGAGGACGACCGCGATCGACAGCAGGAAGCCGCCGACCACCGAGACCTGGATCCAGCTCGTGTAGAAGCCGCGCTTGCCCGGCGGCGCGTGCTCCGCGACATAGATCGCCGCCCCGCCATATTCGCCGCCCAGAGCCAGGCCCTGCAACGCCCGGAGCGCGATCAGCAGCACCGGCGCCCAGATGCCGATGCTGGCGTAGGGCGGCAGGAAGCCGACCCCGGCGGTCGCGATGCCCATGACCGTGATGGTGATCAGGAAGGTGTATTTCCGCCCGACGATGTCGCCGAGATAGCCGAACACCACCGCGCCGAGCGGCCGGACGCCGAAGCCGATGCCGAACGCCGCGAGCGACTTCAGCAGCGCCGCGCCCTGGTTGTCCGACGGAAAGAACAGGTTGCCGAGCAGCGCAGCCAGCGTGCCGTAGACGAAGAAGTCGTACCATTCGAACACGGTGCCGAGCGACGAGGCGACGATCACCAGCCGATCGCGCTTCGGGTCCAATACCGCTGCGGTCATCCCCAACTCCCCTTTGTTGCGGCGACCCTAGACGGTTTTCGCAGCGCCCGCGACCCAGGCGCGCATCCGCGCGAAGGCGTCCTCGCTCAGGTCGATATAGGTTCGCCGCCCGTCGTCGGGATCCGAGCGGCGGACGACAAGCCCCGCGTCGGCCATCGCCTTCAGGTGGCGGAGCGCGGTGGTCGGTGGCACTGCGGCGGCGATGGCGAGGCTGGTGACCGACACGCGCGCCCCCTCGCCGCGCGACGCGGTGAGGTCGAGCAGCATGTCCCACGCCGGATCAGCGAACGTCCCCGCCGGGAACAGCGAATCGCGCAGCCGCCGCGCCTTCAGCACCGCCCGCACCGCCGCCGGATCGAAAGCCAGCGGCGCCTCGGGTGCCGGCGGCGCGCCGGCCGAGGCAAGCGGCGGCTCGATCGCCCGCGCGATCCGCGCGATCTCCTCGCCGAGCGCGGCGAGGCGCAGGGCGTAACCAGCGTCGCCTTCGGCGGCCGCAGTCGCCGGTGCCCCTGCATGCAGGATCATCGCGAGAGCGAGGGCGTAGTCTGCATCATGGCAGGGGCGCGACAGAAACGCGACGTTCGGCATGCCTATCATCTGGGCGGCGTCATCGAGGGTGGCGTTCTTGAAAGCGACGACAAGCCGAGAGAACGGAGCCTCACGCCGCAGATCGCCCAGCGCCGTGCCGCCGAGCAAGGCCGCATCCACGAGCGCGAGTTCCGGCACCGTGTCGCCCCACTCGTGGACCGTCGCGGGAACCTGCAGCCGGCCAAGCGCCGCCGCGTGCTTCGCAGCGTGCACCGCATCTGCCGCGAAAATTTGTATGGTCGCGGTCACGCCATCTCCCTGAACGGATTTTCGATCCGCAAACCTTCGATAATCATGCCGTGCTGCATGTCCTCGGAATAAAGAATATCGCACCGCGCGAGCAGTGCCGACGCGACGATCATCGAATCATAGATCGCTAGTCCGTGACGCTGGGCAACAGTCATTGCCAGCTCATGCGTCGCAAGATTGACGGGGTGGATCGCCGGACAAAGCCGTTGGAGAGCCGTCCGGGCGTCGTTAAGTTCACTCCAGGCGAAGCCGAGTTTACGGCGCGCAACACTGGCGAATTCGTTTAGCACCTGAACGCTGATCTCACAGCCGCGTTCGATCAATGCCTCGGCGACGGCCGTGCGCCGATCGTCGATAAACGCGTAGACCGCGATGTTGGTATCGGCAAAGCAGCGAGGCATGGGCTAGCGAGCGTTTGCGTCGTCGCGGTCAAAGTGCCAACCGGACGGCGCAGGCTTCCGCAGTTGCCGTATACGCTCCAGCGCTCGCTCCCGGCCGCGGTCGCGTTCCACGTCAAAGGCCCGCTCGCCCGCGACGTGAACCTCGACGTCATCGCCTTCCTTGAGCGCCAGCGCCTCGACGACGCGGGCCGGAAGGCGAATTGCCAGACTGTTACCCCACCGTGCGACCTGCATGAGCGCTCTCCTGATATACAATATAATGTATATCAGCTGCGGTCGTCGCTCAAGTCTATGGTCGGGGAGACAGGATTCGAACCTGCGACCCTCTGGTCCCAAACCAGATGCGCTACCAGGCTGCGCCACTCCCCGAGTCAGCTTCCCCTTAGCTTCCGGCGGCCAAGCCGTCTATCTCGGCAACTATCGCGAGGAGCCGGCGTTCGGCCCGCATCGAACGAAGGAGCATGTGTGTCGGCCTCAGGATCGAAGACGGTGGTCTATGCGGCGCTCGCCGCCAATCTCGGCATCGCTGTGGCGAAGTTCGTGGGCGCGGCGATCACCGGGTCGGCGGCGATGCTCGCCGAGGGCGTGCATAGCGTCGTCGACACCGGCAACCAGGCGCTGCTGCTGTTCGGCATGAAGCGTTCGCAGCGGCCGGCCGACGAGGACTATCCGTTCGGCTATGCTCGCGAGATCTATTTCTGGAGCTTCGTCGTCGCCGTGCTGCTGTTCGCGGTCGGCGGCACGGTCGCGATCTATGAAGGCGTCGAGAAGCTGCGCGCGCCGCACGCCATCGAGAACCCGCTGATCAACTTCGCCATCCTGGGCTTCGCGATCCTGATCGAGAGCGGCTCGTTCCTCGTCGCGCTCTGCGAGTTCCGCGCGGTGTCAGGAAACGGAAATTGGTGGCGGACGATCGTCGACGCCAAGGACCCGGTTCTGTTCACCGTGCTGTTCGAGGATTCGGCGGCGATCGCCGGTTTGTTCATCGCCTTGTTCGGGCTGATCGGCGCGACAGTGCTCGGCGAGCCGCGGCTGGACGGCGCGGCGTCGATCGTCATCGGTTGCGTGCTGATCGCCGCGAGCTGGTTCCTGGCGCGCGAGACCAAGGGGCTGATCATAGGCGAGGCGGCGAAGCCGGAGATCGTCGAATTCGTCCAGTCGGTGATCCTGAGCGATCCCAGGACGACGGGCATCCGCACCGTGCGGACGCTCCACCTCGGGCCGCACGACATCCTCGTGACGGCGCGAGTCGACTTCGACGACACCATGACCGCCGCCGAGGTCGAGGCGAAGACGTCCGAGCTCAGCAACGCGATCTGCGGCAAATATCCCGACGTGAAGCGAGTCTATCTTGCGGCGACCTCGCTCTCGGATAGCTAGGCGAAGTTGACGAATAGCAAGGCTAAAACAGCCTAATATTTAGGCACGAAGCCTTGGCTGGCGGGCTATGAAAGTCTCAAAGAGCAGCCGGGCACCGTAAGGGCGTCAGCGGCGCGCGTCAAGAACAAATTGAGAACGTCTCTCACCAAGGCTGGACCCGCTTGTCCTTGGGAAGCGCCAGCTTGTCTGTCGGAGCGACACCGAACGCCGGATACCAGGCGTCAATATTCCGAACCACATTCGGGCGGAGAAAGGCTGGGGTGTGCGGGTCCGAGACGACGAGCTGCTGGACGAGCTCGGGCCGGTATTTGACGCGCCATGAGCCGCCGTAGGCGAGGAAGAATCGCTGGTCGCCGGTAAAGCCGTCGATCACCGGCGGCTCCTTGCCGTTCAGCGAGATGCGGTAGGCGTCGTAGGCGACCGCAAGGCCCGCGAGGTCGGCGATGTTCTCGCCGAGCGTCAGCGCGCCGTTGACATGGACGCCGGGGGCCGCCTCATAGGCGTTGTACTGCGCGACCAGCGCGTCGGTGTAGGCCTTGAAGCGGCTGACGTCGTCGGGCGTCCACCAGTCGGCGAGCTTGCCGGTCGAATCGAACTTGCGGCCCTGGTCGTCGAAATGGTGGCTGATCTCGTGGCCGATGACCGCTCCGATCGAGCCGTAGTTGACCGCCGGGTCCGCGTAGGGATCGAAATAGGGCGGCTGGAGGATCGCCGCCGGGAAGACCACCTCGTTCATCGTCGGGTTGGCGTAGGCGTTGACCTCCATCGGGGTCATTTGCCACTCGCTGCGGTCGACCGGACGCCCAAGCTTGGCGAGGTTGCGCTGCGTCTCGAACAGCGCGGCGCGCTCCGCATTGCCATAGGCGTCGCCGCGGATGACGGTGAGCGCCGAATAGTCGCGCCAATGATCGGGATAGCCGATCTTCGGGGTGAAGGCGGCGAGCTTGCGGCGCGCGGTCGCCTTGGTGGCAGGCGCCATCCACTCCAGCTTCGCCAGCCGGCCGTCCATCGCGGCGATCAGGTTGCGGACGAGCTTGTCGGCCTGAGCCTTTGTTTCCGGTGGGAAATATTTCGCGACATAGAGCTGGCCGACCGCCTCCCCCATCGCGGCGGTGACGGCGTTGACGCCGCGCTGCCAGCGCGGGCGGATTTGCGGCGTGCCGGAAAGAACCGTGCCGTTAAAGGCGAAATTCTCGTCGACGAACGCCTTGGTCAGCACGGGCGCGCGCGCCTTGATCGCGCGGAACAGCAGATAATCCTTGAGCGTGCCGAGCGGCGTCGCGGCGATCAGCCTGGCCTCGCCGGCGAAGGCGGTCGGCTGCGCGGCGATCAGCGCGCCCTGGCCGCCGATGCCGGCGGCGTCGAAATAGGATTTCCAGTCGAAGCCCGGCGCCTTCGCGGCGAAATCGGCGGGGGTCCATTTGTTGTAGGTCTTGTCGACCTCGCGGCTGTCGACCTGGCTCCACTGGACTTGCGCCAGCTTCTTCTCGAAGTCGTAGATCGCCTTCGCCTTGCGAGGCTGCCACTTCTCCGGCACCCCGGCAAGCGCCAGCATGCGCGCGGCATGCGCCTGATACTTCTCCCGCGTCTCGACGAACTTGGGATTGTCCTGAAGGTAATAGTCGCGGTCCGGCAGGCCGAGGCCGCCCTGGACGATCGTCACGATGTAGCTGTCGGGCGCCTTGGCGTCCTGGTCGATATAGGTGCCGAACGGCGACGGGATGCCGCGCTGGTCGTCCTCGCCCATCACCCGCGCGACGTCGCGCTTCGTCTTGATCATCGCGACGCGCGCGAGGTCGGTCTGGAGCGGGTCCAGGCCCTTCGCCTCGATCGCCGCCTCGTCCATGAAGCTGGCGTAGAAGTCGCCGACCTTCTGGGCGTTGCTGCCGGGCGCCGCCTGCGTGGCGCTCGCCTCCTCGATGATCGACCGCGTCCGCGCCTTCGACAGGTCGTCGAGGCGGAAGTCGTCGCCCGCGCCGGCACGGTCGGCGGGGATCGGCGTCGTCTTGCGCCAGGTGCCGGTGGTGTACTCCGCGAAGTCGTCGCCCGGCCTGACCGACTTGTCCATGCCCGTGGTGTCGAAGCCGAACGTGCCGATCTGCGGCTTGGCCGGCGGCGCCACGGTGGCGACCGCCGCCGGCCTCGTGCTGGTCTGTGAGCAGGCGGCGAGGCCGACGAGCGCGACGCCGGCGAGAAGTACGGACCTGATCACAAAGCTACTCCCTTACCAAACCTTGATGCGCTGCTCCGGCGTCAGGTAATATTTCTGGCCCGGCTTGACGTCGAACGCCGAGTACCAGGCGTCGAGATTCCGCACCACGTAGGGCCGCCAGTTGCCGGGGGTGTGCGGATCGGTGGTCAGCCGGTTGCGAAGGTTCGCCTCGCGGTACTTGGCGCGCCACACCTGGCCGAAGCCGAGGAAGAAACGCTGGTCGCCGGTCAGCCCGTCGATCACCGGCGCGGGCTCGCCGTTCAGCGACTTGTGATAGGCGTCGAGCGCGACCGTGACGCCGGCCAGATCGGCCATGTTCTCGCCGAGCGTCAAGCCGCCGTTGACGTGCATGCCGGGCAGCGGCTCGTATCCCGCATACTGCGCCTCGACCCGGTCGGTATAGGCCTTGAAGCGCTTGACGTCCTCGGCCGTCCACCAGTCGGCGAGCGCGCCCTTGGGATCGTACTTGCGGCCCTGGTCGTCGAAATGGTGGCTGATCTCGTGGCCGATCACCGCGCCGATGCCGCCGTAGTTGACCGCCGGGTCGGCATTGGGATCGAAGAACGGCGGCTGCAGGATCGACGCCGGGAACACCACCTCGTTCATCGTCGGATTGGCGTAGGCGTTGACCGTCATCGGAGTCATGAACCACTCGCCGCGGTCGAGCGGCGCGCCGAGCTTCTTCAGGCCGCGATCGTACTCGAATTCCGCCGCCCGAACCGCGTTGCCATAGGCGTCGCCGCGCACGATCGTCAGCGCCGAATAGTCGCGCCACTTGTCGGGATAGCCGATCTTCGGGTTGAACGACGCCAGCTTGGCGCGCGCCTTCGCCTTGGTCTCGGGGGCCATCCACTCGAGCCTCGACAGACGGTCGTCCATCGCGACGATCAGATTGTGGACCAGCTCGTCGGCCTCCGCCTTGGCCTTGGGCGTGAAGTAGCGCGCGACGTAAAGCTCGCCGACCGCCTCCCCCATCGCGCCGTTGACCTGGTCGACGCCGCGCTTCCAGCGCGGCTGAAGCTGCGGCTGGCCCGACAGGACGGTGCCGTTGAACGCGAAATCCTCGTCGACGAAGGCCTTCGGCAGGACCGGGGCGCGATCGGCGATGACATGGTAGGCGAGCCAGTCCTTGAGCGTGGCGACCGGGGTCGCCGCGACCAGCTTCGCCATGCCGGTATAAGCGCTCGGCTGGGCGACGAGGAAGGTCGTCTCCCCGCTCAGGCCGTTGGCGGCCATATAGGCTTTCCAGTCGAAGCCCGGTGCCTTCCTAACGAAGTCGGCGGCGCTCCACCTGTTGTAGGTCTTGTCGCTGTCGCGGCTGTCGACGCGGGTCCAGTGGACGGCCGCGATCTTCGCCTCGAAGCGGAAGATGGCGTCCGCCTTGGTCGCGGCCACCGCCTCGGGGACGCCGGCCAGCATCAGCATCTTGGAGATATGCGCCTTGTACGCGGCGCGCGTCTCCACGAACTTGGGGTTGTCGACGAGATAATAGTCGCGGTCGGGCAGGCCGAGGCCGGCCTGGTAGAAGTTCGGGATATAGGTCTCGGGCGACTTGTCGTCCTGGCCGACGCCCATCGCGAACAAGGTCGCGCCGTTCGCGCGCTGTTCCATGCCCACCGCCCGGGCGAAATCGCCGCGGGTCTTGATCGCATCGACCCTGGCGAGATCGGCGGCCAGCGGCGCGACGCCCTTCGCCTCGATCGCGCCCTCGTCCATGAAGCTGGCGTAATAGTCGCCGACCTTCTGGATCGACGAGCCCGGGGCCGCCTGCACCTTGGCGGCGTCCTCGATGATCGTGCGCGTCCGCTCCTTCGACAGGTCGTCGAGCCTGGCGAACATCGTGTAGCTGGCGCGGTCGGCGGGAATTTCGGTGACCTTGGCCCAGCCGCCGTTGACGTATTTGTAGAAGTCGTCGCCGGGCGCGACACTGCGATCCATGCCCGATGCGTCGTAGCCGTAGGTGCCGAGCTCGGGCTTCGGCGCTGGCGCGGCGGGAGGCGCGATGGGCGCCGCCGCGACCGTCGCGGGCGGCTCCTTCCGCATGGCGGAGCAGGCCGACAGCGCGAGAAGGCCCGCACCGGCGAGCAGGAGGTTGCGATGAATCACGATGAATTCCCCAAATGTTCGATTATGCGCGGGACACTAGCGACCTCGCGGCGGCTTGCAACGGTCAAGCAGCGCGGCGTTTTGACCAGCGAATGAGGGTACGGAGCCGCCACCCGCCAAGCACCAGCGCATAGCCGATCGCCGCCACGACGATCGCGATCGGCAGCAGGCCGATCATCGTGACGCCCGCGACATCCACCGCCTTGTGAAGCCACGAAATCTGGCCGACGGGCACGACACCGCTCTCGAACTGCCCGGCGATGCGCGCGCCGAGCCGACTCCGCCCCATGACCGACATTAACGCAGCAAGGAGAGACCTTGATAACTACGCTAACCCCGGCCACTATGCAGCCTGTCTCTCGGGGGATTCACTATGAAAAATTATATCGCCCACCGGTTTGTGATGAACCTTGGCGTGTTTGCCTCTTTGGCTTTTCTAAACACGGTTCCCGCGCAAGCTGCTGACTCAAAGTATTGGTTCTGCTCTGCCCTCGACCTTAAGGGCCACCGTTCTTTTATTACCGATGTAGTCGAGTTAAAAGGACCGGAAGTGGTCAGCGAACCAATGAGAGCCCACTTTGCCGAGTGGATACAACAGATCATCGGCATCAAAGTGGATGGTGTTTCCTGTGGCGGTGAAAGTGATGAAGCTGACGCAAAGGACACCGTACAGCGCCTGATTTCCCAAGAGCGATATATCCGCGTCGGATGGAGCCCCCATTTCTAGCGAAAATTTAGAAACCAGGAGAGAAGCGCATGAGGGTTGGAGCTTTGGCGATCTGCTTAACGGCTATGATCACAATCCCCACGATAGCCTCTGCTGGCGAAGCGGTATGGGGAGTCGGCGACACTCGCTCCGACGCGCTCCGCGATGCGGAGGCTCGCGCCAAGGAAATCGCAAGAGCCCAAGGCACCTGCATTACCCCACCTAAACCCAGCGACTGCTCGAAAGATGAAGGCGGTTGGAAATGCGTTGTCTATGTCGCAAACCATATCGGAAGTTGCTGACATGATGGTTGATAGCCTGTCCAAATTTGTCAGGGGAGCTTTCTTCGTAGGTTCGATCACGGCAGCATGTTGCACGGCGAAGCAGACTGAAGCGGCCTACCCGATCTATCTTTCCTGCCGCGCGGTCGACGGAGAAGTGTTTCGTCTCAAGATTGACAAGACATCTTTCTCCCGCTGGTTGATCACCGATGATGGAGGCGCGGGCTGGTCTAACCACGTCCTTTGGAATTGTGCCGCAGCGAAAATGCTTTGTAAAACTAGCATCACTGATGAACGATATTCTCTAGTTATTGATGGAGAAATGGATCTTACTGATGCTCATATTAGCGGAGAATTTAATATATCAAGATCGACGGGTGACTTCTTTCTATCATACGAGGGTCACAGTAATAAAAACGGTACATCGTATGTTGAAAGGCAAAAATCCGGTATATGTATGAAGTCGGTTGATCCGGCGACCGAAAAGCATGATCCAGTCCTATGAGCAGTGATTTTCTTTCTTCGTGCGCGATTCCGAGTGATATTTCGGTTTTCTTAAGTCAAGGATCCTGTTTGGCCCGCACATCCTTAGAAGTTTTGCTTTACTCTACGCTACGTTGCGCCGGAATTTTAACTTGGACTGCCATTCCGGTGATGTTTTGGTCCGACCGATCCGCGGCGAGGTGTCTCACGAGTCGAGCAAGTATAGTATTTTGGACAGCACTCCTTTTTTCTACTTCATCGAAGGCGGAGAATAGTTTTCCTTTTTTTATCGATTGCCAAACTGATTTCAAAGTCTACCCAGATTTTCGCTTAAAAATATCTAAAGACTCAATTGCATATGCTGTTGTTGATGTTGATGTTGGGGATATTTCTTGGTCGCCCGTAGCTGATTTATTAGGCGCTAGCTGCAATCAAGACGTCTGTAACACAATATTAAATGATGAGTGGATTTACTTTAGGGGATTCGATGCCGATAGAACCTATGATATGCGGTTGAACATATCTAGGGTTAGCGGAGCCTTGCGTATATTAAGAACTTATCCCCCCATGCGATCATTAAACGAGGAAGCTCACGGGACTTGCAAACCTTCGGCTGACCCACAACTCGATCGGAAACCAAAAAAGATTTTTTAAGGCTGATCGGGCGGAAGGTTCTCACACCCTCGGACGCGCCGCCCGAGTTCAACAGGTCGTGCGGACTCCATTTTTTTTAGGGACATCCATTGGGAATGATGCACATGAGATTTAGAACATTGGCGACCTGTGTGGCGACTGGCGTAGGATTTTCAGCGTCTGCATCTGTGGCTAGCCCCTCAAAAGACATCAGTCCAATCTATCTCGACTGCTCCTTCGAGAATGTCGCCTATCTCCGCGAAGGCCGAATAAAGATCACGGTCGATGATTTGTTGATTTGGCAGGTAAGTTCTAGTTCTAAAAAATGGAAATCTTTTTCTACACAAATGAAC
Source organism: uncultured Sphingomonadaceae bacterium (assembly GCA_964244885.1). Taxonomy (GTDB): domain Bacteria; phylum Pseudomonadota; class Alphaproteobacteria; order Sphingomonadales; family Sphingomonadaceae; genus CAXTKD01. The sequence goes on along the minus strand of CAXTKD010000016.1, from coordinate 28,266 downwards.
TCACCAGATGGTTGTGTAGAGGCGGTCCACTGCAGAGTTGAGACAAATGGCGATGCAGTCATTTACACGCTGGCAGGAAATACCTACGGATTATTTATCGACGGCCGTTTGAATTTAACACTGAGCGATGGTGAATTACTACTTTCAACCACAACTGCAAACCCGAATAACGGGAAAACCGTTAGTGAAAAGACAGCTACTGGCCACTGCGTTAAGTCGCAAAATCCAGAGATGGATCGCGGCAGATAAGATTTTAGTTCGGCGCAGCAGCAGGAGCGGCGACATAAACGCTCAAGCCGCGCGGCGTCTCGACCAGCGCATGAGGGTGCGGAGCCGCCAGCCCGCAAGCACGACCGCATAACCGACGGCGGCGACGACCAGCGCGATCGGAAGCAGGCCCATCATCGTGACGCCCGCCACGTCCATCGCTTTGTGGACCCAGGAGATCTGGCCGACCGGCACGATCCCGCCCTCGACCTGCCCCGCGATATGCGCGCCGAGCCAGTGCGCGCTCATCAGCAAGGGGCCGATGGTCAGCGGGTTGACGAGCCAGGTCGAGGCGGCGGCGACGATGGCGTTGGCGCGGAACGGCGCCGCCGCCAGTACCGCCACCGGCGTGTGCGCGACCGGAATCAGAACGCCGCAGAACAGCCCCACCGCGACGCCGCGCGGCACCGAGCGGCGGTTGAAATGCCAGAGGTTGGGACTGCCGAGATATTTGGCGAACGGCCGCAGGAAGCGGTTGCCGAGCAGGTGCTCCCGCGTCGGGCACTTCGCCTTGACCCATGCGAGCATCAGCCCTTCTCCCGCATCAGCCGGCCCTGCTCGCGCTTCCAGTCCTTTTCCTTCTCGTGCTCGCGCTTGTCGTGGAGCTTGCGGCCCTTGCCGAGCGCCAGCTCGACCTTCGCGCGACCACGCTCGTTGAAATAGATCGACAGCGGCACCAGAGTCATGCCCTGGCGCGTGACGAGGCCGTTCAATTTGCCGATCTCGCGCGCCTTCATCAGCAGGACGCGCGGGCGCTTCGGCTCGTGGTTGAAGCGGTTGCCGTGGCTGAACTCGGGGATGTTGGCGTTGACCAGCCACATGATCCCGTCCTTCACCTCGGCATAGGCCTCGGCGATCGAGCCCTCGCCGAAGCGCAGCGCCTTCACCTCGGTGCCGACGAGCGCGATGCCGGCCTCGAAGACATCCTCGATGGCATATTCGTGCCGTGCGCGGCGGTTCTCGGCCACCGTCTTGACCTTGAGGCCAGCGGTGGCGCGCATCGGCCTGACCATCAGGCGAGGCCGATACGGGTCAGCGCGGAGTCGACGGCGTGGCGGGACGCTTCGGACGGAGCCGTCATCGGCAGCCGCAGCTCGGCGGAGAAATTGCGGATGCGCGACAGCGCATATTTCGCCGGGCCGGGACTCGCGTCGGTGAACAGCGCGGCGTGCAGCGGATAGAGCCGGTCGTGAATCTCAAGCGCCCGCGTCCAGTCGCCGGCCAGGCAGGCGTTCTGGAAATCGGCGCACAGGCGTGGCGCGACATTGGCGGTGACCGAGATGCAGCCGACGCCGCCCGACGCCATGAAGCCGAGCGCCATGTCGTCGTTGCCCGACAGCTGGACGAAATTCTCCCCGCACGCCAGCCGCTGCGCGGTGACGCGCGCGACGTTGCCGGTCGCGTCCTTGACGCCGAGGATGGTGCCGATGTCCGACAGCCGCGCCATCGTCTCGACCGACATTTCGAGCGCGGTGCGGCCGGGGACGTTGTAGAGGATGATCGGCAGCCCGGTCGCCCTGGCGCAGGCCTCGAAATGGCGGAAGATGCCCTCCTGGCTCGGCCGGTTGTAATAGGGCACGACGACCAGCGCGGCATCGGCGCCGCATTTTTCCGAGAAGCGCAGGTGCTCGATGGCGATCGCGGTGTCGTTCGAGCCGCAGCCCGCGATCACCGGCACCCGGCCGCCGGCGACCTTGACGCAGACTTCGATGACGCGGTGGTTCTCCGCCATCGTCATCGTCGCCGACTCGCCGGTCGTGCCGCATGGCACAAGGCCGTGGCTGCCCTCGCCGATCTGCCAGTCGACGAACGCCTCGAACCCCGCTTCGTCGACCTTTTCGTCGCGAAAGGGAGTCACCAGGGCGGGAATCGAACCCTTGAACATCAGTCTATCCTTCACCCGCATGCCCGGAAGGCGCTATAAGCCGCGAATGTGGTGTGGGGTTTGTGTGCATGACCAATAGGAAGCCCGGTGCCGGCTTGTCCAGCGGTGTCGCCATCGCGGCGCTGATGCTGGCGGCGATCGCGGCGCAGCCGGTGTGGGCCGAACTGCAGGACGGCGGCTCGCCGGCGTCGCAGGAGGTCTCCCCCGCCCTCGCCGCCGCATCGGTCGGTTCCGACTATTTGACGATCTCCGACCCGCTCGATCCGGCGCTCGCCGAATGGGACCGCCTGCGCCGCGACACCACGCCGCTGGTCTTCACCGACCTGTCGCGCTTCCTCGCCGCGCATCGCGGCTGGCCTGGCGAGCTGGCGCTGCGCAAGCGCGCCGAGCGCGCGATCACCGCCGCGACGCCGCTTCCCGACCGGCTGAGCTATTTCACGGTGTTTCCGCCGCTCACCCCGGCCGGCAAGTTCCGCCTGGCGGAAGCGCTGCTGCCGGCCGGGCGCGGCGCGGAGGCGGCGCGGATGGCGCGCGAAGCCTGGGCGTCGGACGGCCTGCCCGATGCGCTCGAGCCCGAAGTCCTGGCGCGGTTCGGCTCGATCCTCACTCCCGCCGACCATGCGGCGCGGGTCGACGAGCTGATCTGGGCCGGCCAGACCGCCGCCGCGTCGCGGATGGCGCCGTGGCTCGCGCCCGACGCGCGGCTGCTCGCCGAGGCGCGGCTGGCGCTGCGCGGCGACGGCTTCGACGCTTCGCAGAAGCTGGCGCTGGTGCCGCCGGCGCTGCAATCCGATCCTGGCCTGCTCGCGGACCGGGCCGAGTGGCTCCGCCGTTCGGGCGACTATAACGGCGCGCGCGCCGTGCTCGCGGGCGCCACGATCGCGCCCGGCGCGGTCGCCGACCCGCTGCGCTGGATGCAGGCGCGCCTCGCGCTCGCCAAGGCGGCGGCTCGCGACGGGCAGAACGACGTCGCCTACCGCCTCGCCGCCAACAGCAACGCCTGGCCGCTCGGCCGCGCGCTGATCGACCACAGCGATGCCGAGCGCGACGTCTACACCGACCTGCAGTTCCTCGCCGGCAGCCTCGCGATGAACCAGCTCGGCCGGCCCGCCGCCGCGGTCGACCATTTCCAGAACTACCGCGCCGCCGCCAAGGCGCCGCAGACGCAGGCGCGCGGCGACTATTGGGCGGGCCGCGCCGCCGAGGCTGCCGGCCTCAAGGCGCAGTCGGCGCTGTTCCTCGCCCGCGCCGGGCTCCACCCCGATTATTATTACGGCCAGCTGGCGCTCGAGCGCCTCGACCAGCCGGTGGCGCTGCGGACGGTGCGCGCCGCGCCGGTGCCTGTGTCGCTGCGCCAGGGTTTCGCGGGCAACGAGCTGGTCCGCGCCGCGCGGCTTCTGGGCCAGCGCGGCGACCGCTCGAAGCAGACGCAGTTCCTCCGCGCGCTGGTCGAATCGGCGGAGACGCCCGAGCAACTGAGCCTCGTCGCCGAGCTCGCACCGCAGCTCGGCCGCCGCGACATCGGAGTCCTCGCCGCCCGCGCCGCGCGCAACGACGGCGAGCTGGCGCTGATCGATTCGGCCTTCCCGCGCCTGCCGCTCGCTTCGTCGTTCGACGACGGCCGCTGGGTGATGGTCCACGCGATCACCCGGCAGGAAAGCCGCTTCGACCCGACCGCGGTCAGTAGCGCCAACGCGCGGGGCCTGATGCAGCTCATGCCCGGCACCGCCGCCGAGCAGGCCGGCAAGCTCGGCGTCGGCTACAGCGCCTCGCAGCTCAACGACGAGCAGTACAACGTCATGCTCGGCTCGGCCTATTACCAGCGGCTGCTCGACCGCTGGGGCGGCAATCACATGCTGGCGGTGGCGTCGTACAACGCGGGCGCGGGCAACGTCTCGAAATGGATCAAGCTCAACGGCGATCCGCGCGAGCCCGGTACCGACGTCGTCGCCTGGGTCGAAGCCATTCCGTTCAGCGAGACGCGCAACTATGTGCAGCGCGTACTCGAGAACGCGGTGGTCTACGACCTCATCCGGCGGCCGGCGGTCGCGACGGCCGAGCCGCTGTCGAATTATCTGGGCAAGCGGACGAAGGGGTAAGCCTTCGCCCCTCTTCTTCAGGGGAGGGGATGGGGGTGGGGGTCATCCGCGCGCTCAGAGCTTTACGCCCAATCCCCCACCCCAACCCCTCCCCTGAAGGGGAGGGGCGAAGAGATCGACCATGCCCAACCCCATCACCCCCGCAGGCCACGCGCGGCTGCTCGACGACTACCATGCGCTGTTCGGCGTCGAGCGGCCGAAGATCGTCGAGATGGTGTCGTGGGCGGCGGGCAATGGCGACCGCTCGGAGAACGGCGACTATATCTACGGCCGCAAGCGGCTGCGCGAGATCGACGGCGCGCTCAACCGGCTGTCGAGGACGCTGAAGAACGCGGTGATCGTCGATCCCGCCGCGCAGCCCGACAAGGCCCGTGCCTTCTTCGGCGCGACCGTCGGCTATCTCGGCGAGGACGATGTGGAGCGGCAGGTCACTCTGGTCGGCGTCGACGAGTCGGATGCCGACACCGGCCGGATCGGCTGGACCTCGCCGATGGCGCTGGCCCTTCGCGGCGCCGCGGTCGGCGACGTCCGCGCGGTGCAGCTGCCGGGCGGCCCGCAGGAGATCGAGATCCTTTCGATCTCGTATCCGGCATAGAAAAAGAGCCCGAACCTTTCGGTCCGGGCCCCTTCCCTTCGCCGCTAGTAGCGGCGGTAGCGGTTGAGGTTGCCCATCGCCCAGTCATATTCGCGGCGATCGATCCGGCCGTCGTGGTTCCGGTCGGCGAAGCGGTAGAAGCCGCTCTGGGCGCGGCGCCAGTTGCGCTCGTTGAGGCCGCCATAATAGCGAATCACGAAGGCGCGGGTGGCGCGATCGTTGTAGCCCCAGCCGTAGGGCGTCCAGCGATCGTTGTAGTTCCAGCCGCTGTTGTAGCCGAAGCCGCGGCTGTAGTCGTTGCGGTCGTAACGGTTCGGCACGCCGTCGCGGTCGCGGTCGCCGTAGGGGCGGGCGTTGTTGGCGTTGCGGTCGTAGGCGTTCGGAACACCGTCACGATCGCGGTCGCCGCGCGGGCCGTTGTTCGGATGGCGGTCGGCGCCGTTCGGCACGCCGTCGCGGTCACGGTCGCCGTAGGGGTTCTGGGCGGCAGCCGGGGCCGTGACGCCGAAGGCGGTCAGTCCAGCCAGAAGCGCGATGGTCAGCTTACGCATGGTCTCTCTCCTTTTATCCCCGTGGGGTGAAACCGTTCTAGGGCGATTCGCTTGAACGGTTTCGGAACGGCTCTGTAGGGCGCCGTTCATGTTCGGGACTGCGCTATGAAGCGCATGGGAGTCCGGTTGGTTGCGTCAGTCCTTCGGCGCGTTGACCTTGAGGTAAAGCTCGCGGAGCTGCTTTTCTGTCGCCGGGGCCGGCGCGTTCATCATCAGGTCCTCGGCCTTCTGGTTCATCGGGAAGACGATGACCTCGCGGATGTTGGGCTCGTCGGCGAGCAGCATGACGATGCGGTCGACGCCGGGGGCCGAGCCGCCGTGCGGCGGGGCGCCGAACTTGAAGGCGTTGATCATGCCGGCGAAGTCGCGGTCGACCTGCTCCTGCGGATAGCCCGCGATCTCGAACGCCTTGTACATGATCTCCGGCTTGTGGTTCCGGATCGCGCCAGACGACAGCTCGATGCCGTTGCAGACGATGTCGTATTGGTAGGCGAGGATATCGAGCGGGTTCATCGTCTCGAGCGCCTCGAGCTCGCCCTGCGGCATCGAGAACGGGTTGTGGCTGAACTCGATCTTGCCGGTCTCCTCGTCCTTCTCGAACATCGGGAAGTCGACGATCCAGCAGAAGCGGAACTCGCCCTCCGCGATCAGCCCCAGCTCCTCGGCGACGCGTGTGCGCGCATGGCCCGCGAGCTTCGCCGCATCGGCTTCCTTGCCGGCGGCGAAGAAGATGCCGTCATCCGGCCCAAGGCCGAGCTCGGCAACGAGCTTGCGTGTCGCCTCCTCGCCGTGGTTTTTGGCGATCGGCCCGCCGAGCTCGCCGGCCTTCTGCGTGATGTAGCCAAGCCCGGCATGGCCTTCGCCCCGCGCCCACTCGTTCATGTCGTCGAAGAACTTGCGGCTCTTCTCCGCGGTCTTCGGCGCCGGGATGGCGCGGACGACCCCGCCGCCCCCGACGATCCGGTCGAACAGCCCGAAGCCTGAACCCGTGAAGTGCGCCGACACGTCGCTGATCTCGATCGGGTTGCGGAGGTCCGGCTTGTCGTTGCCGTACTTGAGCATCGACTCCTTGTAGGCGATGCGCGGGAACGGCGGCTTGGTCACCGCCTTGTCCGAGAACTCCTCGAACACGCCGGCGAGCACCGGCTCGATCGCCGCGAACACGTCGTCTTGCGTGACGAAGCTCATCTCGAAGTCGAGCTGGTAGAACTCGCCCGGCGAACGATCGGCGCGCGCGTCCTCGTCGCGGAAGCAGGGCGCGATCTGGAAATAGCGGTCGAAGCCCGCGACCATCAGCAGCTGCTTGAACATCTGCGGCGCCTGCGGGAGCGCGTAGAACTTGCCCGGGTGGACGCGGCTCGGCACGAGATAGTCGCGCGCACCCTCGGGGCTGGAGGCTGTGAGGATCGGCGTCTGGAATTCGGTGAAGCCCTGGTCGATCATCCGCCGCCGCAGCGACGCGATGACGCCCGAGCGCAGGACGATGTTCCGGTGCAGCCGCTCGCGGCGCAGGTCGAGGAAGCGGTAGCGGAGGCGGATGTCCTCGGGATAGTCGGCCTCGGCGGCGACGGGCAGCGGCAGCTCGGCGGTGACGGCGGACTGCACCGTCACCTCGCGCGCGCGGACCTCGATCTCGCCGGTCGGCAGGTTGGCGTTCACCGTTCCCGCGCCGCGCGCCACGACATCGCCTGTGATCGTCACGACGCTTTCGGCGCGGATGCGGTCGAGCGTCGCGAAGGCGGGGCTGTCGCTGTCGGTGACGATCTGAGTCAGGCCATAATGGTCGCGAAGATCGATGAAGAGCAGGTTGCCGTGATCGCGCTTGCGGTGGACCCAGCCGGAAAGGCGGACGGTCTGGCCGACATCGGACGCGCGGAGGGCGGCGCAGGTGTGAGTTCGATAGCTGTGCATGGCGCGGCTCGTGGCGGCTTCGCGCTGCTTTTGTCAAGGCGAGGCGGCGGCGCGGCAGGCTGGCAATCCGCGCCCATGCCCGTTATGCCGCCACGGATGCACGTCCATCCGCTGATCACCGACACCGCCACCCTCACCGATCTCTGCAGCCGCCTCGCCGAAGCGCCGTTCGTCGCCGTGGACACCGAGTTCATGCGCGAGAACACCTATTATCCCGAGCTCTGCCTGATCCAGATCGCCTCGCCGGACGAGGCCGCCTGCATCGACCCCAAGTCGCCCGACCTCGACATGGCGCCGCTGCTGGAGCTGATGGTGAGCAACGAGGACGTGCTCAAGGTCTTCCACGCCGGCGGGCAGGATCTGGAGATCATCTACAATCTCACCGGCAAGACGCCCTACCCGCTGTTCGACACCCAGATCGCCGCGATGGCCTTGGGGCTCGGCGAGCAGGTGAGCTACACCAACCTCGTCGCGGCCTATGCGGGCGCCAAGATCGACAAGGGCGCGCGCTTCACCGATTGGGCGCGCCGCCCGCTCGATCAGCGCCAGCTCGACTATGCGGTCGGCGACGTCACCTATCTCGCCGAGCTGTTCCCGCGGATGGTCGAGCGGCTGAAGAAGACCGGCCGCGGCGTCTGGCTCGACGAGGAGATGGAGCGCCTCGGCGACCCCGAGAATTACGCCAACAACCCCGAGACCGCCTGGGCGCGGCTGCGCCTTCCCAACCGCAAGCCCGAGGTGCTCGGCCGGCTGAAGGCGCTCGCCGCGTGGCGCGAGCGCGAGGCGCAGGACAAGGACGTGCCGCGCGGCCGCATCGTCAAGGACGAGACGCTGGGCGATCTCGCGGGCTCGCCGCCACGCGAGCAGCGCGACCTGTCGCGGGTGCGCGGTCTGTCGACGGGCTGGGCGACCAACAATATCGGCGAGCGGATGATGGCGGCGCTCGCCAAGGCGCAGCCGCTTTCGGCCGAGGAAATGCCGCCGCGCGAGCCCGGCCGCCCCGGCCTCAACGCCGATTCGAGCCTGATCGCCGACCTGCTGAAGCTGCTCCTCAAGATCCGCGCCAAGGAAGCCGACGTGGCGCCCAAGCTGATCGGCCGCGCCGACGAGCTGGAGGCGATCGCCGCCGGGGTGCGCGAGGGCCTGCCGATGCTCAACGGCTGGCGCTACGAGGCGTTCGGGCGCGACGCCATCGCCTTGGTCGAGGGGCGGCTGGGATTCACCGTCAAGGACGGGCGGCTGCTGATGACCGAGACCGCGGCCTGAAGTTACCGGAGTTACCGGAAACCGCGCTTTTCACGTTCGCGCCGTTAACTTCTCGAGGGCGCGCCCGAACTCGTCGGCGAGGCGGGCGCGGTTGACGCGGGCCGGGCGGCGCAGCATCGACATCAGCAGCTTGTCGTCATGGTCGACGCGGTAGCCGATGATCCGGCCGTTGTGGACGAGCGGGCGCGCGGTCCCTTCGCTGATCCGCTCCATCGCGAGATCGGTGAAGCGCTCGATGCGCGCGCCGGTGGCGATGTCCCACGCCGTGCGAAAGCGCTCTTCTCCGGAGCGGTTGCGAAGCTTGTAGGCGCTGACGTGCGACATGCCGACGGCGGCCGCGGCGGCGCGGACGTTGCCGGTCTTCGCGAGCGCATCGATGAAGCCGGCGCGGCGCGCGGCGGTCCAGCCATCGCGGCGAACAGGTTTGACAGGATCCGTCATAGACAAAGGTGAACCATATGGGTTCCTACTTGTCAAGATAAAAACCGCTGCCGCCTAGATGATTTCAAGCCTGGGCGTCAGCTTGAGCGCGTTCGCCAGCGTGGCGTGGCGGCGCGCCACGGTGTCCCCGTAAAGCACCTGATGCCGTCCGCTGAGCCTCAACACCAGCGCGCCGCCCTCCCGGTGCAGCCCCCCCGACAGCGCCGCGACCGTCCCTCCGGTCAGCCTCTGGCCCAATCTTAGCGCCAGCCCCCAAGCCTTTGCGCGCGCCAACGATTCCGGATCGGCGAGGACGTGCAGATAGTCCAGGATCACGTCGTTGTTGCCGCCGCCGAAGCAGGCGAACAGCGCCGCCGCGAGCATCGCGCGCTCGCGCGCCTCGATCGCCACCCAGGCGCCGTGGAGCGCGATCTCGACGCCGCGCTCGGCGCGGAAATCGGGGTGGGCGCGCCACGCCACGTCGGACAGCAGGCAGGCGGCGCAGCGGATTCGGTCGTCTGGGTCGCCCTCGAACGGCGCCGCCATCCAGTTCATCAGCGCCGCGCCGTGCGCCGGGAAGCGGCCCTGCCGCTCGCCCTCGTCCGCCGCCGCCGCGAGCAGCGGATCGCGCGCCCGCTCCGCCCGGCCGAGCGAATCGAGCAGCAGCCCCTCGCGCACCCCGTAGGCCGACGACACCAGCACGCTCGACCCGAGCTTGCGGGTCACCGAGCGCAGCAGCAGCGCGGCGCCCGGCAGCGACGGCACGCGCGACGACGACAGGTTGGGCACCGCCTTCAGCGTCTTGGGCTGGAGCCGCGCCAGCGTCCGCACCAGCCGGCCCGAGACGTCGGTGTCCATCTCGTACTGGTGGACGACGGGCAGCGAATAATCGGTCAGCCACATGTGGAGCTGCGCCAGCGCGCGCCACGAGCCGCCGACCATGTAGAACGGCCGCGCGCGCACCTCGTCGCCCCAGTCGAGATCGCCGAGCGCGCGGTTGATGAAGCCCGCCACCGAGCGCACGCTGCGCTTGCGCGCCGCGTCGAGCTTCAGCGAGCCGATCGGCAGCGACACCCGCCGCCCCGGCTCGCCGTTCCGGACGCGCACCAGCTCCAAACTGCCGCCGCCGAGGTCGCCGACCACGCCGTCGGCGTCGGGAATGCCGGCGATCACGCCGAGCGCCGCGAAGCGCGCCTCGGCCTCGCCGCTGATCACCTCGATGCGGAGGCCGCACGCCGCCTTCATCCGCCGCACGAACTCGTCGCCGTTCGCCGCCTCGCGTACCGCCGCCGTCGCGACCGTGCGGACCCGCGACACCTTCATGTCGGCGATCAGCACCGCGAAGCGCGCCAGCGCGGCCTCCGCGACGCGCATGCCCTCCTCGTCGATGCGGCCGGCCGCGGCGACTCCCCGGCCGAGGCCCGCCATCACCTTCTCGTTGAACAGCAGCGCCGGCGCGCGCCCCGCGCCGCGATAGACGACGAGACGGATCGAGTTGGAGCCGATGTCGACGATCGCGGTCAGCGTCTCGGTCGCGGCCAAGCGGGGCTCCTGAGGTGGTGTGGGGTGGCCTTAGCGTGGGGTGGAGCGAGGCGCCAGCCCCGCCATCCGCCCCGATCGAAATCCCCTCCCCTCAGGGGAGGGGTAGGGGTGGGGTTCGGCCAAAGGCCATGAATTCAGAGTCTGCGGAGAGGCTCTCCCCACCCCTACCCCTCCCCGCTGGGGAGGGGATTTTGAGGCGGTGATTACGAGTTCAGCCCAGAACCAGCTTCGGCGCCCCACGGTCCTTGAGCGCCGCGCCGCGGCCCGAGAGTGACGGGTTGGTCATGAAGTAATTGTGCAGGTTGAACGCCGGCGTCTCGCCCTCGAGCCGCACGTAGCTGCCATCGGGCTGGAGCATCCAGGTCTGCTCGGTGTCCTTCAAATTCGCCAGCATCACCTGGTCGAGGATCTGCGCGTGGACCGTGGGGTTCTCGATCGGCACCAGCAGCTCGACGCGGCGGTTGAGGTTGCGCGGCATCCAGTCGGCGGAGGAGATGAACAGCTTGGCTTTGCGCGACGGCAGCGGGTGGCCGTTGCCGAACGCCATGATCCGGCTGTGCTCGAGGAAGCGGCCGATGATCGAGCGCACGCGGATATTGTCGCTGAGGCCCGGCACGCCCGGCCGCAGGCAGCAGACGCCGCGGACGATCAGGTCGACCTGCACCCCGGCCTGGCTCGCCTCGTAGAGCTTGTCGATCAGGTCCGGGTCGACCACCGAATTGGTCTTCGCCCAGATGCTGGCGGGCTTGCCGGCGCGCGCCGACTCGATCTCGGCGTCGATCAGGCCGGTCAGCCGCTCGCGCAGGTTGATCGGCGCCATCGCCAGCTTCTCCAGCCGCTGCGGCGGGACGTAGCTGGTGATGTAGTTGAACACCTGAGTGGCGTCGCGCGCGAGCTGCGGGTCGTCGGTGAACAGCGACAGGTCGGTATAGATGCGCGCGGTCGCCGGGTGATAATTGCCGGTCCCGAAGTGGATGTAGGAGCGCAAGCTGCCGTTCTCGCGCCGCACCACCATCGACAGCTTGGCGTGGGTCTTCCAGTCGATGAAGCCGTAGACGACCTGCACCCCGGCGCGCTCCAGCGCCGCCGCCCAGAACAAATTCTGCTCCTCGTCGAAGCGTGCCTTCAGCTCGACGATCGCGGTCACCGACTTGCCGGCCTCGGCCGCGTCGATCAGCGCGCGGACGATCGGCGAGTTCTTGCCGGCGCGATAGAGCGTCTGCTTGATCGCGACGACGTCGGGGTCCGCCACGGCCTGCTTCAGGAAGGCGAGAACGACGTCGAAGCTCTCGTAAGGATGGTGGACGACCAGATCCTTGTTTCGGATCGCCGCGAAGCAGTCGCCGCCATGCTCGCGAATGCGCTCGGGGAAGCGCGGCGTGTAGGGCTCGAACTTCAGGTCGGGCCGGTCCTCATCGACGAGGCTCGCGAGGTCGGCGATACCGATCACGCCGGTCACCGCGCTGATGTCGCGGTCGTCCATGTTGAGCGCGGTCTTGACCATGGTCTGAAGGCCGGGCGACATCGACGCCTCGATCTCCAGCCGGATCACCTGGCCGCGCCGCCGCCGCTTGATCGCGCTCTGGAAGAAGCGGACGAGGTCCTCGGCCTCCTCCTCGACCTCGATGTCGCTGTCGCGGATGACGCGGAACGCGCCGTCGCCGACCAGCTCATAGCCGGGGAAGAGCTGGCCGAAGAACAGCCGGATGACGTTTTCGAGCGCGATGAAGCGCGCGCTGTCGCCCGGCAGCCGGATGAAGCGCGGCAGCATGTTGGGGAGCATGAGCAGCGCGCGCAGCGCCTCGCCGTCCGCCTCGCGGCGGAGCTCCATGACGATGGTGAAGCCCTTGTTCGGGATGAACGGGAACGGGTGGGCCGGGTCGATCGCCTGCGGCGTCAGGACGGGGAAGATCTGCTCGAGGAAGTGCTTCTCGAGCCACTCGCGCTCGTCCGGCCGCACTTCCGACGAGCCGATGACGCAAAACGCGTTCTCCCCGAGCGCGCGGCGAAGCTCGCCCCAGACGATCTGCTGCCCGGCGATCAGCGCGTCGGCGCGCCCGGCGACCGCGACAAGCTGCTGCGCCGGCGACAGGCCGTCGACCGACAGCGTCTCGACATTCTCGTCCACCTGCCCGCGCAGCCCGGCGACGCGGACCATGTAGAACTCGTCGAGGTTGTTGCCCGAGATCGACAGAAAGCGCAGCCGCTCCAGCAACGGATGGCGGACGTTCGCCGCCTCCTCCAGCACCCGCGTGTTGAACGCCAGCCACGACAGCTCGCGGTTGAAGAAGCGATCGGTGATGACGGGCGTTTCGGCGGCGAGGGCGGCGGGAGTCATCCGAACGCTATAGGGGAATTCGAGTTACACTTCCATGAAGCGTAACTCCCTCTCCCGCCTGCGGGAGAGGGTTGGGGTGAGGGGCGTGGCGCGCCAGCGCGAGCAGCGCCGGACTCAGCGGTTTCCCTCACCCCGCTCGCTGCCGCGAGTCGCCCTCTCCCGCAAGCGGGCGAGGGAGTTACGACCCCAGCCAATCGCCCTGCCCGCGCAGCACCTCGCCGGCGAGCGGCACCGTCACCGCGCGGCCCGCCGCCAGCGCCGCGGCGTCGAGCAGCTCGACCGCCTCCGCCGCCCCGGCGAAGCTCCGCTCGATCCGCGCCAGCACGTAGGCCAGCACCTCGGGCGACACCTTCAGCCCGCGGTCGCGGAACATCTTCGCCGTCACCGCCGCGAGCAGCGCATCGTCGGGCGCGCCGATCGACACCAGCGGCGTCGCGCCGAGGCGCGAGGCGAGATCGGGAAGCCCGATGCCCCATTCGCGCGGCGCGGCTCGGGCGACAAGCAGCAGCGGACGCGCGGCCGTCGCCGAGTTCCAGGCGTGGAACAGCGCCTCCTCGTCTCGCGGCGCGCTGTCGAGATCGTCGAGGATCGTCGCCCCCGCCTGCCGCGCGAAGATGCGCGCGAGATGGCTCTTGCCCGCCCGCGCCGGGCCGGTGAGCAACGTCACCGGCAGTGGCCAGCCCTCCCAGCGGTCGAGATGGCGGACGGCGGCGGAATTGGCGTCGGAGACGAAGAAGTCGGCCTCCCCGTCCGCCGCCCTGTAGTCGAGCGGCAGCGGAAACTGGCTCATTCCTTCGGCACCGGAAGCAGATTGGCCGGTCCCTTGGGCGGCTTTGCCGGCGCCGCCGCCGCCTTGGCGGCTGGCGTCTTCGGCGGACCGGCCGCGGACGGAGCGACCGGCCTGGCTGCGCCTGCCGCGGGAGGCGTCGCGGGCTTCGGCGCTGCGCCTGTCGCGGCCTCGGCCGCCGCTTCCATCTCCTCGGGCGTGACCGGCCGCGCCACCGGCACGTCGGTCGCGACCTTGCGCCGCAGCCGCGTACCATAAGGTCCGGGCTCGATCCGCAGGCCTCGCTGGTCGAGATTATAGGCGAGCCAGTCGTAACCCTCGGACGTCCGGATCCGCACCTTCGACGTCCCGCCGATCGACAGGCTGGACAGCGAGACGCCGATCACGCCGGGCGTCGCGCGCAGCTCGCGCTCGATCGCGCTCCAGGTCGCGCCGTCCGGCGTCGCGACATTCGCCTCGACTCCGCCGACATTGACCGGCGCAAGCGTCGGCGCAACCTCCTCGTCAGGGGCCAGCGCCTCCATCAGCACCGGGTCGCTGCGAAGCGCCCCGGCACGCAAGGCATTGCCATAGGCCGCATCGATCGCCCGAACGCCCGCGTCGAGCAGCCCGTCGAGCCCCGCAGCGCTGCCCGTCCTGAGCCGCACCCGCGCCAGCACGGTGCCGTCCGGGCCGTGTCTGGCGGTGAACAGCCCGACCACCGCCCCGCCGGGGTAGCTGCGATAGAGCTTCGCCTCGGCGATCAGCACGTCCGAGGCGCCGTAGCGGTTGAGGATCGACGCCCACTGCTTCCGGTCGGCGCGCCGGGTCTGGTAGGCATTCAACAGAACGGTGTCGCCGCTGGTGCCGTCGGCGCGCACATATTGCATCGGCGTCTCGCCGGGCTGGTAGCGCGCCCACGCCTTCAGCCACGGCGAGCGCCCCTCGTACACCGTGCGCGAGCCGCCGTCGTCGAGCACCGGCAGCAGCAGCATCGGCGGCGATGTCACCACCGTCATCCCGTGGCCGAGATATTTCGACGCCCGCGTCCGGTCGAACACCACGCCCAGCCGCGCGATGTAGCGCTTGTCGGAGAAGCGCTCGGCCTCGATCGCGATGCCGTCGACCATGCCGTCCAGCGCCGCGTCGTTCATTCCCGGCGCCGCGGCGGGCGACCCGCCCGCCAGCCGCGCATAGAGCTGCTTCCACGCTTGCCGCTGCGCGTAACGATAGGCCGCATAACGCGCGTCCATGCTGGTCTTGCCCACGAAATTGACGTCGATTCCGGTGACGGTGAAGGCCTGCGCCGAATCCTGGGCGCGCGCTGCCGAGCTGCCGAGCGCCAGGAGCGCGGCGAGGCCGATCAGCAGCTTGAGGGTGCGCTCGGAAATCACGCCGCCCTTTTACGGAACGGGGGTCGAAATCCAAGCCGCTTATGGGTAGAGGCCGAGGCCATGCCGGACCCGACGCACAACACCCCCAAGCCGCTGACCTATGCCGACGCCGGCGTCTCGATCGCCGCGGGCAACGCCCTCGTCCGCGCCATCGCGCCGCTGGTCCGCGCCACCGCGCGTCCCGGGGCGGATGCCGAGATCGGCGGCTTCGGCGGCTTCTTCGATCCGAAGGCGGCGGGCTACCGCGATCCGCTGCTGGTCGCCGCGACCGACGGCGTCGGCACCAAATTGAAGCTCGCGATCGACACCGGCATCCACGACACCGTCGGCATCGACCTCGTCGCGATGTGCGTCAACGACCTCATCGTCCAGGGCGCCGAGCCCCTGTTCTTCCTCGACTATTTTGCCACGGCAAAGCTCGAGCCCGAGATCGCCGCCAAGGTCGTCGCCGGCATCGCCGAGGGCTGCCGCCGCGCCGGCTGCGCCCTCATCGGCGGCGAGACGGCGGAGATGCCCGGCCTCTATTCGAAGGGCGACTACGACCTCGCGGGCTTCGCGGTCGGCGCGGTCGAGCGCGGCGAGCAGTTGACCGGGGCCGACGTCCAGGCGGGCGACAGGCTCCTCGGCTTCGCCTCCTCCGGCGTCCATTCCAACGGCTTCTCGCTCGTGCGGCGGATCGTCGCCGACGGCGGCTTCGCGCTCGACGCCCCCGCGCCCTTCGACGCCGGCCGCTCGCTCGCCGAGGCGCTGCTGGAGCCGACTGAGATCTACGTCGACGCGCTCCTCCCGCTGGTTCGCGCCGGGCGCGTCAAGGCGCTGGCGCACATCACTGGCGGCGGGCTGCTCGAAAATATCCCGCGCGTCTTGCCCGAAGGCTGCCACGCGGTAGTCGATGCGGGCGCCTGGCCTCAACCATCGCTGTTCGCCTGGCTGCAACGGCAAGGCCATATCGAACCGGGCGAGATGGCGCGCACCTTCAACTGCGGAATCGGCATGGTCGCGGTGGTAGCAGCAGGCGAAACGCTCGACGGCGCGATCCCGATTGGCACGATCGAGGACGGCCCTCGCGGCTGCACCGTCCGCGGCCCCGCCGACAGCTGGGGCGCGATGAAGGCCTGGTCGGCGACGCATGACGCTTGAGAAGCTGCGCGTCGGGATCCTGATCTCCGGGCGCGGCAGCAACATGGCCGCGCTGATCGAGGCGGCAAAGGCGCCCGACTTTCCCGCCCGCATCGCCATCGTCATCTCGAACCGCTCGACCGCCCCCGGCCTCGCCACCGCGCAGGCCGCGGGCATCCCGACGATCGCCCTCGCCTATTCCGCCTACAACGACGCCGCGCTGTTCGACTCGGCGATCGACCGCGAGCTCAAGGCGCGCGGCGTCCGGCTCATATGCCTCGCGGGATACATGCGGATGCTGACGCCCGGCTTCCTCAAGGCGTGGCGCAACCGCGTGCTCAACATCCACCCGTCGCTGCTGCCCGCCCACAAGGGCCTCGACACCCATGCCCGCGCGCTCGCGGCGGGTGACGCCGTGGCGGGCTGCACCGTCCATATCGTGACCCCCGAGCTCGACGCCGGCCCCGTCCTCGCGCAGGCGGAGGTGCCGATCCTCCCCGGCGACACGGCGGAAACGCTCGCGGCCCGCGTCCTCGCCGAGGAGCATCGGCTCTATCCGGTCGCGGTCGCCGCCTTCGCCACGGCGATCAACCGCGCCACGGCATGAGGGCACCGCCACCCGCTCCTCCGTCATCCTTGCGAAAGCCCCGATAACGGCGGCTAGAAGGGCAACGGCTGGAGATCGGGCTCCACCCATCCGCGCCGCGCCGCGACCGAGAACAGCCTGTCCTTCGACCAATGATCGAGCAGCCAGGCCTTGTCGGCCAATCGGGAAGCCAGGAGTGCGTCGACGACCCCAAGCAGCGGCACGTCGGCCCGCCCCTCCAGGAACGATCGCGCGGCGCGGAGCGAAGCCTGGGTGATCGTCTCGTGATAGCCCTCGCTGTCGCTGTTCACTCCGCCGACCGATAGATTGTAGCCGCGGATGATGTCCGGCAGATCGCGCGCCAGGTCGAGGTCGGGCCGATGCCGCAGCAGCCACAGCGTCGTCGCGAAGTGCGCGGCATGCGTCCATTCGCGCTTGGGCAATGTGCGGCCGAGCAGGCCGTCGGCGATCCGCGCGATCGATGCGTCGGATTCGAAATGGCGCGTCATCGCCCGTCAGCTCCGCCCCGGCGTACGCGGCGGGTGCGGCCGGTATCGCGGCAGCGACCAGCCGCGCCGGAGCGCCCCGGCGCGCAGCACGAAGCCCGCGCCCGTCGCCAGCGCCACCGCCAGCTCGCGCTGCACCCCGGCGCGCGCCAGCGCGACATATGCGGTGGCGGCGACCAGCGCCGCCGTCAGGTAGATTTCCTTGGAGAAGATGATCGACCGCTCATGGCCGAGGATGTCGCGGATGATGCCGCCGAACGCCGCACTGATCACCCCCATCACCACCGCGATCGTCGGCGAGGCGCCGACGCTCAGCGCCCGCTCCGCGCCGACCGACGCGAACAGCGCGAGGCCGACCGCGTCGAGCCACAGCAGCAGCCGGTAGCGCGACTGCAGCAGATGCGCGGTGAAGAACACGACGATGGACACCGCCGCGCACACGCCGAGATAGAGCGGATGCTCGATCCACAGGATCGGATGGATGTCGAGCAGCAGGTCGCGCAGCGTGCCGCCGCCGATGCCGGTCACGGTGCCGAGGATGATGAAGCCGATGGCGTCCATCTGGTTGCGCGAGGCGACGAGCGCGCCGGTAATCGCGAACACCGCGATCCCAAGCCATTCGAGGACGACGATGCCGCTTGCGAACATGCGGGGCTTAGTGCCCGCAAAGCCGGGCGCTGTCACTCGGGCCGCGGAGAAAGCGGCTCCTCTACGCACCACCTCCGTTCGTGGTGAGCCTGTCGAACCACGTGGCATGCTCCGACGTCGGAGCGACCACGTCCTTCGACAAGGCTCTCCTGAGCGAAGTCGAAGGGCTCAGGACGAACGGAGGCTTTGGTTAGGGCGAAGGTCAGCCTAACCGACGATCTCTTCCGGCTTGAAGAAGAACGCGATCTCGGTCGCGGCGTTCTCGGCGCTGTCCGAGCCGTGCACGGTGTTGGCCTCGATGCTCTCCGCCAGCTCCTTGCGGATCGTGCCGGCGTCGGCGTTCGCCGGATTGGTCGCGCCCATCACTTCTCGGTTCCTGAGGACGGCGTTCTCGCCCTCCAGCACCTGAACGACGACGGGGCCGGAGATCATGAAGGTCACGAGGTCGTTGAAGAACGGCCGCTCGCGGTGGACTCCGTAGAAGCCCTCGGCCTGCTCGCGGCTCATGTGGATGCGCTTGGAGGCGACGACGCGAAGCCCCGCGTCCTCCAGCATCCTGGTGACCGCGCCGGTCAGGTTGCGCCGCGTCGCGTCGGGCTTGATGATCGAAAAGGTGCGTTCGGTCGCCATGGCCGAGCGGTCTCCGTGATTGAGGTGTGGAAAGTCGCGGGCTTCTAGTCGGGCGGGTGCCGCAACGCAAGGCGAGCGGACGCCGCGCACCGCGCCCTCGCCAACCCAGATCAATCAACTATTTCCCTCGGGCCGCGCCACCTGGCCCACGATCATGCGTTGAAATAGTCTCTCAGCAGGAGCGGATGCGTGCCCACCCCCAAGATGGCCAATAGTCCGGCGCCGCACGTCGCGTCGTCCCTGACCAGCGCGACCGAATATGCGGCGGCGCACGTCGGGACCATCGTCTTCGCGGTGCTCGCCCTCGTCATCCTGGGTGCGACGCTCCTCGCCGTGCTGTTCTGGCGGCGGCGTTGCGACGGCGCGGTGTCCGCCGAGGCACAGGACCTGAACGGCGGTCCTGGCAGCTAGGCCGTCTTGGCCCACTTGCCGCGCTCGTCCTGCTGCCAATAGGTGCGGTCGATCCCCTCGCGGCCCTTGAGGCTGGCCCAGGTCGCGCGGCCCTCGGCGATGGTCGCGGCGCCGAAGAAATACAGCACCCGCCCCGTGAACTCAGGGATCGGCGGTTCCAGCACCATCAGCACCTGCGCGCCGTTTGCCGGCGTGTCGCTCCCGGTCAGCAGCACCGGCTGCTCGGCCGCGAGCGCGTCTCCGTCCCGCCCGTGCGGCAGGAACGAGCCGTCGTCATAGGTCCACAGCAGCTCGTCGAGCGCCTTGAGCCGCGCCGGGTCGCTCGACCGGATCGCGATCCGGTTGCCCTGCTCCAGCGCCCGTTCGAGCAGGCGCGGCAGCGCGCTCTCGAGCGGGCGGCTGAGGTGGTAGAAGGCGACTTCGGGCATCGGGCTATTTCGTCTCGTGATAATCCTCGACATATTGGTCGAGCAGGCGGACGCCGTAGCCGGTCGCGCCCTTGTCCCACAGCGCGCCCGCCTTCGCGGTCCACACCATGCCGGCGATATCGAGGTGCGCCCATTTCACGCCGGGCCCGATGTAGCGCTGGATGAACTGCGCCGCGGTGATCGAGCCGCCGTCGCGGGGCCCGACGTTCTTCATGTCGGCGATCTGGCTGTCGATCAGCTTGTCGTAGGCCTCGCCCAAGGGCAGCCGCCACAGCCGGTCGCCCGACGCGAGGCCCGAGGCGACGAGGTGCCCGGCGAGCGTGTCGTCATTCGAGAAGATGCCGGCATATTCGTGGCCGAGCGAGATGATCATCGCGCCCGTCAGCGTCGCGAGGTCGACGACGATCTCCGGCTTGAAGGTCTCTTGCGCGTACCAGATGGCGTCGCAGAGCACGAGGCGGCCTTCGGCGTCGGTGTTGATGACCTCGATCGTCTGGCCCGAGGCGCTGGTGACGACGTCGCCCGGCCGCTGGGCGTTGCCGCCCGGCATGTTCTCGACCAGGCCGCAGATGCCGACGACGTTGGCCTTGGCCTTGCGGCTGGCGATCGCCTTCATCGCGCCCATCACGGCGCCCGCGCCGCCCATGTCCCACTTCATTTCTTCCATGCCGGCCGCGGGCTTGATCGAGATGCCGCCGGTGTCGAAGGTCACGCCCTTTCCGACGAAGCACACGGGTGCCGTGCCCGCCTCGCCGCCCTTCCAGTGCATGACGAGCAGCTGCGCCTCACGCACCGAGCCCTGGCTGACGCCGAGCAGCGCGCCCATGCCGAGCTCGCGCATCCGCGCCTCGTCCAGCACATCGATCTCGACGCCGGTGCCCTCAAGCTCCTTCCTCGCCCGCTCGACGAAGCTCTCGGGATAGATGATGTTCGCCGGCTCGCTGACGAGGTCGCGCGTGAGGTAGACGCCATCCGCCGTCGCCTTCAGCCGCGCGAACGCCGCCTCGGCGCCCGCCGCCGCGCCAGTGATGACGATCTCGTCCAGCGTCGGCTTCTGCTTGGGCTTCATCGTCGTGCGGTAGCGGTCGAAACGGTAGGCGCGGAGCAGCGCGCCATAGGCGACACGCGCCGCCGCCTCGGCGGGCGGAATCGCGATGTCGTCCACGCCGGTCATGTCGACGGTCAGCTTCGTCTCGCCGCTGGTGATCAGCTTGGCGGCAAGGCTGCCGCCGATCCGCTCGAACGCCCCGCGATCGGCGACGCCCGCTGCGCCGCTGCCGACGACCAGCAGCCGGCTCGCCTCGCTTCCCGCCGGCGCGAGCAGCTCGATGATCGCGCCGACCTCGCCGTCGAAACGCGCCGCCGCGACCGCCTTGCCGAGCTGGCCGCCGTCGGCCGCCTGCGCGCCCCGGCTCAGAACGCCGTCCTTGCCGGCGAAGACGGCGAGCGCGCCGGTGGTGGAAGACGGCGCGCCAAAGGAAATACGCATCGAGGACTCCGGAAATTGCGGGGATGTGCACCTGCTTCTAGGCCGCCCGAAAGCCGACGCGCAATGCCCGGCGGTGTCACCCCCACCTAACCTCCCCCATCGAAGGGGGAGGGACCAAGAAATCCCCTCCCCTTAGATGGGGAGGGGTAGGGGTGGGGTGACACCACCGGGCGCGAAGGCACAGCAGCGCCGCCTGCTCGACGCCAAAACCCCTGCGGCCAAGCGTTCAGGTTGCGGCACCCTTCCCCCGTGCTAAAGGGTCGCGACTGCCGTTCCGGAGCCTGATTTGCGTCCTTTGAAGCTAGCGCTGGGTGCCTCGTTGTTCGCGCTCGCCTCACCCGCGCTCGCGCAGCCCGCCGCCGCGCCCGCGCCTGCCCCCGCACCCGCCGATCCCAACGCCGAAGCGAAGGTCGTCGACTTCGCGGCGGACACGCTCGCCTACAACCAGAACAGCAATGTCGTCACCGCCACCGGCAACGTCATCCTGACGCGCGACGACTACCGCCTGCGCGCCAACGAGATCGTCTACGACCGCAACACCGGCATCGTCGAGGCGCGCGGCGACGTCGTCGCGATCGATCCCGGCGGCAACCAGGCGTTCGGCGACCACATGCGCCTGACCGATTCGCTGAAGGACGGCGCGATCGACAACATCCTCGTCGTCCTGCAGGACGGCGGGCGGCTGGCGGCGGTCCACGGCCAGCGCACCGACGGCGTCGAGCGGCTCGACCGCGCGGTCTACTCGCCCTGCGAGATCGACGACGAGAGCGGCTGCCCCAAGGCGCCGCTGTGGCAGATCAAGGCGGTCCGCGTCGTCCACGACCCGAAGCGCAACCGCATCTTCTACAAGGACGCCTGGCTCGAAGTGCTGGGCGTGCCGGTCTTCTACATCCCCGCCTTCTCGCACCCCGACGGCAAGGGCGGGAACTCCAGCGGCCTGCTGGTGCCCAACCTGCGCTACAACCACGTCCTCGGCGGCCAGGTCGACCTGCCGGTCTACCTGCGCTTCGCCGAGAACAGCGACCTCACCGTCACGCCGTCGATCTTCACCGACGCCAATCCGGCGCTCAGCGCCGACTACCGCCGCCTGACCAGCCAAGGGCCGATCGAGGTCGGCGGGACCGCGACCTATTCGAACCGATTCCAGACGGTGACGACCAACAAGGAGGATTTCCGCGGCTATTTCTACGCCAACGGTCGCCTCCAGCACACAACTCGCTGGCGCTCGACCTTCGGCGTCCGGCTGACGAGCGACGACACCTTCCTGCGCCGCTACGACATCTCGCGCGACGATGTGCTGCGCAATTTCTACGCGCTCGAGCGCTTCGGGGAGAACAGCTACTTCTCCGCCGAGGGCTGGGCCTTCCAGGGGCTGCGCCAGGGCGACCGCGGCGGCACCTCCCCCATCGCGCTGCCGGCGATCGATTATCGCTGGCGCCCCGACACCATCGTCGCGGGCGGCCGCTTCTCGGTGCGCGGCAATTTGCTCGCGATCACCCGCACCGATGGCGAGGACGTGCAGCGCGGAATCGCCGAGGCGCGGTGGGACGCGACGCGGTTCACCGGCCTCGGCCAGCGAGTCACCGCGACCGCGATGCTGCGCGGCGACGCCTACAACGTCCAGGATTCGGCGAAGGCCACCGATGCATCCTATGCCGGGACCGACGGCTGGCATGGCCGCGCCATTCCGGTCGGCGCGGTCGATATCGAATGGCCGTTCGCCGGCCCGGCGTTCGGCGGCATCCAGACGATCACGCCGCGCGTCCAGTTCGTCGCCTCGCCCGGCGATACGCACAACGAGGTCATCCCCAACGAGGATTCGCGCGCCATCGACCTCGACGACCTCGACGTCTTCTCGCTGAACCGTTTCCCGGGCTTCGACCGCTGGGAGGGCGGCGGCCGCATCACCTATGGCGGCAAATGGACGCTGGATCGCCCGAACTGGCGCGCTTCGTTCGAGGGCGGCCAGAGCTACCGGCTCAACGACAACCGCAGCATCTTCCCCGACGGCACCGGCCTGTCGGGCAATTTCTCGGATTTCGTCGGCCGCTCGACGGTGCGCGTCGGCAATTTCCTCGATTTGACCCACCGCTTCCGGCTCGACAAGAACAGCCTCGCGGTCCGCCGCAACGAGGTCGACATGACGATCGGCGGCGCGCGGACCTACGCGACCTTCGGCTACGCCCGGTTGAACCGCAACATCGCGATCGAGGACCTTGAGGACCGAGAGGAAATCCGCGCCGGCGCGCGCGTCCAGCTGACGCGCTACTGGTCGATGATCGGCTCGGCGATCGTCGACCTCACCTCGCGCTCCGAGGACCCGCTCAACATGGCCGATGGCTTCGACCCCGTCCGCCACCGCCTGGGGGTCGCCTATGAGGACGAATGCTTCCAGTTCGAGTTCACCTGGCGGCGCGACTATACGCAGGACCGCGACTTTCGGCAGGGCAACACCTACATGGTGCGGATAGCCTTCAAGAACCTGGGGCGCTAAGGAGCCGGTCACCCGCGGTTCAGCCGGGCGGACCTATTGCGCTTGGGCCACATCCGCGCGAAACCCTGCCGCGCCCTTTTCGGAGAGACGAATGCGTTTGCGTGACTATGCCTTGCTGCTGACGGCCGCCGCCGCTCTCGCGGCGCTGCCCGCGGTGGCGCAGGACGCGGAGGGAGACAACACGCCGCTGTTCTCGGGCGCCGACGCGCAGGAGCTGACGATCCTCGGCAACCAGGACCCGACCGTCCGCAAGGCCACCGCGATCGTCAACGGCGAGGTCATCACCGACACCGATGTCGAGCAGCGATTGAACCTCGTCCTCACCGCCAACGGCGGCAAGATCGCCGACGACGAGCGCGCCCGCCTTCGCCTCCAGGTGCTCCGCAACCTGATCGACGAGAAGCTGGAGATCCAGGAAGCCGGCGAGCACGACGTCAAGATCAGCGACGACGAGATCAACCAGGCCTATGGCCGCGTCGCGCAGAATTTCCGCCAGACGCCCCAGCAGTTCGAGACCTATCTCAAGGACCGCGGGTCGTCGTCGGGCTCGATGAAGCAGCAGATCAGGGGCGAACTGTCGTGGAGCCGCCTGCTCCGCCGCCGCGTCGAGCCGTTCGTCAACGTCGGCGACGACGAGGTGAAAGCGGTGATCGACCGCCTCAACGCCGCCAAGGGCCAGCAGCAATATCGCGTCGGCGAAATCTTCCTGTCGGCGACGCCCGAGACGATCGACCAGGTGATGGCGGGCGCCGAGCGCATCGTCCAGCAGGTGCGGCAAGGCGCGTCCTTCATCGCCTACGCGCGCCAGTTCTCCGAGGCCTCGACCGCGGCGGTCGGCGGCGATCTGGGCTTCGTTCTTCCCGGCCAGCTGCCCGCCGAGCTTCAGCCGGTGGTGACCGCGATGGCGACCGGCTCGATCAGCGACCCGATCCGGGTCGCCGGCGGAGTCACCATCCTGTCGCTGGTCGACAAGAAGCAGGTGCTGACCGCCGACCCGCGCGACGCGGTGCTGAGCCTGAAGCAGATGTCGATCGCCTTCCCGCCCGGCACGCCCGAGCCCAAGGCGGCCGAGATCGTGCGCAACGTCCAGGCCAAGACGCAGGCGATGGGCGGCTGCGGCGGCGTCGAGACCGTCGGCCGCGAACTCGGCGCCGATGTCGTCCAGAACGACCAAGTCCGCATCCGCGACCTGCCCGCGCCGCTCCAGGCGATGATGCAGGGCATGCAGATCGGCCAGGCGACGCCCCCCTTCGGCTCGAAGACCGAGGGCGTCCGAGTCCTCGTGCTCTGCGGCCGCGACGACGCGCAGCAGGTTTCGGGACCGAGCTTCGACGAGGTTTACAGCCAGATGAACGACGAGCGCGTCAACCGCGCCGCGCGCCGCTACCTGCGCGACCTGCGGCGCGACGCGGTCATCGACTACCGTTGAGGCCCGCGCGCTGACCGCCCCCCTCGCCGTCGCGCTCGGCGATCCCGCCGGGATCGGGCCGGAGATCGTCGCCAAGGCGTGGGACGCGCGCGCCGCCGCGGGCTTGCGGCCCTTCTTCGCGGTCGGCAACCGGCTGAGCGTCGAGCGCGTGTGGGGCGGGCCGATCGCGGTGATCGCCGCGCCCGAGGACGCCGCCGCCGTCTTCGACGGCGCGCTCCCTCTGCTCCAGGTCGACGATCCGGGCGAGATCGTCGCGGGCGAGCCCAACCTCCCCGGCGCGCGCTGCGCGCTCGACAGCCTCGAGATCGCGGTCGGCCTGACGCGCGGCGGAGCCGCCTGCGCGCTGGTCACCGCACCCGTCTCCAAGGCGCAGCTCTACGCCATCGGCTTCTCGCACCCCGGCCAGACCGAGTTCGTCGCCGAGCGCTGCGGCGTCGCCTACGGGAACACCGCGATGATGCTCGCCGGGCCGACGCTGCGGACCGTGCCGGTGACGCTCCACATGCCGCTCGCCGAGGCGATCGCGACGCTTTCGACCGATCTCATCGTGTCGCGCGCCCGCGCCGTGGCGCGCGGCCTGCAGCGCGATTTCGGCATCGCCCGCCCGCGCCTCGCCGTCGCCGGCCTCAACCCGCACGCCGGCGAGGGCGGCGCGCTCGGGCGGGAGGAGATCGACATCATCGCCCCCGCCGTCGCCCTGCTGCGCGAGGAAGGCTGGGAGGTCGCCGGCCCGCTGCCGCCCGACACGATGTTCCACGCCGAGGCACGCGCCCGCTACGACGCGGCGATCTGCATGTACCACGACCAGGCGCTGATCCCCCTGAAGGCGCTGCACTTCGATCAGGGCGTCAACCTAACGATCGGCCTCCCGATCGTCCGCACCGCCCCCGACCACGGCACCGCCTTCAACATCGCCGGCACCGGCCAGGCCCGCCCCGACGCGATGATCGCCGCCATCCGGATGGCCGCCGACTGCGCCGAAGCGCGCCAGATCAACCCGATCCTGATGCCCTACCTGGCATGACCAAAGTCTAGAAACGCTCGACAGCCGCTCGGAGGGAGTCTGTCTGAGTATCGATACGTCCTACCTCCGTCCGAACAGCTTCTCGATGTCGGCGGTGGCAAGCTTCACGTAGGTCGGGCGGCCGTGGTTGCACTGGCCCGAATGCGGCGTCGCCTCCATGTCTCGGAGCAGCGCGTTCATCTCGGGCACCGACAGCGCGCGCCCGGCGCGGACCGAACCGTGGCAGGCCATCGTCGCCGACACCGCCTCGATCCGCTCCTTGAGCGACAAGGCGCTGTCGAACGCCGCGAGGTCGTCGGCGAGGTCGCGTATCAGGCCCTTGGCGTCGGTCTGGCCGAGAAGCGCGGGGGTCGCCCGCACAAGGACCGCGCGCGGGCCGAAGGATTCGACCTCCAGCCCCCATTCCGCCAGCTCCTCGGCGCGCTCGACGACGCGGCCCGCCGCCAGTTCGTCGAGCTCGACCACCTCCGGCAGCAGCAGCACCTGAGACCGCGCCCTGCCCTCCCCGAGCGCCGCCTTCATCTTCTCCAGCGTCAACCGCTCGTGCGCCGCGTGCTGGTCGACGATCACGAGGCCGTCCTCGGCCTCCGCGACGATATAGGTATTGTGGACCTGCCCCCGCGCGACGCCGAGCGGATAGGCAACGGCCGGCGAAGCCCCGACCTCAGGCGCGAACGTCCGCCCCGACGGCGGTGCGGCGAATGACAGCCCGGCCTCGGCAAAGCTGAAGCTTGATCCGAGAGTTGACGGCAGCACGATCGCCTGGGGCCGGAACGCCTCCAGCGTCGAATTCGCCACCGTCGTCGCCGCGCGATGCCCCGCGCCGTCGAGCGCCCGCCGCAGCCCGCCGACGATCATTCCGCGCACCAGCGCCGCGTCGCGAAAGCGCACCTCGGTCTTCGCCGGGTGGACGTTAACATCGACGAACTCGCCCGGCACTTCGAGGAACAGCGCCACCACCGGATGCCGGTCTCGCGCCAGCAAGTCCTGATAGGCGCCGCGCACCGCGCCGACGAGCAGCCGGTCGCGCACCGGACGGCCGTTGACGAACAGGAACTGGTGGTCGGCGATGCCGCGGTTGTAGGTCGGCAGCCCCGCCAGACCGCCGAGGAACAGCCCGTCGCGCTCGAGGTCGATCGGCGCGGCATTGTCGGTGAAATCGGCGCCGAGCAGCGCCGCCAGCCGCGCCACCCGCGCACTTTCGAGCATCGAGCCCGCGGCATCCGCCGCCAGCATCCGCCGCCCGTCGTGCAGCAGCTCGAAGGCCACATCGGCGCGCGCCATCGCCAGCCGCCGCACCACGTCGACGCACGCCCCCAGCTCGGATCGCGCCGTCTTCAGGAACTTCCGCCGCGCCGGCACCCGCTCGAACAGGCCTTCGACGGTCACTCGCGTCCCGGGCGGCAGCGCCGCCGGCCCGTCGCCCGCGACGCGGCCGTTGTCGACGACCAGCCGCCAGCCCTCGCCGCCCGCCTGCCGGCTCTCCAGCGTCAGCCGCGCCACCGAGGCGATCGACGGCAGCGCCTCGCCGCGAAAGCCCATCGTCGCGATGGCGGACAGGTCGTCGTCGGGGAGCTTCGATGTCGCGTGGCGCTCGATCGCCATCCGCATTCCGGCCGGGTCCATGCCATCGCCGTCGTCGGTCACCGCGATCAGCGCGACCCCACCCTCGGACAGCTCGATGCGGATGCGCCGCGCATTGGCGTCGAGCGCGTTCTCGACCAGCTCCTTGAGCGCGCTCGCCGGGCGTTCGACGACCTCGCCGGCGGCGATCTGGTTGACCAGATGATCGGGAAGGCGGCGGATCGTCACGACAGCACGTCTAGCCGCAATGAGCCCTTGGCGAAACGTGCGCGCTTCGCCATGGTGCGCCGCAACGGGCGTGCAACGCGCGCTCCCCCCGAATCCTTGTCAAAAGAGTACACCGCAATGTCGATTTTCAGCCGCATGTTCAGCTTTTTGAGCCAAGACATGGCGATCGACCTCGGTACCGCCAACACCCTGGTC
The DNA here is from genome assembly GCA_964244885.1 of uncultured Sphingomonadaceae bacterium. Classification (GTDB taxonomy): domain Bacteria; phylum Pseudomonadota; class Alphaproteobacteria; order Sphingomonadales; family Sphingomonadaceae; genus CAXTKD01. Next base: position 461 of record CAXTKD010000016.1, on the reverse strand, counting down.
TACGTCCGCGGGCGCGGAATTGTCTTGAACGAGCCATCGGTCGTCGCGATCGAGACGATCAACGGCAAGCGCACGGTCAAGGCGGTCGGAGTCGACGCCAAGCTGATGATGGGCCGCACCCCCGGCAACGTCGAGGCGATCCGCCCGATGCGCGACGGCGTCATCGCCGACATCACGGTCGCCGAGCAGATGATCAATCACTTCATCAAGAAGGTGCACACCAGCCGCTTCCCGCGCTTTCCCGAGATCGTGATCTGCATCCCGTCCGGTTCCACGTCGGTCGAGCGCCGCGCCATCCGCGACGCCGCCAATAATGCCGGCGCGAGCCAGGTGTACCTGATCCAGGAGCCGATGGCGGCGGCGATCGGCGCGGGGCTTCCGGTCACCGATCCCATCGGCTCGATGATCGTCGACATCGGCGGCGGCACCACCGAGGTCGCGGTGCTGTCGCTGCGCGGCCT
>CAXTKD010000015.1:0-75505 GCA_964244885.1 uncultured Sphingomonadaceae bacterium | reverse complement strand
AGGACGGCCTGATCACCCAGGGCGAGAAGTACAACAAGGTCGTCGACGCCTGGGCACGCTGCGGCGACCGGGTCGCCGACGCGATGATGAAGCGCATCTCGTCCACCTCGATCAACGAGGAGACGGGGCGTGAGGACCAGATCAACTCGATCTACATGATGGCCCACTCGGGCGCTCGTGGCTCACAGGCGCAGATGAAGCAGCTCGCCGGCATGCGCGGCCTGATGGCCAAGCCGTCGGGCGAGATCATCGAGACTCCGATCATCTCGAACTTCAAGGAGGGCCTGACCGTCCTTGAATACTTCAACTCGACCCACGGCGCCCGCAAGGGTCTCGCGGATACCGCGCTGAAGACCGCCAACTCGGGCTACCTCACGCGCCGCCTCGTTGACGTGTCGCAGGATTGCACGATCGTCCAGGAAGATTGCGGAACCGAGAAGTTCCTCAAGATGACCGCGATCGTCGAGGGCGGCACGACCATCGTCTCGCTCGGCGAGCGTATCCTCGGCCGCACCACGGCCGAGCCGATCGTCGATCCGAAGACGCAGGAAGAGCTGTTCCCGGCGCAGATGCTGCTCACCGAGCCTGAGGTCGCCATCATCGAGAAGGCGGCGGTTTCGGTCGTCCACATCCGCTCGCCGCTGGTCTGCGAGACCAAGGGCGGCGTGTGCGGCAAGTGCTATGGCCGTGACCTCGCGCGCGGAACCCCGGTCAACGCCGGCGAGGCGGTCGGCGTTATCGCTGCCCAGTCGATCGGCGAGCCCGGCACGCAGCTCACCATGCGCACGTTCCACATCGGTGGCGCGGCGCAGGTCAGCGAGCAGTCGACGCTCGAAGCGCCGGTTGACGGCACGGTCAAGTTCAAGGGCCTGACGACGATCACCGACAGCCGCGGCCGCCTCATCGCGATGAGCCGGAACTCGGAGCTGGCGATCGTCGACATGGACGACCGCGAGCGCTCGACCCACCGCCTGCCCTTCGGCGCCACGCTGCTTCACCAAGACGGCGCGGTCGTCTCGAAGGGCGATCGCCTGGCCGAGTGGGATCCGTACACTCTGCCGGTGATCACCGACAAGAACGGCACCGTGAAGTTCCAGGACCTGATCGAGGGCGTCTCGCTAGCCGAGAACGTCGACGAAGCCACGGGCATCGCCAACAAGGTTGTCACTGACTTCCGCTCCGGCGGCAAGAAGGAGCACGCCGACCTGAAGCCGCGCATCACCCTGCTCGACGAGAGCTCGGGCGAGGCGGGCCGCTACCTCCTGTCGGTCGACGCCATTCTGTCGGTCAACGAGGGCGACACGGTCCACGCCGGCGACGTGATCGCGCGTATTCCGCGCGAGGCGGCGAAGACCCGCGACATCACCGGTGGCCTGCCGCGGGTGGCCGAGCTGTTCGAGGCGCGCAAGCCCAAGGACAATGCGGTGATCGCGCGCATCGACGGCCGGGTCGAGTTCGGCAAGGACTACAAGACCAAGCGGCGCATCATCCTGCGCCCCGAGGACGGGTCCGAGCCGGTCGAGTACATGGTGCCCAAGGGCAAGCATGTCTCGGTGCAGGAAGGCGACTTCATCAAGCGCGGCGATTACCTGATCGACGGCAATCCCGATCCGCACGATATCCTCGACGTCCTCGGCATCGAGCCGCTCGCCGAATATCTCGTCGCGGAGATCCAGGAGGTCTATCGTCTGCAGGGCGTGAAGATCAACGACAAGCACATCGAGACGATCGTCCGTCAGATGCTGCAGAAGGTCGAGATCACGCAGTCCGGCGACACCACCTTCCTGGTCGGCGAGCAGGTCGACCGCGAGGAGATGGACGAGATCAACGCGAAGCTGGAGAAGAACGGCACGCCCGCGGAGGGCAAGCCGATCCTCCTCGGCATCACCAAGGCGTCGCTGCAGACCCGCAGCTTCATCTCGGCCGCGTCGTTCCAGGAGACCACCCGCGTCCTCACCGAGGCTTCGGTGCAGGGCAAGGTCGACATGCTGACCGGCCTCAAGGAGAACGTCATCGTCGGCCGGCTCATCCCGGCGGGCACCGGCGCCGCCATGGGCCGCATCCGGGTCACGGCGAACAGCCGCGACGCGGCCCTCCGCGCCTCGCAGCGCGCGCGCGAGGTGCCGGCGGAAACGCCCGCGCCGGTCGAGCTTCCGAGCCCGCTGGCGGAGGTGCAGGCCGAGGGTTGAGGCTCAGCCGTCGCGTGAACGAAATGGCCCCGCCGGAGCGATCCGGCGGGGCTTTTTTGGCGGTGCGTGGTGCCCGGCGGTGTCACCCCCACCTAACCTCCCCCATCGAAGGGGGAGGGACTGGGCCGGACAAGCGGCAAGATCCTCCCCTCCCCTTCGATGGGGAGGGGTAGGGGTGGGGTGACACCGCCGGGCATCGACGCGCCGGCGCTAAATCAGCCTCAATGCCTCAAGCCGAGCCCAGTCTTCATCGATCAGGCGCTCGCCGATGTCGAGGCGATAGCGGACGTTGGGGATGGCGATCCGGGCCGTGCGCGCATAGGCGGCGTCGCGCGCGGCGGCGACGGTTGGTGCGATGCCGGTGACCACCATCGTCCAGCCGTAGAGGCCGCTGGTCACCAGCTGGCCGCCTTCCAGGCCGACCTCGCCGTAGTGGACGTGGCGGCGGTCCTCCGCGTCGAAGCCGTCGAACAGCACGGGCAGGCCGACCGGCTCGTCGACCTGCTTGCGGGTGTAGGGGAAGGGCGGGGTGGTAAGGACGACGCCGAGCGAGAAGCCCGGATGCGCCGCGAAGTCCGGCCCCTCGCCGCTCGCCATGCGCTCGAACAGGTCGCCCCACGGCGTCGCCTGCAACGGATCGAGCACCGCGAAGCCCGGGTAGCCGAAGCGGCAGGTGAACTCGAGCGGCCAGATGCCGCCTTCGTTCATGATGGTGTTCATGTTGATGTACCCAACGTGGCCGCGGCCCGCGAGCTGGGGTTCCAATTTCTTCAGCGTCGCCTCGAAGAAGCGGCCGCTGCGGTCGAAGGTGGCGACCGTGCCCATTTCGCCTGTGAGCTCGCCCATGTCGCCGGCGAAGAAGCGCTTGTGCTCCCAGTCGAGGCAGGCGGGCGTCAGGAAGCGGGTGCCGTCGAAATAGGCGCCGACCCCCATCTCGACGCCGAGGATATGCTCCATGACGATGAAGGTCGCGGGTGAGTTTCCGCGCTGGCGGAGGCGGGCGGCGAGCACCGCGCGGACGTCGCTGCCGTCGGCGCGCTGGCCGATGTAATTGTCGCTGGAGGCGAAGTCGGGGCCGCTGAACTTGATGACGTAGCGCGCCGGGCGGGATGCGAGGAAGGCGTCGGCGGCGGCGCCGTCGTCGAACTCCCAGACGTGGCCGGCGGGAAAGCCGAGCCCGGCGAGCAGCTCCATCGCGAAGGCGCGGTCGTTTTCCAGCCGGTCGCCCCAGGCGCTGCCGCCGATGACGCGGTAGCCGTCGCGGCGCAGCTCATCCTGGAGTTCTCCGAAGCCTTCGGACACCGCCTCGAAGAGGACGATGCCATCCTTGCCCACCCAGTCGAGCGCGCCGCGCCAGTCGTCGACGCGCTCGACCAGCCCGGCCATCGTGCCCCGCGCGCCGGGCTCGGAGATGCTGATCCGCACCTCATGGCCCTCGTCCTGCAAGCGCAGGTAGAGCGCGCCGAGGTCGCAGGTTTCGGTGACTCCGAGGAACCGCATCCTAGCGGAGCTTGGCGATGCTCAGCCCGTCGGCCTTGGCGCGGTCCCTGGTCGATTCCTCGCTCCGCGTCAGCGCCCTGGCGATGGCTTTCAACGCCATGCCCTTCTTCGCCAGCGTGTGGAGCTTCTGGATCTCGTCGCTCGTCCACGGCTGGCGGTGCCGTTCGAACCGCTCGCTCATCATCGCTCTCCCTTGTTGCGCCGCGACCGGCCTGTCGTCATTGGATCGGGCTTCCTGGGCGGCGTCCAGCCCTTGGGTGGCGTCACCCGCTGCTGGCTGGTGCCGAGGCCCATTGCGCCCGGCTGCTGCCGCTCCAGCCCCGAGGGATCGATGTCGGCGTCGCCGCCGGCTCGGAGCAGGCTGATCTGGTCGCGCAGGCGGCTCGCCGCCTCGAAGTCCATCGCCGCGGCGGCCGCCTCCATGAGCCGCTGGAGCTCGGCGAGCGTCGTCATGGCAGCAGCGCGATCAGGCGCAGCGCGGCGTCGGCGGCGCGGCGGGCGGCGGCGTCGAGGTTGGCGACAAAGTCTCCGGCGCTGTCGCCGTCGGCGCCGTCGGTGGTCGCCTTGACCGCGACCCAAGGGAGGCCGAGCAAAGCCGCGGCCTGCGCCACCGCCGCGGTCTCCATGTCGACTAGCGAGACGCCGAGCTTGTCGCGGACGCGCGCGGCATGGACATCGCATTCGACGAAGAGGTCGCTGGTGGCGATGCGGGCGGTCGGCAGGTCAAGGCCGTCGATGTCGAGCGCGCGATGGGCCTCGACCGTCGCGGGGCCGATCGGCCAGCGGCCGGCGGTGTAGTGGACGAGGCCGTCGGGCCGCTGCGCGCCGAAGTCGGCCTGCACGGCCTCGTCAATCCGGAACAGGTCGCCTTCGATCGCGGCGATCTTGCCGGCGGTGCCGATGACCATCAGCAGCTCGACGCCGAAGCGCCCGTGCATCACGCCCGCCACGGTCGCCGCCGCGACCTTGCCGATGCCGGCGCAGGCGAGGAACAGCGAGCGGCCGTCGTGCTCGACGCGGTGGATCGGCGGGGCGTCGCAGACCCGCTCGCGCGCCGCATCCGGCAGCAGCGCGGAAAGCTCGGCGCCGACGCCCGAGATGATGCCGATGCGCCGCATCAGTGGCCGGGGAAGCCGACCAGCGCACGGGCCTCGATGCCCGCGCTCGCGAGCTTCGCCGCGCCGCCAAGGTCGACGAGGTCGATGACGAACAGCGCGTGCCCCACCGTCGCGCCGTTGCCGCGCAGCAGGCTGACCGCGGCGAGCGCGGTGCCGCCGGTCGCCAGCAAATCGTCGACCAGCAGCACGGTGTGGCCCGCGCCGCAGGCGTCGGCGTGCATCTCGATCCGGTCGGTGCCGTATTCGAGCGCATAGTCGAGGCCGACGAGCGCGCCCGGCAGCTTGCCGCGCTTCCTGAGCATCAGCGCACCCTTGCCCGTCTTGTAGGCGAGCGCGGCGGCGAAGATGAAGCCGCGCGCCTCGATCCCCGCGACCAGGTCGAACGGCGTGTCGGCGACCGCGTCGCCCAGCCGGTCGATCGTCGCGCGGAAGGCCGCGCCGTCCAGCATCAGCGTGCTGATGTCGCGAAACAGGATGCCGGGCCTCGGATAGTCCGGAATGGTGCGGATCAGCGCGGCGAGATCGGCATTGTCGGCGATGGCGGCACTCCTGCGGGCGCGGCTCGTTCTGGCAGCAGCGCTTTCATAGTCAACGCTTTTGACTTGGGCGCGGGAAGGGCCGAACAGCCACGCCATGAGCAAGGAAGACGACGAGCTGGACGACGACGGCCTCGACTCGCTGGAGCGGCTGCAGCTGGCGCTGGTCCAGACTCAGATCGCGGCGATCAAGAGCGGCGAGCGTGCGGTGCTCGTGCTCGAAGGGCGCGACGGGGCGGGCAAGGACGGCTCGATCAAGCGGATCGTCGAATATCTGTCGCCGCGCGCGACGCGGGTGGTGGCGCTGCCCAAGCCCGGCGAGCACCAGCGCAGCCAATGGTATTTCCAGCGTTACGTCGCGCACCTGCCGGAGGCGGGGGAGATCGTGATCTTCAACCGCAGCTGGTACAACCGCGCCGGCGTTGAGCGCGTCATGGGCTTCGCGACCCCGGCCGAGCAGGCGCAGTTCCTGCGCGACGCGCCGGACTTCGAGCGGATGCTGGTCGAGAGCGGCATCAGGCTGGTGAAGGTCTGGCTCGACATCTCGAAGGACGAGCAGAAGGAACGTCTCGACGCGCGCCGGACCGATCCGCTGAAGGCGTTGAAGGTGTCCGACATGGACGCAGTCGCGCAGAAGAAGTGGACGGACTATTCGGACGCCCGCGATGCGATGCTGCTTGCGACCCATACGCCGTTCGCGCCGTGGGTCTGCGTTCGCGCCAACAACAAGAAGCGGACGCGCAAGGCGATCATTCGTCATCTGCTCCACAAGATCGCGCCGCCGGCGATCGCCGCCGAGATCGAGCAGCCCGATCCCGACGTGCTGTTCGTGTTCGAGGAAAGCGCGATCGCCGACGGGCGGCTGGCGCGGTAGGCGGCCGCTCGCGATAGCCCTTTACCTATTGGAACACCGTGCCATTCTGCCGGCATGACGCGACCCGGCGCCCGGCCTAGCTTCAAACGCATGCTCGGCGCCACCGGCGTTGTCTTCGGGGACATCGGAACCAGCCCGCTCTACGCCTTCCGCGAGAGCTTCATCGACCACCACCGGCTGCCGCTCGATCAGTTCCATGTGCTGAGCGTGCTGTCGATGCTCGTCTGGGCGCTGATCCTCGTCGTCACGGTCAAATACGTCTTCATCGCGATGCGCGCCGACAACCGGGGCGAGGGCGGCAGCTTCGCGCTGCTGGCGCTGATCCAGCGAGTCGCGCGCAAGTCGCCGCTGCTTCCCGCCGTCGCCTGGGCGGCGCTGATCGCGACCGCGCTGTTCTACGGCGACGCGGTGATCACCCCCGCTATCTCGATCCTCTCGGCGGTCGAGGGGCTGACGCTGCTCAACCCCGGCTTCGGCGAGCTGATCATTCCGGTGACGCTCGCCATCGTCGCCGGGCTGTTCGCGATCCAGCGCTATGGCACCGGCCTGGTCGGTACGCTGTTCGGCCCGGTGATGACGCTGTGGTTCGTGACGATCGCGGTGCTCGGCGCGGCGCAGGTCGCGGCCAATCCGGCGGTGCTCGCGGCGGTCAACCCGGCCTATGCGGCCGGCTTCGTCGTGGCCGATCCGTTGCGCGCCTTCTTCACGCTCGGCACCGTCGTCCTGGCGATCACCGGGGCCGAGGCGCTCTACGCCGACATGGGTCATTTCGGGCGGCGCTCGATCGCCCGCGCCTGGCTGTGGCTGGCGCTGCCCGCCCTCCTGCTGTGCTACGCGGGACAGTCGGCCCTGGTGCTGTCCGACCCGTCTGCGATCCGCTCCCCCTTCTACCTGATGGTGCCGGCCGCGATGCTGGTGCCGCTGCTGGTGCTCGCCGCCTTCGCGACGGTGATCGCCAGCCAGTCGATCATCAGCGGCGCTTTTTCAGTCACCCAGCAGGCGGTGCAGCTCGGCTATCTGCCTCGCGTCAACATCTTGCACACGTCGAGCGAGACCCGCGGCCAGGTCTATGCCCCGGCGGTCAATGTCCTGTTGTTCATTGCGGTCGTCGCGCTCGTCCTCGGCTTCCGCAGTTCCAGCGCGCTCGCCGCCGCTTTCGGCCTGGCGGTCACCGCGACGATGGTGCTGACGACGCTGATGATCGGCCTGATGGTGTTCCGCGTCTGGCGCTGGAACCCGATCTGGGCGGTGCCGCTCTACGCCGTGCTGCTGGCGCTCGACCTCGGGCTGTTCGCGGCGTCCTCGACCAAGTTCCTCGACGGCGGCTGGCTGCCGGTGGCGATCGCGCTGGTGCTGGTGCTGGTGTTCGACACGTGGCGGCGGGGCCGGGGCCTGGTGAGGGACGCGCTCGCGGCGCAAACCATGCCGCTGCCGCTGTTCCTGAAATCCAGCGCTGGCGTCCAGCGCGTGCCCGCGACTGCGATCTACCTGACGACGAGCCGCGACGGCGCGCCGCCGGCGCTGCTGCACAACCTCAAATATAATCTCGTCATGCACCAGCGCGTGCTGGTGGTGACGGTCGAGACCGCGCTGACGCCGCACGTCGCCGACGGCGCGCGGCTCGTCGCCGAGACGCTGGAGGCGGGCTTCAGCCGCGTCATCGTCCGCTACGGCTTCGCCGAAAGCCCCGATCTGCCGGCGGCGCTGGCGCCGGTGCTGGCGCAGGACCCGGCCTACAACCCGATCACCACGGGCTATTTCCTCAGCCGGCAGACGCTGGTGCCGTCGCGCAAGCCCGGCATGGCGCTCTGGCGCGAGCACCTGTTCGCGGCGATGGTCAGGAACGCCGAGACGCCGATGAGCTTCTTCAAGCTTCCCGTCCAGCAGGTCGTCGAGCTCGGAAGCCAGATGGAAATCTGACGCGCGCCGGCGCGAGCGCCTTTATGCCATCCATATGCCGGCGGCGTGACCTTCGCCTCGTTACGCTATGCCGCACCGCTTATTTGATCGGCGTGCGCCGCTTTGGCGCCACCGGACTGGGCACCGAACCGCCCGCAATGGAGAGTTCGAAATGGCGCAATACGCCATGCCGAAGGAGCATCAGAAGGATTTCACCGTTTTCCTCGTCGGCCAGGATGGCCACGGCCACTGGGTGGTCCAGGAAAATCACGGTCTGGTTGAAGGCCTGTTCGTCAGCCGCGAGGACGCCATCCGCTTCGCGAGGGACGAGCATGACAAGGTTCGCGGCTCGCTCGTCATGCTGACGCCAAAGCCGATCGCCATGCACTGCGCGGCGCAGGCGGCGGCGGCGCGATGATCGCCGTCTTCGCAGTCCTGATCGTCTTCGGCCTGCTCGGCGCGGGAGCTCTCCTGCTCCTGCGCCAGCCTGGGACGAAGGATCGCCCCTGACGCCGTCGATTCGCCACCCGGCGTAGCCTTCGTCGTGCCACTCGCCTAACGTCCCTTCCAAAGGGGCGACGGGATGGACGGGAATCGTTGGCTGATCGCGGGCGGCGGGCTGAGCATCGCCGCGTCGCTTCTCCATCTCGCCTGCATCGCGGGCGGCGCCGCCTGGTATCGCTTCCTCGGCGCGGGCGAGCGGATCGCGCGAATGGCGGAGCGGGATTGGTGGCGGCCGGCGCCGGTGACCCTGCTGATCGCCGGCGTTCTCGCCGTCTGGGGACTGTATGCCTTGTCCGGGGCCGGTCTCATCCTGCGCTTGCCGCTGCTTCGCACCGTGCTGGTGCTCGTCAGTGGCGTCTATCTTTCGCGCGCCCTCGCGCCGCTCGCGATCCTCGCGCTCCGCCCGGCGATGATGTCGCCGTTCTGGTGGTGGAGCTCGGCGATCGTGCTGGTCTACGGCATCGCCTACGCCGTCGGCACCTGGCGTGCCTGGCCGACGCTATCCGCGGGTTCGAGCTGACGCCCGCCGCCGCCGTGCCACGCCGCCGACAAGGCCAAGCCCCGCGATCATCATCGCCCACTCGCCCGGCTCGGGCACCGGCGCGGCCGGTAGCGTCTCGACGGTCAGCGAGAATTCGGGGTGCGCCGCCGCGAACGTCGGGTCGATCGACAGCGTCGGGTCGAGATCGGCATAAGCCTCGAAGCCCGAGCCGTATAGGTCCTGGGCCGAGGCATAGGTGTACATCTCGATCTCGCCCGTGGTGTGGAGGTCGACCTGGCCCGCGCCGTTGTCGAACAGATAGGCGAAGTCGAACGCCGACGACCGGCTGATGCTGCCGCAACCGCTGCTGCTATCGGGGCTGCAGTTGAGGCCGTCCTCGAATTGTGTTCCCGAGGCGCCGCGCACCGTCAGGTCGATGACGGCCTGCGAGAATCCGCCGCCGCCGTCGGCCCGGCCCGCATAGGTGATCACCAACGGAACCGAGACGACGTGCGCGGAGCCATCGGGACTATAGGTGAACGCCCCGCCGAGGTTGATCGAGAAATTGTAGAGGAGGCGCGCGCTCGCGGAGGCGCCGGCAATGCCGGGTTCGCTCACCGCCTGCGCGGACAGCGTCGGCCCGTTCGGGCTGATCGAGGCCGATGCGCCGGTGACCGACGCGAAGCTCGTGCCGCCCGCGCTGCTATAGTCGCCGCTCTCCGTGATCGACTCGGCGAAGGTGCTGAGCGACGCCGTCGCCATCGCCGGAACCGCGCAGGCCAGCATAAGGCCCGCAAAACTCAACTGAACGATCGACCGCATGGTTGCCCCCTATTCGGTGTCAGCGGACCCTTAACGATCGGTTAGCCCCGGTAAATTGCCTATTTAGGCACCCGGCCTGCGGCGATTCCCGGCTTGCTGCCCGCGCGGGGGTGCCGCACTCTCGGGTCTGAGAGGGGAGGGCGGCATGAGCGCTTGCCTGCTGCTGGTCGATGATCATCCGCTGTTCCGCGATGGCTTCGCGCAGATGCTGCGCGACCGCCGGCCGGGCTGGACGCTGCGCCTTGCCGGCTCGGCGGCCGAGGGGCTTGCGGCGCTCGACGGCGGGTTGCCGGTCGACCTGATCATCGTCGACATCCAGCTGCCCGACGGCGACGGCGTCGAGGCGTTGGAGGCGATCGGCCGGCTGCACCCAACGGTGCCCCGAGTCGTCATCTCGGGCCGCGAGGACCCGGCGACGCGCCACCGGGTGGGGCGCAGCGGGGCGAGCGGCTTCATCGCCAAGGCGGCGCCGGCGGAGGCGATCGTCGCGGCGATCGACGCGGTGCTTGGCGGCTGCCTCGCCTTCGACGCGCCGCCAGAGGGGGGGCCGAGCCGCCATCGCTCACCGACCGCCAGGCCGAGGTGCTGCGGCTGCTGTGCGAGGGGCACGGCAACAAGGAGATCCGCCACCGCCTCGGCATCGCCGAGCGGACGGTGCGCGCGCACATGACCGAGGTCTTCCAGCTGCTCGGCGTGCATAGCCGGGTGCAGGCGATCCTGCGCGCCCGCGAACTCGGGCTCGCCGCTTAGTGGACCCGATCCGCGCGGAGGCGATCCGCACGCTCTACGTCCAGGCGCGCAATTCGGCCGCGGCGGCGGCGGTGGTCACGGTCTACATGATCGTCACCGGGCTGCCTTATACGAGCGCCACGACGATCGCGCTGTGGGTGGCCGCTCAAGTGCTGACGCAAGGCGCGCGCTTCGGGCTCGTCGCCGCCTTCCACCGCCGCGCCCATCCCGACCTCGATCGATGGGCGCGCGCCTACACCGCCTATATGGCGCTGGCCGGGCTGATGTGGGGCTCGACCGCCTTCCTCTTCGTCCACCTCGACCAGCCGATCACGCTCGCGCTGACGATGTGCGGCCTTTACGGAATCAGCGGCGGCAGCGTGTCGGGCAACGCCTATAACCCATCGGGCCTCTACGCTTTCGTCGGCGGGATTTTCGGCTGCGTGCTCGTCCGCATGCTGATGCTCGGCGACAGCGGGCATATCGCGCTCGGGGTCGCCTCGGCCTGCTACGCCGGCATCCTCTTGCTGTTCTGCCGGGTGCAGGCGCGAACGATCGACGAGGGCTTTCGCATCCGCTTCGAGAATCTCGCGCTGCTCGACGAGCTGGTGGTCCAGAAAGGCGAGGCAGAAGACGCGCGCCGCCGCGCCGAGCTCGCCAACCTGGCCAAGTCGCAATTCCTCGCCGCCGCCAGCCACGATCTTCGCCAGCCGCTCTACGCGCTGACCCTGTTCTCGGCCTCGCTCGAATCGCTGCGGCTCGACCGCAAGGCGCGGGCGATCGTCGGCGACATCCAGGCCAATGTCGCGGCGCTGGAGAGCCTGTTCAACGGCTTGCTCGACGTCTCGCGGCTTGAGGCCGGCGTCGTCGTCGCAACCCGGGAGCCGGTGTCGGTCGATGCGCTGTTCGACCGGCTGTCGAACTATTTCCGCCCCGCCGCGGCCGAGCGCGGTCTCGACCTGCGCTTCCGCTCCGATGGCGAATGGGTGTCGACCGATCCGATGCTGGTCGAGCAGATCCTCGCCAACCTGCTGTCGAACGCGCTTCGCAACACCGAGAGCGGGGGCGTGCTGCTCGCAGCGCGGCGGCGCGGCGCTCGCCTGCGCTTCGAGGTGTGGGATACCGGCATCGGCATCGCGCCGGAGGACGAGGAGCGCATCTTCGACGACTTCGTCCAGGTCGGAAATCCGGAGCGCGACCGCCGCAAGGGCATGGGCCTCGGCCTGTCGATCGCCCGCCGCTCGGTGGAGCTGCTCGGCGGCCGCATCGCGCTCCGCTCACGGCCGGGGCGGGGAACGCGATTCTCGTTCGAGCAGCCGCTGACCGAGGCGCCGCTCGCGCGCAGGGGAGAGATACTCGTGCCAGGCACCGACGATCGCTTGGCCGGGCTGCCGATCTTGGTCGTCGATGACGACGTGGCCGTAAGCGCAGCGCTTGGCCAACTGCTGACGAGCTGGGGCGTTCGCGCCAAGATCGTGGCCACGGCCGAGGCTGCCTGGGCGGCGCTGGACGGATCAAGCTTCGCGCTGGTGCTCGCCGATTATCGCCTTCGCGGCGACACCGATGGCTTGTCGTTGCTGTCGGCGATCGCTGGCATGCCTCTCACGCCGATGCCCGCGATGGCGCTCGTCACCGGCGACCTCGATCCCGCGATCATCGCGCGCGCCCAGGCGCTTCGCGTGCCGTTGCTGCACAAGCCACTCGCCCCAGCGCGCTTGCGCGCCTTGCTACAAAGCGCAGCGATGGCGCGCTAGGCTAGGACGCATCGCCCTCAAAACGCAACAGCATCGAAAAGCAAAGACGCTTTAGCTCTATAGATTTCTTCGCTCGTTCCATAAGGTAGTAGTCAAACGCCATCATCGGTGTTGTAGTTTTACTCCGGGCCGAGATCATCTCAGCGGCTTGTACCATTCGAAGTAATTCGGCCGGATCGAGAATGTGCAACAATCCCCGAGTTTCTTGCATAAACTCAAACAGCATAATCATCTCGGCTCTTTGGCCAATCTCGACGAGTTCTAAGTCGGGAACCAAAATCACAGCATGAATGGGCTGATTTCGTTCAATATCGAGAACCTCGCCCTCAAGGTTGGTCACACGAATGCCCGTCTTCAAATTTCTAATCGCGCCCTGCAGTTGTGCTGTGGCTTTACACAAATGTCCCGAGACGTCTCGAGATAGCTTGACCCTGTCAGGTAGATTGTTACGTGAGAAAATGGCGAGGGTTTTCGATTCAAAGATTATCGTGCCAAATTCATGGCTTAAAACAGCATCGATGAGTTCTCTCGTTCCTTTTCCCTTCGGAATTTGGGGACTTCGGGTTGCCCCGTTAGGATGCAGGTTATCCGCCAGCCATATAATAAGCTCTTCTTGTTGACTGCCCTCATTTTTGTCGAACAAGTTAACGGGGCTGTCGGTCGCGCTATTGGTTACCAGCGTATTGTGTACGGATGACCATTCCTGGCTGACCTGAATATCGGCTGTCAGCCCGTCCACACCGAGTGCTTCGCCCAGATGAAGCTTCCCGAGCAAAGCTGAGGCGTGCTCCGCAAATCTGTGTTGGTCGATACGACCAAATTCTAGTGACGCTAGGAGGTGAGGGGCAGCCAAAATTTGGCCTGACAGTTCGGCTTCGACCCAGGCGACATTTAATGCCAACTCGTTAAATAGAAAAACTTGGCACTTTTCACCTCTCGCAAGGCCCGCGAGAGCGTCTCGTTCTCTTTCGTTTTCAAGAATGGACCAAATTCCAGCCGGCTTATTTTTATCGTCGCCGACCTGGACTGCGTACAGTAGGCGATCAGCTACCTTGGCCAAAAGGAGCCGAAGAGGAACTCCGCTGACAATATACTTTAAAAGTAGCGTACTGGCTTTGATGAGGAGCGTTGGCTCAAAGCCATCCCGACCTCGGCCTAGTTCGAAGCGAACCAGCTGAGGACAGGATAGGAATTCCGAACGGTAATCCGATGCCAAGACGTGCATCCGCAGAATGTCGACGGGCTTCATTCAGAACACAATGAACATCGCGTTCAGTTTGGACGGAAATGCGAGGCCTTCTCACACGTCCGTTCCTAAGGCACCACGGGCAGCCAGACCGCGCTCGCCTGCGCGCCCGAGTGCAGGACGGTCTGCGTCGCCTTTTTGTAATCCCCCGGCTTGGCGAAGAAGATGTTCGGCACGAAGGTCTGGGGGTTGCGGTCGTAGAGCGGGAACCAGCTCGACTGGACCTGCACCATGATGCGGTGGCCGGGCAGGAAGACGTGGTTGGCGCTCGGCAACACGAATTTGTAGTGCTGCGGCTTGTTCGCGGGAATCGCGGTCGGGTGCTCGAAGCTGTCGCGGTAGCGGCCGCGGAAGATGTCCATCGCGATCGGCAGCTGGTAGCCGCCCATCGTCGGGTTCGACGGCACCTCGTCCGGGTAGACGTCGATCAGCTTCACGACCCAGTCGGCATCGGTGCCGGTCGTCGTCGCGACGATGTCGGCTGACGGCGCGCCGCTGATGCGGACGGGGGCGGTCAATACAGGGGTCTGGTAGACCAGCACGTCGGTGCGGTCGGCAACGGTGCGCTGGTCGGTGACGAGCCACTGCTTCCAGCGGTCGCCATCGGCGAAGCTCACCGGGCGCGGCACATAGGGGACGGGCTTGGCGGGATCGGAGACGTAGCTGTCGCCGCCGTCCCCGGCGCCCGGCGCGGCGAACGACAGGCCGCCCTCCTTCTGCAGGTAGAGCGGCTTCATCGGCGCGGCGCAGCCCGTCTCGCAAGCGAGCGGCCACGTGGCGAAGCGGTCCCAATGGTTTTCGCCGGTGTTGTAGATCATCGCTGCCGGGATGTTCGCGGGCGGCGCGCCGTCCTTCAGATATTGGTCGAAGAACGGCTTCAGCACGTCGCGGCGGAACTGAAGCGCGGTGTCGCCCTCGAACTTCAACGGGCCGAGCGAGGAGCCGTCGTAATTGACCTGGCTGTGCCGCCACGGACCCATGACGAGGTGGTTGTTGGCGGCGTGGCCCGCGGCCTTCAGAGCCGCATAGCTGTGGACCGCGCCCCACATGTCCTCCTGGTCCCACAGCCCCTGTTCCCAGATCGTCGGGACGTTCGACGGGTGCGCGGCGACCAGCTTGTCGAGCGCCTGGCCCTGCCAGAAGGCGTCGTAGGCGGGATGCTCGGTGGTCTTCCGCCATCCGGGCAGCGCGTCGAGCCCGTTGGCCTTGGCGTAGGCGCCGAGCGAGCCGGCGGCGCGGAAGGTCTCGTAATCGTCGTAGCCGGGGCGCGGCAGCGCTTTGCCCTCCTCTCGCTCGCCGGTCTGCTCGGTGAAATAGTCGAGGTTGTTCTGGCGGTACGCGCCGTAGTGGAACCAGTCGTCGCCCATCCAGCCGTCGACCATCGGGCTCTCGGGCGCCGCGACCTTCAGCGCCGGGTGCGGGTTGAGCAGCGCCATGACGACGGTGAAGCCCTCGTAGGAAGAGCCGAGCATGCCGACCTTGCCGTTCGACTCGGGGACGTTCTTGACCAGCCAGTCGATGGTGTCCCAAGCGTCGGTGACGTGATCGACCTTGGTCGGGTTGAGCGGGCCGATGACGGGGCGCGTCATGATATAGTCGCCCTCCGAGCCGTATTTGCCGCGGACGTCCTGAAAGACCCGGATGTAGCCGTCGCGCACGAACACCTCGTCGCCCTGCGGCAGGATGCCGAGCATGTTGGGGCTGTCGGAGCGCTGGGCGCGCTTGGCGGCGTTGTAGGGCGTGCGCGTCAGGATCATCGGCGCGCCCTTCGCGCCCTTGGGCACGACGATCACGGTGTAGAGCTTGGTGCCGTCGCGCATCGGCACCATGACCACGCGCTTGACGTAGTCGTAGCCGGCGGTCGGCGCCGCGAACTTGGTCGCGGGGATGTCGCTAAGCTGCGCCAGCGCCGAGGACGACAGCATGGCGATCGCCGCCAGCATCAACACCTTACCCGCACGGACCATCGATCTCACTCCCTGATATGTTGGCCGATCATCGACGGGCGCGAGGGGCTTGGCAAGGCGGGGAACGTCGCAGGGCGTCCGTGAATTGAAGCGCGGGAAGGGAGCGATCCAATGATCCGCAAACTGAAGTCAGGCGAGTACCGCCTCTATTCGCGCAAGCTCGACGCCGAGACCGGCAAGCGCAAGAACCTCGGCACCTTCAAGAGCCGCGAGGCAGCCGAGAAGCACGAGCGCGAGGTGCAGTATTTCAAGCGGCACTAGTCAGGCCGGTGTCGGCTTTTGGTGGACGGCGACACGTCCGCTTTTCAAGCAAGCGACAGCATTTGCGGACGCCCGCCATCGCGCTAAGCTCGTTTGATGCGCGAACCAGACTTTGGGATTGACGGGTGGTGCCTTGACGACGGCGAGGCTTATCACGCCGAAGCACCAGAGACCTTTTGGTTGCCCGAGCGGAGCAGGCGAGAAGCACTCCAACCCGGAGACCTTGCCAAGCTGATCTTCCGGATCAGCGTCGACAACGAGAACGAGAATGTAGCGATAGAGCGAATGTGGGTTCTCGTGCGGAAGTTGATTCCGGGCGGATATCTCGGTGTCCTCGATAATGAGCCGGACGCCATCGCGGAAAACGAGGAATTCTGGCTCGGCACAGAGCTGCCCTTCTCTGCGAAGCACGTCATCAACATCGAAGAGCGCGACTCAAACACGATGGCCCTTGCTCAGGAAGAGCCCCGAAAGCATTGGCCCGGATAGCATCTCGGAGCGTCCGCTTACGCAGCGCGATCGCGGACATATAGGCCGGAACTGGGGTGACAGCGGACGCGGGCGATGAGGACCGATTTAAACCCCAAGCGGTCCCGGCTTCAGCGCGTCCTTGAACAGCGCGATGGTGCGGCCCCAGGCGAGGTCGGCGGCGGGCTTGTCGTAGCGGGCGGCGCTGGTGTCGTTGTTGAAGGCGTGGTTGGCGCCCTCGTAGACGAAGATCTCGTGGCGGACCTTGGCGGCTTCCAGCGCTGCGCGGTAGGCGGGGATGCCGGCGTTCAATCGCATGTCGAGGCCGCCGTAGTGGAGCAGCATGCGCGCCTTGATCGCGCCGACCTGGGTGAGGTCGGCGGGGATCATGCCGTAATAGGCGACGCCGGCCTTTAGCTGCTTGCCGGCGGCGATCGCGGTGCGGTTGACGAGGCCGCCGCCCCAACAAAAGCCGACCGCGCCGACCTTGCCCGAGGCGGGGACGAAATCGTCGGCGAGATACTTCACGGTCGCGACGGCGTGGGCGACGGTCTGGGCGGGATCGAGCGCGCCGATCATCGTTCGCGCCTGGTCCTCGTCGGACGGGGTGCCGCCGGCGGGGCTCAGGAAATCGGGCGCGAGCGCGACGAAGCCCTCGAGCGCGATGCGGCGCGCGACATCCTCGATATGCGGGGTGAGGCCGCGGTTCTCGTGGATCACCATCACCGCGGGGAGCTTGGCGCGGGTCGTCTTCGGGCGCGCCATGTAGCCGGTCATCGGCACATCGCCGGCGCCGAGCCAGCCGAGCTTGGTGGTGATGAGGCGCGGATCGTCGGCGGCGCTGATCGCAGCGGCGGCGGGCGAGGCCTGGAGCAGCGGCAGCACGGAGCAGGCCGCAGCACTGCCGCCGGCGAGGCGCGCGAGGCCGGTCATTAGGCGGCGGCGGTCGAAGGTGACGTGGGTGAATTCGTCGTATAGGTCGATCATCGCCTGGGTGATCGGCGGGCGATCGCTCATCGCGTGACGGGCGCGTGCTGCGACCAGCTCAGGACCAGCCCGACCGCGAGGCCGAGCACCTGAGCGCTCGCCTCGAAGCGGCGCGGGCTGGGGTCGTCCGCGTGGGCGAAGGAGAGGTTGACGGTCGCCGGCCGCGCGAAGGCGAGGGCGGCGAGGGCGAGCGCGGCGGCGGCGGCGAGGCGGCGGTTCATCGGCGCATTATGCGCCGGGGATTTGGGAAGCCGCAAGCGTCGTAAGCAATTGCTTCACATCCAAACCCCTCCGTCATCCCGGCGAAAGCCGGGATCCAGCGGGACGACCGTCTGGGTCCCGGCTTTCGCCGGGATGACGGTGGTCATTGGGGGACGGCTTCACAGTTCTGGATACAGGTCGCGCCAATCGGGATTTACGCTTTCGATCAGCTCCATTTTCCAGGCGCGGCGCCATTCCTTGATGCGCTTTTCGCGGACGATCGCTTCACGGATGTCTTCGTGCTGCTCGGCCCAGACCAGGGTCTTGATGCCGTATTTGCGGGTGAAGCTGTCGGCCACGCCTTCCCGATGTTCCCAGACGCGGCGGGCGAGGTCATTCGTTACGCCGCAATAGAGCGCTCCATTCCGGCGCGACGCCAAGAGGTAGACCCAGCCGCCTTTTTCCATTCGCGCATTTAACAACAACCGTCATCCCGACGAAAGTCGGGACCCAGTCGGCCGATCGTCTGGGTCCCGGCTTTCGCCGGGATGACGGTAGCGTGTTGGTGTCGCGCCGAGCGCCTAAACGCTAAACGGCCTCGTCGGCGGGAGGGCCGGCGCCCTCCACTTCCTTCTTCTTGAAGCCGCGCTTCACCTTTGGCGCGGCGGCGGTGATCTCGAAGGAGAGGGCGCCGTCCTTAAGGTGCACCACCACCTCGCCGCCGTGGACGAGCTTGCCGAACAGCAGTTCCTCGGCGAGCGGCTGCTTGATCTTCTCCTGGATGAGGCGGGCCATCGGGCGGGCGCCATAGAGACGATCGTAGCCGCGCTCGATCAGCCAGGCCTTCGCGTCGTCGTCCAGCGCCACATGCACCTCGCGCTCGGCGAGCTGCACCTCGAGCTGCAGGATGAACTTGTCGACGACCATGCCGATCACCGGGGTCGGCAGGTAATCGAACGGCACGATGGCATCGAGGCGGTTGCGGAATTCAGGGGTGAAGAGCTTCTTCACCGCCTCCTCCTGCACATCCTCACGCCCGGCCTGGCCGAAGCCGATCGACTCGCGCGCCATGTCCGACGCGCCGGCGTTGGTGGTCATGATCAGGATGACGTTGCGGAAATCGACGGTCTTGCCGTGGTGGTCGGTGAGCTTGCCGTTGTCCATCACCTGCAGAAGGATGTTGAACAGGTCCGGATGCGCCTTCTCGATCTCGTCGAGCAGCAGGACGCAGTGCGGCTGCTGATCGACCGCGTCGGTCAGGAGGCCGCCCTGGTCGAAGCCGACATAGCCCGGGGGCGCGCCAATCAACCGGCTGACCGAGTGGCGCTCCATATATTCGGACATGTCGAAGCGCTGGAGCGGGATGCCCATGATGTTGGCGAGCTGGCGCGCGACCTCGGTCTTGCCGACGCCGGTGGGGCCGGAGAACAGATAGTTGCCGATCGGCTTGTCGGGCTCGCGCAGGCCCGCCCGGCTGAGCTTGATCGCCGAAGACAGGACGTGGATCGCCGCATCCTGGCCGAAGACCACGCGCTTCAAATCGGGCTCCAGCGTTGCCAGCACCTGCTTGTCGTCGTTCGACACCGATTTCGGGGGGATGCGCGCCATCGTCGCGATGACGGCCTCGATCTCCCTGGCGGTGATGACCTTCTTCCGCTTCGACACCGCGACCAGCATCTGCGAGGCGCCCGCCTCGTCGATCACGTCGATCGCCTTGTCGGGGAGCTTCCGGTCGTTGATGTAGCGCGACGACAGCTCGACCGCCGCCTTGATGGCGTCGGGCGTGTAGCGGAGCTTGTGATGCTCCTCGAAATAGCCGCGGAGCCCGGAGAGGATCTTGATCGTGTCCTCGACGGTCGGCTCCACCACGTCGATCTTCTGGAAGCGGCGCAGCAGCGCGCGGTCCTTCTCGAAGTGGTTGCGGAACTCCTTGTAGGTCGTCGATCCGATGCAGCGGATCGCGCCCGAGGATAGCGCGGGCTTCAGCAGGTTCGACGCGTCCATTGCGCCGCCGGAGGTCGCGCCGGCGCCGATTACGGTGTGGATCTCGTCGATGAAGAGAACGGCGTTCGGCAGCTTCTCGAGCTCGTTGACGACGTTTTTCAGCCGCTCCTCGAAGTCGCCGCGATAGCGGGTGCCGGCGAGCAGCGCGCCCATGTCGAGCGAGTAGATCACCGCTTCCTTCAGGACGTCGGGAACCTGGCCCTCGACGATCTTGCGGGCGAGGCCTTCGGCGATCGCGGTCTTGCCGACGCCGGGATCGCCCACATAGAGCGGATTGTTCTTCGAACGGCGGCAGAGGATCTGGATCGTGCGGTCGACCTCGGCCATGCGGCCGATCAGCGGATCGACCTTGCCGGCCTTCGACTTCTCGTTGAGATCGACGGTGAACTGCTTCAGCGCCGACTCGTTGCCCTTCGACTGCGGCTTTTCGGGGCGCGCCTCGCGCTCCTCCTCCGACTTGTCGGCGCCCTTGGCGAGGCGCGGCTCCGATGCGCCGCTCTTGGCGACGCCGTGGCTGATGAAGGAGACCGCGTCGAGGCGGGTCATGTCCTGCTGCTGCAGGAAGTAGACGGCGTGGCTTTCGCGCTCGCTGAACAGCGCGACCAGCACGTTGGCGCCGGTCACTTCGTCGCGGCCCGACGACTGGACGTGCAGGATCGCGCGCTGGACGACTCGCTGGAAGCCCGCGGTCGGGCTCGGCTCGACGTTGCCGTCGGCCTTCAGCGAATTGAGCTCGGTATCGAGATAGAGCGTGACCTGGCCGGCCAGCTCCTCGACGTCGACCCCGCAGGCCTTCATCACCGCGCTGGCGTGGCTGTCTCCGATCAGCGCGAAGAGCAGATGCTCCAGCGTGGCATATTCGTGGTGGCGGCGGCTCGCCTCGGCGAGAGCGTTGTGGAGCGTATGCTCGAGTTCGCGGGCGAATGACGGCATGGGGGATAATCTCCGGGAGAATTCGCCTTCGGTCAACGAAGGAACTTGCTAAAAAGATCGGGTGTGGCCGCCGCGACATCAAGGGGCGGCGATTTTTGGCCTTGATTCAAGGGGATTGGGATGAGCCACGCCTGGATTTGGATCGTCGCGGCATCGACCGTCGCGATCTCCGCGGCGGTCGCGCAAGGCATGCCGCCCGGCTATCTCGACGCTTCGGCACTTCCCGACGCGACGCGGTTCATCGCGCCGCCGCCGGCGCCCGGCACGCCGGCCTTCGCCGCCGACCGCGCCGCGCACCGGGCGGCGCGCGCGCGTATCGGCGACGCGACGTGGAAGCGCGCGGCCGAGGAGCTCGATCCGTCGTCCGCCGCGATGCGCGCGCATGTCAGTTGCGTGATCGGCGCGGCGCTCGATCCCGCGACGACGCCGGTGACGCTCCGCCTGCTGGAACGGCTCGGCACCGATGCCGAGCGGACGGCGGGGCGGGTCAAGGCGCTCTACAAACGGCCGCGCCCCTATACCGACGAGCCCGGCGCGCAAGCGTGCGACCCCAAGGCCAAGGCGGGGATGGGCAGCACGTCCTATCCCAGCGGCTATGCCGCGACCGGCTGGCTCTGGGGCTTCGCGCTGGCGAGCCTCGCGCCGGGGCGGCGCGATGATGCGATCGCCTTCGGCGCGTCGATCGGCGACAACCGCGTCGCCTGCCGCGTCCATTATCCGAGCGATGTGATGGCGGGACGACTGGTCGGCTCGGCGGTATACGCGGCGGAGATCGAGAATCCGGCGTTCCTGGCCGACCTGGCGCTGGCGCGCGCCGAAGTCGCGAAGGCGCGGGCGGCGGGGAAGACGCCGAGCTGCTGAGCGCTCTCCTCCAGGGGAAAGGAATCAGGCGGCTATTTCGGCCGAGGTGAGATCGGAGAGCGTCGCGATCAGGCGGGTCATGGACACGGGTTTGTCGAAGCAGGGAACGTCGGCATATTTCGCGGGGATGGCGTTCGGATCCTGGCAATTGGCGCTGGCGAAGACGAAGGGGATAGAGCGGGCGCGCAGGATGTCGGCGATCGCCCAGATCTGCTCGCCGTTGATGTTGATGTCGAGTATGGCGACGTCGGCGCCGTCGACCAGCAGCCGCGCCTCGCCGACGCTATAGGCCGGACCCGCGACGACACCGCCGGCGTCCTCGACCTCACATTCCATGTTGAAGGCGACGATCACCTCGTCCTCGACGATCAGCACGCGCCTGCCGGACAGGCTACCCGGCGACCGCTGGACTTCACCAAAATCGCTGGTCACCCCAACCCCCAAGCAAGTGCCATGATGCCCCATGGCTTACGTAGCCAAACCGCCGACTGAGGGCTTTGTTCCGTAATGGACCGTAAATCCGGCTATGCCGACCAGAGAGTGCGGGCGTAGCCCTGCGCGTAGAGAAGCACGCTGAGGTCGCCAAATCGCACCGCCGCGCCCGCCGCCGCCTCGGTCTTGGGCTTGGCGTGATAGGCGACGCCAAGCCCCGCCGCCCCGATCATCGGGATGTCGTTGGCGCCGTCGCCGACCGCGAGGCAGTCGGCGAGCGCGATGCCGCGCGCCGCCGCGTCGCTTTTGAGCGTCGCCAGCTTGGTTCCGGCGTCGACGACCGGCCGCGCCACCGCCCCGGCCAGCGCATCGCCTTCGACCAACAGCCTGTTCGCCAGCGCGCGCTCGAAGCCGATCGCCTCGGCGACCCGATCCGCGAACAGGCTGAAGCCGCCGGAAACCAGCACCGTGTAGGCGCCGTGGGCGCGCATCGTCCGCACCAGCGCCCGGGCGCCGGGCATCAGGCGGACCCGCTCGCGATAGCAGCGGTCGACCGTCTCGGCGGGCAGGCCCTTGAGCAGCGCGACCCGCGCGTCGAGCGCCGCGACAAAATCGAGCTCGCCGCGCATCGCCGCCTCGGTCACCGCCGCGACTTGCGTCTTGATGCCGGCATAGTCGGCGAGCTCGTCGATGCATTCGACGGTGATCATGGTGGAATCCATGTCGGCGATCAGCAGGCGCTTGGCGCGGCCCTCGGCGGGCTGGACGATGACATCGGTGTCGGGGAGCGCGGTTTCGAGCGCGGCGCGGGCGGCGTGCAGGTCGGCACCGGCAAAGCTGATGTCCGCCGCCACGCCGGGCTCGGTCCAGCTCAGGCCGTGAGGTTCACCGCCAAGGTCGCGCAACGCGTCGCTTGCGCGCGCGCACGTCCCGGCCGACAAGCCGTCGGCCACCAAAGTCGCAAGGTTCATGAACGCTCCAAAACCACCCTTGGCCGTCATCGCAGGGCCGACCGCCAGCGGCAAGTCGGCGCTGGCGCTGGCGCTTGCGGAAGCGGCGGACGGCGTGGTGATCAATGCCGACGCGAGCCAGGTCTACGCCGACCTCAGGGTGCTGACCGCGCGGCCCTCCGCGGCGGAGGAGGCGAGGGCGCCCCACCGCCTCTACGGCGTCGTCGATGGCGACACCGTGTGCTCGGCCGCCGCCTGGGCGGAGATGGCGGTGGCCGAGGTCGCCGCCGCGCACGCCGCCGGGCGGCTGCCGATCCTCGTCGGCGGGTCGGGGCTCTATCTTCGCACCTTGCTGGACGGCATCGCGCCGGTGCCGCCGGTATCCGATACGGTTCGCGAAGCGGTGCGGGCGATGCCGCCTGCCGAGGCCTATGAGGCGCTAAAGCGAGACGACCCGGACGCCGCCGCGCGCCTCAACTCTGCCGACCGCCAGCGCGTCGCCCGCGCGCTCGAGGTGGTGCGTGCCAGCGGCCGGCCGCTGGCGGCTTGGCAGGCCGAGCCGGCGGGCGGGCTGTCGGGCGCGGTGACGCTCCACGCCGCCGTCGTCGAGATCGAGCGCGAGGCGCTCTACGCGCGCTGCGACGCGCGGTTCGGCGCGATGCTGGCGGAGGGCGCGCTGGCCGAGGTCGAGGCGCTGCTAGCGCGCGGCCTGCCGCCCGAGCGGCCGGTGATGAAGGCGCTGGGGGTGCCGCCGCTCGCCCGCCACCTCGCGGGCGAGGCGACGCTGGCGCAGGCGGCGGACGAGGCGCGGCGCGACACCCGGCATTACGCCAAGCGGCAGAGCACCTGGTTTCGCAACCAGACTGCGGAGTGGCGACGCGTCCTCTCGAACGAAAGTGGCGCTTTCATCAAGGAAATCGTAATAAAGTTGCGCCAATAGCCGTTGACAGCGCAACTTAATCTCTGTAGCCCGCCCCACGCATTGTCATCGGATCAACCATGTCCTCAACCGATCTCACCGGCGCCGAAGCGCTTGTCCGGGTCCTCACCGACCTCGGGGTCGATACGATCTTCGGCTATCCCGGCGGCGCGGTTCTGCCGATCTACGACGCGCTGTTCCGGCAGTCGGCGATCCGTCACATCCTCGTCCGGCAGGAAGGCGGGGCGGTCCATGCGGCGGAGGGCTATGCCCGCTCCACCGGCAAGCCCGGCGTCGTGCTCGTCACCTCGGGGCCGGGCGCGACCAACGCCGTCACCGGCATCGCCGACGCGATGCTCGATTCGATTCCGCTCGTCATCATCACCGGCCAGGTGCCGACCCACCTGATCGGCACCGACGCCTTCCAGGAATGCGACACCGTCGGCATCACCCGCCACTGCTCCAAGCACAACTATCTGGTGAAGGACACCGACAAGCTCGCCGACACGATCCGCGAGGCGTTCCTGATCGCCACCTCGGGCCGGCCGGGGCCGGTGGTCGTCGACATCCCCAAGGACATCCAGGTCGCGCGCACCCGCTATCGGGCGCGCGGGTCGGTCGAGCACAAGACCTACAAGCCGCAGGTGAAGGGAGACGCCACCGCGATCGAGACCGCGGTCGAGATGCTCGCCGCGGCCGAGCGCCCGATCCTCTACACCGGGGGCGGCATCATCAACGCGGGACCGTCTGCCTCGTCTGCCTTGCGCGAGCTGGCGGCGCTGACCGGCGCGCCGGTGACCTCGACGCTGATGGGCCTCGGCGCCTTCCCGGCGTCGAGCCCGCAATGGCTCGGCATGCTCGGCATGCACGGGACCTACGAGGCCAATCTGGCGATGCACGGCTGCGACCTGATGGTCTGCCTCGGCGCGCGCTTCGACGACCGGGTCACCGGCCGCCTCGACGCCTTCTCGCCCGACAGCCGGAAGATCCACGTCGACATCGACCGCTCGTCGATCAACAAGACCGTGCACGTCGATCTCGGCATCGTCGGCGACGCGGGCTCGGTGATCGCCGACATGGTGGCGCTGTGGAAGGCGCGGGGCCACCAGGCCGCCGACCTCGGCGAGTGGTTCCGCCGCATCGCCGGCTGGCGCGCGGTCAACTGCCTGGCCTTCGAGCAGAAGGGCGCCGAGATCCTGCCGCAGCAGGCGATCAAGCGGCTCTACGACGCGACGCATCACCTGAACCCGATCATCTCGACCGAGGTCGGCCAGCACCAGATGTGGGCGGCGCAGCACTTCCACTTCGACGACCCGAACAAGTGGCTGACGAGCGGCGGCCTCGGCACGATGGGCTACGGCCTGCCCGCCGCGATCGGAGCGCAGATCGCCAACCCCGACGCGCTGGTGATCGACATCGCGGGCGAGGCGTCGATCCTGATGAACATCCAGGAGATGTCCACGGCGGCGCAGTACCGCCTGCCGGTCAAGATCTTCATCCTCAACAACGAATATATGGGGATGGTACGCCAGTGGCAGGAGCTGAACCACGGCGGCCGCTATGCGGAAAGCTACAGCGACGCGCTCCCGGATTTCGTCAAGCTCGCCGAGGCCTATGGCTGGACCGGGCTGCGGATCGAACGCCCCGAGGACCTCGACGACGGCATCGCCGCCATGCTGGCGGCGCCCGGCCCGGTGATGGTCGATTGCCGCGTGGCGAAGCTCGCCAACTGCTTCCCGATGATCCCATCGGGCGCCGCGCACACCGAAATGATGCTCCACGCGGCGGAGACGATCGGCGAGGCCGACGAAGACGCCAAGGCGCTCGTATGAGTACCGAAGCGGCAGAGAGCGCTCCCTCTCCCTGGAGGGGAGAGGGCTGGGGAGAGGGTGGTCGCCGGCATCGCACCGCCGCGCTCGCCACGTCGCGCGCCAAGTCCTTGCGAACTGCACAGACCGATGCGGAAAGGAAGTTGTGGTCGATCCTTCGCGCCGGCCGCCTCAATGGCGCGAAATTTCGGCGGCAAGTGCCGATCGGACGCTATATCGCAGACTTTGCCTGCCCGGCGGCGAAGCTGATCGTTGAGCTTGATGGCGGCCAGCATGCTGATCAGGTTGCGTACGACAACGAGCGGACTGCATTTCTCGAAAGCCAAGGTTACAGGGTGCTGCGATTCTGGAATAACGACGCGCTGACGAACATCGAAGGTGTGGGCGAGACGATCGCCGGAGCCCTTTCCGGCGACTACCCTCTCCCCAACCCCTCTCCCCTCCAGGGAGAGGGGCTTTGACGCGAGCCATCGTTCCAACCGAACGCCATACCCTCTCGCTCGTCGTCGATAACGAGGCGGGTGTCCTCGCGCGCATCGTCGGGCTGTTCTCATCGCGCGGCTATAATATCGAGAGCCTGACGGTCGCCGACGTCGCGGAGAACCATGCGGTGTCGCGGATCACCGTCGTCACCAGCGGCACCCCGGCGGTGATCGAGCAGATCCTGGCGCAGCTCGACCGGCTGGTGCCCGTGCACAAGGTCTCGGACCTGACGGCGCTCGGCCCCCACGTCGAGCGCGAGATGGCGCTGTTCAAGGTGACGGGCACCGGATTCGACCGCGACGAGGCGCTGAGGCTGGCGAACGTCTACCGCGCCCGCGTCGTCGACGCGACGACGGGCAGCTTCATCTTCGAGGTCACCGGATCGACCGACAAGATCGACACCTTCGCGGCGCTGATGCGCGAGGTCGGCCTCGTTGAGGTCGCGCGCACCGGCGTCGTCGCCATCGCCCGCGGGCGCGAGGCGCTGTAAGGCATCGGCTTATTCACCCACCTCCGTTCGTGGTGAGCCTGTCGAACCACGAGATCGCACCGCCGTGCGAACACGTCCTTCGACAAGCTCAGGACGAACGGACTCAGCAGATTGAACAGAAGGGGCTTTCTCAATGCGCGTTTTCTACGACCGCGATGCCGATGTCGGGCTGATCAAGGGCAAGAAGGTGGCGATCGTCGGCTATGGCAGCCAGGGCCACGCCCATGCGCAGAACCTGCGCGACAGCGGCGTCACCGAGGTCGCGATCGCGCTTCGCGCCGGATCGGCGACCGCCAAGAAGGCGGAGGGCGCGGGCTTCAAGGTGATGACCAACGCCGAGGCCGCCGGCTGGGCCGACGTGCTGATGATGCTGACGCCCGACGAGCTCCAGGCCGGCATCTGGGAGGCCGATCTCCGCGACAACATGAAGTCGGGCGCGACGCTCGCCTTCGCGCACGGCTTGAACGTCCACTTCGGGCTGATCGAGCCGCGCGCCGAGATCGACGTCATCATGGTGGCGCCGAAGGGCCCGGGCCACACTGTGCGCTCGGAATATGTGAAGGGTGGCGGCGTGCCGTGCCTGATCGCCATCGCGCAGGATTCGACCGGCAACGCGCACGACGTGGCGCTGAGCTACGCCAGCGCGATCGGCGGCGGCCGCTCGGGCATCATCGAGACCAACTTCCGCGAGGAGTGCGAGACCGACCTGTTCGGCGAGCAGGCGGTGCTGTGCGGCGGTATCACCCACCTGATCCAGGCGGGCTTCGAGACGCTGGTCGAGGCGGGCTACGCGCCCGAGATGGCCTATTTCGAGTGCCTGCACGAGACCAAGCTGATCGTCGACCTGCTGTACGAGGGCGGCATCGCCAACATGCGCTACTCGATCTCGAACACCGCCGAGTACGGCGACATCAAGACCGGCCCGCGCATCATCACCGACGAGACCAAGAAGGAGATGAAGCGCGTCCTCGCCGACATCCAGTCGGGCCGCTTCGTCAAGGACTTCGTCCTCGACAACCGGGCAGGGCAGCCGGAGCTCAAGGCGTCGCGCAAGGCCGCGGCGGCGCACCCGATCGAGCAGGTCGGCGAGAAGCTGCGCGCCATGATGCCATGGATCGCCAAGAACCAGCTGGTCGACAAGACGAGGAACTAGAAAACCAAAGCCCGTCAGCCTGGCGAAGCCGGGACGGCGGAGTGGAGGGAAGGCTGGATCAGGCCGCCGCGAGCCAGGCGCGGGCCTGTTTCTGCGCTTCGGCGATCTCGAAGGGCGCCATTTCGGCGGCGAGTTCGGCGCGGTCCTCGGGCGCGCGGTCGTCGCCAGCGCGGGCTGCGAGGTTGAACCACTTGTGCGCGGCGATGAGGTCGATGGGGAGACCGTTGCCGCCGGCCGCGTAAGCGACGCCGAGATTGTAGAGAGCGTCGGCCTTGCCCGCGCGGGCGGCTCTCAGCATCTGTTCGTAGGCTTCGCTGTGACCCATGATACGCCTCCACTCCGCCGGTCCTCGACTCCGGTCGATGGGGATGATTCGCTTGGGCCCCTGAAAGAATGGTTAACGCGGATCGACCGCGAGGTTGTCGATCAGCCGGGTGTGGCCGATGCGCGCCGCGGCGAGCAGGCGGGCCGGGCGATCGGGCTGCGCGAGCGGCTCGAGCGTGACGGCATCGCGGAGCTCGACATAGTCGACGGCGAAGCCCGCCTTGCCGAGCGCGTGGCGCGCGCCGGCGAGCGCGTCGGCGACGGGACGGCCGAGCGCGATGTCCGCGGCGGTTGCCTTGAGCGTATTCGGCAGGGCGACGGCACGGGCGCGCTCCTCGGGCGAGAGGTAGGCGTTGCGTGAGGACAGGGCGAGGCCATCAGCGTCGCGGACGGTCGGGCCGCCGAAGATCGCGGTCGGGATATCGAGATCGGCGGCCATGCGGCGGATGATCGCCAGCTGCTGCCAGTCCTTCTCCCCGAAGATCGCGACATCGGCCTGCGCCATGTTGAGCATCTTCGACACGACGGTGGCGACGCCGTCGAAATGGCCGGGCCGGGCCGCGCCGTCCAGGATATCGCCGAGCGCGCCGACGCTGACGTTGGTCGCGAAGTCCGCCGGGTAGATTTCCTCGACCGGCGGGGCGAACAACAGGTCGCAATCGGCGCTCTCCAGCGCTTCGATATCGGCGGCTTCCTGGCGCGGATAGCGGTCGAGATCCTCGGTCGGGCCAAACTGCTTCGGGTTGACGAAGATCGTCGCGATGACGCGCTTTGCCCGCTGCCTAGCCTCGCCAACCAGCGACAGGTGGCCGGCGTGGAGCGCGCCCATCGTCGGTACCAGCCCGACGCTCTCTCCCGCGCGCCGCCAGGCGGCGACGGCGGCGCGGAGCGCGGCGACGGTACGGACGGTCTGCATGGGCGGCCCCTCGAATTGACTTGGCCCCGGCGCTGCCCGAAAGACGGGCCGCGTTTCAGGGGCAATTTGAAGGCGGATATGGCGCACGTCATCGTGCTCGGCAACGAGAAGGGCGGGACCGGCAAGTCGACGACCGGCGTCCATGTCGCGGTGGCGCTGGCGCATGCGGGTTTTCGCGTCGGCGCGATCGATCTCGACGGCCGCCAGCGCACCTTCGCGCGCTACATCGAGAACCGCGTGGCCTTCGCCGCCAGGCGCGGCCTCGACCTGCCGACACCCGAGACGCTGACGATCAAGGATGCGGATGGCGACGCTGGCGAGTTCGACGCTGCGATGTCGCGATTCGCAGGCCGTGATTTCATCGTCATCGACACGCCCGGCCGCGATTCAGCGCTCGGCCGCGCCGCGATGGCGCAGGCGGACACGCTGATCACGCCGATGAACGACAGCTTCGTCGACTTCGACCTGATCGGGCAGGTCGACGCCGAGACCTTCAAGGTCAAGCGGCCGAGCTTCTACGCCGAGCTGGTGTGGGACGCGCGCAAGGCGCGGGCCAAGCATGATCGCGGCGAGGTCGACTGGGTGGTGCTCCGCAACCGCCTGTCGACGCTGGAGGCGCGCAACCGCAAGCGCGTCGGCGGCGCGCTCGACGAGTTGTCGAAGCGCATCGGCTTCCGAGTCATCCCCGGCCTCTCGGAGCGCGTTGTCTACCGCGAGCTGTTCCCTAAAGGCCTGACCCTGCTCGACACCGGTGCGATCGAGGAAGTGAGCATGAGCCACGTCGCGGCGCGCGCCGAGTTGCGCGAGCTGATCGCCGGGCTCAACCTGCCGATGTGGGAGACGGCCGCCCCGCGTGCCGCGGCGGCCGGCTGATGGGGCTGCTGGTTCTGCTGGGCGCGGCGGTCCTCGCCTACCTCAAATTCACCAACCAGTTGAACATGGCGCTGCTGATCAAGCTGGCGCCGCTGGCGCTCGGCATCCTCGCCTTCCGCGAGCTGGTGAGCGGCGCGCTGATCCCGGCGATCGCGCTCGGCGGCGCGACCGCGGGCCTCTACACATGGCAGCGGCGGCCGGCGGCGCCGAAGCTGGGTCTCGACGAGGCGCGCGGCGTGCTCGGCGTGCCGCCGGGTGCCGATAGCGAGACGATCCGAGCCGCGCATCGCCGGCTGGTGTCGCAGGTCCACCCGGACCGGGGCGGGTCGGCCGACCTGACGGCGCGGGTCAACGCGGCGCGGGATGTGTTGCTAGCCGACTTGAAACAGGTAAGCGGCTAGACCGTTATGCCGACAACCCACCTTCGCTCGGGATGAGCGGCTCCAAGTCAATTGAGGTGCTGATGACCCACGTCTTCGATCCGACCACGCTCCGCGAGTACGACATCCGTGGCGTCGTCGGCCGGACGCTCCATGAGGCGGACGCGCGGGCGATCGGGCGGGGGTTCGGGACGCGGGTGCGGCGTGCGGGCGGCAAGCGGGTGGCGGTCGGCTATGACGGGCGGCTGTCGTCGCCGGCGCTGGAGGCGGCGCTCGTCGAAGGGCTTCGCGCTTCGGGCTGCGACGCCGTGCGGATCGGGCGCGGGCCGACTCCGATGCTCTATTATGCGGTCTATGAGCTGAACTGCGACGGCGGCGTGATGATCACCGGATCGCACAATCCTCCCGACCACAACGGCTTCAAGATGATGCTCGGCCACGGGCCGTTTTACGGCGCCGACATCCACGGCATCGGCACGATGGCGGCGGCGGGCGACTGGGAGGACGGCGCCGGCGGAGTCGAGACGGTCGATCTCGAGGACCGCTACGTCGAGCGACTGCTGAAGAATTTCGACGGCCCGGCGCTCAACCTCGCCTGGGACTGCGGCAATGGTGCTGCGGGGCGGATTGTCGAGAAGCTGACCGCGAAGCTACCTGGCAAGCACCTGCTGCTGTTCACCGAGATCGACGGCCACTTCCCGAACCACCACCCCGACCCGACCGAGGAGAAGAACCTGCTCGACCTGCGGAAAGCAGTGGCGGACGGCGGGCTGGACTTCGGCGTGGCCTTCGACGGCGACGGCGACCGGCTGGGTGCGATCGACGGCAAGGGCCGCGTGGTGTGGGGCGACCAGCTCCTCACAATCCTCGCGCAGCCCGTGTTGCAGGACATGCCGGGCGCGACGATCATCGCCGACGTCAAGGCGAGCCAGGCGCTGTTCGACGAGATCGCGGCGCGTGGCGGCAAGCCGCTGATGTGGAAGACCGGCCACTCGCTGATCAAGGCGAAGATGAAGGAAACCGGCGCGCCGCTGGCCGGCGAGATGAGCGGCCACATCTTCTTCGCGCACGACTATTATGGCTTCGACGACGCGCTTTATGCTGCGGTGCGGCTGATCCGCGCGGTCGGTTCGCTCGGCGGTTCGCTGACCCGATTGAAGGACGCGATGCCGGAAATGGTCAACACGCCCGAGATGCGCTTCCAGTGCGATGACACAAGGAAGTTCTCGGTGATCGACGAGGTGCTGGCGCGCTTGAAAGCGAGCGGCGCGCAGGTCGATCAGACCGACGGCGCGCGTGTCAACACGCCCGAGGGCTGGTGGCTGCTCCGCGCCTCCAACACCCAGGACGTGCTGGTGGCGCGCGCTGAGGCGAAGAGCCAGAATGCGCTCGATTCACTCATGAAGATGATCGACGATCAGCTGGCCTTGTCGGGCGTCGAAAGGACGCCGTCGGCCGGCCACTGACCGACTTTTGTGCGGTGCACAAAAAAGACCCTTGAAAGCCGCGTTTCCGTTCTATATTGTGCAGTGCAGCATAAGGCTGTTGTGCAACAATTCGGAAGACACGCGACATGAGCAACGTCACCAAGACCAAGGCTCCGGCCAAGGCTGCTCCCCGCAAGCCGGTCATAACGCCGCCGGTCGTGGCCAAAGTCGCAGCGGAGGCGCCTGCCGTCGTTGAGACCGTCGCCGAGCCCGTTGCCGCAGCCGCAGCCGAGGCCGCCCCGGTGGTCGAGACCGTCGCCGAGAAGATCATCGAAGAAGCCAGCGTAATCGAAGAAACCCAGACCGCGCCGATCGTCGCGCCGGTCGCAACGAAAGAGGTAAGCACCATGGTTGAGCAACTGAAGACCACCGCCCAGACCGCGTTCGCGCAGGCGACCGACAAGGGCCGCGAGACGCTCGAGAAGACCGTCAAGTCGTTTGGCGAAGCCAATGAGTTCGCCAAGGGCAATGTCGAGGCGCTGGTCGCTTCCGGCAAAGCCGCTTCGGCCGGCGTCGAGACGCTCGTGCAGAGCGCTGTCGAATTCTCGAAGAAGAGCTTCGAGGAGGGCACCACCGTCCTCAAGACGCTCGCCGCCGTCCGCACGCCGACCGACGCGTTCAAGATCCAGAACGACTTCGCCAAGTCGCAGTTTGACGGCCTCGTCGCAGAGCTTTCGCGCTCGACCGAAGTCGTGCTCAAGCTCTTCGGCGATGTGGTCGAGCCGCTGTCGGGCCGCTTCGCGCTCGCCTCGGAGAAGGTCAAGTCGGCCGTCGCCCGCTAAGCGGCACGTCCATCGAGTACCGTGGACGGGCGGGCGCGCAAGCGTCCGCCCGTTTCGTTTCTCGGCGAGAGGTCTTGTCGCGTCGCCCCGGCCTGCCATATCATGGCCGTCATAAACCGTGTGCGAGTGAAGATGATCGATCCGCCGTTCCGTCCGACCGCGATGGCCCGTCCCGATGGCGAGGACGGCGATACCGGCACCGGCATCGCCACCAAGACCGCGCCCAAGACCAAGCGCCCGGCGCTCTACAAGGTCTTGATGATGAACGACGACTATACGCCGATGGAGTTCGTCGTGCTCTGCCTGCAGCGCTTCTTCAAGATGAGCATCGAGGATGCGACGCGGGTGATGCTCCACGTCCACCAGCGCGGCGTCGGCGTCTGCGGGCTGTTCACCTATGAGGTGGCCGAGACCAAGGTGAACCAGGTGATCGACTTCGCCCGCCAGAACCAGCACCCGCTCCAGTGCACGCTGGAGAAGGCCTGAGCGTTTAGTTCTGTTCGCGCGGAACGGGTGACGCCTCCGGCGCCGGTGCGTCCGGCTCCGCCGGCGGCTTGGGCGCTTCGCCCAGCGCTTCCAGCACCGCGGCATTGAGGTCGGCGGTAGTCGCTTCGGCCGGCGCTTCCGGTGCGGCAGCGACCGCTGCCTTCGGCGGCGGCGCCATGACCTTCAGCTGCGGCAGCGCGCTCATCATGAACTTGCGCCAGATCTGCGCGGGCAGGCCGCCGCCGACGACGCCGTTCATCGGCTTGTTGTCGTCGTTGCCGACCCAGACGCCGACGACGAGGTCGCCAGCGAAGCCGACGAACAGCGCGTCGCGGAAGTTCTGGGTCGTGCCGGTCTTGCCATAGGCCTTGATCGGCAGACGGGCTTCGAGGCCCGTACCGTTCCGCACCGCGGAGTTCAAAAGCTCGCGCATCGGCTCGGCGGCGGCAAGCGTCTGGAGCGGCGTCTTGTTGACCTGCGCGGGCAGGCCGGTGGCGATCACCGGATAGCGGCCGTAGGCGACCGCGGCGAAGGCCTGGGTCAGCTCCATCAAGGTCATCCGCGAGGTGCCGAGCGACAGCGCCGGCCACGGATTGAGGTAGGATTTGACGCCGAGGTCGCGCGCCATGCGGATGACCTCCTTCGTCCCGATCGCCTGCGTTATCCGGGCGGAGGCGACGTTCGACGAAGCGGCGAAGGCGGTGCGAAGCCCGATGACGCCGCGATACTTGCCTTCGTCGTTGCGGGGCTTCCAGCCATCGATCTCGACCGGACTGTCGTCGACTGTCGAATCGAGCGTGTAGCCGTTTCTGAGCGCGGCGAGATAGACGAACAGCTTGAACGACGAGCCCGGCTGGCGCTTGGCCTGGACCGCGCGGTTGAACTGGTTGGCCTGATAGTCGCGGCCGCCGACGATCGCGAGGACGCGGCCGTCGGGGCGCATGGCGATCAGCGCCGCCTGGCTCGCGCCCTGCCACGGCCCCTTGTCGCGCAGCGCCTGCTCGACCGCCGCCTCGGCCTTCTTCTGCATCTCGGGGTCGAGCGTCGTGCGGACCCTGACCTCGCCGTAGTGCGCGTCGGCGAGGTCGCGGGCCTGCGGCAGCACCCAGTCGCCGAAATAGGAGCCGGCGGCGATGTCGGCGCGCCCCGGCGTGTAGACCGCCGGGCGGGTGCGCCTCGCTTCGGCGGCGGTGAGCTTGCCGTTGTCGACCATCGAAGCGAGCACCAGCTTCGACCGCGCCTGCGCGCGGGCGAGGTGGCGGCTCGGCGCCAGCGCCGACGGCGCCTTGACGAGGCCGGCGAGCATCGCCGCCTGCGCGACGTTCAGCTGGCGCGGCTCGACGTTGAAATAGGTCCGCGCGGCGGCGCGCAGGCCATAGGCGTTCTCGCCGAAATAGACGCTCGACAGGTAGCGCGACAGGATCTCGTTCTTGCTCAGCCGCGACTCCAGGTAGAGCGCGATGATGATCTCCTGGATCTTGCGCTTGTAGCTGCGGTTCAGGGTGAGGAACGAAGTTTTCGCCAGCTGCTGGGTGATCGTCGATCCGCCCTGCTTGATGCCGCCGGCCCGCGCGTTGGTGAGCATGGCGCGCGCCATGCCCGGCACGTCGATGCCGATATGCTCGTAGAAGCGGCGGTCCTCGCTCGACAGGAAGGCGTCGACCACCTGATGCGGCAGCTCCGAGACCTGGACGGGCTTCTCCTTATAGTCGCCCCGCCGCGCATAGGGCTTGCCGGACGCGTCGAGCAGGACGATCGCGCCATCGGGCAGCGGCTCCAGCGCGCGCTGGAGCGGAGCGGTGAGGAACAGCCAGGTGAGCAGCGCCGCGACCGCCAGCAGCAGCACGATCGGAATCGTCCACCAGAAGCGGCGCAGCGCCGAGCGCGGCTCCGCCGGCGCGACCTCGTGCGGAACCGGCTCGCCGGACATGCTCATGACCATGGAAGAGAGAACCCCAAGCGTTTGCGCGCGTTCTACCTTGGCGGAAGCCGCTCTGCCAATGGCATGCGCGTGCTGCATCGCAGCTATGACTTGCACATCATAAGCATGCTTATTATATACGAGAAATGGAATCACTTGGCTTCATGCTCAACGACACCGCCCGGCTGATGCGCCGGCGCTTCGACGGCTATGCCCGCGCGGTCGGCGTCACGCGCGCCCAGTGGCAGGTGTTGTTCGGCATCTCGCGCAACGAAGGCATCAACCAGGCGGGTCTCGCCGACCGGATGGAGGTGGAGAACATCACCCTCTGCCGGATGATCGACCGCCTGGAGGAATCGGGCCTCGTCGAACGGCGCGCCGATCCCGGCGACCGCCGCGTGTGGCGCCTTTACCTGACGGCGAAGTCGGCGCCGGTGCTGGCGCAGCTCCTCGAGGTCGCCGACAGGCTGCAGGGCGAGGCGCTTGCGGGGATTACGGCGGCGGAGGAAGCGACACTTCTGCAACTGCTGGCGCGCGTTCGCGCCAACATCACGGCGCGGCCGGCGGAAGCGGCGCAGGCGTAGCGGAGCGATGAACATGGAAATGCGCAAGATCGATACGGCCAACGCGGTGCCGGCCGATGGCAGGGCGACGGGCATGGCGCGCTGGCGGACGCCGCTGATGCTGATTGTTCCGGCGATCCTGCTGGCGATCGGCGGCTGGATGTGGTTCACCGGCGGGCGCTACGTTTCCACCGACAACGCCTATGTCCAGCAGGACAAGGTCGCGGTCAGCGGCGAAGTCGGCGGCCGGGTCGTCTCGGTCGACGTCCGCGAGAACCAGCGCGTCAAGGCCGGCGACACGCTCTACACGATCGACCGCGCGCCCTATCAGATCGCGCTCGCGCAGGCCGAGGCGGCGCTGTCGACCGCGCGCCTCCAGCTGTCGCAGATGCGCGAGATGGTCGCCGAAAAGGGCGCCGACGCGAGCGGCAGCCAGGCCGATCTCGCCTATGCACAGACCGAGCTCAACCGCCAGGCGCAGCTCCTGAAGGCCGGGTTCACCACCCGCGCGCGTTATGACGATGCCCGGCACGGCGTCGAGGCGGCGCGCGAGAAGCTGCTCAGCAACCAGGCCGCGACGTCGAATGCCCGGGTCGCGCTTGGCGGCTACGGCGCCGGCTCCAGCGAGAATCATCCGCTGGTCCGCGCGGCGCGCGCCCAGGTCGCGAAGGCGGAGCTCGACCTGTCGCGCACCGTGGTTCGCGCGCCGGCCGACGGCATCGTCAGCCAGAGCACCCGGCTCCAGCCCGGCCAGCTGACCATCCAGGGCGTCTCCAACGTCTCGATCGTTCTCGACGGGCAGCCGTGGGTCGAGGCGAACTTCAAGGAAACCGACCTCGAGAACATGCGCGTCGGCCAGCCGGCGACGGTCAAGCTCGACGCCTATCCGCATCACCCGCTGAAGGCGGCGGTGTCGAGCATCGGCGCCGGCACCGGCGCGACCTTCGCGGTGCTGCCGAGCCAGAACGCGACCGGCAATTGGGTGAAGGTCACGCAGCGCGTGCCCGTGCGCTTTCGGATCCTGGAAAAGCCCGACTTCACGCTGATCGCCGGCCTCTCCGCCAAGGTGAAGGTCGATACCAAGCCCGAGCTTCGCTGAGCCCCGGCATGGCGACTCTTGCCCTTCCGATGCCCAGGGCGGCCGGCGAGCCTAACCTCGTCCTGATCACCGTCTCGATCATGCTGTCGACGGTCATGCAGGTGCTCGACAGCACGATCGCCAACGTCGCGCTGCCGCACATGCAGGCGAGCCTCGGCGCGGCGCCCGACACGATCACTTGGGTGCTGACGAGCTATATCGTCGCGAGCGCGATCGCGCTGCCGCTGACCGGCTGGCTCGGCGACCGGGTCGGCCGGAAGCAGCTTCTGCTGATCTCGATCGGCGGCTTCATCCTCGCCTCGATGCTGTGCGGCGCGGCGCAGAACCTCACGCAGATGGTGCTGTTCCGGGTGGCGCAGGGGGTGTTCGGCGCGTTCCTTATCCCGCTCGGGCAGGCGACGATGCTCGACGCCTATCCCAAGCACA
This sequence comes from uncultured Sphingomonadaceae bacterium, assembly GCA_964244885.1. GTDB lineage: Bacteria > Pseudomonadota > Alphaproteobacteria > Sphingomonadales > Sphingomonadaceae > CAXTKD01. Next base: position 38,658 of record CAXTKD010000015.1, on the reverse strand, counting down.
GGCATGGCGAGGCGATGGCGCTCTGGGCGATGGGCGTGATGGTCGCGCCGATCATGGGCCCGATCCTCGGCGGCTGGCTGACCGACAATTTCGACTGGCGCTGGGTGTTCTACGTCAACCTGCCGATCGGCCTCCTGGCGCTGGCGGGGACATGGCTTTCGGTGCCCGACCGGGCGAAGCAGGCGAGGCGGTTCGACCTGATCGGCTTCGTGCTGATCGCCGTCGCGGTCGCCTCGCTCCAGATGATGCTCGACCGCGGCGAGCGGAACGACTGGTTCGGATCGGCCGAGACAATCGTCGAATGCGGGCTGGCGATCGGCTGCGCCTGGATGTTCGTCATCCACATGATGACGTCGGATCGCACGCTGTTCCCGCGGGCGATCCTGATGGACCGCAATTTCGTCAGCGCCTTGGCCTTCATCTTTCTGGTCGGGATCATGATGTTCTCGTCGATGGCGCTGATCCCGCCGATGCTGCAGACGATCTACGGCTATCCGATCATCACCGCCGGCCTGCTGATGGCGCCGCGCGGCGTTGGCATGCTGATCGTCATGCAGCTGGTCAGCAAGCTCGTCGCCAAGGTCGACCCGCGCGGCATGATCGTGCTCGGCATGCTGATGATCGCCTATTCGCTGTACCAGATGACCGGGCTGTCGCTCGAGGCGGGCTCGCGGATCATGGTGATCAGCGGCTTCATCCAGGGCGTCGGCTTTGGGCTCGTCAACGTGCCGCTCAACACCGTCGCCTTCCGGACGATCGCCGCGCCGCACCGAACAGACGCGGCCAGCCTGTTCAACCTGATGCGCAACGTCGGCAGCTCGCTCGGCATCTCGGTCGTGACGGTCATGCTGGCCCGCAATATCCAGATCAGCCATGCCGACATGGTGTCGACGATGAGCGCGGCGGTCACTGCGGCCGTCGGCAGTGGCGCGGTCCAGAGCCTTGGCGGCGACACCGGCGGAGCGATCCTCGCGATGGTCAACGGAGAGATCACGCGCCAGGCGGCGATGGTCGCCTATATCGACGACTTCTACCTGCTGATGTGGGGAACGATCGTCGCGATACCGCTGGTCTTCCTGATGAAGCCCAACCAGCGCAACGCCCCGACCGAGGAGCTTCACCTGGCGATCGAATAGCTCGCGGTGGATCGGCCTAATGCGCCGCCGGCGTCTCCATAAGCTCGACCAGCACACCCCCCATGTTCTTGGGATGCACGAAGATCACCGGCGTGCCGTGCGCGCCGATGCGCGGCTCGCCGAGCACGGTCGCGCCCTTCGCCTTCATGTCGGCGGCGGCAACGTGGATGTCCGCCACCTCGAAGCAGACATGGTGCTGGCCCCCCGCCGGGTTCTTCTCGAGAAACTTCACAATCGGCGAACTTTCGTCATAGGGCTCGATCAACTCGATCTGGCTGTTCGGCAGGTCGATGAAGCAGACTCGAACGCCCTGCGCCGGAAGGTCGAAGGCATCGTGGATCGTCGTTGCGCCGAGCAGGTCGCGGTACATCGCGACCGACGCCTCGATCGACGGCGTCGCGATCCCGACATGGTTGAGGCGGCCGATCATGTCTGGGTCTCCTGTCGGGCGGCCGGGGATTGGCGGAGCAGCACGTCGAGATGCGCCGAAAGCTCCGGGCTGCGGAATGGCTTGGCGAGGCGCCGGACGTCGTCGGGAAGCTCGGCGGCGGCCTCGGCGAAGCCGCTGACCACCATCGCCGGCAAACCGGGCCGCAGCGTCCGCGCTTCGGCGATCAGCGCGCTGCCGACCATCCCGGGCATCAGCTGATCGGTGACCAGCAAGTCGACGGCGACGCCTTTCCGCAGAATCGCCAGCGCCTCGGCGCCCGAGTTGGCCTCGATGATCGTGCAGCCGAGATCGTCGAGCATCGCCGCGGTGGTGGCGCGGACGCCGGGCTCGTCGTCGACCAGCAGGATCGTTCCGCAATGCCGCGCGAGCGGCTCGGGCAAAGCGGCCTCGGGCTTGTCTGGCGCCTGCGCGGCGACGGGCAGCCAGAGCGTCGCGGTGGTGCCGGCGCCCGGCCGGCTGTCGAGCGTCAGCGCGCCGCCCGACTGCGCGGCGAGGCCGTGCGCCATCGACAGGCCGAGGCCGGTGCCCTTGCCGATACCCTTGGTCGAGAAGAACGGCTCGACGGCGCGGCGCAGCGTCTCGGCATCCATGCCCTCGCCTTCGTCGGTGACCGAGAGGCGGAGATAGCGGCCCTGCGGCAGATCGGCGGGAGCCCGGCCCTCGTCGGCCGATATCGTCAGCGTTCCTCCGTCGGCCATCGCATCGCGCGCGTTGAGCGCGAGGTTGAGGAGGGCGAGCTCGAGCTGGTTGGGATCGACCTGAGCGGGCGGCAGCCCGGCCGGGATGTCGACGACGATCGGCACCGTCGGGCCAAGCGAGCGCCGGATGAGATCGACCATGCCTTCGATCAGCGTCGCGAGATCGACCGAGCGCGGCTTCAGCGTCTGGCGGCGCGCGAAGGTCAGCAGGCGGTCGACGAGCGTCCGCGCGCGATCCGCGCTGGTGATCGCCGCGTCGAGCAATTGCCCGGCGCGCTTGTCCTCCGACAAACGCCGCCGCAGCAGGTCGAGCGTGCCGACGATCGGCGTCAGCAGGTTATTGAAATCGTGCGCGACGCCGCCGGTCAGCTGCCCCAAAGTCTCCAGCTTCTGCGCCTCGTGAAGCGCGGCCTGCGCCGCCGCCAGCTCGGCCGCGGCGGAACGTTCGTCGGTAACGTCGCGACCGACGGCATGGGCGTACTCCCCCTCCGGCACGGCGGTCCATGAGATGGCGCGCCACCGGCCGTCGCGGTGGCGGAGGCGAATCTCGACACGCTCGATGACATGGCCCGCCGCCAGCTCGGCGAAGCGCGATCCCGAGGTCGCGATGTCCTCGGGATGGATGAAGTCGCGCAGCGAGCGGCCGACAAGATCCGATTCGGTCCAGCCGAGCAGAACGGTCCACGCCGGGTTGACCGCGACGATGGCGGCGTCGAGCCCGATCACCACGAACAATTCCCGGCTGAGCTTCCAGATGCGGTCGCGCTCGGCGGTGCGCTCGGCGACTCGGCTCTCGAGTTGGGCGTTCGCCGCCTCGAGCTGATCGGAAAGCCGGCGCATCTCGGTGACGTCGAGGCAGATGCCGATGACGCGGCGGGGGTTATCACGGACGCAGCGGCCGCGCGTCGTCAGCCAGCGCGTTTCGCCGTCCGGGCGGCGGAAGCGGAAGCTGAAATCGAAGCTGTCGCCTTCGCGCGCTTCGGTGATCGCGTCCGATGCCGCCTGCCGGTCCTCATCGAAGATAAGGCTGGCGAATAGCCCGTTGTCCGGCGGCAGCGACGGATCGAGCCCGGCGACCTCATAAAAGGAATTGGACCACCAGCTCTGCTGATCGTCGCCGTTCCGCTCCCACACCCCGATGCGGCCGGTCTGTTTCGCAAGGTTCAGTCGAAGCTGAACCGTCGAAAGCTCAGCCGCGGCATTGGCCAGCGTTTCCGACACCTCATCCAGCTCATGGACACCCGTCGTCCGCCGCGCGACGGCCTCGCCGCGCCCCAGCCGCCGCGCATCGTCGGCGAGCTGGACGATCGGACGGCTCAGGCTGCGCGCCGCGAGGAGCGCCATACCGATGCCAAGCGCCAGCAGCGCCAACGCCACGGCTACGCCGAGCGCCAGCGAGCGCTGCACCGCGACCGCCAGCTCGGAGCGCGGCATGGCGACGACGAACGTCCATCCGGACGTTGGGGAACGGCTTAGCGCCGACAGCACCGGCACGCCGTCGAGCGTGACGGTCTCGCGGACGTTCTCGCTCGATTCCTTTATCCGCGAGAGGAACGAGGGCGGTGACTGATAGCCGCGGTAACGGTTCGACTCGACGCTGCGCGCCAGCACGCGCCCGCCCCGGTCGACAATGGCGCCGTACCAGGATTTGGGTAGCCGTTGCTGCGCCAGCAGGATGTCCAGCACTGCCGGCTCGAAGACCGCGGTAAGAGCGTAGGCGATCGAGCCTTTCGCATCGCGCACCGGTATCGCGACGCAAAGAACCGGCTCGCGCGCTGCGGGCCCCTCGGTCAAATTGCAATAATAGACGCCCCCGCGCCTGATCGTCGGCGCTGCGTCGCGCAGCGATCCCGGGCGCGGCGCGGGCAGCACCGCACCGGCCGGAAGGCGCGTATTGACAAGCTGGCGACCCTTCAGATCGTAAAGCACCGCCCAGCCGCTCGCCGGGCTGATCGCGGCGCGCGCATGGCGGTCGAAGGCGCGAAGATCGCCGCGCGCCAGCTCGGGCGAGGAGGCGAGGGCGCGCAGCATCGCCTCCGACTGGCCGAGCTGGCGGTCGACCACCAGCGACAGCGCGCGCGTCGTCTCCAGCAGCTGGCGCTCGGTCTGGGTGCGGGTGAAGCGGTAAGCGTCGCGCACCAGCACCGCCGCGCCGATCAACGCCGGCAGCGCGATCGCGAAGGTCAGCAGCAGGAAGCGCTGGCGGACCGAGCCGGGCGCCTTCGCCTTCCGCCCGCTGCCTGTCCCCGCGCCCGCTTCGACCATGGCCCGTCTGTAGCGCGGAGCGGTTAATATGAACAACCCGGCGCTTCGCTCATTCATGCTGCCAAAGGAGGCAGGATATGCGTCAACGCTGGCCGGCAAGGCTCTGGGTAATTCGGCACGGCGAGAGCGCCGGCAACGTCGCGCGCAACGCCGCGACCGAATCCGGGGCGACGCACATCGACATCGATGTCCGCGATGTGGACGTGCCGCTGTCCGATGTCGGGCAGCAACAGGCAGATGCGCTCGGCCGCTGGTTCGCGAGCCTTCCCGAAGAGGAGCGGCCCGAGGTGGTGCTGGTCTCCCCCTATCTGCGCGCCCGCACCACGGCGGCGCGCATCCACGAGATGGGCGGGGTAAAGGCCGGGCCGCAGTCCTTCGTCGTCGACGAGCGGCTGCGCGAGAAGGAGTTCGGCATCCTCGACCGGCTGACGACCTTTGGTATCGAAAAGACCGAGCCGCGACAGTTCGAGCTGCGCCAGGTGCTCGGCAAGTTCTACTTCCGGCCGCCCGGAGGCGAGAGCTGGTGCGACGTCATCCTGCGGCTGCGCTCGGCGCTCGACACGATCAGCCTCCACTACGCCGACAAGCGCGTGATGATCGTCGCGCACCAGGTGGTGGTGCTGTGCCTGCGCTACATCCTGGAGGGCATGACCGAGGAGCAGATACTGTCGATCGACAAGGAGGGTGACGTCGCCAATTGCGGGGTCACCGAATATGAATTCGAGCCCGATTGCGCCGAGGACTGCGTGCCGCGCCTCAGCCGCTACAATTTCGTCGCGCCGCTCGAGGAGGCCAACACGCCGGTGACGACCGCGCCCGACGCCAAGGTCGCCGCGCGATGATCCTGCTGACGCCGGACCTGCTGCGCTCTATGCCGCTGCCGCCTCATGAAGGCGAGGTCGACAAGGACAGCCGGGGCCGCATCCTCGCGATCGGCGGCAGCGCCGAGGTGCCGGGCGGCATCCTGCTCGCCGCACTCGGAGCGATGCGGGCAGGCGCCGGCAAGCTGCAGGTGGCGACCGTCGCCAGCCACGCGCTGGCGCTGGCGGTCGCGCTGCCCGAGGCGCGGGTGATCGGGCTGGACGAAGCCGAGGGCGACATCGCGCCTGGCGCGCGTTCTCGCATCGTCGAGCTGGCGGGCAAATGCGATGCGGTCGTCGTCGGCCCGGGCATGCTCGGGAGCAAGGCGGCGGAGGCGGCGGCGCTCGCGGTGCTCGGGCTTGATGAGGAGGTCGCCATCCTCCTCGACGCGGCGGCGATCGGCGAGCTGAGGTTCGCGGCGCGCGCCTGCCAGCAATGCGAAGGGCGGCTGGTGCTGACTCCGCACGCCGGCGAGATGGCGCAGCTGATGGACGTGGAGGCCGAGGAGGTCGCCGCCGACCCGGCGCGCTTCGCGCTGGCGGCGGCGGAACAGTTCGGCGCGGTCGTCGCGATGAAGGGCGGAGTCACGCACATCGCCGCGCCCGACGGCCGGCTGTGGCGGTTCGAGGGCGGCTGCCTCGGCCTCGCCACCTCGGGCTCGGGCGACGTGCTCGCCGGCATCGTCGGCGGCCTGCTGGCGCGCGGCGCCGACGCGGTGACGGCGACGCTGTGGGGCGTTCATCTGCACGGCGCGGCGGGGAACCGGCTGTCGGCGCGGCATGGCCCGGTCGGCCTGCTGGCCCGCGAGCTGCCCGCCGAGGTGCCGGCGCTGATGGCCGAACTTTCCTAAAAGCCCGCCGGGATGACGGGGAGAGGTGGTGCGGCTACATGCACGCCCATGACCGTCATCACCCGCTTCGCGCCCGCGCCGACCGGCAAGCTGCACGTCGGCAACATCCGAGTCGCGGTCTACAACTGGCTGTTCGCGCGCCAGCAGGGCGGGCGCTTCATCCTGCGGCTCGACGATACCGACCCGCTGCGCTCATCGGAGGAATCGGCGGCGAGCATTCGCTTCGATCTCGACTGGCTCGGCCTGAAGCCCGACGCCGAGTTCAGGCAGTCGGATCGGGGCGCGCTCTACGATGCGGCGTTCGACAAGCTGCGCGCGCTCGGCCGGGTCTATGCCTGCTACGAGACTCCGGAGGAGCTGGACCTCAAGCGAAAGATCCAGCTCTCGCAGGGGCGGCCGCCGGTCTACGATCGGGCGGCTCTCGGGTTATCGGAAGAGCGGCGCGCGCAGTTTGAAGCCGACGGCGTGCGCCCCCACTGGCGCTTCAAACTCGATACCGAAAAGCCCGTCGAATGGAACGACCTGGTGCGCGGCCCGAGCATGGTCGATCCCGCCTCGCTTTCCGACCCCGTCGTCCGCCGCGCCGACGGCCAGTACCTCTACATGCTGCCCTCGGCGGCCGACGACATCGACATGGGCGTCACCCATGTCGTGCGCGGCGAGGATCATGTCGGCAATTCCGGAATCCAGATCCAGATGTTCGAGGCGCTGGGGGCGCCGGTGCCGACATTCGCGCACCACCCGCTGATCGTCGCGGCCGAGGGCATGCTGTCGAAGCGCGACGGCTCGGGCAGCATCGAGGCGTTCCGCGACGCTGGTATCGAGCCCCAGGCGATCGTCGCGCTGATGGCGCGGCTCGGCACCGCCGACCCGGTCGAGCCGTTCGCCGACCTCGCCCCGCTGGTCGAGAGCTTCGACTTCGGCCGCCTCGGAAGGGCGTCGGCGCATTTCCATGCCGACGAGCTGGCGCTGCTCAATGCCAAGACGCTGCACATGATGCCCTACGAGGCGGTCGCGCAGCGCCTGCCCGCCGGGATGGGCACCGCGGGGTGGGAGGCGATCCGGCCCAATGCGGAGAGCGTTGCCGATGCGGCCGGCTGGTGGCAGGTGGTCGAGGGGCCCATCGAGGCCGCGACCGATCCGGCCGACCGGGCCTTCCTCGGCGAGGCTCGCGACGCCCTCGCGGCGATGCCTTGGCAGGGCGATGTCTGGCACGCGCTCACCAACGAGCTGAAGGTCTCGACGGGCCGCAAGGGCCGCGCGCTGTTCCTGCCGCTCCGCCTCGCGGTGACCGGCCGCGACCATGGTCCGGAGATGGCGGCGCTGCTGCCGCTGATCGGGCGCGACGCCGCGCTCGACCGGCTGGCGAAGGCGGCGGCCTGATCCTATATTCGAACCATGCAGCTTCTTCGCAATCTCCAGCAGATCGAGCGCCACAAGCTGGTGATCGGCGGCCTGTCCCTGTTCGTTACCCTGCTGATCGCGACCGGCTTCCTGATCGAATCGCGCTACGGCTATCTGAAGCCCGACCCGGTGATGATCTACGTGAAGACCTGGCCCGCCGGCCGGACCGAGGCCGATGCGCTCGCCGACCAGAAGAAGCTGCTGCTGGTCCAGCGCCAGGAGATCAGGGACGCCATCGCCAAGGTCGACAAGCACACCAACGACGCCGACAAGCTCCGCCTGAAGAAGATGGCCGCGTCGAACGCCCAGGCGATCGCCAGGCTCCACGCCGACCAGCCCTGATGGGCTTTCGACCTCAACCAGCCCCGTTCGGGCTGAGCTTGTCGAAGACCGCCTGCGCGGCCTTGTCCTTCGACAGGCTCAGGACGAACGGGCTCTGATGACGCCCGATGACGATAGCCGCTGGATGGGCGCGGCGCTTGCGCTCGCGTCGCGCGGCGCCGGGCGGACGGCGCCGAGCCCGGCGGTCGGGTGCGTTCTGGTCAAGGACGGCCGCGTCGTCGGCCGCGGCTGGACCCAGCCCGGGGGGCGTCCGCATGCCGAGGAAACGGCGCTTGACGCTGCCGGCGATCATGCGCGGGGCGCGACCGCTTATGTGACGCTCGAACCCTGCGCGCACGCCGGGCGGGGTCCGCTGCCGTGCAGCGAGGCGTTGATTGCGGCGGCCGTGGCACGGGTGGTCGCCGGCTGCGGCGATCCCGATCCGCGCACGGCGGGGCAGGGGTTTGACCGGCTCCGCACCGCCGGCATCGACGTCGTCGAAGGCGTCCGCGAGGCCGAGGCGCGCGAGGCGGTCGCCGGCTTCATCATGCGCCAGACGCAGGGTCGCCCTCGTGTGACGCTCAAGCTGGCGATGTCGATCGACGGGCGGATCGCGCTCGCTTCCGGCGAGAGCAGATGGATCACCGGGGTCGAGGCGCGCGCCCACGCCCACCTCGAGCGCGCTCGCGCCGACCTGATCGTCGTCGGCCGCGCGACGCTCGAAGCCGACGACCCGGCGCTCGACGTCCGCCTGCCGGGGCTGGAGGAGCGCGGCCCGCGACCCGCCGTGCTCAGCAGCACGTTGAAAACGATGCCTGGGAGGCTGGCGGCGCGAAACGGCGTCATCCTCGATCGCCCCGAAGCCGTCGATGCGCTCGATGCGGTCAACGACGTGCTGGTCGAGGGCGGGGCGGGGGCCGCCGCGGCCTTCCTCTCGGCCGACCGTGTGGATCGCCTGCTCGTCTACCGGGCGCCCATTCTCATCGGCGACGGCCTTTCCGCCGTCGGCGGGCTCGGCCTCGCCAGCCTCGCCTCGGCGCACGGCCGCTGGGCGCATCGGGAGACTGTCGCGCTCGGCCCGGATCGACTCGAAATCTACGACCGCCTCCGCTAGGGCTGCGCGCATGTTCACCGGCATCGTCACCGACATCGGCACCGTCGCCCGCGTGGAAGCGCGCGGCGACCTGCGCGTTACCATCGCTACCGGCTACGACACCGCGAGCATCGCGCTCGGCGCGTCGATCGCCTGCTCGGGCGCCTGCCTGACCGTGGTGTCGCGCGACGAGGGGCAGTTCGCGGTCGATGTCTCGGCCGAGACCGTCACGCACACCGCGCCCTCGATGTGGACCGAGGGCCGGCGCCTCAACCTCGAGCGCGCGCTTCGCGTCGGCGACGAGCTCGGCGGGCATATCGTCACCGGCCATGTCGACGCGGTCGGCACCATCGTCTCGATCACGCCCGAGGGCGATTCGCAGCGTTTCGTGATCGAGGCGCCCGCCTCGGTCGCCGCCTATCTCGCGCCCAAGGGCTCGGTCGCGCTCGACGGCGCTTCGCTCACCGTAAACGCCGTCGAGGACCTGCCCGACGGCCGCGTGCGCTTCGGCGTCAACATCATCCCGCACACCGCGGAATGGACGACCTTCGGCGCCTCCAAACCCGGCGACGGCATCAATATCGAGGTCGATGCGCTGGCGCGCTATCTCGACCGGATGCAGTCGCTGCGCCTCAAGAAAGAATCCTGATGCCGCATGTGCTGATCGTCGAGGCGCGCTTCTACGACGCGCTGAACGATGCGCTGATCGAGGGCGCCGAGCATGCCCTGGACGCCGCCGGAGCGAGCCACGACCGCATCACCGTGCCCGGCGCGCTGGAGATTCCGGCCGCGATCGCGCTCGCCGACGGCACCAGCCGCTACGACGGCTATGTCGCGCTGGGCGTCGTCATCCGCGGCGAGACCTTCCATTTCGAGGTCGTGTCGAACGAGAGCGCGCGGGGAATCATGGCGCTGACGCTCGACGGCATGGCGATCGGCAACGGCGTGCTGACCGTCGAGAACGAGGATCAGGCCTGGGCGCGCGCCAGGCGGAGCGACAAGGACAAGGGCGGCGACGCCGCCCGCGCCGCGCTGGCGATGATCGAATTGAAGGAAAGCTTCAACGGGGGAGGACAGGGTCGATGAAGGTCGTGTTGATGGTGCTGGGCGTCATCGCCCTGCTGATGGGGCTGCTGTGGATGGGGCAGGGCAGCGGCTGGTTCCCCTATCCGGCGTCGAGCTTCATGGTCGCGCAGACGCAGTGGCTGTGGCGCGGCACCGCGCTCGCAGTTCTCGGCGTCCTCGCGATTCTGTGGGCGCGGCGGCGCTAGGAGCGCCGCCCGATCCCCGGAATGAGCTTCCCGACCTTGGCGCTGTAAGCGGTATAATCCTCGCCGAAGGTGCCCATGAGGTCCTTCTCCTCATGGGCCACGCCGATCAGGATGTAGAGCGTCATGGCGCCCGCGAAGAGCGCGCGCGAGACGGTCATCTCGGGCGTCACCCAGAAGGCGATCAGGAAGCCCAGATAGAGCGGGTGCCGGACCCATTTGTAGAAGAAGGGCGTGCGGAGCTTGGGCATGTCCACGGCCACGTCGTGCCCGCCGGCCGCCGCCGACTGCTTCAGGCCGAACAGCTCGAAATGGTTGATCAGGAAGGTGCTGAGCAGCACGACGCCCCAGCCCGCGAATCCGATCGCCAGCAGGACGTTCGCCACCACCGGATTCCCGATCGACCATAGCGACCCGCCGACCGGCCGCCACAGCCAGAACAGCAGGACCAGCAGCGCGCTCGCGATCAGCACATAAACGCTGCGCTCGATCGGCGGCGCGACGACCCTGGTCCACGCCGCCTTGAAGCGCGGTCGCGCCATCACGCTGTGCTGGATGCCGAAAAGCGCCACCAGCGCGAGGTCGATCACCACCGCCGTCGCCGCCGGCGCGGCAGGGCCGTTGCTCACGGTGCGCGGCACGAACGGCAGATCGTCGACGAAGGCGATCAGGTAGAGGAAGGTCGCGAAGAAGAACGCGTAGCACGCCACACCGAACAACAGGCGAATGGCGCGCATGGCGTCCCTCCTTGCCGGGCCTCGGTCCAGCCACGCTATCGCGTTTCGCGGCGGCTTTCCAGTCGGCGGGGTTCCGCTGCGGTCGCGGGGAGGCTAGAAGCCGCGCCATGCCCGCCGCCGCCAAGAAACCCCGTGCCGGAAGCGCCCGCTCGGCCGCTCGCCTCGCCGCCGTCCAGGCGCTCTATCAGCGCGAGATGGGCGGGCTTCCGGTGGCGCCGTTGCTGGCCGAGTTCCATAACCACCGCCTGGGCGCCGAGATCGAGGGCGAGCGGTTCCGCGACGCCGATATCGACTTCTTCAACGATCTCGTGAAGGGCGTCGACGCGCGCGCCACCGAGATCGACGCGCTGATCGTCGCCAACCTCGCCGAAGGCTGGACGCTCGACCGGCTCGACCGCCCGATGCGCCAGATCCTGCGCGCCGGGACCTACGAGCTGCTGGCGCGCCCCGACGTGCCGGCGAACGCTTCGATCAACGAATATGTCGACGTCGCGCACGCCTTCTACGAGGCGAAGGAGGCCAAGTTCGTCAACGGCCTGCTCGACGCGGTGGCGAAGACGGCGCGGAGCTGACGTTTGCGCGAGCGCGCTCTGATCGAGCGGCTGCTCGGCCCGATCGCGACGCATCCCGCCGCGCGGGGCCTGATCTCGGACACGGCGGTGCTGGCGCCTCCCATCGGGCTCGATCTCGTGTTCACGCACGATGTGCTCGCCGCCGGCATCCACTACCTCCCCGGCGACCCGCCGTCTGACGTCGCGTGGAAGTTGCTGGCGGTGAACCTGTCCGATCTCGCCGCGACCGGCGCGCGGCCGGTGGGCGTCCTGATGGGGCTGGGGCTGAGCGCCGCCGAGGATGAAGCGTGGCTGATGGCCTTCGTCGCTGGCCTGAAGCGCGCGCTCGATCGCTGGGACGTTCCGCTGCTCGGCGGCGACACCGTGAGCGGGCTGGCGCAGGCGGTGCTCGGCCTCACCGCGATCGGTCAGGTCGAGCCGGGCGCCGCGCTGGCGCGGACCGGCGCGCGGGCCGGCGACGAGCTGTGGGTGACCGGCACGATCGGCGACGCCGGCCTCGGGCTCGCCATCGCCAAGGGGGAAGCGGAACACGACAAGGCGCTGCTCGATCGCTACCGCCGTCCCGAGCCGCGCCTCGCGTTCGGGCAAGGGCTCGCGGGGCTGGCGAGCGCGGCGATGGACGTCTCGGACGGCCTGCTGATCGACGCCGACCGGCTGGCGCGGGCGAGCGGGGTGGCGCTTCGGGTGGAATTGTCGGCGCTCCCGCTCTCGGCCGCGGCGCAAAGCCAGACGACCCAGACGGACTCGGCCTATCTCGCGCGCGCGACGGCGGGGGACGACTACGAGCTGTTGTTCACCGCGCCACCGTCAGCTGCCTGCGCGCTGGCCGTGCTGGCGGAGCGCTGCAAGCTGCGCCTCACCCGCATCGGCGCGGCGGAAGCGGGGGAGGGGCTGGCGGTGCGCGGCCTTGCCGGGCAGGCGCTGGAGCCCGCCCGGCTCGGCTACGAGCACTAGGTCGCGGGGCTGGCGTTCGGGTCCATCCAGAACACTTCCCAGACATGGCCATCCAGATCCTGAAAGCCATGCTGATACATGAAGCCATGGTCCTTCGGCTCGCTGTAGGTTCGCCCGCCCGCGGCAACCGCCTTCGCGACGATCGCGTCGACCTCCTCGCGGCTGTCGAAGGACAGGGCGATCAGCACCTCGTTGACCTTCGAGGTGTCGGCGATCCCGCCCGGCGCAAAACCCTTGAAGAACGGCTCGGTCAGCAGCATGGCGAAGATCGTGTCGCTGATGATGAGGCCGCCGCCCGTGTCGTTGGTGAAGCGCGGATCGAAGCTATAGCCAAGCGCCGCCCAGAAGCGCTTGGCGGCGGGCAGGTCCTTGACGGGCAGGTTGACGAAAATCCGAGTCGCCATGTCAGGCTCCCTCCGCGGCCGCTTCGAGCGCCGCGACGTCGAGCTTCACCATCGTCATCATCGCTTCGGCGACGCGCTTGTACTTCGCACGGTCCGGGCTTCGCATCGCCTCGGTCAGGAACCTCGGCACGATCTGCCACGCCACGCCGTAGCGGTCCCTGATCCAGCCGCATGCCTCCGGGGTGCCGCCGTCGAGCAGCGCGTTCCAATAGCGGTCGACCTCGGCCTGGTCCTCGCAATCGACGTAAAAGGAGATGGCGTGGTTGAAGGGGTCGAGCGGGCCGGCGCTCATCGCCATCAAGTCCTGACCGAACAGCTTGAACGCGACGACCGCGACCGACCCGGCGGGTCCGCTCGGCGAGTCGATCGGCAGGGTGTCGACGCTGACGACCTCCGAATCCGGGAAGATCGAGACATAGAAGCGCGCGGCTTCCTCGGCTTCCTTCACGTACCAGAGAAAGGGCGAGATCTTGGACATCGAATCCTCCTGTGACTAAGGTTTAGGCGAGCGAACGTAATGCCCGACGCAGCGAAGCGGAGTCCTCCAGACCGCCATCAAGCGCCGCATGCTCGCGCGTCCAGATCGGCATCGCCTGATGGAGAAGCGCCTGCCCGTCGGCGGTCAGCCGGATGCGGCGGCTGCGGCGGTCCTTGGGATCGGGCAGGATGTCCAGCAGGCCGCGCCGCTCCAGCGGCTTCAGCGCCGCGGTCAAGGTCGTGCGGTCCATGCCGAGCAGCGCCGCGACCGGCGCCATCGGCGGCGCTTCGGGGCGATTGAGCGACATCAGCAGCGAGAACTGGCCGTTGGTCAGGCCGAGCGGCTTCAGCGCCATGTCGAAGCGCCGCCCGAGCGCCCGCGCCGCGCGCTGCGTGTGCAGGCAAAGGCAGGTGTCGCGCACGCGCGCGGTCGTCTCATAGGGTACGGCGGGATCGGTCACCCGCCTGTCATGTTGATATCAACCGTTCCTGTCAACCGGCGATCGACCGTCTGCCTCGTCCGGATTGCTTGCATCGCGAAGCGTCCTTTGCCAAAAGCTGCCGCAATAAAATCCGTGCCCGCGGAGGATAATCCGTGGGCCAGACTGGGTAAGGGACACAATGGACACCGTGCTGATCGCGATCCTCTGCGGGGTCGCCGCCGTGCTTTACGGCATCCTCACCGCCGCTCAGGTGCTTCGCGCGCCCGCCGGCAACAGCCGAATGCAGGAAATCGCGGCTGCGATTCAGGAGGGCGCCGGCGCCTACCTGACCAAGCAGTACACGACGATCGCGATCGTCGGCGTGGTCGTCGCGGCACTGGTGTTCTTCTTCCTCGGCACGATCCCGGCGATTGGCTTCCTGATCGGCGCGGTGCTCTCGGGCGTCACCGGCTTCATCGGCATGAACATCTCGGTCCGCGCCAACGTCCGCACCGCGGAAGCCGCGCGCACTTCGCTGCAGGGCGGCCTGACGATGGCCTTCCGCTCGGGCGCCGTCACCGGCATGCTCGTCGCCGGCCTCGCGCTGCTCGCCATCGCGGGCTATTTCTACTCGCTGGTGAACTTCGCTGGCCTTGATGCGACCAGCCGCCCGGTCATCAACGCGCTCGTCGCGCTGAGCTTCGGCGCGTCGCTGATCTCGATCTTCGCGCGTCTCGGCGGCGGCATCTTCACCAAGGCGGCCGACGTCGGCGCCGACATGGTCGGCAAGAACGAGCTCGGCTTCGACGAGGACGACGACCGCAACCCGGGCGTCATCGCGGACAACGTCGGCGACAACGTCGGCGACTGCGCCGGCATGGCGGCCGACCTGTTCGAGACCTATGTCGTGACCATCGGCGCCACCATGGTGCTCGTCGCGCTCCTGGTCTCGGGCCTCGACGCGATCGCGCTGATGAAGCTGCCGCTGCTCGCCGGCGGCGTCTGCATCCTGACCTCGATCATCGGCACGTACTTCGTCCGCCTCGGGAAGGGCTCGATCATGGGGGCGCTCTACAAGGGCTTCATCGTGACCGCGCTGCTGTCGATCCCGGCGCTCTACTTCGCGACCAGCTATATCTTCCCCGACATGAATGCCATCATCGGCACCTCGGCCGAAGCGACATCGTCGGACACCGCGGCGTCAGTCGCGGTGCGCACCGCGTTCACCGGCATGGACCTGTTCTGGTGCATGCTCGTCGGCCTCGGCGTCACGGGGCTGATCGTCTGGATCACCGAATATTACACCGGCACCAACTATCGGCCGGTCCAGTCGATCGCCAAGGCGTCGGACTCGGGCCACGGCACCAACGTCATCCAGGGCCTCGCGGTGTCGATGGAATCGACCGCGCTGCCGACCCTGGTGATCGTCGTCGGCATCGTCGCCAGCTTCCAGCTGGCGGGCCTGATCGGCATCGCCTTCGCCGCGACCGCGATGCTGGCGCTCGCCGGCATGGTGGTGGCGCTCGACGCCTACGGCCCGGTTACCGACAACGCCGGCGGCATCGCCGAGATGGCGGGCCTCGAGGGCGAGGTGCGCGAGCGCACCGACGCGCTCGACGCCGTCGGCAACACCACCAAGGCGGTCACCAAGGGCTATGCGATCGGCTCCGCCGGCCTCGCCGCGCTGGTGCTGTTCGCGACCTATACCGAGGATCTCCAGCAGTTCTTCGGCGACGTGAAGGTCGATTTCCAGCTCTCCAACCCCTACGTCGTCGTCGGGCTTCTGTTGGGCGCGCTGCTGCCCTATCTGTTCGGCGGCATGGCGATGACCGCGGTCGGCCGGACGGCGGCGGCGGTCGCGCAGGACATCCGGGCGCAGTTCAAGGACAACGGCCCGGCGATCATCGCTCGGACCGCGCGTCCTAACTACGCCCGCACCGTCAGCCTCGTCACGGCGGGCGCGATCAAGGAGATGATCATCCCTTCGCTGCTGCCGGTGCTGGCGCCGGTCGCCGTCTATTACGGCGTGACCGCTGTCTCGACGCAGGGCCATGGCTTCGCGGCGCTCGGCGCGCTGCTGATGGGCGTCATCGTCTCCGGCCTGTTCGTCGCGATCTCGATGACCTCGGGCGGCGGCGCTTGGGACAACGCCAAGAAGGTTATCGAGGTCGGCGCCTATGGCGGCAAGGGGAGCCCCGCGCACCAGGCGGCGGTCACCGGCGACACCGTCGGCGATCCGTACAAGGACACCGCCGGCCCGGCGGTCAACCCGATGATCAAGATCACCAACATCGTCGCGCTGCTGTTGCTCGCCGCGCTGGCGGGGCATTAAGACACGACGCCCTCATCTTAAAATCCCCTCCCCAGCGGGGAGGGGATTTTGAGGTCGAAGGTCGCGGGCGGGGTGACGCGCGCTCCGCTCCGCCGCTATGCTGGCACGAATGGCCCCCGCCCACCATCACCACCATCCGCACATCGAGCCGTCGAACCACGGCAGCGCGTTCGCGATCGGCGTCGGGCTCAACCTCGCCTATGTCGCGGCGGAAGCGGGGTTCGGCCTCGCCACGAACTCGCTGTCGCTGCTCGCCGACGCGGGCCACAATCTTTCCGACGTGCTGGGGTTGCTGCTCGCCTGGGGTGCGGCGGCGCTGACGGCGCGCGGGCCGTCACACGGCTTCACCTACGGCTTCGGGCGCTCGTCGATCCTCGCGGCGCTGGCCAACGCGCTGCTGCTGCTCGTCGCGGTCGGCGCGATCGCCACCGAGGCAATCCAGCGCTTCGGCGACCCGCGCCCGGTCGAGGGCGGGCTGGTGATGGCGGTCGCCGGCGTCGGCATTCTCGTCAACGGCGCGACGGCGCTGCTGTTCATGCGGGGGCGGCATCATGACATCAACGTCCGCGGCGCGTGGCTGCATATGCTGAGCGACGCGGCGGTTTCGGCGGGCGTGGTCCTCTCCGGCCTGGCGATGCGGCTGACCGGCTGGGGCTGGCTCGATCCGGCGACCAGCCTGGCGGTCGCCGCGATCATCGTGCTCGGCAGCCTCGGCCTGTTGAAAGAGGCTCTGCGCCTGTCGCTGGATGCCGTGCCGAGCGGCATCGACCGCGCGGCGGTCGAGGCCTGGCTCGGCGCGCTGCCGGGCGTCACCGCGGTCCACGACGTCCATATCTGGCCGATGAGCACGACGGCGGTGGCGCTGACCGCGCATGTCGTCCGCCCCGATTCGCAGCTCGACGACCAGTTTCTCGACGACGCCACCCACGGCCTTGAAGAGCGCTTCGGCATCGCGCACGCGACGATCCAGGTCGAACGGATCGCCGTCGACCACGGCTGCGAAGGGTTGGTGCCCCGTCCCGGCGTGTGATGGCATAAGATTATCGTCATCGCGACGGGAGGCGCTATCGGCCAGCTCCTCCACGGGAGCGCCAAGGCGACGCACGAATTTCGGTCGCGCGGCTCGCAGGCGGGGGGATACGACGTCGCCAAGAAGCTCAAGGCCGAGGATCGATCCGGTGGTGACATCGCGCCGCGACTCCGGGCATAGCCGGGCGATGCCCGGCCCCCGTGTCAGCTTCGTCGTCGCCCGCGCCGACAACGGCGTCATCGGGCGCGACAACGCGCTGCCGTGGCACATCCCCGAGGACCTGAAGCACTTCAGGCGCCTGACGCTCGGCAAGCCGGTCGTGATGGGCCGCAGGACCTGGGAGTCTCTGGGCAAGCCGCTGCCTGGTCGCCACAACATTGTCGTCACGCGCAACGCCGGCTTCGAGGCGGAGGGCGCCACGGTCGTTCCGAGCCTTCCAGCGGCGCTCGCCGCGGCGGCCGATGCGGAGGAAGTCATGGTGATCGGCGGCGCGGCGCTGTTCGCCGAGGCGCTGCCGCTGGCGACCCGCGTCCACCTCACCGAGGTCCATGCCTCCCCCGACGGCGACGTCACGATGCCGGGCTTGGGCGAGGGCTGGCGCGAGGCCGACCGGGACGATCGGGACGGCCACAGCTTCGTCACGCTGGAGCGCGCGCGATAGACGC
Organism: uncultured Sphingomonadaceae bacterium; assembly: GCA_964244885.1. GTDB lineage: Bacteria > Pseudomonadota > Alphaproteobacteria > Sphingomonadales > Sphingomonadaceae > CAXTKD01. Next base: position 20,718 of record CAXTKD010000015.1, on the reverse strand, counting down.
GTCCCGGCCGGCCCGCTATTCCGGCGCGATGGAGCGATTTACCGACGGGGAGACGCTGCCGGCGGCGTTTCGTGGCGGCATCGCGGCGCTCGGCAATTTCGATGGGTTCCACCTCGGCCACCAGGCCGTGGCCGGCCGCGCACTGGAACGCGCGCGCGCCCAGGGCCGTCCGGCGCTGGTCGTGACCTTCGATCCACATCCCGCCAGGCTGTTCGTCAAGAACCCCGCTCCGTTCGCTCTGACCACCGTCGGCCAGCGCCTGCGGCTGTTCGAGGCATTTGGCGCTGATGTCGCGGTCGTGCTGCCGTTCGACCGCGCGCTCGCCGCGCTATCGGCCGACGCGTTCGTCGCGCAGTGGCTGGTCGAGCGCCTGGGCATCGGCGGTGCGGTGACGGGCGGGGATTTCACATACGGCAAGGCGCGGAGCGGCAGCACTGAGGCGCTGGCGCGCTCGGGCGAGGCGAATGGTTTCACGGCGGAAACGGTGGCCCCGGTGCTCGACGCGAGTGGCGAGACGGTGTCCTCGACCCGCGTCCGCACCGCGCTCAAGGCGGGCGACTGCGCCGCCGCGACCGCGCTGCTCACCCGGCCGTTCACTATCGAGGGCGTCGTCGAGCATGGCGCCCAACTCGGCCGGACGATCGACGTGCCGACCGCCAATCTCCAGCTCGGCGACTATCAGCGCCCGCGTTACGGCGTCTATGCGATCCGCGCGGCGACCGCCGACGGCCGGCGCTTCGACGGCGTCGCCAACCTCGGCATCCGCCCGATGATCCAGCCGCCGAAGGAGCTGCTGGAAGCACATCTGTTCGACTTCGCCGGAGACCTTTACGGCCAGAGGCTGGCAGTCGAGCTCCACGCTTTCCTCCGCCCCGAATGGAAGCTCGACGGGCTCGACGCGCTGAAGGCGCAGATCGCGCGCGACTGCGAGGCGGCGCGGCAGGCGCTCGCATGATCCCGCCGACGCTCCACACCGACCGCCTCATCCTCCGCGCCCACAAGCCGGAGGATTTCGAGCCCTACGCCGGGATGATGGCCGAGCGCTCGGTCGCCGCCTTCCTGACGATGGACGGCGAGCCGCAATCGCGCGACGTCGCGTGGCGGGCGCTCGCCTCGATCATCGGCTGCTGGACGCTGCGCGGCTTCGGCATGTGGGCGGTCGAGGATCGCGCCACCGGCCGCTACGCCGGGCGCGTCGGCCCGTGGCAGCCGGAAGGCTGGCCGGGCTTCGAGATCGGCTGGGGCATCGCGCCCGCTTTCCAGCGCCGGGGCTACGCGACCGAGGCGGCGGAGGCGGCGATCGCCTGGGCGCGCGAGACGCTCGGCGTCGACCGCATCCTCCACATCATCGCGCCCAACAACGAGCCGAGTCAGGCGGTCGCGCGACGGCTTGGCGCGCGCATCGTCGGCCAGTGGGAGGCGCCATGGTCGCCGCCGCTGATGGACCTGTGGGCGACGGACGGCTAGACGCACCCGCGACATGAGCGAACCAACCGACTATCGCGCGACGGTCTTCCTGCCGCGCACCGACTTCCCGATGAAAGCCGGCCTGCCCCAGAAGGAGCCGGCGATCCTGGCGCGCTGGCTTGGCGACGGGCTTTACGGGAAGCTGCGCGAGGCCCGCCGGGGTCGCGAGAAGTTCATCCTCCACGACGGCCCGCCCTACGCCAATGGCGACATGCACATCGGCCACGCGCTCAACCATATCCTGAAGGACATGGTGTGCCGCACGCAGTCGCTGCTCGGCAAGGATGCGCCCTATGTGCCGGGCTGGGACTGCCACGGCCTGCCGATCGAGTGGAAGGTCGAAGAGAAATATCGCGCCAGGAAGCTCAACAAGGACGAGGTCCCGGCAAAGGAATTCCGCGCCGAGTGCCGCGCTTATGCCCAGCATTGGGTGGACACCCAGCGCGAGCAGTTGAAGCGCCTAGGCATCAACGGCGACTGGGATAATCCTTACCTGACGATGGACTTCCAGGCCGAGGCGACGATCGTCTCCGAGCTGCTGAAGTTCGCCGACAGCGGCCAGCTCTACCGGGGCGCCAAGCCCGTGATGTGGAGCCCGGTCGAAAAGACCGCGCTCGCCGAGGCCGAGGTCGAATATGAGGACATCGTCTCGACGCAGATCGACGTGGCGTTCGAGATCGTCAGTTCGCCTGTCAGCGAACTGGTCGGCGCGCATGCGGTGATCTGGACGACGACGCCGTGGACGATCCCGGTGAACCAGGCTTTGGCTTATGGGCCTGAGATTGAGTACGTGCTCGTGATGTCGACCACCGACTTTGCGAAGGCCGTTAATCCCGGTGACTCTACGCCACTTATGCGGGACTACTTTTACATCGTAGCCGAACCACTGCTTGAAGCTTTCCGTGGCCGAACCGACCGTCACATGGCCCCGGGTACGGTTATCAAGACGTTCAAAGGCTCCGATCTCGCGGGCACCATCGCCCGCCACCCAATGCACCATCTCGGCGGCTTCTTCGCCCGCCCCCGTCCGCTGCTCGCGGGCGACTTCGTAACTACCGACGCCGGCACCGGCCTCGTCCACATGGCGCCCGATCATGGCGAGGACGACTTCCTGCTGTGCAAGGCGAACGGGATCGAGCCGGTGTTCGCGGTCGAGGGCGACGGCAAGTATCGCAACGACTGGGCGTGGCTCGGCGGGCAGGGCTCGGTCATCAACCCCAAGTTCAATTCGCCCGAGGGGCCGATCTGCACGGATCTTCGCGAGACGGGCGCGCTCGTCGCCGCCAGCGCGGACTTCAGGCACAGCTACCCGCACTCGTGGCGCTCCAAGGCCAAGGTGATCTTCCGCGCGACGCCTCAGTGGTTCATCCCGATGGATGTAGCTCTAAGCCCCTCCCCTTCAGGGGAGGGGTTGGGGTGGGGGCCATCCGCGAACTCAGCGCTCGACGCCCAGGCCCCCACCCCCATCCCCTCCCCTGAAGGGGAGGGGCGGACACTTCGCGAAACCGCGCTCGCCGCGATCGCCGAGACGCGCTTCGTGCCGGAAAAGGGCCGCAACCGGATCAACGCGATGGTCGAGGGGCGGCCCGATTGGGTGATCTCGCGCCAGCGCGCTTGGGGCGTGCCGATCACGCTGTTCGTCGATCGCAAGACCGGCCAATATCTGAACGACCCGGCGGTCAACGCCCGCATCGTCGCGATCATCCGCGAACAGGGCGTCGATGGCTGGAGCGACGAGAACGCCCAAAGCCTCCTCGGCGACGGCTATGCCGCCGCCGACTACGAGCGCGTCACCGACATTCTCGACGTGTGGTTCGACAGCGGCTGCACCCACGCCTTCGTGCTGGAGAGCGGGCGCTGGCCCGACCTGACGTGGCCCGCCGATCTCTACCTCGAAGGCTCCGACCAGCACCGCGGCTGGTTCCAGTCCTCGCTGCTCGAAAGCTGCGGGACGCGCGGACGGGCGCCGTACAAGGCGGTGCTGACCCACGGCTTCACGATGGACGCCAAGGGCATGAAGATGTCCAAGTCGCTCGGCAACACGATCAACCCGATCGACCTGATGAAGGAGAGCGGCGCCGACATCCTGCGCCTGTGGGCGCTGTCGGTCGACTTCACCGAGGATCACCGGATCGGGAAGGAGATCCTGGCCGGGGTGTCCGACCAGTACCGCAAGCTCCGCAACACCTTCCGCTATTTGCTCGGCGCGCTCGACGGGTTCTCGGAGGACGAGCGCGTCGCGCCCGAGGCGATGCCGGAGCTGGAACGCTATGTCCTGCACCTCCTCGCCGACATGGACGGCAAGCTCAGGCGGGCGGTCGAGGACTTCGACTTCAACACCTATGTCCGCCTGCTGACCGACTTCGCCAACAACGACCTCAGCGCCTTCTTCTTCGATATCCGGAAGGACAGCCTCTACTGCGACGTCGGCCCCGCGCTGCCGGGCGGGACGGACAAGCGGCGGGCGTATCGCACGGTGCTCGACACGCTGTTCCACGCGCTGGTGCGCTACACCGCGCCGGTCTTGGTGTTCACGGCGGAGGAGGTGTGGGGGACGCGGTTCCCGGACGGTGGGAGCGTGCACCTGCTGGAGTGGCCGGATTTCGAAAGCCTCCTCGACCCCAACCGCCGTCACCCCCGCGAAGGCGGGGGTCCACCCCAAGCGAATGGAGAGCCAGCTTCGCTGGCAGCGTCGGATTGGGCGGATTCCCGCCTTCGCGGGAATGACGAGTTTGTGGGGAAGTGGGAGCGGCTCCGTCAGCTTCGTTCGCTGGTAACGGAAAATATCGAGCCTATGAGGCGGGATAAGAAGCTGGGCTCGAGCTTGGAAGCGCGTGTTTTGGTGACGTCCGAGGATCGCGTCGGGTTAAGTGCAATGCAGTCGATCGACTTTGCGGAGTTGTGCATTGTGAGCGACCTGAGCATCGACGAACGCCCACACCAGACGGATGCCGTCGAAATTTCGCGAACCGACTATCACAAATGCGGTCGCTGCTGGCGGCACCTCCCCGACGTCGCGGAGGATGGTGCCCTCGATGCGCGTTGTAGCGAGATGGTAAATGGTTGACCCCGCACTCGCTCGCCGCGGCTATTGGATCGCGGCGGTCGTTTTCGTCCTCGACCAGCTGTCGAAGCTGTGGATCCTGAAGAGCGTCCGCCTTCAGGAGATGGGCGACATCCCCGTGCTGCCGGTGTTCAGCCTGACCTGGGTCGAGAATCGCGGCGTCTCGATGGGCATGCTGAACGGCACCGAGGGCGCCGGGCGGTGGCTGATCGTGCTGCTCACCGCCGCGATCGCCGCCGCCGTCGCGGTCTGGCTCCGGCGCGAGAGCAACAAGGTTGACGTGATCGCGCTCGGGCTGGTGCTCGGCGGGGCGCTCGGCAACATTCTCGATCGCGTCCGCTTCGGCTATGTCATCGACTTCCTCCACTTCTTCTGGGGGACGCGGCACTTTTACGTCTTCAACGTCGCCGACGCGGCGATTACGGTGGGCGTCATCCTGCTGTTGCTGCGCGCCACCATGGCGCGCCGCCAGCCAGTGAAGGAAAGCGAGTAACATGAGGTTTCGAACCTTTGGCGTCTGCGCATTGGCGCTCGCATTGTCGGCGTGCGGCTCGAGCAGCCCGTTCGGCAGTAGGGGCGCGCCCGACGAATTCGCGATCAGCCGGCAGGCGCCGCTCGTCGTGCCGCCCGACTATTCGCTTGCGCCCCCGAAGCCCGGCGCGCCGCGCCCGATCGGCGCGGACGTCCAGACCCAGGCGGTCGAGGCGCTGTTCGGCCCCGGCGCCAAGCCGCCGCCCAAGTCCCCCGCCGAGCAGGACCTGCTCGACAAGGCGGGCGCCGCGAAGAGCGACCCGACCGCGCGCTCGAACGCCGGCGACCGGAGCACGGTGATCGTCGACAAGGGCGCGATGGTGAAGGACATCGTCGCGGCCCCGGTGGGCGCGCAGGACGCCGCGACCGCGCAGGCGAGCGTCGGAACGAACTAGCCGGGCAGCTGACGTAAAAAAGGGGCCGGAGGCTGTGCGCCTCCGGCCCCTTTTTTGGGGGCGCTTAGCCGTTGGCCTTGGGCGGCGTCATCAGCTTGATGCCGATGTAGCGCGGCGGGGTCGCGCCGCGCTGGAACAGCATCAGCACGGTGTCGCGGCCGGCTGCCTTGGCAGCGGCGACGGCTGCCGCCGCGGCTGCGGGCGTCGTCGTCGGCACCTGATTGATCTGCAGGATGATATCGCCCTTCTGCAGGCCTTCCTGCGCCGCGTCGCTCGCCGGGTTGACGAAGGCGATGACGACGCCCTGCGTCGTGCTCGGCACGCGAAGCTGGTTGCGGATCTCGGGCGTCAGCGCGAGCAGCGAGAGGCCGAGGCTGTTGCGGGTCGGCTGCTGCGCCGGCGGCGTCGCATCGTCCTTCGAATCGATCGACGGCGTGCCGTTGAGCGCGGTTTCGCTCGGGCGCTCGGCAAGCGTAACGTTAACCGTCTGGCGGCGGCCGCCGCGCACGATCTCGACCGGGATGGTGGTGCCGATCCTGGCGTTGGCGACGATGTAGGACAGCGTGTTGTCGACGGTCACGTCCTGGCCGTTGACTCGGACGACGACGTCGCCCTGGCGAATGCCGGCGCGGGCGGCGGGGCCGCCGGGGGTGACGTCGGCGACGATCTCGCCCCGGTCCTTGGGCAGGCCGAGGCCGGCGGCGATGTCGGTCGACAGCGGCTGGATCTGGACTCCGAGATAGCCGCGGCGGACCTTCGCGCCGAGACGGAGCTGGTCGATGACCGGCTTGGCGCTCTCCGCCGGAATCGCGAAGCCGAGGCCGACGTTGGCGCCGGTCGGCGAGTAGATCGCGGTGTTGATGCCGACGACGTTGCCGTCGAGGTCGAACAGCGGTCCGCCCGAGTTGCCCTGGTTGATCGAGGCGTCGGTCTGGATGTAGCGATCGTACTGGCCGCCGATATTGCGGTGGAGCGCCGAGATGATGCCGGCGGTGACGGTGCCTGACAGGCCGAGGGGGTCGCCGATCGCGATCACCCAGTCGCCGACGCGCGCCTTGGCCGAGTCGCCGAAGCGCACATAAGGCAGATCCTTGGCGTCGATCTTGAGCACGGCGAGGTCGGCGAGCACGTCGCGGCCGACGAGCTTCGCCTTGTACTCGCGGCGGTCGCTCAAGGTCACTGTAATGGTGTCGACGGGATCGTTGCCGTCGCGGCCCGAAACGACGTGGTTGTTGGTGACGATGTAGCCTGTCGGATCGATGATGAAGCCCGAGCCGAGCGATGTCGCCTCGCGCGTCACCGGCTGGCCGTCGTCGCCGCCCTGCTGTTGCTGGAAGCGCTTGAACAGCTCCTCGAGCGGCGAGCCGGGCTGGACGCCGGGGAAGCGGTTGATCTCGACCTGCTGCGTCGTCGAGACGTTGACGACGGCGGGCGCGAGGCGGGCGGTCAGGTCGGCGAAGCTGCGCGGCGCTCCGCCGGGGCCGACGCTCGGCACCGTCGACGGCGCGTTTTGCGCAGGCTGCGACTGCGCCCCGGCGGGGGTTTGCAGCGCGAGAGTCATGGCGCTGGCGATGGCGAGCGCGGATCCGGTCAAGGCGAGGGTGGCGATACGCACGTTGGTCAGTCTCCCGAGGGTCCGGTTGGTAAAAGGCGCGAGGCTCATTTCGTTGCCTTTAAGCCACAATCAAGATGAACGTGCGGCAACGAAGACTTTCTGCGACCAACGACCGCAGCCCGTGATCAGTTGCCCTTCCGTCCACGGAATTCACGCAGGAATTCGTCGTCGGGCGACAGGATGACGTTGGCGTTGCCGTCGGCGAAGGTCGTCCGATAGGCCTGCATGGCGCGGTAGAAGGCGTAGAAGTTGGGATCCTTGCCGAAGCTGTCGGCGTAGGTCTTCGACGCCGTGGCGTCGGCCTGCGCGCGAACGAGCTGCGCCTGCTTGGCGCCCTGCGCACGGATCGTCAGCGCCTCCTGCCGGCGCGCGGTCCGCATCCGCTCGTAGGCCGAATCGAGCGGCGCGCCGGTCGGAAGATCGGCGCGCTTGATGCGGACATCGACGATCTCCGCGCCATAGCGCTTGGCGGTGGCGTTCACGCTCTTCTGGATATCGTCCATCAGCCGGCCACGCTCCGGGCTCAGCAGCGCGGCGAAGGGCTGGGTGCCGAGCTCGTTGCGGATTCGCGACGACAGGATTCGCGCCAGCGCTTCCGCCACGCGGTCCTCGTTGCCGACGGTCTGGTACATGCGCAGCGGATCGACGATGCGGAAGCGCGCGAAGGCGTCGACGACGAGGCGGAGCTGGTCGGTCGACAGCACGGTCTGCGCCTGCATGTCGAGGTCCATGACGCGCTTGTCGACATAGACGACGTTCTCGATGAACGGTACCTTGAGGCTCAGGCCCGCGCCAGTGCGCCCGAACGCCTCGCGCGCGTCATAGGCGTTGACGATGCGGTTGGGCTTGCCGAGCCGGACGACGATCGCCTGGCCCGTCTCGGGAACGCGGAACAGCGCGGTCGACAGCACGAGCAATAGCGCGAACGCGCCGGCGATCCACAGGAAGGGGGAGCGGCTGGTCATCGGTCGCTCCTTACTTTGCCGGGGCGGCGGCGGCGCGGGCGCGGCGCTGCAGCTCGGGGAGGGGAAGGTAGGTCTGGACGCCGCCGGTCTCGATGACGGTCTTGTCGACCTTCTTCAGCACGTCCTCCATGGTTTCGAGGTAGATGCGCTTGCGAGTCACCTCGGGCGCCAGCTTGTATTGGGCGTAGACCGCGTCGAAGAGCGCCGCCTCGCCCTGCGCGCGCGCCGTCAGCTCCTGCGAATAGGCGCGGGCGTTGTTGAGATAGCCCTGCGCCTCCTGCTGCGCCGCCGACACGTCCTTGAACGCATCGTCGACCGCGCTTGGCGGGTCGGCCTGCTTGATGTCGACGCCGAGCACCTCGATGCCGCCGCGGTAGCTGTCGAGCAGCTCCTGCATGCGGACTCGCACCTGGTCGGCGATCTGGGCGCGCTGCGGGCCGACCGCGTCGTTCAGCGAGGCGCGCGCGATCTCGGCGCGCATCGCCGATTCGGCGACCTCCTTGATCGTGGCCTCGGGCTCGGCGAGCTCGTAGAGATAAAGCTCGGGGTCCTTGATCTTCCAGCGCACCGCATAGGCGATGTCGATGATGTTCTGGTCGCCGGTCAGCATCAGGTTCTCGGCGTCGCCATCGGTCGAGCCGATGTCGACCGAGTTGACCTGCTCGACCTTGGGCTTGACGACGCTGTCGATCGGCGCGGGCAGCTTGAAGTGCAGGCCCGGCCCGGTCGTCTCGACGTAGCGGCCGAAGCGCGTCACCACGCCGCGCTCCTGCGCATCGACACGGTAGGTCGAGGTGACGCCGACCCAGAGCAGCAGCACGCCGCCGATCGCGTAGGCGATCGGGGCGCGACCGTTGCCGCCGTTCTGCAGGCCGGAGCGAAGCCGCTCCTGGCTGCGCCGGATGAACTCGTCGAAGTCGGGGCCCTTGCCGCCGCCGCTTCCGCCGCGCTGCGGGCCGCTGCCCCAGGGATTGCGTGGGCCGCCGCTGCCGCTGCCCCATGGGCCGCCGTTGCCGCCCGAGTCGTTATTTTGCCATGGCATCGAGTGGATACTTGTCCTGCGTTGCAGCTGCCGCCCTATATACGTAGCACACCGGGCGATTGCGAGGGCATGGCGATGAGTGACGAGATCGAAGCGGCAATCAAGGCCGCCGCCGCTGGCCGCGCGAGCGGAATCACCGTGCGCGACGGTGTCGCCGGGCTGGTGCTCGCGGTCGACGGCATGGGCCGCGCCGAGGCCGAGGCATTGCAGAAAGCTGTCGAGACCGCGGCGAAGTCTGCCGGCGCGCGCGAGGTCCGCCCGATCCTGACCGCCGAGCGCGGCAGCGCCCCGCCCGAGGCGCCAGCGAAGCCGCCGCTCAAGATCCTCGCCATCGCCAGCGGCAAGGGTGGAGTCGGCAAGTCGACCGTCGCCGCCAACCTCGCGGTGGCGCTCGCGGCGCTCGGGCGGCGCATCGGGCTGCTTGACGCCGACATTTACGGACCGTCGGTGCCGACTCTCCTCGGCATCTCGAACCGCGCGCAGCTGATCGAGAACCGCATCCAGCCCGAGGAGGCGTTCGGGGTGAAGGCGCTGTCGATGGGCATGATGATGGACCCCGGCCGCGCCGTCGTCTGGCGCGGGCCGATGGCCGCCTCGGCGCTCACCCAGATGGTCGACCAGGCCGACTGGGGCGATCTGGACCTGATGATCGCCGACCTGCCGCCCGGCACCGGCGACATCCAGCTGACGATGGCGCAGAAGATGAAGCCCGTCGGCGCGATCGTCGTCTCGACCCCGCAGGACCTCGCGCTGATCGACGCCCGCCGCGCCATCGCGATGTTCGGGGAGGTCAAAATCCCCGTCCTCGGAATCGTCGAGAACATGAGCTGGTTCGACTGCCCGCACTGCGGAAAGCGTTCGGACATCTTCGGCCATGGCGGCGCACACGACGAGGCGGAGGCGCTCGGCGTGCCGTTCCTCGGTAGTATCCCGCTTCGCATGGCGATCCGCGAGGCCTCGGACGCCGGCGAGCCGCCCGCGCTCGGGGTGAATGGCGGGCCATATGTGGCGCTCGCGGAACGCGTTGCCGAGGCGCTGCGTATCTAGCGGTCAGGAGACCAATCATGCCGCTCACATCGCCCGACGACATCCGCCAGCTGCTCACCGAGACCCGCACGATCGCGCTGGTCGGCGCCTCCGATCGGCCCGACCGCGCGAGCTACGGCGTGATGGCGGCGCTCCAGCATCACGGTTACCGGGTGTTCCCGGTCAACCCTCGGATCACCGGCGAGCATGTCCACGGCGAATATGTCTGGCGCGAGCTGTCGCAGATCGGCGAGCCCATCGACATGGTGGACATCTTCCGCAACTCCGCCGACGCGGGCGCGGTGGTCGACGAGGCGATCGCTGTGGGCGCCAAGGCGGTGTGGATGCAGCTCGGTGTGGTGAACGAGGAGGCCGCGGCGCGGGCCGAGGCGGCGGGGCTCAAGGTGGTGATGGACCATTGCCCTAAGATCGAACTGGCGCGGCTGAGGATTCCGCCCGTGGAGCCGCGCGGCGATTAACCCCTCCAAAAATCAAAATCCCCTCCCCAGCGGGGAGGGGTAGGGGTGGGGAGAGACGTGGTGCAGGAACGCTGAATCTATCGCCCAGCTCTTCACCCCACCCCTACCCCTCCCCTGCAGGGGAGGGGATTTTAACTTTGGGGGTTAGCGGTAATTGAAGCTGATGCTGATCCGCTCGGCCTTGCTGCTCCCCGCCGGCACTTCGTGCCGCAGCCAGCTCTCCCACAGCAGCACCGTTCCGGGCTTAGGCTCGGCGTAGACGAACGTCCGCGTGTCCTCGGGCGCATCGGCGCGCCGCGCGGGAGCGGCCATCATCAGCGGCAGGCGGGGGTCTTCCAGCTTCAGCCCCCCGGCGCCTGGCGGCACGACGATGTAGACCGTGCCCGAGACGGCGCTGTGCGGGTGAATATGCCCGCTGTGCGCGCCGCCGCCCTTCAGGACGTTGACCCAAAGGCTGTCGAGCTTGAGCTTGCGGCCGCCGAGATCGAAGAAGCTCTCCTCGGCGAAGCGCCGGACGTGCGCGTCGAGCTTGCGGCGGAGCGCCTTGAACGCCGGGTCGCGCGACGGCAGGTCGTTGAGCGAGGCGTAGGACGTGTAGCCCGGATAGGCATTCGCCTTGCACCAGCCGCGCCCGGCGCCGTCGTCGCGCGCCAGCGACCGGCAGCTGTGCTCCAGCTCGGCGACTAGCGCCGGGTCGTCGAGCGCGCCCTCGTAGAGCCTCGTCACGAACAAGGTCCGGGTCGTCATCTCGAGCCCTTTCGCCGCAGCGCGTTGAGCGCCGCGATGCCGAGGCCGACGCGCCGCACCACCTCGCCGTGCAGCGCTGGCACCGTGGCGACGACGCCGCGCAGCTTGGGATCGGGCTTGTTGAAAGCGAGCGGGCGGCCTTCGCGATCGGTGATTTTTCCGCCCGACTCGCTCAGGATCAGCGCGGCGGCGGCGATGTCCCACTCGCCCATCGGCCGGCCCTCGAAGAAGACATCTGCCTCCTGTGCCGCGATCTTGGCGATGCGGAGCGCGAGGCCGTTGGGCTTCTCGACCGCCTCCGCCTCCCACGGCTCGGGCCAGAAGCGCGCGGTGACGGTCGAGATGTCCGCTGGAATCCGGCAGCCCGTGACCGACGAACAGCCCGAAACCTCGAGCGCCTTGCCATTGAGCGTCGCGCCTTGGCCCACCCTGGCGAGGAACAGCTGCCCGCGCGCCGGGGCGCAGAGCGCCGCCAGCACAGGCTGGCCATCCTCGACAAGCGCGATCGACACGGCGAAGCCAGTCCGGTCGCGAATGAAATCGCGCGTGCCGTCGATCGGGTCGACCACCCACACCCGCCGGCACGCCAGCCGCGCCGGGTCGTCGGCGGTCTCCTCCGACAGCCAGCCGTAGTCGGGGCGGGCGTGCAGCAGGCGCTCCTTCAGCAGCTTGTCGATCGCGAGGTCGGCCTCGCAGACCGGGTTGTTCTGGCCTTTGTCCCAGACCGCGACCTTGCGCCCGAAATAGCTCAGCGCCACCGCGCCCGCCTCGCGCGCGGCGTCGGCGATGAGAGTTCGATCATCCATCACGCTCAAATCCCCTCCCCCAGGGGGAGGGGAAGGGGTGGGTTCTTGCGCCCCGCGTAACGCCGGGCGTCCGGCATCGGCTCGACCCACCCCCAGCCCCTCCCCCTGGGGGAGGGGAGCGTCATGGTGCTGGTCAGGCTACGCACCCGCGAGCGTCATTCCGTCGATGCGCACCGTCGGCGCGTTGCTGGCGTGACGGAAGACGAGGTCGTCGGCGGGGGTCAGGGCGCGGAACATGTCCTTCAGGTTTCCGGCGATCGTCACTTCGGCGACGGCTGGGCCGATCTGGCCGTTCTCGATCAGGAAGCCCGCCGCGCCGCGGCTGTAGTCGCCGGTGACGCTGTTGACGCCCTGACCGATCACCTCGGTCACATAAAGCCCGGTCTTGATGTCGGCGATCAGCGCGGCGGGTGACAGCGTGCCGGCCGCGAGATGCAGGTTGGTCGGCCCGGCGCCCGGCGGCCCGCCAGTGCCGCGCGAAGCGTGGCCGGTCGGCTTCAGGCCCAATTGGCGGGCGGAGGCGCTTTCGATCAGCCATGTCGTCAGGATGCCATCCTCGACGATGGCGGTTTCGCGGGTCGGAAGACCCTCGCCGTCGAACGGCCGCGAGCGGAGGCCGCGCCGCCGATGCGGATCGTCGACGATGGTGATGCCCGGCGCGAACACCTGCGTGCCGAGCGCGTCGAGCAGGAAGCTCGTCTTGCGCGCGATCGCGCTGCCGGTGATCGCGCCGATCAGGTGGCCGATTATGCCGTTCGAAACCCGGGGATCGAAGACGATCGGCATCGCGGCCGTCTCCAGCTTGCGCGGGTTGAGTCGCGCCACCGCGCGCTCGCCGGCGCGCCTGCCGACCGCCTCCGGCGAGTTGAGATCCTCGAACCAGCGCGCGCTGTGATAGGCGTAGTCGCGCTGCATGCCCGACTCCTCGCCCGCGATGACGCTGGCCGAGATGCCGTGGGACGAGGTCGAATAGCCGCCCGCGAAACCCGCCGAGGTGACGAGCGCGATCGTCGCCCGCCCCGCGCTCGCCGATCCGCCTTCGGAATTGGTGACGCCCTTGACCGCGCGGGCGTGATCCTCGGCCTCCAGCGCGCGCGCCTTCAGCGCCTCGGCGGAAATCTCGAATGGATCGTCGACGTCGAAATCGGCCTGTGCGCCCTTGGCCAGCAGTTCGGGCGGCGCGAGACCGGCATAGGGATCCTCCGGCGCCTCGCGCGCCATCGCCAGCGCCCGCTCGACCGCGGTGGTGAGCGCCTGCGGAGACAGGTCGGAGGTCGAGACGCTCGCCGAGCGGCTGCCGGCGAATAGCCGGATGCCGATCTCCTCGCCCTCCGAGCGGCCGATGTCCTCGAGCGCGCCCAGGCGGACCTGGATGCTGGTCGAACCGTCGCCGACATATATCGCATCGGCGGCGTCGGCGCCGAGGCGCGTCGCCTGGTCGATGGCATGGGAAAGGCGGTCGATCGCCGCGCTGCTGGTCAACATCGGGTGGAGTTAGGAGGCGGCGGCGATGCAGGCAAGGAAGACCAGCGCTCCCGCCCATGTATTGGCGCGGAAGAGCTTGAGCGCGTTGACCGGATCGGCGGGGTCGAGCCGCTTCACCTGCCAGGCGAAATGCGCCGCGACCGGCAGCACGCCGAGGGCGGCCCAGGGGCCACCCACCGCGACGAGCGAGACGCCCAGCACCATGATCGTTGCTACGTAGAACAGCGCGACTCCGATCTTCACGCCGCTCCCGAGACGCCGCGCGCTCGACTTGATGCCGGCGAGCGCGTCGTCCTCGATGTCCTGCAGCGCGTAGATCGTGTCGTAGCCGAGCGTCCACAGGATGCCCGCGCCGTAAAGCGCCAGCGCCGGCCACTCGAAGCGCCCGGTCACCGCCGGCCACGCCACCAGCGCGCCCCAGTTGAAGGTCAGCCCGAGCCACGCCTGCGGCCACCAGGTGATGCGCTTCATGAACGGATAGCCCGCCACCAGCGCCAAGCTGCCGAGCGCCACCGCCTGCGCCAGCGGGCGCAGCTGGACCAGCACGACGAGCCCGATCAGCGAGAGCGCGAACAGCCAGTTCCACGCGCGCCTGACCGAGATGCGACCCGAGGCGACTGGCCGGTCGCGCGTCCGCTCGACCGAGGCGTCGAGCTTCCTGTCGACGATGTCGTTGTACACGCACCCCGCGCCGCGCATCGCCAGCGCGCCGAGGCCGAACAGCAGCAGCAGGTAGGCGTCGCTCGGGAAGCCGCCCGCCAGCGCGACGCCCCAGGCGCACGGCCAATAAAGCAGCCACGACCCGATCGGGCGGTCCAGACGAGCCAAACGCGCATAGGGCCGCGCCCGCTCGGGCAGCCAGTCGACCGTCGAGCGCGGAATCGCGTCGGGGGTCGCGACGTCGGGGAGAGGCTCCATGCTCACGCCAAAACCACCCCGTCATCCCCGCGAACGCGGGGACCTACGAACACGATTCCCGCAGGAAAACGCTCCAACGTCCCAACGACCCTTGCACACCCTGTGTTCATGGGTTCCCGCGTTCGCGGGAATGACGGCTCTGGTTTTTGCTTCTGCCCCATCATGCTAACCCCGCACACATGACCCGGCCTCCCAAGTCAATCACCCGCCTGTTCGTCGACCAGCCGCTCGCCTCCGGCACGGTCGCGCTCAACCCCGATCAGTCGCACTATCTTTCGAACGTCATGCGGATGAAGGCCGGCGACCCGCTCATCCTGTTCGACGACCGCACCGGCGAATGGGACGCCGTGATCGCCGACCCGCACCGCAAATCGACCGCCGTCACCCTCACCGCCCTCCGCCGCCCGCGCGAACAGGTGCCCGACCTCTGGCTCTGCGCCGCCCCGATCAAGAAGGGCCGCATCGACTGGGTCGCCGAAAAAGCCTGCGAGCTCGGCGTCGCGCGCTACGTCCCCGTCCTCACCCGCCGCACCATCGTCGACCGCCTCAACCTGGACCGCCTCCGCGCCCACATGATCGAAGCCGCCGAACAATGCGAACGCACCGCGCTCCCGGAACTGGCCCAGCCGGTGACTCTCGCCGCGCTGCTGGACGGCTGGGCGGCGGACCGCGCCCTGATCTTCTGCGACGAGGAGGGCGGCGCGCCGCTCGCCTCGGTTGCGAAAGCGGAGCCAGCGGCGATCCTGATCGGGCCGGAAGGCGGATTTGATCCGGAGGAGCGAGAGACGATTCTCGCGATGTCGCAGACGATCCGCGTTTCGCTGGGACCTCGTGTTTTGCGCGCGGATACGGCCGCTGCCGCGGCGGTTGCAATTTGGCAGTCTGCGGTTGGCGACTGGCGTTAGAGAACGTCCTCGGCCCCACCCCCAACCCCTCCCCTGAAGGAGAGGGGCTTCAGGCCGCACGATGCAAAAAGCCCCTCTCCTTCAGGGGAGGGGTTGGGGTGGGGCGCCGCCGCGGAAGACCTACGTCTTCGGGTGGCTCTTCAGCCACTCCAGCATGGTTTCGGGGTCGCTGACCTCATAGGGGTCGCCGCCCTCGCCCTTGTCGTTCTTGCCGGGCTCCTCGAACAGCACTTCGATCGTGCCGTCGTTTACGACCATCGAATAACGCCAGCTGCGCTCGCCGAAGCCGACGTGGTCCTTGTTGACCAGCATGTCCATCGCCTTCGTGAACTTGCCCGAGCCGTCGGGAATGAGCTTGATCTTGTGGGTGCCGAGCTTCTGCTGCCAGTTGTACATGACGAACGCGTCGTTGACGCTGATGCAGTAGATCTCGTCGATTCCCTGCGCTTTGATCTCCTCGTAGAGGCGATCGTAGTTCGGGCATTGTTCGTTGGAGCAGGTCGGCGTGAACGCGCCCGGCAGCGAGAAGACGACGACTCGCTTGCCCTTGAACAGGTCGGCGCTCGTCGTGTCCTGCCACTTGAACGGGTTGTCGCCGCCGATGCTCTCGTCGCGCACACGGGTCTTGAACGTCACGTCCGGCACCCGGGTGCCGACTTTCGCATGATCTGCCATGGTCTTCTCCTTTTTGGTTTCGCGTTGCCGCATCAATGACGGACTTAGGCTTTGGTTGCCATACTGGCGCGCCACGCAAAGCCCCGCTATTCGCCGCCCATGACCACGCACACGACCCAGAAGGGCGACGACCAGCCCATCGAATCGAAGGCCGACCTGATCGGGGTGTTCCAGCACGGCTGCAAGCCCAAGGCCGACTGGCGCATCGGCACCGAGCACGAGAAGTTCGTCTACCGTACCGCCGACCACCGCGCGCCGTCCTACGACGAGCCCGGCGGCATCCGCGACCTGCTCGCCGGCCTCACCGAATACGGCTGGAAGCCCGTGAAGGAAGGCGACACCGTCATCGCGATGTCCGGCATCGACGGCGCGATCAGCCTCGAGCCCGCCGGCCAGTTCGAGCTGTCCGGCGCGCCGCTCGACAACCTCCACCAGACCTGTGCCGAGACCGGCCGCCACCTCACGCAGGTGAAAGCCGTGGGCGACAAGCTCGGCCTCGGCTTCCTCGGGTTGGGCTTCTGGCCGGACAAGGCGCGCGCCGAGCTGCCGACGATGCCCAAGGGCCGCTACGCGATCATGCTCGATCACATGCCGAAGGTCGGCTCCTTGGGCCTCGACATGATGCTCAGGACCTGCACCATCCAGACCAACCTCGACTATTCGAGCGAGGCGGACATGGTGAAGAAGTTCCGGGTGAGCCTCGCGCTCCAGCCGCTCGCCACCGCCTTGTTCGCCAACTCGCCCTTCACCGAAGGCAAGCCCAACGGCTTCCAGAGCTACCGCAGCCACATCTGGACCGACACCGACCCGGCGCGAACGGGCATGCTGCCCTTCGTGTTCGACGAGGGCTTCGGGTTCGAGAGCTACGCCGACTACATGCTCGATGTGCCGATGTACTTCGTCTACCGCGACGGCAGATACTTCAACGCCGCGGGCGAGGACTTCAAGGCGTTCATGGCGGGCGACATCAAGGCGCGGCCCGGCACACAGGCGCGGATCGGCGACTGGAAAGACCATCTCTCGACCGCCTTCCCCGAGGTGCGGCTGAAGTCCTTCCTCGAGATGCGCGGCGCCGACGGCGGCCGCTGGGACCGCATCTGCGCGCTACCCGCCTTCTGGGTCGGGCTGCTGTACGACGACGATGCGCTGGATGCGGCGTGGGACCTCGTCAGGCACTGGACGATCGAGGACCACCACCGCATCCGTGAGCAGGTGCCGCGGCTGGCGCTCGACACCAAGGGTCCGCGTGGCCGCTCGTTCCGCGACCTCGCCCGCGAAGTCCTCAAGGTCGCTGACGCCGGCCTCAAGGCGCGCGCCCGCCTGAACGAGGTCGGCGACAGCGAGCAGGGCTTCCTCAACTCGCTCCACGAGATCGTCGACAGCGGCAAGACCAACGCCCAGCGGCTGCTCGACAGCTACCACGGACGGTGGGGCGGCGACCTCGGCCAGCTCTACGCGGAAGAGAGCTACTAGCTGCTCTCCTGATTAAATCCCCTCCCCTCAGGGGAGGGGTAGGGGGTGGGGTCCGCCGCAGGCACGATAGCGCCGAGTTCCACGCCCAGCTCTCTCCCCACCCCTACCCCTCCCCGCTGGGGAGGGGATTAAGATTGGACCGAAAGCTACTGGCGCGGACCCCGCGCTTTGCTATGAGTGACGAAACGACCGGAGGCACAGGCATGGCGGCGACGAACGGGGACTATACCGACAAGGCGATGGTCGACCACGCCAAGACCTACAGCGGCTTCCTGACGCTGCTGAAGGCGGGCATCGTCGTGGTCATCTTCGCGTTGATCATCCTGATGATCGTCTACGCAATCTAACAACGCCTCGGGGGGACAAGGCCATGCGGATCGCCGTCCTGCGCGAGAGCGCCGACCATGAGCGTCGCGTCGCCGCGACCCCCGAGACCGTCAAGAAGCTGATCGCGCTCGGCGCCGAGCTCGCCGTCGAAAGCGGGGCCGGGGCCAGCGCCTCGATCGTCGATAGCGCCTACAGCGACGCCGGCGCTACCGTCGGCGATCGCGCCGCGACGCTCGCTGGCGCAGACCTCATCCTTGCGGTGCAGGCGCCGGCCGCCGACACGCTGACCGGCGCCAAGCCCGGCGCCTCGCTCGCTGCGATCCTCAATCCCTACGCCGACCGCACGCGGATCGATGGCTACGCCACGGCGGGCCTCAACGCGCTGGCGATGGAGTTCATGCCGCGCATCACCCGCGCGCAGTCGATGGACGTGCTGTCGTCGCAGTCCAACCTTTCGGGCTACAAGGCGGTGCTCGACGCCGCCGCCGAATACGGCCGCGCCTTCCCGATGATGATGACCGCCGCCGGCACGATCAGCGCGGCGCGCGTCTTCGTCATGGGCGTCGGCGTCGCCGGCCTTCAGGCGATCGCCACCGCGCGCCGCCTCGGCGCGGTCGTCTCGGCGACCGACGTCCGCGCCGTGACCAAGGAGCAGATCGAGTCGCTCGGCGCCAAGGCGATCTTCGTCGAGGCCGTGAAGGGCATCGAGGGCGAGGGCGCCGGCGGCTACGCCTCCGAAATGTCGGACGAATACAAGGCGGCGCAGGCCGAGCTGGTCTCGGCGCACATCGCCAAGCAGGACATCGTCATCACCACCGCGCTGATCCCCGGCCGCCCCGCGCCGCGCCTGATTTCGGACGCGCAGATCGCCTCGATGCGCGAAGGCTCGGTGATCGTTGATCTCGCGGTGGAGCAGGGCGGCAACGTCGAGGGCGCGGTCGCGGGCGAGGTCGCGCTCAAGCATGGCGTCAAGATCGTCGGCCACCGCAACGTGCCGTCGCGTCTCGCGGCAGACGCCTCCGCCCTTTACGCCCGCAACCTCTACAACTTCATCGCCGCCTTCTGGGACAAGGACGCGAGCAAGCTCGTCCTTCCCGAGGATGACGACATCACCAAGGGCATCACGCTGACGCGCGGCGGGGCGGTCATCCATGAACGCCTGCTTTGATCGTCGGCTGACAATTTCGCGTGACGAATGCCGATAAGCTCCTTGAGCGCATGCGGACCAACCCGCGCGACTGGCGCATCGAGGATGTCGTTCGCGTCTGCGAGGCTGCGGGCGCGGCTTGCACCCCTCCTCGCAACGGGTCACATTATAAGGTGAAGCATGTGGACCGGCCCGAAATCCTGACGATCCCCGCGCACCCGGCCGATCAAGCCGGTCTATATCCGCGAGCTCGTCCGGTTCATCGATGCCGTTCAAGGACGCCGCTGATGAACCCTCACTCCTACGAGATCGATATTTTCCCGCTGTCGGCAGCTGATGGCGGCGGCTTCACGGCCGTTGCGCCCGAGTTGCCGGGATGCCGCTCCGATGGCGAAACGCCGGAGCGGGCGCTCGCCAATATCTACGACGCCATCGCTTGCTGGATCGAAGCGGCGCAGGAAATGGGACGCGACGTCCCGCAGCCGCGACGCGCGGCGGCTTGAGGGGGCCATAATGGAATTCATCAGCATCCTGTCGATCTTCGTGATGGCCTGCTTCGTCGGCTATTTCGTCGTGTGGTCGGTGACTCCGGCGCTGCACACGCCGCTGATGGCGGTCACCAACGCGATCTCCTCGGTCATCATCGTCGGCGCGCTGATCGCATCGGGTCAAAGCGTTGCATTTTGGGTCGTTGATTTTGCCGGGGGCGGGGCCGCTCATTCGACTCACGGAACCGCCGACTACGTTTCAAAGGGACTGGGTCTACTCGCTGTGGCCCTTGCTAGCGTGAATATTTTTGGCGGCTTCGCGGTGACGCACCGAATGCTCGCGATGTACAAGAAGAAGGCCAAGTAGATGGCGCACGAAGGCATCGCGACACCGGCCTGGGCGGCGATCGCCTACCTCGTCGCCGGCGTGCTTTTCATCCTGGCGCTGCGCGGCCTCTCTAGCCCGGCGTCGAGCCAGCAAGGAAACCGCCTGGGCATCCTCGGTATGGCGATAGCAGTGGTGACGACGATCATTGTGATCTTCTTCCCGCCGCTTGCTCCAGGCGTGCCGCCGGGCTCGTTTATGCTCGACGGGGTCAATTTCATCGACTTCGCCGAAATACTCTTCGCGATTGCTATCGGCGGCGCCGTAGGTTGGATCACTGCAAAGCGCATTGCCATGACGGCGATGCCCCAACTTGTTGCCGCCTTCCACTCGCTCGTCGGCTTAGCTGCAGTGCTCGTCGCGGCGGCTGCCTACCTTAGACCCGAAGCTTTCGGCATCGCCAATTTCTGGGGCTCGATCCACCGCGTCAGCCGGATCGAGATGGGCCTTGGCGTCGCGATCGGCGCGATCACCTTCTCCGGCTCGGTGATCGCCTTTCTGAAGCTGAACGGCAACATGAGCGGCGCGCCGATCATGCTGCCCGCGCGCCACGTCATCAACCTCGCGGTGCTCGCCGGCATCCTCGGCCTGATCGGCTATTTCCTGAAGGACCAGAGCCCCTGGGTGTTCTGGACGATCACGGGTCTCTCGTTCGCGATCGGCTTCCTGCTGATCATCCCGATCGGCGGCGCGGACATGCCGGTCGTCGTGTCGATGCTCAACAGCTATTCGGGCTGGGCGGCGGCGGCGATGGGCTTCACGCTGCAGAACAGCGCGA
>CAXTKD010000014.1:0-89777 GCA_964244885.1 uncultured Sphingomonadaceae bacterium | reverse complement strand
CTACGAGCTGCTCGCCCCCGGCTCGGGCAAGTTCCGCATCCTCTACGAGGTGACCAACGTCACACCGGGCGCCACCGCCTATTTCAACCCGATCCGCCCCGGCAGCGTCGCGACCGACGAGAGCGTGTCCGATCGCGCGACCGGCAAGCCGCTGAAGTTCGGCGTCGTCCCCGGTAGCGTCGCGGCGGCCGAGGGCGTGCCCGGCGCCGACCCAACGACGCAGTTCATCCGGGTCCAGCTCGCACGACCCGTGCCAGCCGACGGCGGCGAGGGCCGGGTTCTGATCGACAAGACATACGAGGACGCCAAAAGCTATCATCTCGACGGCGACATCCTGGTGTTCGACCGCCCGCTGGGCGTGAAGCGCAATTCGGTGGTGCTTCCGCCGGGCTATGAGCTCCTCTCCTCGAACGTTCCCTCGCAGGTCATCCAGCAGCCCAACGGCCGCATCGCCATCGCCTTCTGGAACGACACCGCCGCGCAGGCGCCGCTGTTGCTCAAGGCCAGGCGCGCCGCAGTACTCGCGACGCCCTCAAGCATGGCCAAGGAAATCGACGAGCGCGCCCACCAGAACCGCGAGATCGTCTATTTCCTGAACCCGCCCGAGACGCACAGCTTCTTTCTGACCCACGACTATACCGAGGACAGGGTCGGCACCGGCACCTACGTCAACATCGTCCGCGCCGGCAGCAGGGCGTCGAAGCCATCGGCACGCAACCTCGACACCGGCGCGGCGATCCCCTGGGAGCTCGCCAGGGGCGACGCGATCCTCAAGGCCTCGCCTGATGAAAAGGGCGTGACGCCCGAAACCGAAGGCATCGTCTTCCGCTTCCCGGCGGTGAAAAAGGGAGAGAGCGTCCGCCTGCGCTTCTCGGAGACCTATACCGACCCGGCGCGCTACCAGCTGATCGGAGACGAGCTCGTCTGGCACCGAAGCTTCGGCCGTCCCGCCAACGCCATCGTCCTTCCGGCCGGCTGGGTCCTGACCAACAGCTCGGTCCCGACGACGGTCAGCCAGACCGAAGACGGCCGCACCCGGCTCGACTACATCAACCCCCGCCCCGGCGACATCGACGTCATCGTCACCGCGCGGCGACGGGCGGGTTAGGCGCTACTTCCCGCCCGCCGCGATCCACGCGTCGATCTTGCGGTCGAGGATGTCGAGCGGCATTCCGCCGTCGTCGAGCACCGCGTCGTGGAAGCGGCGGATGTCGAATTTGTCGCCCAGCGCCTTTTCCGCCCGCGCCCGCATCGCACGGATCCGGATCTCGCCGATCTTGTAGGCCAGCGCCTGCCCCGGCCAGCTGATGTAGCGGTCGGTTTCTCGAGTGATTTCCGACGGCGCCAGCGCGCTGTTTTGCTCGAGGCAGGCCATCGCCTGCGGGCGCGTCCAGCCCATCCAGTGGATGCCGGTGTCCATCTCCAGCCGACAGGCGCGCCAGATTTCCCACGACAGCTTGCCGAACCGCTCCTTATCGTCGCGGTAGAGCCCGGCTTCCTCAGACAGCCGCTCGGTGTAGAGCGCCCAGCCTTCGACGAAAGCCGTGACTCCGTCCTGCCGGCGAAACTCGGGCAGGTCGGTCCGCTCCTGCGCCAGCGCGATCTGCAGATGGTGGCCCGGAACGCCTTCGTGGAACACCCAGGCCGACATCGAATAAAGCGGGCTCTGCATCGCGTTGGCGCGCGACAGCACGACGCTCCCCGGAACGCCCGCGGCGGCATTGCCCGGCAGATAGCCGGCGGAGGAATTCTCCTGCTCCGGCGGCTTGACCTTCGGCCCCCAGGTCAGTCGCGGCAGCTTGCCGAACAAGAGCGGCAGCGCCCGGTCGGCGCGCTTGCCGGCCTCGCTCACCTTCTCGACATATTGCTCGACCGAGGTCGCGTAGTTCGCCGGATCGGCGCGCAGCATCGCGATATAGTCGGCGAGGCTGCCCTTGAAGCCGCTCTTCCTGACCAGCGCGTCCATCTCGCCCCGGATTCGCGCCACCTCCTGGACCCCAAGCGCGTAGATCTGCTCGGGCGTCATGTCGGTCGTCGTGCTGCGGCGAATGGCGAAGCGGTAATAGGCCTCGCCGCCCGGCAGGCTGCGCGCGCCGATCGTCGTCCGCGCGGCGGGCAGGTAGGTGCCTTCCATGAAGGCCAGCAACGCGCGCTGCGCCGGCTTGATCCTAGTCTCGACCAGCGCGCGAGCGCGGGCGCGAAGCGCGTCCTGCTCGGCCGCCGGCATCGCCGCGGGCAGCCGCGCGAAGGGTTTGAGCAGCGGGTCGCTGTCGACCGGCTGCGCCGTCGTCGTACGGAGCGACACCAGCACGTTCTCGACGATCAGCTTCGGCTGCACGAACCTGGTCGCTATGCCGCGCCGCATGTTGGCGACATTGGCGTCGAACCACGCGGGGATCGCCGCGATCCGCGCCAGCCACGCCTCCGCCTCGGCGCGGTTGCGGACGACGACGTTGGCCGAAGCGAAGCCCGGCGTGTCGAAGAAGCCCTCGCCGCTGCGAAACGGAATCCGCTCCTCGTCGAACGCGTAGCCCTCGATATCGAGGTCGATCTTGCGCAGCAGGATGTCGCGGCTGAGCGCATCCTCGCCGGTCGAGGCGGCGCCCGCGACGCGCAGCCGGTCGCGGAGCGCCACGAGCGCGTGCCGCCGCGCCGCGATGGCCGCCGGCGTGACCTCCGGCCATCCCGTCGAGCGGTCTGGATCGTCCGCCCGCATCAGCGCATCGTAGGCGGCGAACACCGCCGACGCCGTCTCCGCACGCGCCGGGGCGGCGGCGAGAAGAAGCAGCGCCAGAGTCGCGGAGGCCGCGCGCCTCACGCCGCCTCGCGTCCCGCCAGGCTCCGGCTGCGGCTGTAGGTGAAATAGACGATCAGCCCGATGACGTTCCAGATCACAAAGCGCTCCAGCGTCATCGCGGGCAGGCTGATCAGCAGATAGAGGCACCCGAGGATCGCCAGCGTGCCGACGACATAGGGCGCCGGCGTTTTGAACACCCTCGGCAGGTCGGGCCGCCGCTTCTTCAGGATCATCACGCACGCGCCCACCGCGATGAAGGCGAGGAGGGTGCCGGCGTTCGCCAGCTCGGCGATCTCGTCCAGCCGGAAGAAGCCCGCGACGAAGGCGACCGCGATGCCGGTCAGCGCGGTGATGATCACCGGCGATCCGGTGCGCGCGCTGACCAGGCTCAGGCGGCGCGGCAGCAGGCCGTCGCGCGCCATCACGAAGAAGATGCGGCTCTGGCCGTACATCATGACGAGGATCACCGACGGCAGCGCGATCAGCGCGGCGAGCGCCACGAGATGCGAGGCGAGCGGATGGCCGAGCGTCCGGAGCACCAGCGCCAGCGGCTCGGGCGAATGGCCGAGGATGGTGTAGTGCATCGCGCCCACCGCCGAGATCGCGACGAGGATGTAGATGATCGTGCACACCGCCATCGAGCCGACGATGCCGATCGTCAGGTCGCGCGACGGGTTCTTGGCTTCCTCGGCAGAGGTCGCCACGGCGTCGAAGCCATAGAAGGCGAAGAACACGATCGCCGCCGCCGCCATCACGCCCTTGGTCCCCGTCCCCTCGACATGGCTGCCGAAGCCGTAGGGCATGAAGGGATGGAGGTTGTCTGCATTGAACGCCGGCAGCGCCAGCGCGACGAACACCGACAGCGCCACGAGCTTGATGATGACGAGCAGGATGTTGAACGTCGCGCTCTCGCGCGTTCCGGCGATCAGCATTCCCATCACCGTCAGCGCGACGACCACCGCCGGCAGGTTGACGATGCCGCCGCCGTGCGGGCCGGAGAGCAGCTCGGGCGGCAGGACGATCCCCACCGACTGGATCCAGCCGACGAGATAGCCCGACCAGCCGACCGCCACCGCCGAGCAGGCGAGCGAATATTCGAGGATGAGCGACCAGCCGACGATCCACGCGAAGGTCTCGCCCACCACCGAATAGGTATAGGTATAGGCGCTGCCCGCTGTCGGGATCAGCGTCGCCAGCTCGGCGTAGCAGAGCGCGGCGCAAGCGCAGACCGCGCCGGCGATCAGGAAGGACAGGATGACCGCCGGCCCCGCGCGCTCGGCGCCGACGCCGGTCAGCGTGTAGATGCCGGTGCCGACGATGGCGCCGACTCCCAAGGCGATAAGATGCGGCCAGCTCAGCGTCGCGCGAAGGCTGCGGCCCTCCTCATGAGTCTTTGCGACCTCGAGCGTCTTCAGGGGTCCGAAAAATCCCGCCACGTGCTGCTCTCCCTCTTGGCCCGGTCTGGCGCCGGGCCTGCTATCCCTTGGCCGCCAATTGCTGGCGGAGATCGTCGAGCGTCACCCGAAGATGCGCGCGGGTCAATTCGGCGCTGCGCCCGGCGTCGCGCGCCAGCCAGGCGTCGAGCAATTCCCGATGCTCGTTTGTCGCGCGGTCGTCGCGGCCCTGCGGCTCCAGATGCTTGCGCACATAGCGCTCGGACAGCACGTGCAGCCGCTCGAGGATGTTGATGGTGACGAGCTGCCGCCCCGGCCGGATCAGCGCGAGGTGGAAGGCGCGGTTCGACGCTCCCACCGCATCGGCGTGCGTCCGCGTCGCGTCGTCCAGCGCCGCGAGCGTCGCGACGGCGTCGCTATGGTCCCGCCCGGTCGCCCGAGTCGCGGCGAGCGCCACCGCCTCGGGCTCGATCTTCAGCCGCAGCTCATAGACATCCTCGGCCTCCGCCGCGCTCAGCGAGCGGACGAAGAAGCCGCGATTGGCCTGGCTGCTGACGAGGCCGTCCTGCTCCAGCCGCGCCAGCGCCTCGCGCAAGGGAATCTTGCTGA
Organism: uncultured Sphingomonadaceae bacterium; assembly: GCA_964244885.1. Taxonomy (GTDB): domain Bacteria; phylum Pseudomonadota; class Alphaproteobacteria; order Sphingomonadales; family Sphingomonadaceae; genus CAXTKD01. Next base: position 84,977 of record CAXTKD010000014.1, on the reverse strand, counting down.
CGCCCAATTCGGCCGCGAGCGCGTCCTGCCGGATCGGCAGGCTGTCCGACACTTCGCCCGACAGGATGCGGTCGCGCACGACCTCGACGAGACTGTCGGAAAGATTGCGGGCGACGGCGGTCATTGCGGCGCGATCATAAGCGGTTTTGGGCGTTTGTCTTGGGGCAGTTCACCCTTTCTTACCCCTCTCCTTCAGGGGAGGGGTAGGGGTGGGGTACAGCGCTCGTCGCTAGCGCCGGTCGACACGCCCAGCTCAGCCCCCACCCCCAACCCCTCCCCTGAAGGAGAGGGGTGAAGAAAGATTCAAACGACGGAGAACCCCTTCGCGAATACGTCCTCGCTGTCGATCCAGATCGTGTTGAACCCCGTCGCCACCGCCGAGCCCTCGATCGACGGCACGATTGCCGGCTTCCCCCCAACCGTCGCCGCCACCTCGACGCGCCCGGTGAAGCGGCTGCCGATATAGCTCTCGTGCACGAACCGATCGCCGACCTTGAGCACGCCCTTGTGCGCGAGGTGCGCCAGCCGCGCCGACGTTCCCGTCCCGCACGGAGACCGGTCGATCGCCCGCTCGCCGTAGAACACCGCATTCCGCCCGTCCGCGCCCTCGCCCTTGGGCGCGTCGGCCCACAGCACGTGGCTGACGCCTCGGATGGTCGGGTCGTCGGGATGCACCGGCTCGATGCGCTCGCGCAGCATCGCGCGGATCGTCCGGCTGAGAGTCACGATCCGCGACGCGCCGAGCGCGTCCAGCCCGGCGTAAGCCCCTTGCGGCTCGATGATCGCATAGAAATTGCCACCATAGGCGATGTCGATCTTGAGCGGCCCGAAGTCCGGCACGTCGATCGCGATCCCCTCCGCCGCGACGAACGACGCGACGTTGGTGATCTTCACCGCCGTCACCTTCGAGCCCTCCACCGCGAACGCGATGTCAATGATGCCCGCTGGCACTTCGACCTTCAGCTTGCCCGGCTCGCGAGGGCTTATCAGCCCATGCTCCAGCCCGAAGGTGATCATGCCGATCGCGCCATGGCCGCACATCGGCAGCACGCCGCTCGTCTCGATGAACAGGATGCCGATGTCGGTGTCGCCGCGGGTCGGCGGGTAGAGGAAGCCTCCCGACATCATGTCGTGCCCGCGCGGCTCGAACATCAGGCCGGTGCGAATCCAGTCGAAGCGCTCGCGGAAGTCCTGCCGCCGCTCCGCCATCGAGCTCCCCCGCACCAGTGGCGCCCCGCCGACGACGAGGCGGACGGGGTTCCCGGCGGTGTGGCCGTCGATGCAGAAGAAGGTGTGGCGCATACAGCTATGCTCGATCATCCGTCTCCGTTCGTCCTGAGCTTGTCGAAGGACGTGGCCGCACCGTCGTGCGTGCCACGTGGTTCGACAGGCTCACCACGAACGGACATTTTACGCTTCGCTGTCATTCGCAAGGCCGCGTCGCCGCCGCCTTCTCGACCATCGCAATCACATCCGCCCGCCGCTGCCCTTCGAGCGGCAGTCTCGGCATCCGCACCCGCTCCGAGCCGCGGCCCATGATCTGCTCGGCGAGCTTGATCGACTGGACGAGGTCATGGTCGGCGTCGAGGTGGAGCAAGGGCATGAACCAGCGGTAGATCGCCAGCGCCTCGTCCAGCTTGCCCTCGGCCAGCGCCGCGACCAGCCGCACCGATTCGCGCGGAAAGGCGCTCGTCAGCCCCGACACCCAGCCCGACGCGCCGAGCAGCAGCCCCTCCAGCGCCACGTCGTCGAGCCCCGCCATCAGCGTGAAGCGGCCGCCGAAGCGGTTGATCAGGTCGGTGAAGCGGCGGGGATCGGGCGCGCTTTCCTTGACCGCGACGATGTTCGGCACCTCGGCGAGCGCTTCCAGCGCCTCGACCGTGATGCTGACGCGATAGGCCGGCGGGTTGTTGTAGAGCATGATCGGAAGCGAGGTCGCCGCCGCCACCGCCTTGAAATGCGCGACCAGCTCGGCCGTCGTCGGCACATAGACCATCGCCGGCAGCACCATTAGCGCGTCGGCCCCGATGCTTTCCGCGTCCTTGGCGTATTGCGCCGCGCGCGCGGTCGTCAGCTCGGAAACGCCCGCGACCAGCGGCACGCGGCTCCCCACCGCCTCGACCGCGCCCTTCAGCACGGCGCGCTTCTCGTCGGGCTCCAGCGAATTGTTCTCGCCGCAGGTGCCGAGGATGATCAGCCCGTCGACGCCATCATCGACCAGCGCGCGCTGCACGCCCCGCGTCGCCGCATGATCGATCGACAGATCCGCGGCGAATTGCGTCGTCGCGGCGGGATAGACGCCGCGCCACAGCGGTCGGGACGCCATGCTCGCCTCCATTGGATTTCGCAGATCGTATACGATAGGCCAGGCCAGGCCAAGACAGCCTATTCGAGCCGTCGCTGCAAGCGCCGTCGGGGTCGAGCGGTGCTGGTGATTAATCAGCTGATAGAATTCGTCCTATTCTCGGTCCGAGACCATCGCGTCGGCGGGCACCACCTCGATGCTCCGCCGCCCGACCTGGGCGAGGATCTCCTCGAAGCCGAAGCGCGCCCGCCAGCCCAAGTCGCGGACCGCGGCGGCGGGCGAATAGATGCGGTCGACCCGCTGCGGGAGCGTCCACCCGCGCTCCCGAAACGCCCCCGCGAGCGCGGGCGCGCGCCGCTCGATCACCGAGGGCGCATCATGCGCCAGCGCGTCGCAGTCCTCCGGCAGGAACGGCGTCACGCCCGAAGCGATATGGCGGGCGAACGCCGGCCCGCCGCTTTCGAGCGCCGTCACATGGATATCGGCGACATCGCGCAGGTCGATGCCGCGATGGAGGCGGTAGGCCGCCATCACCGGCGCCGGCTCGGGGAAGCAGCGCGACATCCGCACCACCTGAACCGACAGGCCGTCGTGCGCCGCGCCTTCAAGCAGCGCTTCGGCGGCGAGCTTGGTGCGATGGTAGATGGTCCTCGGCAGCGGCACGACCGACTCGTCGATCCACGCGCAGCCGCCTACCGGGATGGCGTGGCCATAAAGCGCGGTCGTGCTGGTGTAGACGATGCGGCGGACGCCCGCCGCCCGCGCGGCCTCGATCAGCCGCGCGACGCCCTCATGGTTGATCCGCTCGAACTCCGCGTCGGGAACGATCCCGACGTGCGGCGCGTGGAGCGCGGCGGTGTGGATGATGGCGTCGGCTCCCTCGACGCAGCGCTTCAGCACCTCCGGGTCGGTGAAATCGCCGATGACGTGGCTTGTCGCGAACGGCTCGCGGTCGACGCCGAGCACCTCGTGCCGTCCCGCGAGCGCGCCGAAGATCGCGCGGCCGATGCGCCCCGAACTTCCTGTGAGGAGGACGCGCGCGCTATTTCTCCTCATCGGGATAGGGGCCGACGCCGCCGTCGGCGATGAAGCGGTCGATTCGCGCCTCCAGCACCGGCAGCGGCACCGAGCCCAGTTCAAGCACCGCGTCGTGGAAGGCGCGGATGTTGAACTTCGGCCCAAGCGCGGCCTCGGCCTTCGCGCGCGCCTTCACGATCGCCATCTCGCCCAGATAATAGGACAGCGCCTGCCCCGGCCAGCTGATGTAGCGGTCGGTCTCGGTCTCGATCTCGTGGTCCGAGAGCGCGGTGTTGTCGTGCATGAACTGCTGCGCCTGCGCGCGAGTCCAGCCCTTCGAGTGCAGGCCGGTATCGACCACCAGCCGCGCGGCGCGCCACATCTGGTAGCTCAGCATGCCGAAGCGGTCGTAGGGCGTCTTGTAGATGCCCATCTCGAGCCCGAGCTTCTCGCAATAGAGCGCCCAGCCCTCGCCATAGGCCGAGATATAGGTGCGGCGGCGGAAGTCGGGCTGGTCCTTGTTCTCGTTGGCGAGCGGCATCTGGAAGGCGTGGCCGGGAGCCGACTCGTGCAGCGTCAGCGCCGGGAGCGAGTAGAGCGCCCGCGACGGCAGGTTGTAGGTGTTGACGAGATACGTCCCCGGCCCGCCCCGGCCCGAGGTGTAGAACGGTGCGATGTCGTCGGGCACCGGCACGATGGCGAAGCGCTGGCGCGGCAGGTGGCCGACATAGAGCCCGACCTTGGCGTCGACCTGCTTGGCGATCCACGCCGCCTCCTTCAGCAATTGTTCGGGCGTCTTGGCGTAGAATTGCGGATCGGTGCGGAGGAACGTGAGGAACGCCGGCAGGTCGCCCTTGAAGTTCACCTCCTTCATCACGTCCAGCATCTGCGCATGGATCGACGCGACCTCCGACAGGCCGATCTTGTGGATCTGGTCGGCGGTCAGGTCGGTGGTCGTGAACTCCTTGATCAGCGACTGGTAATAGGCCTTGCCGTCGGGCAGCGCCTCGGCGGCGAGCGCCTCGCGCGAGCGGGGCGCGTATTCGGTCCGGTAATAGGTCAGCAGCGTCCTGTACGCCGGAATCACGGAGCCGTTGATTGCCTTCACTGCCTGCGCGCGCAGCTCGGCCTGCGTCGCCGCCGGGATTGTCGCGGGCATCGCCTTGAACGGCGCGTAGAGGCCGTGATCCTCGGCGCGCTTCACGTCGATCATCGAGGTGATCGAGGCGTCCCGCCCCGTCAGTGTCACGCGGGGCGGGGTGAAGCCGCGCTTCAGCCCGGCGCGCATGTTGGCGGTCTGCTCGGCGAAGTAACGCGGCACGTCGTTCAGTTGCGCGATATAGTTGCGATAGTCGCGCTCGGTCTTGAACGGGCGGCGCGCGGTATAGCCGATGTCGCTCCAGAAGGCGGTGTCGGCGGTCAGCGGCTTCTCGTAGTCGCGGTACTTCAGCTGGTTGACCAGCACGTCGATCTGCGCCGCATAGACCGCGTAGTCGACCTGCGCCTTGGCGGACAGCGTCGCCGGGTCGATGGCTTTCAGCTCGGCCTTGACCTCGGCGAGATAGGCGGCGCGGCGGGCCTGCGCGGCGGCGCCGACATCGGGGAAGCGCGGCGAGATGCGGTCGTCGTCCTCGCCGCCCGAGGCCTGCTGCTCGCGCCACTTCCACTCGCGCGTGTAGAGCGCGGTGAAGCGCGCGTCGGCGGTGGGCGGCGGTGGCGCCGCGGCGAGCAGGGCGAGGAGCGGAAGCGCTGCGAAGGTGCGGGTGAGGTTGCTCATAAGCGCTCCTATGCCAGAATCGGCGGGGGTTCGCAGCCGGTCAGCCGCCGGACGGAAAGCGCGTCGCCGGTCGCGGCGCCCGACGCGGTGTTGTCGAAGATGCACCATGCCGGCGTGCCGGCGGCCAGAAGCCGCCCGGCGATCTCCGCACGTTGTTCAGCGCCGTAAGGCGAGCGGTAGATGCGCGGCGATCCGTGAAGGCGAAGATAGAGAAGATGTCGCGCGCCGCCGGGGTGCTCCGCACCCTCGGCAGGGGCCGGGTCGGCCCCGACCCGCGCGATGCCGAGCGTCACCAGCAGCGCGTCGGCCTCGTCGCCGAACCAGCTCGCATGACGCGGCTCGCAGACGATGTCGGCCGCGAAGCGCGCCCTGAGATCGGTGAAGAACCGTTCGGCGATGGCCGCGTCGAACGCCAGGCTTGGCGGCAGCTGGACAAGGACGACTCCGAGCTTCAGCCCGAGCCCCGCCGCTTCCCCCGCGAAGCGGTCGAGGATGTCGCCGCAGTCGGCGAGCCGCTGGTCGTGCGTCGCGGTGCGCGGAGTCTTGACCGCGAAACGGAAGCTTTCGGGCACCGCCGCCGCCCAGCGCTCGTAGGTCGCCGGTCGATGCGGGCGGTGGAAGGACGAGTTGATCTCGGCGGCGTTGAACACGCGGGCGTAGCGCTCCAGATGGCTGCCCTCGCCCGGAAACGCGCCGGCGTCGGCCGTCGGGATCGTCCAGCCCGCCGTGCCGAGGCGGATCGCCGCGTTCACCGCTCCGATCGCGCCAGCAGGTCGACAAGCTCCTGCTTCCAGAATTTGGCCGACGTGTGCGTGCCGTGCCCCCGCGTCTCCGCGGACTCGGGGATGAGGACGAAGCGCCCCTTGGGCAGCCGCTTCACCGCCGCTTCGGCGAGCCCCAAGTTGCGCGGGTTGATGAAGTCGTCGGCGGAATTGACCCAAGTGACGGGCATCGGGATCGTCTCCAGCGCCTTCGACGGGTCGTAATTCCGCGACGCGTCGAGCTGGTAGAGCAGGTCGTTGGCGTCGCGCGTCGCGATATCACTGGCGACGCGGTCGGTGATATAGGCGTCGGCGGCGTCGCGGGTCGGATAGGCCGCCTGCAGCGCAACCGGCGCGCCGCCGGCGATCGCCAGGATGTCGACGGCGGTCCGGAGGCCCTGCACCGGCTCACTTTTATAGTCGCCGCCCATCCACGCCGGGTCCTGCCGGATGCCGTCCATCACGAGCTTGCGCCACATCCGGTTGAGGCCGGCGATCTGCACCGGCAGGCAGGCGAGCGGCATCATCGCCCGCACCATCCCGGGATGCGCCTCGCCCCAGACGAAGGCGTGCATGCAGCCCATCGAGGTGCCAAGGATCAGCCGCAGCCGGTCGACCTTGAGCCCGTCGACCAGCATCCGCCGCTCCGCCTCGACCATGTCGTCGTAGTCATAATGCGGGAACTTCATGCGGAGGCCGTCGCTCGGCTTCGACGACTTCCCGTGGCCGATGCCGTCGGCGAGGATCACATAGTAACGCGTGATGTCGAGCGGCTGGCCGGGGCCGTAAAGCTCCTGCGCGAACTGCGGGCTGAGGAACTGCCGGCCGCTGCCGCCGGTGCCGTGGAGGATCAGGACGGCGTTGGTGACATGGCCCTTGGCGTCGCGCTTCGGGCTGCCGAGAGTCGCGTAGTGCGTCCGGAGCTCCGGCAGAACCTCGCCGGAGACGAAGTGAAAGTCCCGCGCGACGTGATCGCCTTCGCGGAGCTGGGCGGCGTAGTCGGTCTCGGCCGCCGCCGGCGCGGCCCAGGCTAGGCAGAGCGCCGTCATCAACCACCAACGCCGCATCGCGCCCTCCACTGTATACGATCGTATCGGCCGGTATCGCAGGGCCCGTCAAGGCGAGTCGGGCGGGGTCAACGCGTCCGCTCTCTTGCCGCTCCCGCCCTCGCGAACGAAAAATTTCCCGATCCCAGCGCCTGTGGTGCGAAGCGCGAGGCGGCCGTCATCAAACTGTCATCTTTGCGTCATATAACTGGCATCGGCCCAACCTATGGCGAGGCGCGGTCGCGATTGCGCGCCCAGGACTCCCAAGGGGTATGATATGAAAACGAAGACGATGCTCGCGCTCGGTCTCGGCGCCGCCATGGCTGCCACGCCTGCGATGGTCGAGGCGCGGACACAGGTCCGCGCGGTTGGGTCCTCCACCGTTTATCCCTTCGCCACCGCCGTCGCGGAGAAGATCGCCAGCGGTCCAGGCGGCGCGCCGATCATCGAGTCGACCGGCACCGGCGGTGGCATGAAGCTGTTCTGCGCCGGCGTCGGCGAGCGTTTCCCCGATGTCGAGCACGCCTCGCGCCGCATGAAGGCGTCGGAGGCCAAGCAGTGCGCCGCCAACGGCGTCAGCCAGGTCACCGAGATCCAGATCGGCCTCGACGGCGTGGCGCTCGCCACCTCGAAGCGCTCGCCGCTGACCAATGTCAGCGAGCGCGACATCTACCTGGCGCTCGCCAAGAACCCGTTCGGCAAGCCGAACAAGTCGAAGACCTGGAAGGACGTCAACCCCAGCCTCCCCGCCGTTCCGATCAAGGTCTACGGCCCCGCCTCCACCAGCGGCACGCGCGACGCACTCGGCGAGCTGCTGATGACCCCGCCGTGCGAAGCCAACGCCTCGATCGCCGCGCTCAAGAAGGCCGACGCCGACAAGGCCAAGCAGGTCTGCACGGGCATCCGCGAAGACGGCGCCTATGTCGAATCGGGCGAGAACGACAATCTGATCGTCCAGAAGATCGAGGCGACCCCCGGCACCGTCGGCATCTTCGGCTATTCGTACCTCGAGTCGAACGAGAACCTGCTGAAGGGCCTCCAGGTCAACGGCGTCGTCCCGACCTACGACAGCATCGCGAGCTTCAAATATCCCGGCGCGCGGCCACTCTACCTCTACATCAAGAACGCGCACCTGGGCGCGATTCCCGCCATCCGCCGCTACGTCGCGGAGTTCACCAAGGAATCGACCTGGGGCAAGGGCGGTTATCTCGCGCGCCGCGGCCTGATCGCGGCGCCTGACGCCGTCCGCGCCAAGAGCGCCGCCGCCGCCCGCGCGATGACACCGCTCGACTTCTCGGTTCTCAAGTAGCGCCGCCCGACAGGAGGCTATGATGTCCAAGACAGCCATGCTGGCGGCGCTCCTCGCCGCCAGCGCCCTGAACGCGCCCGCTGCGCTCGCCCAGGCAACGACACCCGGCACCGCCGCGACCAGCAACGAGACGCCCGCCGCCGACGACACTGCCGACGCCCCACTCCCGCCCCCGCCGACCCCGGAGGAGGCGCAGTCGCGCGCCGAATTCCTGCAGGCGCAGGTCGAGGCGCTCCAGGGCCAGCTCGACGCGCTGAAGGCCCAGCTGGCCGCCGTCACGCCGACCTGGAAGGGCGCGCCGCAGCTCGACAACAAGAGCGACGGCTTCAGCTTCAAGGTCAAGGGCTTCGCGCAGTTCGACGCGGGCTACATCTCGACGCCGGGGCCGAACCGCGCGACCGTCGCGGCGCTCGATTACAACAATCTGGGCTTCGGCAACCGCGCGCGTCGCATCATCTTCGGCGCCGAGGGCGCGCTGCCCGGCGGCTTCGGCTACAAGGTCGAGTTCGACCTCGCGCAGGGCACCGTCAGCTACGAGGATATCGTGCTGACCTACCAGCGTCCGGGCAGCCCGCTGCAGGTAACGATCGGCAACTTCTACCCGCTGTCGTCGCTGGAAACGATGACCAGCTCGCGGCTGACTTCATTCCTGGAGCGCGCCAGCTTCACCCAGGCGTTCGGCTACAACCGCCGCCTTGGCGCGGCGATCGGGCTCTCCGATCCGATCGCGGACGCCTATACGCTCACCGGCGGCGTCTGGAGCCAGGAGATCAACAACGCCAACGTCGGCACCACGCGCACCGGCTGGCAGGCGAGCGTCCGCGGCACCTGGTCGCCGCAGGTGGGCAACACCCGCCTCCACGTCGGCGCCAACTTCCAGCACCGCGTCAACCAGAAGGACGCGCAGAACCGCACCTACTCGTCGGCCCCGCTCACCCAGATCACCAACGTCAGCTTCGACAACACGGGCGCCATCGCGGAGAAGGGCGACGACATCGCCGGCGTCGAGCTCGGCGCCATCCACGGGCCGCTCCACTTCGCCGGCGAGGTCCAGAAGGTCTGGGTTGACGGCATCCGCCCGGCGGCGTTCACGACGCTCGGCCTCAACAACGGCACGGGCTGCGCGGTCGCGGCCTGCGGCTATGCCGATGATCCAAGCTTCGTCAGCGGCTACGCCGAAGTCGGCTTCTACCTGACCGGCGAGACGCGCGGCTACAAGGGCGGCAAGTGGGACCGCACGAAGGTGCTCCATCCGTTCGACAAGGGCGGCATGGGCGCGATCCAGATCAATGGCCGTTTCGACTATCTCGACCTGGGCGACCGGGTAGCCCCCGGCGCCGGCGCGACGCTGCTCACCGCGCCGAACTACATCAACGGCGGCAGGCAGCTCGGCTATCAGGCGAGCGTGATCTGGAATCCGATCGACTACATCCGCTTCATGGCCCAGCTCGCCCACGCCAACTACAAGGGCGGCCCGCGCGCCGCGACGATCGACCCGACCTCGACCGACCCGGTCAACGAGCGGGATTTCTCGGTCGACAGCTTCGCGGTGCGAGCCCAGGTCGAGTTCTAGGGTACGGGCGCGCTCACAAGACACCACCGTGCGGAAGACGCAGCCACACTTCCCTCGCCCGCTCGCGGGAGAGGGCGACTCGCCGCCAGGCGAGCGGGGTGAGGGAAACCGCCGAGTCCGGCGCCGCTCGCGCTGTCGCGCCACGCCCCTCACCCCAACCCTCTCCCGCAGGCGGGAGAGGGAGTAGGGAGGAAGCTTAGGGTCCGGACTCAATTGGGTTGCACCCCTTGTGCGTTCGCGCCCGGCGGTGTCACCCCACCCTGGCCCTCCCCATCGAAGGGGAGGGAACGCCCTTGCCCTATGCACAGACCAGTCCCTCCCCCTTCGATGGGGGAGGTTAGGTGGGGGTGACACCGCCGGGCAAGAGCAATGCGACGCCAATTGAGTGCGAACCCTAGCTCAGCCGGCGTCGGCGTCCAGCGCGTAGCCGGCCGAGCGGACGGTGCGGATCACGTCCTGCGTGTCGCCGATGTTGATCGCTTTCCGAAGCCGCCGGATGTGGACGTCCACCGTCCGCGCCTCGATCTCGGTGTCCCGGCCCCAGACCGCGTCGAGCAGTTGCTCGCGCGAGAACACCCGGCCGGGGTGCTCGAGGAAATGGCGCATCAGGCGGAACTCGGTCGGCCCGAGCGCGACGCTGGAGCCACCGCGCCTGAGCTTGTGGTTGGCGGCGTCCATTTCGAGATCGGCATAGGACAGCGTCGCGCCGGTCAGCGCCGGCCGCAGCCGGCGCAGCACCGCGTTGACCCGCGCCACGAGCTCGCGCGGCGAAAACGGCTTCGTCACATAATCGTCGGCGCCGGTCTCGAGGCCGCGGATCCGATCCTCCTCCTCACCGCGCGCGGTCAGCATGATGATCGGCACGTTGGCGGTCTCGGTCTTGCGGCGCAGGCGCCGGCAGACCTCGATCCCCGACAGGCCCTCGATCATCCAGTCGAGCAGGATGACGTCGGGCAGATGCTCGCTGGCGAGCAGCAACGCCTCCTCGCCGTCGGCGGTCTGCTCGACCTCGAAGCCCTCGCGATCGAGGTGCCAGGCGACGAGCTCGGCGAGCGCGGAATCGTCCTCGACGAGCAGCACGCGGCCCTTCGCCATATCAGGCGGTCGTCGCGTCGTAGATGCCCGGGCCGCGCGAGCGCTCGGCCATCGGGTTGCCCGTCGCCGCCTGGTAGACGGTCTCGGCGACGTTGGTGGCGTGGTCGCCGATCCGCTCAAGGTTCTTGGCGACGAACAGCAGGTGCGCCGAGGCGGTGATGTTGTGCGGGTTCTCCATCATGTAGGTCAGCAGCGCGCGGAACAGGCTGTTGTAGAAGTCGTCGACGATGCGGTCGTTTTCGCAGACCCGGACAGCCGCCCCGGCATCGCGATTCGCGTAGGCGTCGAGCACATCCTTCACCATTCCGCCGGCCGCCGCCGCCATCGCCGGCAGGATCGACACGGCGTTGATGTTCCGTGCTTCGGCGAGCAAGGGCACGCGCTTGGCGATGTTCTTGGCGTAGTCGCCGATGCGCTCGACCATCGACGAGATCTTGAGCGCCGCGATGACCTCGCGAAGGTCGTCGGCCATCGGCGCGCGAAGCGCGATCAGGCGGACGACCTGCCGCTCGATCTCGTCCTCGACCTCGTCGATGCGCCTGTCGTCCTTGACGACCTGCGCCGCCAGTTCGAGGTCGCGGGACGTCAGCGACTGGATCGCGTCGGCGATCGCCTTCTCCGCAAGGCCGCCCATTTCGGCGACCAGCGCGCGAAGCTGCGCCAAATCCTCGTCGAACGCCTTGACGGTATGTCCCTGGCTCTCAGCCATGCTTGGTCTCCTCAGCCGTAGCGGCCGGTGATGTAATCCTTGGTCCGCGGTTCGCGGGGATTTGTGAAGATGTCCGACGTGTCGCCGTATTCGATCAGCTTGCCGAGGTGGAAGAACGCCGTCCGCTGGGAGACGCGCGCCGCCTGCTGCATGTTGTGCGTGACGATGACGATCGCGTAGCGGCCGCGCAGCTCGTGGATCAGCTCCTCGATCTTGGCGGTGGCGATCGGGTCGAGCGCCGAACACGGCTCGTCCATCAGGATGACCTCGGGATCGACCGCGATGGCGCGGGCGATGCACAGCCGCTGCTGCTGGCCGCCCGACAGCGCGGTGCCGCTGTCCTGAAGCCGCTCCTTGACCTCCTCCCAGAGGCCGGCGCGCTTCAGCGAGCGCTCGACGATCTGGTCGAGATCGGCCTTGCCCGGCGCCAGGCCGTGGATGCGCGGGCCGTAGGCGACGTTCTCGTAGATCGACTTCGGAAACGGGTTGGGCTTCTGGAACACCATGCCGACGCGGGCGCGGAGCTGAACGACGTCCATGCCGTCGCCGTAGATATCCTCGCCATCCAGCGTGATCTTGCCCTCGACGCGCGCGCTGGCGACCGTGTCGTTCATTCGATTGAGGGTGCGCAGGAAGGTCGACTTGCCGCAGCCCGACGGGCCGATGAACGCGGTGACGTTGTCCATGCCGACGTCGATCGACACGTTGTCGATCGCCTGCTTGGCGCCATAGTAGACGTTGATTCCCTGCGCCGACATCTTCGGCGCGCTTTCGGGGATCGCGTGCTGGTGCGCGGCGATCTCGTTCAGAGTGTCGTCAGGGGTCATGTCCAGCGCCGTTCGAATTTGTTGCGGAGGTAGATGGCGAGCCCGTTCATCGCGAGCAGGAAGATCAGCAGCACGATGATCGCCGCCGAGGTCTTCTCGACGAAGCCCTTGGAGACCTCGTCGGACCACAGGAAGATCTGCACCGGCAGCACGCTCGCCGGAGTCGTGATGCCGGTCGGCGGCGTCGCGATGAAGGCGCGCATTCCGATCATCAGCAGCGGCGCGGTCTCGCCCAGCGCGCGCGCCATGCCGATGATCGTGCCGGTCAGGATTCCCGGCATCGCGAGGGGCAGGACGTGGTGGAACACCACCTGCACCGGGCTGGCGCCGACGCCGAGCGCCGCGTCGCGGATCGACGGCGGCACCGACTTGATGGCGTTGCGCCCAGCGATGACGATCACCGGCATCGTCATCAGTGCCAATGTGATCCCGCCGACGAGCGGTGCCGAGCGCGGCAGGTGCAGCGTGTTGAGGAACACCGCGAGGCCCAAGAGGCCGAAGATGATCGACGGCACCGCCGCCAGATTGTTGATCGACACCTCGATCAGCTCGGTCCAGCGGTTCCGCCCGGCATATTCTTCGAGATAGACCGCGGCGAGCACGCCGACCGGGAAGGCGAGCACGATCGTCACCGCCATCGTCAGCAGCGAGCCCGCGAGCGCGCCCCAGATGCCGACCGCGGTCGGATCGGTCGCGTCGCTGGCCTTCAGGAAATGCGTGTTGAAGCTCTTCGTCACCTGCCCCTTGGCGTCGAGCCGGGCGTAGGTCGCCTTCGCCTCGGGCTCAGCGGTGCGGCGGTCCTTGGCGGCGGCGTCGATCTGGGTCGAGGCCGGGATCTGCAGGACGACGCGCTTTTTCAGGATCGACGGATCGGAACGGATCGCGTCGCGGACGACCGTCGATGCGCCCTCGGACAGCATCGCCGCCCCGCCCCCGCCGAGCGCCGCGTCGGCTGAGTAGCCGACGAGGCCTTCGATGTCGGCCGCGGCGAGCGCCTCGTCGTTCAGATGCGCCGGATCCAGCATCAGCGAGGCGCGCGCGAAGTCCACCGGCACCGCGATGTCGGTGCGGATAAAGCCGGGCGCGCCCTTGCTCACCATGTCGACCAGCAGGAAGGCGAGGAAGCCCATCGACAAGATCACCGCCGCGAGGCCGAGCGCCTTGAAGCGGCGCTCCGACGCATAGCGGCCCCGGATGCGGCGGCGCATCCCGTCGGTCTTCCAGTCGGTGGGGTCGAGTGCCTTACTCATAAGCCTCGCGGTAGCGTTTGACGACGCGGATCGCGACGATGTTGAGGAACAGGGTGACGATGAACAGCACGAGGCCGAGCGCGAAGGCGGCGAGCGTCTTGGGGCTGTCGAACTCCTGGTCGCCGGTCAGCAGCTGGACGATCTGCGTCGTCACCGTCGTGACGCTGGCGAACGGGTTGGCCGTGAGGTTGGCCGACAGGCCCGCCGCCATCACGACGATCATCGTCTCGCCGATCGCCCGGCTGATCGCCAGCATGACGCCGCCGACGATGCCTGGCAGCGCCGCGGGCAGCAGCACGCGCTTGATCGTCTCGGACGGCGTCGCGCCGAGCGCGAGCGAGCCGTCGTTCATCGAGCCCGGGACGGCGGCGATCGAATCGTCCGCCATCGAGGAGACGAACGGGATGATCATGATGCCCATCACGAGACCGGCCGCGAGCGCGCTCTCGGACGAGGCGCTGGTGATGCCGATCGAGACCGCGAAGTCGCGCAGCGCCGGCGCGACGGTCAGCGCGGCGAAATAGCCGTAGACGACGGTCGGCACGCCCGCGAGCATCTCGAGCGACGGCTTGATCCAGCGGCGGGCGTTCGGGTGCGCGTATTGCGTTAAATACACCGCGCTCATCAGCCCGAGCGGGATCGCGACGATCATCGCGATGATCGCGCCGATGAAGATCGTGCCCCAGAACAGCGGCACCGCGCCGAAGGCGTCATGGCTGTCGCCGCTCAGCGCCGCGGTCTGCGGGCTCCACTTGAGGCCGGTCAGGAAGTCGAGGATCGGCACCATCTGGAAGAACCGGATGCTCTCGAACAGCAGCGACGCGACGATTCCGACGGTGGTCAGGATGGCGATCAGCGAGGCGGCGAGCAGCAGCCACATCATCACGCGCTCGACCTTGGTGCGGGCGCGGAAATCGGGCTTCAGCCGCGTGAAGGCGTAGGCTCCCCCCGCGAACAGCAGGATCAGCGACAACACGCTGCCGATCATCGCGTAATGCCCGCTCGCCTCGCGATAGGCGGGAGCGAGTTTCTGCGACAGCGGATTGAACGCCGTCTCGATGCTGCCGTCGGCGAGGCCCTGCGCCTCGGTCAGCACCGCGGCCCGGTCGATCGGCGCGGTGGGAAGCTGCGCCGCCACCGGCTGCGACAGCACCGCGTCGACCGTCAGCGCCGGCGCGACCGATTGCCAGACCACGAAGAAGATCAGCGCCGGCGCCAGCGCCCACAGCGCCACGAACCAGCCGTGATAGCCCGGCAGCGAATGCGTGCGGGCGCCGGCGCGGAACGCCTGCGCGCGGGCGCGCCCGGCGAGCCAGCCGATCAGCCCGAGTCCGAGCATCAGGAGAAGAAGCGCGAGCGGGCTCATCGTCGTCTAGGGCCTAAACTCATGGATGCCGTTCGAAAGACCACGCGGGATCATCGCAAGCCCCCCGGCGCGCATCAGTCAGCGGCTTTTGCGGCGGGTCGATGACTCCTTGATGACAGCGGTTCGGCCGCGAGCGGCAGGCGCACCGTCATCGTCGTCCCGCGCCCGAGCGCGCTGTCGATCTCCAGCCGGCCCCGGTGCCGCTCGACGATATGCTTGACGATCGCGAGGCCGAGGCCGGTGCCGCCGAGCGAGCGGCTGCGCCCGGCGTCGACGCGGTAGAATCGTTCGGTCAGGCGCGGCAGATGCTCGGGCGCGATCCCCTCCCCCTCGTCGGCGACGACGAGGCGGGCGGCGCCGTCCCCGGCGCTCAGCGTGACTCGGACCGGCGTGTCGTCGCGGCCGTATTTGAGCGCGTTGGCGACGAGGTTGTGGACGACTTGGAGAAGCTGCGGCCGGTCACCGGAGACCCGCAGGTCAGGGACAATATCGAGAACGACGTCCTCCCCGCGCTCGCCGTGGTCGCGCGCGGCGGTCGCGGCGGCTTCATTGGCGATCGCGGCGAGGTCGACCGTCTCGGCGGGCGTACGATAGCGGTCCGCCTCGATTCGCGACAGCGACAGCAGATCCTCGACCAGCCGCTGCAGCCGCTTCGCCTCGCGTGAGATGATGCCGAGGAAGCGCGCGCGAGTCTCTGGGTCGCCGCCCGCCGCATCGTCGGCGAGCGTTTCGGCGAAGCCGCCGATCGCCGCGATCGGCGTCCGCAGCTCGTGGCTGGCGTTGGCGACGAAATCGACCCGCATCCGCTCGGCGGCGCGCACCGCGCTATGGTCGACGAGATGGATCAGGCGCCGCCCCGCCGCGATGTCGCTGACCCGCATCTCCCAATGCCGCGCATCGCCGCCGAAGCCTTCGAGCATCGCCGACGCCGCTTCGGGCGAATCGCGGCGCAGCAGGTCGGCGGCGGCAGGATGGCGGAGCAGCAATCGGATGTCGCGGTCGATCAGGTCGGTGCCGAGCAGCGCCTGCGCCGCCGAATTGGCCCCTGCGATCCGCCCGCCCGCGACAACGATCAGAGGGTCGGCGACCGCATCCAGCATATGCCCGACCTGCTCGTCGGACGGCGCGTCGGACTCGACGATCCGGACCACCGGCGCTTCGGTCGTCGCGGCCTGCAGCAGAACCGCCGCCACGCCGATCACCGCGACCACCGCCGCCGCCTCGAACGGTGCCTTCAGCAGCAGCGCCAGAAGCGCCGAGCCCAAGACCAGGCCGAGCGCCGTAAGCGTGGGAGCCGGAAAGCGCATGCGCCTCTTACCCCGCGGCGATCGGCGCGGCGTCGGGCACGGCGCGCGGTGGACTGGCGTTATCGGAACGCTCGCGAAGGCTTCCGGCGATGCCGGTCGATCTGGCCATGTGGTCTCTATAGCGCGAAGCTTTCGGCGGCACGACAGCCGTAGACAAGCGCGTGGCCGCGACGCCCGACCTGCCCTAGAAGCGAGGCCTTGGCGTTCAAGGCGGGAAAGAACCTGATGGCGCGAACGATCACGGCGGCGGTCCTCGATTCGTGCGGCGGCAACGCGCGGCCCTATGCCGAGCACGCGCCGCTCCGCCTCGCCGAGCTGACTCTCGACGATCCCCGCCCCGGCGAGCTGCTGATCCGGATCGACGCCGCCGGCCTGTGCCATTCGGACCTGTCGGTGGTGAACGGCGACCGGCCCCGGCCGATGCCGATGGCGATCGGCCATGAGGCGACCGGCATCGTCGAGGCGCTGGGCTCGCCCGATGACCGGCGTTTCGCGGTCGGCGATCGGGTGGTGCTCGCCTTCCTGCCGGCGTGCGGCGAGTGCGTCCGCTGCCAGTCGGGCGAGGGCTATATGTGCCCCAACGGCGCCGCCGCCAACGGCGAAGGCCGCCTTCTGGCGGGCGGCTCGCGCCTTCGCGAGAACGGCGTCGACGTCCACCACCACCTCGGAGTCTCCGCCTTCGCGACCCACGCCGTGGTCGATGGCCGCTCGGCGGTGAAGATCGACGCGGACGTGCCGCCGGAGACCGCCGCGCTGTTCGGCTGCGCGGTGCTGACCGGCGTCGGCGCGGTGATGAACTCCGCGATGCTTCGCCCGGGGGAAAGCGTGCTGATCTACGGCCTCGGCGGCGTCGGCCTCGCGGCGCTTCTCGGCGCGCGCGCCAGCGGCGGCACGCCGATCGTCGCGATCGACCCGTCGCCCGAAAAGCGCGCCATCGCCGCGCGGCTGGGCGCCATCGCGGTCGATCCAAGCGAGACGAGCGAGACGCTGGCGCGGCTCTTCCCCGGCAGCGGCCCCGATGTCGTCATCGAGACCGCGGGCGCCGCGGCGGTGCTCATCGAGGCCTATCGCGCCGCCCGGCGCGGCGGACGGATAGTCACCGTAGGCTTGCCCAATCCTGTCGAGCGCTTCGACATCCCCGCCGTCTCGCTCGTCGCGGAGGGCAAGACGCTGATCGGCAGCTACATGGGCTCATCGATCCCGGCGCGCGACATCCCGCGCTACATCGCGCTATGGCGCGCGGGCCGGCTGCCGGTGGAGGAGCTGCTGACGTCGGTCAGCCCACTCGCCGCGATCAATCGCCTGCTCGATGAGCTCGCCGATGGCCGGGCCGTGCGGCAGATCGTGACGCCCTGAGCGCCATCAACGAAAAGGCTCCCTAACGCCTTGCGCCAGGAAGCCTTTTTGAAAAATGGTGGGCGCGGCAAGGATTGAACTTGCGACCCCTGCGATGTCAACACAGTGCTTATGCATAAATACGGGTGCCGACGAAGATTCTCCGTCGACGGGCAATGGGCGCCTTGGTGGTGCATTGAGGTTGTCCGGCATTGGCGCCGTTTCGGTGCCAATGCCGGGGCCAACCCGATCTTATTCGTCCGTAAAGCTGTAGACGGCAAGCTTATTGCCATCGGGATCTCGCGTGTAGGCGGCAAAGGCGTGCGGCGCCCACCCGCGCGGCCCCACTGCACCCTCATCGGGGCTACCGAGCCCCAGCGCCGCTTCGTGGAACGCTTTGACGGCAGCCCTGTTTGGGGCAGCGAAACTGACAGTGACGCCATTGCCGATCGAGGCGGGCTGACCGTTGGCCGGCTTGAGTGCAAAAAAGCTAGGCTGGCCATCGCCCCAGATCGATCCATTGTCACCGAGATCGGCAACGCGAGTCCAGCCGAGAGTGCCCAGAACCTTGTCATAAAAGGCCCGCGATGTGGCGAGGTCGTTGGTTCCGACGGTAACGTGGGTGAAAGCAGTCATGGCAGTCTCCTTGAGATTTAGTCTTCGGGCGCAACGGTGATTTGCAGGCCATCAAGCGCATCCGTAACCGGGATTTGGCACGAAAGACGCGACGCCTCGGTGCGATGATCGGAACTGTCGAGAAGGTCGTCTTCTTCAACGCTGATCGACGGAAGCCGATTGTGCCACGCCGCGCTGACATAGACATGGCATGTGGCGCACGAGCACGCCCCGCCGCACAGGGCAACGATCTCGTCAATTCCATGCAAGCGGATCGTTTCCATGACCGACATGCCAGCCGCGGCATCGACAACATGAACCTTGCCATCGCGCGTCGTGATGTGAATCTGTGCCATTGGATCAATAGACCACGACGCTTCGGATGCTCTCGCCGGCGTGCATCAGGTCGAAGCCCTTGTTGATCTCGTCGAGGCTCAGCAGATGCGTGATCATCGGGTCGATCTCGATCTTGCCGTTCATGTACCAGTCGACGATCTTGGGCACGTCGGTGCGGCCCTTCGCGCCGCCGAACGCCGTGCCGCGCCAGTTGCGCCCGGTGACGAGCTGGAACGGCCGCGTCGCGATCTCCTTGCCCGCCTCGGCGACGCCGATGATGATGCTGGTCCCCCAGCCGCGATGGCAGGCCTCCAGCGCCTGGCGCATCACGGTCGTGTTGCCGGTGCAGTCGAAGGTGTAGTCCGCGCCGCCGTCGGTGAGCGCGACGAGATGCGCGACGATGTCGCCATCGATGTCCTTGGGATTGACGAAGTGGGTCATGCCGAAGCGCTTGCCCCATTCCTCGCGGTCGGGGTTGATGTCGACGCCGACGATCATGCCGGCACCCGCCATCCGCGCGCCCTGGAGCACGTTGAGGCCGATGCCGCCGAGCCCGAACACGATCACCGTGTCGCCGACCTGCACCTTGGCGGTGTTGACCACCGCGCCGACGCCCGTGGTGACGCCGCAGCCGACGTAGCAGCTGGTCTGAAACGGCGCGTCGTCGCGGATCTTCGCCAGCGCGATCTCGGGAAGCACGGTGAAGTTGGAGAAGGTCGAGCAGCCCATGTAATGGAAGATCGGCGCGCCCTTGTAGGAGAAGCGCGAGGTTCCGTCGGGCATGAGCCCCTTGCCCTGCGTCGCCCGGATCGCGGTGCACAGGTTGGTCTTGCCCGAGAGGCACGACTTACACTGGCGGCATTCCGGCGTGTAGAGCGGAATGACGTGATCGCCGGGCTTGACCGAGGTGACGCCCGCCCCGACCTCGCGCACGATGCCCGCGCCCTCGTGGCCGAGCACGCTCGGGAACAGGCCCTCGCTGTCCAGCCCATTGAGGGTGTAGGCGTCGGTGTGGCAGATGCCGGTCGCCATGATCTCGACCAGCACCTCCCCGGCCTTGGGGCCCTCCAGGTCGAGCTCGACGATCTCGAGCGGCTTCTTTGCCTCAAAAGCGACGGCGGCGCGCGTCTTCATATGAAACTCGGCCTCCTCAAAAAGCCGCAGTCAGCGTGACGAGTGCATGACCGCTGACCACCTTGCGCCCGGCGATGGCGTAGTAGGAATCAGCGACGTTAAGATCGATATCCGTGTCGACATAGGACACGTTCAGTGTGAAGTTGCGCCACGTCACGTCGGCACCGACGAGATAGTCGAAATAATGCCCCTTTGCGCCTGGAACACCGGTGGGTCCCGCCAGCGTTGATCCGGCACCCGTTTGATAGCCGATATGCCCCTTGAGCGTGATCGGCGTCTTGGTGATCGGCAGCGACGCGTCGGTATAAAGCGACAGATTGTCGTTATTGCCGATATTCTTCTGCTTGGGGGCATAATAGAAGCCGGGCTTGATCTTTGCCGGACCAACCGGGATCGAAGCGGAGGAATAAACCTCAAGGAAATCGAAATTCTTCGTTCCCGGGAACTGATAACGCCACACGCCGGTATCGAACGTGACCTTGCCGACCGTCTTCAGCCAGCCAGCATAGACATCGGCCTCGAGATTATCGCCGCCAAAGGTGCCGTCGCCTGACAGATTCGATCCGAAGAAGCCGACATAAAGTCCAGACTTGTGTGATACCGTTAGGAAGACCTGTGCCGTGGGGTCGTTGTTGGTGTAGGACAAGCCACGATAGCGATACTGGCTGGCGATGACGATCGATCCGTTGATGTAAATCGAACTGGCAGGCGCCTCGGCGGCAGCCGGCGCTGCTGCGTCGGCTGCAGGCGCGGTTGGCGGGCCTTGTGGCGTGGTCGCCTGTGTCGCGGCAGGCGCCGGGCTGGGCGTCGCGTCCTGCGCCAGCGCCGGATTGGTGGCGAGCAAGCCGAATAGCGAAGCTACCGACAGCAGTTTTAGGTCTGGCATGGTGTTCCTCCCCCTTCTTTATGATTGGACGTCAGATCGCCTTGGCGTTCTTCGCCAAGCCTGCGAGCAGTGTGGTTGTCAGGACTTGCGGTAGAACGCGCGCTTCCGCCCCCGGCGCATACCAGAGGTAAACGGGCACGCCCGATCGCTTCTCCTCTTCGAGGAATTTGGTGATCCGCGCATCCCCATTGGTCCAGTCGCCGACCATCGTCACGACGCCCGCTTCCGCGAAAGCATGCTGCGTTTCCGAACGTTCGATCGCGACCTTCTCATTGACCTTGCAGGTCAGACACCAGTCGGCGGTGAGATAGAGGAAGACCGGCTTTCCTTCGGCGCGCAATGCCGCAAGCCGCGCAGGATCGAACGTCTGAACGTCCTTTCGCGCCGCTATCGCGTTGGTCTTCCCGCTTGCTGTCGCCGGCAAAACACCGACGAAACTGATTGCGAGAACTCCGGCAATCGCAGCCGGGACCCAGGCGCGCTCCTTCATGTCACGCTGGCGCAATCCCATCGCCCATAGGCCAAGCGAAAGCAAAAGGAGCGCGCCGAGCGCGATGATGACGCCGGACGATCCCGTCTGGTTGCCCAGCACCCATGCGAGCCCGATTGCCGTCACGAACATCGGCACCGCCAGCACATGCCGGAATGTGTTCATCCACGCACCGGGCTTGGGCAGCGCGCGACGCACCGCGGGGATAAAGCCGATCGCAAGGAACGGCAGCGCGAGGCCCAGCCCCAAGCCCGCGAAGATGAACAGCGCCGCTGCGAGTGGCAGAACGAGTGCTACGCCCAACGCCGCTGCCATGAACGGCCCTGTGCAGGGCGTGGCGACGAACGCGGCCAGTGCGCCGGTCCAGAATGCGCCTGCCGCGCCCGGTTTTGCGGTCAGACCCGAGCCGCCGCCGAACGACCCGAGTTCGAACAGGCCGGCAAGATTGAAGCCGATCGCGGTAACCAGCAGGATGAGGCCGAAAATAACGCCCGGCTTTTGCAACTGGAACGCCCAGCCGACCTGGTCGCCTGCCGCCCGCAGCGCCAGGATGAGCGCGCCCAGCCCGACGCAGATCGCGATGACACCGGCGGTATAGGCAACTGCCTCCACCCGCGCGGCCGCATCGTCCTGATTGCCTTTGGCGAGACTCAGCGCCTTGAGGCTGAGAATAGGGAAGACACAGGGCATCACATTGAGGATGAGCCCACCAAGCACGGCGCCCAAAAAGGCGAAGAACGTCAAACTGACGACGCTTTGCGGTGCCTCGCCTGCAACCGCCTTTTCCGAAGCGACTCCCTGAAACGGGGCTCCGGCCGCCGGGACCGGACCCGGCACCGCAACAACCTCGACGCCCTGATCATTGCCCAGAGATGCGACGGCGGAAATGCGGTCTTGCGCCACCGCTGCGATTCCCTTGGTCTCGAAGATCAGGCTGTTGCCGAGCCGCGACACGCTTTGCGGCGCGGCAAAGTCGACCGTCTCCGCGGCGTCGACAAAGAGATGGGGATCGATGGGGTCGCTGCCCGGCGGCAAAGGCACAACCATCCGGAACCTGCCGCCAACGATCGAATAGTTCGTCTGGCCAGCAATCTTTTGCGGCAGCGCGCGGCGCCATGCGACGAAGCGATCGCTTGCCGGCAAATCTGCTTTGCCATCACCCACGGTCAGCGTCGTCGAGACAGCCGCCTGCTCGGGCACACACTGTTCCAGCGTGCAAACGAGGTAGCTCATCGCCAGCTTGACCGGCAGCGATGTCCCCGCCGCCAGTCCCGGCGGAATCGTCAGCGGCACAAGCAGCGCGTAGGGCTTTTCATAAACATGGTTCATGATGCCCGTGACGAGCAGCGCTTTGGGCGTCGGGTAGGCGGGGTCGCCAGCAATGGCACCGGCAGGCAATGTCCAGGTCAATTTGGGTGCCAGCCCCGCATCGCCGGGGTTGCGCCAATAACCGTGCCAGCCCGGTTGCGGCGTCATCACGACCGCGATCGTCGTCTGCTTGCCCGGCGCGGGCGCGTTGCTTTCGGCAACGAGCGCCACGTTGATATGCTGCTCCCCCGTGACGGGCTGGGCGGCCAGGGGACCGCCCAGACCCGCCGCGATCAGCGTGATCCAAAAGGGAATTCGCCGAACCAATGCGCTCCACCGCTTCGCACGCGGAGACTTTTGCTTCGCCATCACGCGGCGGAGCGAGCGGCTCGCACCGCACCCGCAAGATCGGCGTCGGTCGGAGCGACCATTTTCACGATCTTGCCCCTGCTATCGATCAACGCCACGGTCGGGATGTCGCGGATGCCGAACGCCCGAAACAGGGTACCAGAGCTGTCCAAGGCGAGCGGGAAGCTGACCTTGTTGTTCTTTTTGTAGTCGGCGAGATCCTGCTCGGTCGCCCAAGGGCCGCCCGAGATCGCCACCCAGTCGACGCCGCTGTCCTTGCCCGAGAGCTTTTCGACGGCCTCACGTCCACGTGCGCAGGCCTTTGCCGTGCCTGGTCGACTCTTTTCGAGATACCATTCGCACCAGCTCGAAAAGAACATGACGCCCCGCAGGCGACCCGGGGCCGCACCGGTCAGGGCAACCTTCGTCCCCGTTGTGGTCGTCGTTGCGAGTCCGCTGACGACATCGCCCACCTTGTAGGATTTCTCCGCGACCGCCGCCTGCAGAACCGGCGCGGCCGATACCGGCTGATTCAAGACGGTCTGCACCGCATCGGCAAGCGCCTTGTTTTCTGCATGGCCGAAATAGGCGAATTTAGCATCGCGCCCGATGAGCACATGTTGCGGTGTGACGCGCAGGTTGAACAACTGCGCCAGATGCCCATCGTCCATGACGATCGGCATCGTGATGCCGTATTTCTTCTGGAACGTCTTGATGGAGGCCAGATCGTCGCTCAGGCCGATATTCAGGGCGATCACCTCGATCTTGTCACCCATCGTCTGGTAGAGCTTCTCGAATGCCGGCATCTGCTGACGGCAGGGCACGCACCACGTTGCCCAGAATTTGATGTAGACGGGCTTTTTGCCATACACCTGTCCAAGGTCGATCGTCTTGCCGTCGATCGTCTGCATGACAGCGACCGGCGCGGTCTTGCCGACCAAGGCGGCCCCTGCGGACTTGGCCAGATCTTCGCCCGGCGCGGCATAGGCGGGATCTTCGGTCGTATCGCTCAGATTGACCGCGCTGAAGTCGGTGGCGGTTTCACCTTCTGCGGCAACGGTCGTAGCGGTCTTGCCTGACGGCTGCGATTGCTGACAGGCCGTGCCAAGCGACAATAAAGCGGCACATAAGAATAGGCGCATAATCCCCTCCATGATTGTATCGGCGAAAGCGCCTCAGCGACATTCGCCTATTGTTAGCCGGACTATTTGGGATCGACGGTGGTTAGTTCCTTGTCCGTCTCATCGACGACGAAAACAGCAAGCAACTTCGCCGGCTTGGTCTTGCTCATATTGACCGCCTGAATGTGGTGCGCGCCGGGGTCTTCATACCAGGTCTCTCCGGCACGATAGATCTTCGCCGGTTCGCCTGCGATCTGGTTGCGGATCACGCCCGACAGGACATAGGCCATAATGAACGCCGATTTGGCATGGCGATGCGGATCGGAAACCTGGCCCGGGGCCAGGGTCACTTCGACCGCGATCATCACTTTGCCCGGCACGTTCGGTAGAGCGCGTGAAAAACGCGGGACGACTGAACCAGCGCTGCCACCACTGTGCGCCGCGACTGGCGCGGAAGTTAGGGAAATGGCCGCCGCAATCATCGTCAAGTATCGCATAAGGTTACCTTTCTTGTCTAATTACGACGGCCTCAAAGCTCCGCTAAAACTTGGTTCCCGCCGACAGCGTAATACGGCGAAGCGGTTCAAGTGCCTTGAACGAGACGATGAAGGGATCCGGACCTGGGAAGCCGAAGTTCGCACCCTTGGCATTAAATGCGTTTTCGACGTTGAGATTGGCCCACCAGCCCCGATCACTTTCCAGGCGCGCACCGAAGTTGGCCGTCGTGAACTCGCCATCGAATTCCGCTTCGCCGAGCTGATTGTACTTCGAACTCCGGTGACGGAATCCTGCGCGCAGGGCGAAATTCAGGTCGCTGCTGACCGGAATATTATACTCGGCCGAACCCGAGCCCGAGAACCGCGGGGCATTCACGCTATCTTGGTGCTTAACGATATCGCGCACCTTGGCATAAGTCGCGGATCCGTTCAGCGTCAGATTCTGTACCGGGCGGAAGGTGAAATTGATTTCAGCGCCTTGATTGCGCACACGGTCATTGGTCACGGTGAACTGGCCGGTGAACGTTAGCTGTTGAAGGTTGAAAACGTCCGTCTGGAAAAGTGCGGCGTCGACACTCAGCCGCCGGTCTAACAGGTTGGCCTTGATCCCAAGCTCATAAGCGTTTGCACGTTCGGGCTTGACCCGCGAATCCCGGTTGGGATTGCCCTGGCCAAGGCCGATGTTGGGGCCGCTGGTGATCGGACCCAAGGTCGGATCAATGGGAATGCCCGCAAACTCGCCGTAGCCGCCCGCCTTCCCGCTTCGCGACACTGACGCATAGAGCGTGGCATCGCGATTGAACTCATATTGCGCGGCGAGGCTGCCGCTCACCAAATTGTCCACCGCCGGATCGAGCCTCTGAAACGGGAACGGCGCCTGAATAACGGTGTTCCAAAGCGTCAGTTTTGACGTGTCAGCGGTGCGTTCGAAATCGACCAGCTTTTTATCATGCGAGTAACGCCCGCCCAAATTGAAGGTGAGCTTATCGGTGGGCTTCCACGTCAGCTGCCCAAACACCGAGATCGTCTCATCCGATTGTCGAAAGTCGTCAACCCAATTGCCGTTGAAGAGCTGACCAGCTGGCGGCAATCCAGGGATCGGTACCGGAGGAAAATCGGGAATACCCCAAATACGGGTCTCGATCAGTTTCCACGTGCTATTTAAATAGAAGGCCCCAAAAATATACTGAAATGGCGCTTTAGTGTCGTTGGAGGTGAGGCGGAATTCCTGTGCGAACTGCTCGTAGTCCTCATCGCGCACCCAAACACTTGCGTCCTTCCTATCGAAGTCGAAGTCTGCCGCATTGAACGTGGTGCTCCACACACCCGAGGTAATCGATGTCAGTGTTGCGGCGCCGAAATCATAGTTTAGGGTGCCGGACGCTTTGTTCAACTTGGTTCGATAATTGTCATCGCCATTCTTCAGACGATTGTCGGAGCTGAACGCCCCGTTGATATTGTTTTCGATTCCATCGCCGCAGACAGCGTTGATCGACGTGCCCGGCGCGAAGGGCGCACCCGGGATGCCTGGAAATGCGAACCCTGGCGCCACACACTGCGTGGCGATGCCGATCTGTTGATTGTCGGTGCGCTGATAGCTCAATAGCGCGTTGAAGGGGCCGCCCTGATCAAACAGCAACTGGGCCCGAAGACCCCAGTCGGTGTTTTCGGGGCCCTTGTGATCGGTCGCGACGTTGCGGATATAGCCGTTCTGATACGAATAGCGGCCTGACAGGCGCACGAAGATGCCGTCCGACAACGGCGCGTTGATTGCCGCATCGACAAAATAACCGCCGTCGCTAACCTCGGCACCTGCCTCGACCCGCCCCTCGAACCGCATGCTTGGCGTGTTGTTGACGATCGACAAAGCGCCGACGGTCGAGTTCTTGCCGAGCAAGGCGCTTTGCGAACCCTTGATGAACTCAGCCCGCTGAACGTCGAAAAGAGTCTGGTTGAAGCCGCGAATGTTGCCGAGAAATACCCCGTCGACAAACATGCCGATCGAGCTGTCGAAGGACAGGTTTCCGGCCTGCGGACCAAGCCCGCGAAATGTCAGGCCGGTGGTTTGCGCAGGGGCCCGAACAAACTCGAATCCTGGCACGAGCGTGGGTAGTTCGCTGAGCTGCGTAATGTTGCGCTTGGAGAAGTCGGAGGCCTGAACGACACTGATCGAAACAGGAACATCCTGAAGCGATTGCGCACGTTTTTGCGCTGTCACGACGATTTCAGCAACTTCACCGGAGTCGGCATCGGCGCTCGCGGGCTCGGACTGAGCATATGCGGCTGTTGCGGTGCCACAGAGCAAACAGGCAACCCCGACGGTGATCCCCTTTACAATCATCATCACATCTCCTCCCCAGTGCTTCGTATTTATCTGAGTGTCCCCAATTCGCTTCGTCATCCCGCGAACGATGCACCGCCAGCGGCCCACCAATCTCTATCGTTATTGGATACGAAACAACGAAGCTGTGGCTCATGCGCTCGTTGCGCGATTGTGCCGCAAATGCCAGCCTCGCCGTGCGCGCTCCCCCTCCTCCCGACGTGTCTCGTTCGAGCTTATTGGCTACGATGTGGCATAAACATACGCATTTTGAAAGCGAAAAAGTCGATTAGATTTCCTATTGTATCCAAAAAGCGATTATTGTGTCTGTCGATGCTTAGGGCGGCATTTCGGGCACGCGCAAAACTGCGCTGCGCGTCGCCGGTTGAGGATATTGCATCCAATCATGCACGGTATTTGTGTAAGCGAAGATGACGTGGCACGATCGATCTGCCACCCAAATGCTGTACGTGCTTTGCCGGAGTCGAGGATGACGAAGACGATGCGTCCCCTGGACGCCATTACAACGCGGTTCGGCCCGCGAGCAACGCGATGAATAGATTTACGAGTTTTTCGCTCACCGCCCAGGACGCGGTCGGGACGCCGTCCGGCCTCGCGGATCAGGCGCTCAACCTCCCCGATATATCCGACCTGTCAGATTTGCTGCGCTTCAGTCCCTATGATGGCCAGGTCAGGCTGGACGACCAGCGGATGATACTGCTCAACATACAGGCGTTGATTACGCTGCGCCGCGAGATGATCGATGCCTTGGGTCCGCGTCGAGCACGCGAAATCTATTTCCGGGTAGGCCATGCGGCAGGGACGCGCGAAGCGATGATCGCGCTGAAGGTCCGCGCGGACCAACCCGAAATCGACGCCTTTCTCGTCGGTCCACAGCTGCACGCTTTACGCGGCGAAGTTCTCGTCGAACCGATGCGGATCGAAGCGGACACCGAAGCCGGCACCTATTACAACGAACTGATCTGGCGCAATTCGGCCGAAGCCGAAAGCCATGTCGCAAGCTTTGGCGGCAGTTCGGAACCGGTGTGCTGGATGCAGGTCGGCTATGCGTCGGGCTATACAAGTGCGGTCATGGAACGGCCGATGCTGTTTCGCGAAGTCGAATGCGTCGCCTGTGGCGATGCCACCTGTCGCATTGTCGGACGTCCCGCCGAAGAATGGCCAGATGATGCCGACATCGTTCAGATGCCGCGCGTCACTGCGCGCCCCGCTGCGCGAGGCGGACAAGCACCCCCGCCGGGCGTGGTGGGTGCGTCGCCCGGCTTTTTCGGCGCCTGGCACTTGTTGCAGCGGGTGGCTTCGTTCGATACGACCGTGTTGCTGCGCGGGGAGACCGGCGTCGGCAAGGAAGCTTTTGCACGCGCACTGCATGATGCCAGCCCGCGCGCCGCGCGCGAAATGTTCTCGGTCAATTGCGCTGCAATTCCTGATTCGCTCGTCGATGCCGAATTGTTCGGCGTCGAACGCGGTGCCTATACGGGCGCGGTCTCGACACGGGCAGGCTGGTTCGAAGCGGCGCATGGAAGCACGCTGTTTCTCGACGAGATCGGGACATTAAGCATGACCACGCAAGCCAAGCTTTTGCGAGTCTTGCAGGACGGCCGCATCAATCGCGTCGGCAGCACCAAAGCGCAGAACATCGACGTGCGCGTCATCTGCGCGACAAATCTCGATCTTGATCACGAAGTCGCGCAGGGCCGATTCCGGCTCGACCTGCTTCACCGGCTCAATGTCTTTCCAATCATCATCCCGCCGCTGCGCGACCGCCGCGACGACATCCCGCCTTTGATCGCCTTCTTCCTTGATCGCTTCAACCGAAAGACCGGGCGGCGGATCAGTGGCTTCACGCAAGCCGCGATCGATGCGCTTCTCCGTTACGATTTTCCGGGGAATGTCCGCCAGCTGGAAAACATGATTGAGCGTGCCGCCATTCTGACGCTTGAGGAAGAGCCGATCGACATGTTGCACCTGTTCCATGGTGCAACGCAGGTGCGCAAGGCGATCCTAAGGCCCGCCGCGGCCGACGCGCATGGCGATCTTCATTTGCATGAGCCAGCGCAGACCTTGGATGCGCCAGCCAGCGGTCTCGATGCGCAAACAATCCGCAAGGCCATGGAGGAGGCCGAGGGTAATCTCTCCCGGGCGGCGCGCAAGCTCGGCCTTACCCGCGCCAAATTGCGGTATCGCATCAAAATGATGGGCGCGGGCAATAGCGCTCGACTCTGAAATCATCGTCATCGGGGCGGGCGTCATCGGCCTTGCGGTCGCCCGCGCATTGGTGCGCCGCGGCCGCGACGTCCTGATCGTCGAGCGCGAAGCCGCGATCGGACTTGGCATTAGCGCTCGGAACAGCGGTGTAATCCATGCCGGCATCTATTATGCACAAGGGTCACTTAAAGCGCAGCTGTGCGCAGCGGGTCGTGACGAGCTTTATCGCTATTGCGCCGAACACGGCATCGCGCATCAACGCTGCGGCAAACTTGTCATTGCCGGCCATGCCAACGAGGTCGAGCGCCTGACACAGTTGCAGTCGGGCGCGGCAAGACTGGGCGTGGACCTGAACTGGTTCGACACAGCCCAACTTCGCGCCTTTGCGCCCGCGCTGTCGGGCGTGGCGGCGCTTCATTCGCCAGCAACGGGGATCGTCGACGTGCCCGCCCTGATGCAAGCGCTGCTCGACGACGTGCAGGCGCGGGGCGCACGCCTGGTGCTCGACGCCGATGTGACCGCAATCGAGCCGAACGGAACGTCAGCGCGTGTCCTATGCCGATCAGGCCTCCCCTCACTCGAAGGCCAGTGTGTCGTCAATGCCGCAGGGCTCGACGCGCCGGGACTGGCCGCAACGACCGGCCCAGCGCCGACCCCGCTTTTCGCCAAAGGAAGTTATTTCGCGCTCAAGGGGCCAGCACCGACGTCCTGCCTCGTCTATCCGCTGCCATCCGCGGGCGGGCTGGGAATTCATCTGACGCTTGATCTTGACGGCAATGCCCGCTTCGGCCCGGATGTCGAATGGGTGGACGCGCCAAACTACGACGTCCATCCGGCGCGGGCCGACGCCTTTTACGCAGCCATCCGCCGCTACTGGCCGGGCTTGCCCGACGGTTCGCTAGCACCGGCTTATGCGGGGGTCAGGCCGAAGCTCGCCGAAAATCCCTCGGACGATTTCGTCATTCGGCGACGGGACAATCTCATCGATCTGCTCGGCGTTGAGTCGCCGGGCCTGACCGCATCACTCGCGATCGGCGAGCATGTTGCCGATCTGATCGATCGAAAAGCCTAACGCGGCGGCGGGGCGTTACCCTGCCGCCTGGAAAAATCCGATTACCGGATCGTGCACGTCACACGATCTCGAACACATTGTAGATCGCGCCATTGGGCAAGCGATGGCCGTGCGCGATCGACATGCAGCGGTTGAGCCATCCGTAAGTTTCTGATGCGGTCTCGAAGGTCACCGACACGCGCATGTAATAGGCCAGCGGACTCACGCTTTCGCCACGCGCGATTGCGGCGAGCACCTCCGACGGGCCGTGGCGCAGACCCTGATAGGTCATGCCGATCAGCGCGCCGTCATCGGTTTCGAGCAAGGTGCGGACATTGATCATCCACGCAGAATCCTCGCGCACGGTCTGCCAGTCGCTACCACTCGGCAAAATCTTGCCGCGCAGCCGCTCGCCTTCGAAATAACCGCCCGGCAGCTCGGCGATACGGCGATCGGCGACCGGCGTCTTGCCGAGATTGTAGGGCGGTTTGATATCGAGGAAGAATGTCATCAGCGGCCGCCAGCGCAGCTCGATCATCTCAGGCGGAAGGAGGGTGGCGAGTGCGGGGCGGTCCATCGAATATCTCCTCAGGTATATCAGAGCGATCAGGCAAGGCCGCTTGCGCGATCCTGCTCAAGCGCCATGACGCTCCAGTCGAGCTCGCCGTCGCCGCGCGCAATCGCACTCAACAATCGGTCGCGGCAGGTGTTAGCGCTCGGCAGCGGCACA
Source organism: uncultured Sphingomonadaceae bacterium (assembly GCA_964244885.1). GTDB lineage: Bacteria > Pseudomonadota > Alphaproteobacteria > Sphingomonadales > Sphingomonadaceae > CAXTKD01. The sequence continues at coordinate 54,235 of CAXTKD010000014.1, read as the reverse complement.
GCCTTGTCATGCCCTGCGGTCAAGGCGAGCATGACATCCTTGAGTCCTGTAGTCGCCGAGAATCCGGGCTCGCCAAAGAACGCCTTGTCGGCGATCATCTTGCCATAGATTTTGTGTGCGGGGCCGCTGAACAAACCGTCGGTCAGAATCTCGCACATCGTGTCGGCCGGAACGCCGCACTTCCCGCTCAGCGCAAACGCTTCTCCCAACGCCTGGATCGATGCCGCGAGCAGGAAATTGTTGACGATCTTCGCTGCTGCCGCGCTGCCGGGTTCGGTGCCGACCTGATAGGTATGGCGACCAAGCACGCCGAAGATCGGCTGGCAGCGCGCAACCGCGTCCGCTGGACCTGCCGCGATAACACCCAGCTGACCCGCCGCAGCCGCTGGCGGGCGCCCGAGAACCGGCGCGCTGACCAGGGATTGCCCGGCCTGTTCATGCGCCTGCCGGACGGCTTCGATTGTCGTCAGGCTGTGCGTTCCCATGCACAGGTGAACACCGCCTGCGCTCAACGAAGCCAGCAACCCGTCACCGAGAACCTGGTTCAATGCATCGTCATTCTCGAGCATGGTCACAACGACGTCACCATGCGCGGCTGCTTCCGCGACACTCCCCGCGACCGCGCCGAGTTCGACCAAGGCCGCTGCCTTCGCCATAGTACGGTTGGAAACGACGAGTGCATGCTCACCGTTAACCACAAGCCGCTCGGCCATGACGATGCCCATCTTGCCGAGGCCGATAAATCCGATCCTCATGGGCAGTTCCTTCGCATTGGGCATCAGCCAAGCCCGGCCATGCAGATATATTTGAGTTCAAGATAATCCTCGATGCCGTGGCGCGATCCTTCGCGGCCGACACCCGATTGCTTGATGCCGCCAAAAGGCGCGACCTCGTTCGAGATCAGACCCGAATTGACGCCGACCATCCCACATTCGAGCGCCTCAGCGACGCGCCATGCGCGGCCGAGATCGCGCGTGTAGAAATAGCCTGCAAGGCCGAATTCGGTATCGTTCGCCAGCGCGATTGCTTCGTCTTCGGTATTAAACGTAAAGATCGACGCGACCGGGCCGAAGGTCTCCTCGTGCGCGACGAGCATGTCGGTCGTGCAACCGGCGAGTACAGTCGGCTCGAAGAACGTGCCGCCGAGTGTGTGACGCTTCCCTCCCGTGATGACCTGCGCGCCCCTGGCCGTCGCGTCCGCAATATGAGCTTCGACCTTTTCGACCGCGGCATCGTCGATCAGCGGACCCTGGGTCACACCCGTCTCGTCACCGCGTCCAAGTTTGAGCTGGTTGACGGCGGCAGCGAGCCGTTCGACGAAGCGGTCGACGACGGGTCGCTGGACGAAGATGCGATTGACGCACACGCAGGTCTGGCCCGAGTTGCGATATTTGGACTGCATCGCGCCTTCGACCGCGGCATCGATATCCGCGTCGTCGAACACGATGAACGGCGCATTGCCGCCCAACTCCAACGACATCTTCTTGATGGTGCTCGCGCTCTGTTCCATCAGAACACGCCCGATTTCGGTCGACCCGGTAAAGCTAATTTTGCGCACGGTCGGGTTCGTGGCCATCTCGCTCCCGATTGCGCGTGCGTCGCCGGTAATGACGTTGAACACGCCGGTCGGGATCCCGGCGCGCTCTGCCAGCACGGCGAGCGCCAGCGCCGTAAAGGGCGTCTGGCTTGCGGGTTTGAGCACCATCGTACACCCCGCTGCGAGTGCGGGACCAGCCTTGCGCGTGATCATGGCTGCAGGAAAATTCCAGGGCGTGATCGCTGCCGTGACCCCGATCGACTGGCGCAGCACGATCAGGCGCGAAGCCGGGCTTGGGCTGGGAATCGTCTCGCCATAGATGCGCTTCGCTTCTTCGGCGAACCATTCGATAAAGCTTGCCGAATAGGCGATCTCGCCGCGCGCTTCGGCGAGCGGCTTGCCCTGTTCGGTGGACAGAATCCTTGCGAGGTCCTCTTTGGCAGCAACGATAAGGCCGAACCACCGCCGGAGTATTGCCGAGCGTTCCACCGCCGTGCGTGCTGACCATGAGGGAAGGGCTCGCGCCGCTGCATCAATGGCCTGTTTCGTTTCAGCCTGCCCCATGCGGGGCACGGCGCCAATTTTTGTCCGCGTTGCCGGATCGATGACATCGATGCCTGGCGCGCCGAGCCATTGGCCATCAATGAGGCAGTTTTGTCGGAAAAGGTCGGGATCGTCCAGCGTGTTCAAAAATATGGCCCTAGGCGATGATGATTAGAGGGGTCTCAACGGCATGTTTGACCGACAGCAGCACTTGCGACCACCGGGAAGCCGTCAGTGACGTTGTCGGCGCGCACAGTGTCAGGGTAATGACCATCGCGGGTCTGCAGCCATCTTCGCAAACGACCGGTTGCCGCTCGGTCAAGCCGATCGACAGGACTGGCCCAGCTTCGTCGGACATGATTGCAAACATCTCGAGTCCGGGCGGCGCCTGAACCACTTTGAAATTTGGCGGAGCGGCGCCGGCAGCGACTTCTGTTCCAGCGCGCTGGCGAGCGATCGCGGACAGGCTGGCGCTCTCTGCGTTGACAATATGAACCGAATAGAGCGCATCATCGCGTTGGGTTTCGAAAGTGAATGCCGTCAGCGGTGGCGCGATTTCCGCGAGCGCGAGCGCCACAGCCTTCAAGATGAAATCGGTTTCCGAAATGATCTCGACCGCTGCGCCACGCGTATTGAGCTGAGTGCAAAGCGAAATCACGCCATCCGCTTCGCATCGAGCGGTCAGAATGACATGTTCGCCAAACGACCTGCCTGGATGGGGAATCGGCACAGGGGCCTGAGCAACAGCCTGTGTCACCGCCCTTTCAACATCGACACGCACCACACGCCCGCCCGGCCCTGAGCCCGTCAACTCCTCAATTGCGACGCTCCGTTGGTCGGCGATCCGTCGCGCAAGCGGGGACGCTGCGACGCCTTTCCTCTGCTTTTTGGTGGTTGTCTTGGCGGCCTGAGCCTCGCGCGGGGGCTCGACGACGACTGCCGGTGCAATCATCTCGACCGAGACCGCAGCCGTCTTGCCGGCGCCCGCCATACGCGCGATCGCAGCATTGACCGGAACCGTTGTGCCCTCGGCGACTAACAATGCTTCGATCGTCCCTTCGCGATCGGCCTCGAATTCCATTGTTGCCTTGTCGGTTTCGATCTCGGCGATCACTTCGCCTTTGGCTACTCGATCACCGACCGCCTTGAGCCAGCGCGCGATCGTCCCTTCTTCCATTCCCGCTGACAGCGCGGGCATGACGATATCATGTGCCATGCCCGTGTCGCTCAGGCGGCCAGCGGCCGGCCCTGGTCCGCCATGACAGACCGCAAGCCTGCCTCGACATCGGCGGGCGACGCGCACGCCGCTGCTTCGAGTATCTTGGATATGCTTGGCGAGGCTTCACCCCCGTGGACCCGGCGCACGGGTTGATCGAGCATATCAAAGCATCGCGCCTGAATTTCGTCCGACAGCCAGCCGCCATAGGACGTGCCGATCGAGCCCTGCTCGACGATCACGACACTGCCAGTCTTGTCGATCGACGCCTCGATCAGCGGCCAATCGATCCCCGCGCGGTCAAGGCTGCGCAGATCGATGACATCGGCGTCGATACCGAGGTGCTCGACGGCTTCGACCACGACATGGACCATCGCCAGATAGGTAATCACCGTCATCCGGGCGCCGCTGCGCACCAGCTTCGCCTTGCCAAGCGGGATGAAGTAATCGAGGTCGCCGTCGGGCGCCTCGCCTTTGCGTGTATAGAGATCGACATGCTCGAGCACGAGCACGGGGTCCTTGCAGTGCAGCGCGCTGTTCATCAGCCCCACATAGTCGAACGCGGTGGACGGGGCGACGATCCGCCAGCCGACCGATGTCGCGAAGATTCCTGCCGGGTCCATCGAATGCTGCGAGCCATAGCCAGTGCCCATCGCAACCTTTGTGCGCAGGACGAGCGGCATCTCACTGTCGCCGCCAAACATGTGCCGGGCCTTGGCGATCTGGTTGAACACCTGGTCGGCCGCGACCCACATGAAATCGGGGTACATGAACTCGACGACTGGCACATAGCGCCCGTCCATCGCAATGCCGCCTGCCAGACCGACAAACGCATTCTCGGCGATCGGCGTGCCAAGCACGCGATCAGGAAATTGCGCCGAAAGGCCACGCGTCGCCCCGTTGGTGCCGCCTTTCAGGCGGTGCACGTCTTCGCCCATCACTACGATACGGTCGTCTTCGGTCATACGCCGGGTCATCACATCGGCTACGACTTCGACGAACTTCGCCTCGCGCATCGCTCCGCTATATTCTTCGGCTTCCAGAAACCGGGCGTCGGCAAATTCGGATAGGTCGCCGCGAATACCGAAATCACGGAAATCGGGCGACGGCCACAAGGACGGCACGATGCGCGGCTTGCCATCATGCGTTTCGATCAGCTCGGATGCCACGTCCTCCATCAACGCCTTTGCGCGGTCGCGCAAGGCGGCGAGCGCGTCGTCGCCGATCAGCTGCCTCGACGCCATTTCGCTCGCAACGCGCTCGATCGGATCGCGCTTGCGCCACTTTTCCTCTTCGCGCTTGTCGCGATAGCCGAACGCGCTGCCGGGCAACGGCCCGTTCTGATGGAAATAGCGGTAGACATCGACTTCGATTATCGTCGGCCCGTTGCCGCCTCGCATGATTTCGAGCGCTTGGACGGTCGCCAGGTGAACGGCCAGCGGATCCATGCCGTCGACTTTCCAAGAGGGAATACCGAATGCAAGCCCGCGCGATGATAGCCGCGGCTCGGCTGTCGATTCAGCGACCGTTGTGGAAACCGCATAGCCATTGTTCTCGATGAAAAAGCACAAAGGCAGCTTCCACGCCGCCGCGAGGTTCATCGTCTCTAGGACCGAACCGATATTGACGGCGCCGTCACCGAAGTAAGTGAACACGGCGTCGCCAGTCCCCGCGCGCTTGTGCGCCCATGCCGCGCCCGCCGCCATCGGCACGCCGCCGCCGACGATGGCGTTGGTGCCAAGATTGCCCGCGTCCGCCCACCTCAGGTGCATCGAGCCGCCTCGACCCCGACAATAGCCTTGGGCAAGACCCAGGATCTCGGCCATCGCGGTCTGGGACAGGGTGCGCACATCGTCGCCGAACGCTGCTGATGCAACAAACCCGTCGGGCTGCAGATAATGGAGCGCTTTGGCGAGAAACTGATGATGGCCGCGATGGGATCCATTGACCTGATCGCTTCCGCGCATCGCGACTGCGGATCCGACCGCTCCCCCTTCTTGCCCGATCGCCGAATGCGCGGGCCCATGAACGAGACCGCGCCCCGCAAGATCCAGAACCTTTTCCTCAAAGGCACGGATCAGTATCATCGACGTCAGCATCGTATCGAGCAGTTGAGGTTCAGCGGATGTCCAGTCCGCCGGGTCGCTCGCAAGCGACACCCAAGGCGCAGAGGGGATTAGCAGCCCTTCCGTGGGCATTCGATACCTCCCATCCTCACTGCTTTTTTGACCTCCGTCTCAAAGCACCCACAAATCGCGATGTCAATGTTATTGTATCCTATTAGCTCAATTTATAACGTATCTTGCGCAGATATCTCGAATATGACTAGTCTATCGCATCCAAAACGGGGGATAGTGATGCAGCAGTCCAACGGTGGCAACGCACACGCGGGCGGAATTCCGGGGCTGCGGGGCGTCGAACATATCGGCTTCACGGTGCCCGACATCGAACAGGCGACATCGTTTTTCGTGGGCGTGATCGGTTGCGAATACGTATACAGTCTTGGCCCGTTCGCCGATGACACGGGGGACTGGATGACGCGTCACCTGAATGTCCCGGCTAGAGCGCAAGTCAAGGAACTACGCTTTTTTCGATGCGGCTTCGGACCAAATTTTGAGATTTTCGAGTATGAAGGAGACGGATTGGCAAAGCTGCCGCCACGAAACTGCGATGTAGGCGGTCATCATCTCGCTTTCTATGTCGATGACTTTTATACGGCTCTTGACTATCTGCGGAGATGCGGACTCAAGCTTTTGGGAGAGCCCACGGTGCGAACCGATGGTCCAAGCGCGGGACAAACATGGATATACTTTTTGTCGCCATGGGGCATGCAACTGGAGCTCGTTAGTTTTCCCCAGGGAAAAGGGTATGAAAGCGTGACATCGCGACGGCTTTGGCACCCATCGCACCCTGCGGATTGATGTGGCACTGCACCGACACGTAACGAGAGCCTTTCCCTTGCGACTTTGCCGGAGCTGAATTTTTGAAACGCATTGTTCCCCTTGCTGATGCCACATCCGTCGGCCAGCGTGTGACAGAGGCCATCCGGAGCCTGATCCTGTCGGGCGAGCTCGCGCCCGGCAGCCGGATCGGTCAGGAAGCGTTGGCTGCACGTTTCAACGTCAGCCGTATCCCCGTACGCGAAGCGCTCAGTCGGCTCGAAAGCGATGGGCTGGTTGTCCTAAAGCCCAGCAGCAGTGCCTGGGTCGCACGTCTCGATCTCGAGGAATGCGTTGAGATATACAAGATCCGTGAGCGCATCGAGCCCCTGGCACTCAGCGAGGCGATCGCGCACATGAGCGACGAGGATATTGATGCCCTCGAACGCTTGATGTTGGACGTCGAGCAGTCAAATGACGACGAGGAATTCCTGCGCCGCGATCGAGAGTTTCACCTTGCTTGCTACAGATTCACCGGCATGCAGCAACTTGGCAGTATGGCCGAACGGTTTTGGAATACGACGCAGCATTACCGTCGGCTTTTCATGCAGTCGGTGACGCGCGGCAATGGTTGGGTAATCCACGCTGAGCATCGCTTGATCGTGGATGCCATACGACGTCGCGATGCCGAGGGCGCTGGCAATGTTCTTCATGAACACATCCGTCGCACCCGTTTCGAACTCGAGCACAACGCCAGCCTGTTCCCAAACCTCGAACCACCCAAAAAAGAGCGGCGACGTAACGGCAAAACGGTTTAGGCCGCGCTCGCGACCGCGCTGCGCGTAGCGATCCGATCGAGCAACGCCACCATCTCGTGCAACGATTCGGTGTTTATTCCAGCCGCGATCAGGACAAAGCGCGATTTGCGATCCTCGAACGGCCATGTCGATAGCCATTCAATATTGTGAAGCAGGTGCTGCGCACCCTGGATGACCGCGGCCCCATCGTCTCCCTCGACGGCCACGATCGCCTTCAGCCGCAACAGATTTGGGCCAAGATTGCGCTCGATACCGCTGAGCAGCAGTTCGAGCGCGCGCCGCGGGAGCGGATCATCGCGGACATAGGTCAGCGTGCCCACCGGCATATGGTCGACGACGCGGCGGGGACCGTGATGGGCATGATTATGAGAATTTGAACCGTCAGCCGTGCAGTTAAGCCAGCGGAACGCCTCCGCGCCGCCGCGAGCCGGATCAAGCCCTTCGAAGGACAGGAGATCGGCCAGGCTCGACGGTGCCACCGGCGCTATGGATACGACTGCGCTGGAATTGATGTCGCGAAGAGTATCGTCGATTTCAACTTTGCGCTCGCCCCGCTCGCGCTCGTTCAAAAGATCGAGCTTCGTCAGGACGATCTGGCCGGCAAGCGCGACCTGGCGAACGGCTTCGTCATAATTACGCAGCGTCTCTGCGAAATTGATCGCGTCGATCAGCGTGACAATGTTGCAAAGGCGATAAAGCCCTTCGAGCGTCGGGTCGGACAGGAAGGCTTGGACGACCGAGGTTGGATCGGCGAGGCCCGAGGTTTCGATCACGACCCGATCGAACGCCGCGATATCGCCCGCCAGCCGGCGGTGATAGAGATCGTACAGCGTGCCGATCAGGTCGCCGAACACGGTGCAACACAAGCAACCATTTTCGAGCACAACGATCTGATCGCTGCTGCTCGCCATCAGGACATTGTCGAGCCCGACTTCGCCGAACTCGTTGACGATGACCAGCGCGCCGCGCATCCGCGGATCGCGCAACGCCATGTTGATTTGCGTCGTCTTGCCGCTGCCGAGAAAGCCGGTGACAATCGCCACAGGGATTTTTGGCACGCCCGGCCGTGGGGGTGCCGATGCGCTCATGTCAAAAGATTTCGCAACCCGGCAACCCGCACGAAATCAGCCGATCCGACGGGAAGTTGGTGATGATCTGGCAGCCGTCCTTGGTCACGACAACTTCCTCCTCGATCCGTGCGGCGCCCGACCCATCGGCGGCGCCCTTCCACGTCTCGAGCGCGAACACCATGCCTTCCTGCAACGGCTTGTTCTGTCCGCGATAGCGCTTCGAGATGATCGGGCGCTCCCACAACGAAAGACCAATGCCATGGCCATATTGCAGCAGGAAGGCCTCGGCCTCGTCACGATAGCCGAAATCGGTTGCATCGGGCCAGACCTGCGCAATTTCGTCGATGGTCACGCCTGGCTTCACCATGTCGATCGAATCGCTGATCCACTTGGATGCGCCTTCATACGCATCGATCTGATGCTTGTTCGGCTCACCACAGATGAAGGTGCGATAATAACACGTCCGGTAGCCATTGAACGAATGCATCACGTCGAGAAAGACCATATCGCCGGGCTGGATGATACGGTCTGAAAAGGTGTGCGAGTGCGGTCGGCCGCGCGGACCCGATACCGAATTGACACATTCGACGCGCTCCGACCCCATGCGGAACAGCTTGTCATTGGCGATCGCGACCAGCTCGTTCTCCCGCGTGCCCGGCCGTATCGCGCGCGCAATGTCGACATAAGTGGCGTCGACCATCGACGATGCCAGCTTGAGCAACTCAATTTCGTCGGGCGTCTTGATCTCGCGCGCATCGAGCAACGCCTGTTGGCCATCGACCACTTCGATCCCTGCCGCTTCGAGTGCGCGCAGCATCGGCAGTTCCATGATGTCGATCCCGATCGGCATCTTCTCGATGCCGCGATCGACCAGCGCCTTGCGGATCTGGCGGGCGAAATCATCCTGCACATTCATCCACGGCGGCAGGCCGCCCTGCATGGTCGAAATCGGAGCGGCGACATTGTCGGCGATCCAGGGTGATGAAATCCGCTTGGCGGGTGCCGCGGGATCCCACAGCAGCGGCGCGCCCTCGGTGCCGCACAGCGCGTAACGCATGAACTTGTCGCGCGCCCACTCGCCGACATGCGTGCCCGTCACATAGCGTATATTGTCGAAATTGAAGCAGATAACGGCGCCAAGGCCCGCGGCTTTGATGGCATCCTGCGCGCGCTTGAGCCGTTCCTTGAACAGCCGGTCATAATCGATGCCGCGTTCCCAGTCCTTGGCCTGGGTGCCAAAAGACGCGGTGGCGTGGGGGCGGTTGTATTTCATGGGAGGCTCTCCTGCCTGTCATCCGCCTGTAAGGCGGGGTAAAACCGGCGGCTATACATAGACCGACCGTGCGTAGCGCCCATCTTGGTAGAGCAGAGGTTCGATAGAATCCGACATACGCACATCGGTGACAGCACCGAGAAAAATGCCGTGCGTGCCGTGCGCCAGCACATCGCCCGCCTGGCAGAAAATGTTCGCCTGTGCGTCGCGCAGATAGGGGACGCCTTCGTCACCGACATCCCAGCTGCCCACTGAGAATCGCGTATGCCCCGTCAGGCGACCACTGAAGGCCGTCGACACGTCTTCTTGGCCGACACGCAGAAGGTTGACGCAAAATCGGCGGCTTGTTTCGAGCGGGTCATAGATCGATGCCGTCGTGTTCACGCAGACCAGCAACGTGGCCGGATCGGCACATACCGACGTGACGGCAGTTGCTGTCATGCCCGCCCATTCGCCGTCATGGACCGTAGTAATGACATTCACCGTCGTCGTTAGACGCCGCATCGCATTCTTGAAATCAGCAGCAAGGTCCTCAGTCACAGCGATACGGTATCAACGTCGTAAGTCAGGATCGTCACGCCCGCTTCGGCATAATTTGGTACATCGGCCACTGCCTCTGCGCCTGCGGGGGAAGCTAATGCGGCCTGTAGCGCCGCGGCATCGTCGAAATCGCACTCGACGATTGCGAAATAGGGCGAGGTGGCATCGGGACCTGCCGATACATCATAGCCGACGCATAGAGCCTTTAGGCCTGGAAATCTGGCCACGATCGGCAGATGAACGCCCGACAGATGCTTGCGAAAATGTTCGCTGTCCTTCGGCGGATTATAAAGCGCGATAAGCCGATGCATAGTCCCTCCTGTGCCGTCGCTGCCGCGACCGGCGGTTTAGTTGATCGTCATTTCAAGCTTGGCGAAACCGCGCAACGTGCTGTTAACCACGCGCTCCTGCGAGACTTCGGTGAACCGGTCGACCTTCTGCGCCAGCGCGGTGAAGAGCGCGGCCATTTCCATTCGTGCCAGATTGTTGCCGATGCAGACATGCTCGCCAAAGCCGAAGCCGACATGGTCGGCAGCACCCTGGCGCTCGATATCGAATTCATCCGGATTACCCCAGTAGCGCTCATCACGATTGGCCGAGCCGAACAGGATGATGACGCGCGCGCCGGCGGGGATGGTCGAACCATCAAGGTCGAAATCTTCACTGGCGACGCGGGAAAAGCCCTGAATTGGTGACTCGATGCGGATGACTTCGTTGATGGCGTTGGGGATGAGCGTCGGCCGTTCGCGCAGCAACTGCCATTGATCGGGATGTTTGGCGAAGAGCCAGATCGCGCTCGACGTCGCAAAGATCGTCGTATCAAGCGACGGCGCGACATAGGACAGCGCCATCAGCTTTGCGTCCTGTTCGCTGATTTCGCCATTGTCGGCCGCTTCGTGGAGCATCGCTGCCCAACTTCCCGGCTTGAGCTTTTCAGGCACGCACTGCGTCATCGCATATCCGACCATTTCATCGAACACGCTGAGCGCGCCGCTGGCGCGTTCGTTGAGCGGTCCGAAGCTGTCGAAGTTGGCCGCTGCCCAGATCAACATCCGCTCGCGACCCTCCTCGGGCAGGCCGACAAGGTTCGAGACGATACGCAAGGGCAAATACTGCGCCAGCTTGGTGGCCGCATCGAACTGCCGCTTGGCGGTGACTTCGTTTACGACAGCCTCGGCTTCGGCAGTGATCGTATCGCGTAGCTCGCGCAGCGTGCGGGGGTTGAGCGGCCGCGCTTCGACCTTGCGGATACGACGATGCTCGTCACCGTCCGAACACAGACCGATGCCGCCCGCAAAGATGTTGTTGACGGTATCGTTCATCATCACGCCCTTGCCCGATATGAAGATATCGGGCCGGGACAGGATTTCCTTCACATCGCGATAGCGTGCCGCGACGTACATGCCGAGATTTTCGAGATAGACGAGGGGGCCAAGATCGCGGAGTTTCCGGTACCCCTCGAACGGCGCGAGCAGTTGCTTCTCGGCATATAGATCAAAGTCAATCGATGGCACGTTGCCCGACATAGCCCTCTCCGCCCTTGCCGCCGACGCTTCATGGCGCCGGCGGTCTTCCCAGTTTCAGTTTTGCGCTTCTTGCAGGCGCGACCTATCCATTCAGAACGGCTGGACGATGTCTTCCAGACCGAACAGCGCGCGACCGTAGATATGGCTCGCAACTTCGGGCATCACGAAGGCGTGGCGGCTCGAAATTTCGCTGTCGCGCCACATCCGCTGCAACGCATTGACGTTGGCAAAGCTCGCCGCGCCATTGACGCTCATCAGCCGGTTGATCGCGCTGCGACACAGTCGCGCCGAAGCACCCGTGTCCATGCGAATGCGGGCGCGGGTCAGCACGTCCAGCTTTTCGTGTTTCGCAGCCGCAAAGTCGATGTCGGCCGCCGCGCGCGACAGCAGCAGTGTCGCCTGGTCCGCTTCGGAGGCAGCCTCGGCCAGCTGAATCTGGTGCGCGGGCGAATTCTTCGCCTCGGTAAAGATCGTATAAGCGACGTTCTTGCCGCCGCCCTTCTTGATGGTTTGCTGGATCGCTGCACGAACGAGACCCAATTGGGCGCCGCACAGGATGACCTCCGCCACCGGAATGAACGAGGCATAGTCGTTGTTCTCGTTCGATGGTTTCCGGAGATAGTCCTCAGCCGCCAGATCGTCGTAGCTGTGGATGCGGTGGTCGGGGACGAACACGTCGTTAGCGACCAGCGTATTGCTGCCCGACGCCCGCATGCCGGCCACATACCAGGTATCCTTGATCGTCAGATCCGACATCGGGATCAGTCCGAGACCCAGGATCGGTGAGCCATCGGGATTGTCGCCCAACTTTACCCCGAGCACCGCCCAATCGGCATGGTTCGACCCCGAAGCATAACCCCATTCGCCCGTCACGCGCAGGCCACCTTCGGCGCCTTCGAACGTCCGCTCGCTGATCTGGGGCGGCGTGAAAATGCCGCAGACGCGCGCGCCGGGATTGCCGCCGAATACATCCTGCTGCGCCCGCTCAGAAAACAGCGTTGCAAACCAGGTGCAGACGTTGAGCAGAGCCGCGGCCCAGGCAGTGCCGCCGTCAGCTTCAGCGATCTCTGCGATCGCGTCGATGAAAGTGCGGAAGTTCGCGCCCTGCCCCCCCAAACGCTTAGGAATCGAAATGTGGAAAAGGCCCGCCTCCTGGAGAGCGTCGATCACCGGTTGCGCAACTCGACGGTCGTCTTCGCTTTGTTGAGCATATTGACGGATGAGCGATTGCAGGTTGCGCGCCTTGGCTACCAAGGTCCGATCAGGGCCTTGGCCATATGTCAGCGAGTCCAATGGGCCGGTCGTTGTGTCGACCGGAATTGCGCTAATTTGAGCACTTGCCATATTCTCTCTCCCCTTTGTTGCGAGCATGGCCCCAATTCAGACCTGCACCCAAGAACTCCAGCACATACCGTGCCAACCCCGTATTATGACTATAACGGGTCACTTTTTTACACTGCACGCCGTCGAAATTGGCTATTTTTAACCAAAAAACGGCTAATTTCCTTCTCTTGAACCAACGAAGATACGCCACCATAGATATTGTAACATCCTACGCGATTTGGATGCTATATGGCCTTATATATATCCCAGAATGTCTATTCTCTGTCCATTTGTATCCAAAGCAGTTGACGATGTCCAGCATGGCACCCTACGAGGCGTGCATGAAATCCTGATGAAGATCGGGAGTTGAAGGTCAACATGATGAGCGAGCGCGATGCTGTGTCACGATCAGGACTCGCGACGAGAATGCTTATCCTCGGCTCCGGCCCTGCGGGTCTGTCCGCCGCGATCTATGCCGCGCGTGCCGGGCTCAATCCGCTGGTTGTGCAGGGCATTCAGCCCGGCGGACAGCTGACCATCACCACCGATGTCGAAAATTATCCGGGCTTTGCCGATGTCATTCAGGGCCCCTGGCTCATGGAGCAGATGACCAAGCAGGCCGAACATGTCGGTGCGAAAATGATCTGGGACATGATCGTCGATGTCGACTTGTCGGAGCGGCCCTTCAAGCTCACCGGCGATGGCGGCACCGTCTATGTCTGCGACACTCTGGTGATCGCGACGGGTGCGCAGGCGAAATGGCTGGGTCTCGACAGTGAAACGCGGCTGCAAGGCAAGGGCGTCAGCGCATGCGCGACGTGCGACGGGTTCTTCTATCGCGGCAAAAAGGTCGTGGTGATCGGCGGCGGCAACACCGCTGTCGAAGAAGCGCTCTACATGACCAACCATTCGGATGAGGTCATCATCATCCACCGCCGCGACCATTTCCGCGCGGAGAAGATCCTGCAGGACCGACTGTTCGCCAATCCAAAGGTCGTGGTGCTGTGGAACAAGCGCATTGACCGTTTCGTGGGGGCGGGCGACCCCGAGGTGATGGTCGGCGTCGATCTGATCGATACGGTCACCGGCGAAGCCAGCCATGTCACTGCTGAAGGCGGGTTCGTCGCGATCGGTCATTCCCCCGCGACTGCGATCTTCAAGGACAAGCTGCCGATGGACGATGGCGGCTATCTGCTCGTCGAAACCGGATCGACGCGTACCAGCGTCCCTGGCGTGTTCGCGGCGGGGGATGTCACCGACAAGATCTACCGTCAGGCAGTCACGGCGGCAGGCATGGGCTGCATGGCCGCGCTCGATGCCGAAAAGTTCCTCGGCGTGGCTGAATTTGGCGCGGCGTCTAGTTGGTAAAAAACAGAATCAGTGCATAGGCGCTCGTAGAAAACAGCTTATGCAATGCTTTGATAAGCCGGGCGTCGGCCAGGCTCGGGAATCATTCGGCGTTGAGGCATTTTGCCCGAACACGCCGTTGAAGGCTCGGCAAAGGCGTTATCGGGCGGCTTGCGGGGACGACTGAAGTTCAGAACCACATCACGCTGGTATGCCCACTGACCTGCCACCGACAGTGCACCGACGAACTTGACGGGTAGCTGGATACCGGGGTCGATTTTCTCATTGATTTCAATGAGAAAATGGTGGGCGCGGCAAGGATTGAACTTGCGACCCCTGCGATGTCAACACAGTGCTCTACCACTGAGCTACGCGCCCACGCGGGGGGCTACATAGTCGGCCCGCCCGAACCGCGCAAGCGAGTCACGATGCCGAAGCGGCGGGCTCGTCGAACAGCCGGTCGATCTCGCCGACCAGGTCGCGGAGGTGGAAGGGCTTCGACAGCACCTTGGCGTTCGCCGGTGCCGTCGCCGCGCCGTTCAGGGCCACCGCCGCGAAGCCGGTGATGAACATCACGCGCATGGCCGGCGCCAGCACCGCGGCGCGCTGCGCGAGCTCGATGCCGTCCATCTCGGGCATCACGATGTCGGTGAGCAACAGGTCGAAAGAATCGCGCGCGATATGCGGCAACGCGGCGGTGCCGCAATCCACCGAGACGACATCATAGCCGGCGCGCTCCAGCGCGCGGACAAGGAACGTCCGCATCGATTCGTCGTCTTCGGCGAGGAGAATTCGGGCCATGGCGATCGCGTTCACGGTTGGTTGCGGGTCGGTAGCGCCCACGGCCCACCGTATGCGCCCAAGCATTTAACATTTCGTGCCTGTTGTGAAGCCCCGCCGAGCCGATTGCCCGCAACCAAGTGAAGCGCTAGCTGTTCCGACTCGCGATCGCTGGATTCGACTGCTGATGCCCGTGAGCTTCCCCGACCCGTTCCGTATCCTCGGCGGCGCCAGCCCGCCGCGGGGCGCGCTTGTCCTCGCCTCGCCGCATTCGGGCCGTGACTATCCGCCCGCCTTCCTCGCCCAGACCAGGCTCGCCCTGGCGCAGCTTCGGCGGGCGGAGGACGCCTATGTCGACGAGTTGCTCGCCGACGCCGTCGCGGCCGGCGCGCCGCTCATCGCCGCGCGCTATGGCCGCGCCTTCATCGACCTCAACCGCGCGCCGGGCGACCTCGACCAGGCGATGATCACGGAGCCGCTTCCCGATGCCGCGCCCTTGAGCGAGCGCGCCGCCGCCGGGCTTGGCGTCGTGCCGCGAATCGCCGCGCACGGACTCGACATTTATGCCGCGCGCCTCCGCCTCGGCGATGTCGAGCGGCGGGTCGCGGAGGTTCACCATCCCTATCACGCGGCGCTGGCGGGCCTGCTCGCCCGCACGCGCGCCGCGCATGGCTATGCCATCCTGCTCGATTGCCATTCGATGCCGAGCTTGCCGGGCGGCGCGCGCGCCGCGCCGCAGATCGTCCTCGGCGACCTGAACGGCCGCACCGCCGCCCCGGCGCTGGTGCTGGCGATCGAGGCGCAGATGGCGTCCGCCGGCTTCCGCGTCGCGCGCAACGAGCCTTATGCGGGCGGCTACACCACCGCCGCGCACGCCGATCCGGCGGGCGGCATCCACGTCGTCCAGATCGAGATCGATCGCGCGCTCTACATGGACCCCGGCCGGCTCCAGCGTCATGACGGCTTTCCGTCGGTGCGCGCCGCGCTCGGGCGGCTGGCGCACGCGCTGATCGCCGCCGCGCCGGCCCTCGGCCTCGCCCCCTACGCGCAGGCGGCCGAGTAGGTCTCGGGCGCATAAAAAAGCCGCTCCGGGCAATGCCACGGAGCGGCCAGGTTCAGGGAGGAAACGCGCCCGGAGGCGCGCCATGCCGCCCGCAAAGGGGGACAAAACAGGCGGCGACCCCTATTTGGGGAAGCCCGCGCGACAGCGCAAGCTCCGAATAGCCGCACCCCGCACTCGGTTCGTCTCAAACAGATCGATCAGGCGTCCGCTTCCGCCCGCGCGTTGTTGAGCTGGCGCTGGAAGAGCTCGGTGATATTCCCCATCGAGAACAGGTGGGCGTAGACGAGCCCCAGCATGCCGTTCTGGACCATCTTGCGCGCCTGATCGCCGCGGATGCCCTGCAGCTTGTCCTCGGCGACCATCTTGAAGCCGCGATAGATCGACGGCTGCTCGACGCCGACTTGCTGGATCGTCACCTCGCCGTCGGTCAGGATATCGAGCTTCTGCAGTTCCTCCATGAAGGCGCGGGTGCGGGCGATCGACTGCTCGAACTGCTCGCAGAAGGCGAGCGCCGCCTTGGTCGCCTCGGTCGGCTCGGTGCCGTCGAACAGCCGATCGCCGATATTCTCGCCGATCAGCGGCGAGGTCTCGTCGAAGCACAGCGACAATTCGCCCGCGTTCTCGGTCAGCTGCGCCAGGATGAACGGATAGCGGCGAAGGAACGCCGGCACATAGGTCTCCGGCCGCCAGTTGCCCTCGGCGTCGACGAACAGGTTGACGCCGTCGTTGAGCCCAAGAAGCGCCAGCGGCGCCGGGTTGTCGCCAAGGCTGAAGACGATCGGGAAGTGGCGCTGCAGCACCGGGAACTCGTCGACCGTCACCGGCACCGCGTTGATCTTCGTGGCTTCCGGAAAGCCGGTCCGGGCGATCATGCCGTGATTGGGATGGATCGACGACGAGAGCGGGACGATCCGGTTGTAGAGAAGCGGCATCTGGGCAGCCGGAGGGTTGGAGGCCATCATGGTCTTTCAGCGAATGTGGGTGGGTGAGCGGAGGCGTTCCCGCAAGTCCCCGCCCTTACCGGCGCGAGCCCCGCGAGGCAAGCCGGTGGCTTCCCTCTCCCTGGAGGGGAGAGGGAAAGTGCGCGCCCTAGAACAGCTTTCCCGGGTTCATGATGCCCCTGGGGTCGAGCGCCGCCTTGACCGCGCGCATCGCGGCGAGCTTGGCGGGGTCGCCCAGCCGCCCGAGCTCGCCGATCTTGAGCGTGCCGATGCCATGCTCGGCCGAGATCGAGCCGCCCATCGCGGTGACGAGGTCGTTGACCCGCGCGGTGATCCCCTCGCCGTCCCCATCCGCCGCGAAGCGCACGTTGTAATGGACATTGCCGTCGCCGAGATGGCCGAACGCCAGCACCCTCGTGCCCGGCCAGCCCCCCTCGACCAGCGATGTCGCCTCCCCCATGAACGCCGGCATCGCCGCGACCGGCACCGAGACGTCGTGCTTCAGCGACGGTCCGTCGAGCCGCTCGGCCTCGGGCAGCATCTCGCGCAGCTTCCACAGCATGGCGCGCTGCGCCTCGCTCGAAGCGACCGTCGCATCGGTCGCCTCCCCCGCCTCGATCGCCGCCGCCAGCCCTTCGCCGAGCGCCTCGTCGAGCGGCTCGCCCTCGCGCGCCGAGACCGCCTCGACCAGCGCGTACCAGGGATGAGGCGTGTCCAGCGGGTCGCGCGTGTCGGGAATATGCGCGAACACCATGTCGAGCCCGTCGCGCGGCATCAGCTCGAAGCTCTCGATGCGGTCGCCGGTCACGGCGCGCAGCCGGTTCAGAACCTTGAGCGCCGCCTCCGGCGATGCGAGGCCGACGAGCCCGGTCGCGACGCTCGCCGGGGCGGGCACGAGCTTCAGCGCCGCCGCCGTGACGATGCCGAGCGTCCCCTCGGCGCCGATCAGCAACTGCTTGATGTCGTAGCCGGTGTTGTCCTTGCGGAGCGACGACAGCTGGTCGAGCACCGAGCCGTCGGGAAGCACCGCCTCCAGCCCCAGCACCAGCGCTCGCATCGTGCCGTGCCGCAGCACCTGCACCCCGCCCGCGTTGGTCGAGATCAGTCCGCCGACGGTGGCGCTGCCCTTGGCGGCGAGCGACAGCGGGAACATCCGCCCGGCCCGGGCGGCGGCCTCGTGAACCGCCTCGAGGATCACCCCCGCCTCGGCGACCAGCGAGAAATCGGCCGCGTCGACCGCGCGCAGCCGGTTCATCCGCCGCATCGAGATCAGCACCGCGCCGCCCCCGTTGTCGGGGATGCCGCCGCCGACCAGCCCGGTGTTGCCCCCCTGCGGCACCAACGCGACGCCGTGCGCCGCCGCGATGCGGACCACCGCCGAGACCTCGGCGGTCGACGCCGGCCTCAGCATCAGCGCCGCGGCGCCGCGCGTCTTGCCGCGCCAGTCGACCAGGTGCGGCGCGAGGTCAGCGGGGTCTTCGGTCCAGCCAGCCGGGCCGACCGCCGCCCTCATCGCGTTCAGTGCGTCGTTCATGCCACAAGCATAGCCGCAGGGCCTCGCCGGCTCAAAGCCATCGTTGACGCTGCCTCGGCTGTTCACGCAGGGTTCAACGAAGTGAGCGAGAAGCGATGATGCGCGGCGTGGTTTTTCTGACGGCACTCTCGGCCCTGTTTGGCGGTTCGGCCGCGCTCGCCGACGCGCCCTCGGTGCGCCGCGTGCCGGTCCAGCCCCCCGCCACCGCGCCAGCGCCCTCGCTACCCGGCCGCGTATTGAAGCGCGCCTGCGTTCCGGTCGACTCCATCGCCGGCGCCATCGTCACCGACGATCGCAGCATCGAGCTCCGGCTGAAGGGCGGCGCGCGCTGGCGGATGCGCTTCGCCGAGGCCTGCCCGGCGCTCGGCTATTACGAAGGCTTCTACTATCGCCGAGCCCGCGCCGGCTATCTGTGCGCCGGCCATGACGCGGTGATCGCGCGCTCGGGCGGCGAATGCCCGATCGCGGACCTGACGCGGATCGGAAAGCCCCGGCGCAAGTAGCGAAGCGTTGCAAAACTGCCGCGCTGTGGCCCGGAACCCTGTCGAAAGCCGCAGGGACCACCCGGCGTCGCTGGACAGGCGCGCGCAACGGTGCCCAAATACCGGCTTCTGGCCGACGAACGCCCGCCTTCGAGGACGGGTGACGCGGCGAAGATTTGGGGAGGGCCTTCATGACCATCGTTCGCGCCTCGCGCCTCGCGCTCATTTCCAGCGCCTCGGCGCTCTCGCTTCTGATCGCCGGCGCCGCCGGCGCGCAGACCGTTCCGGCCACCACCGCGCCCGCGGTCGACGACAGCGGCATCGAGGAGATCATCGTCACCGCGCAGCGGCAGGCGGAATCGCTCCAGGACGTTCCGGTCGCGATCTCGGCGTTCACCGCCGAGGCGCTCGACCGCCAGCAGATCGACAATTCGTCCGACCTGCAGCTGACGCTCCCGAACATCACCTACACCAAGACCAATTTCACCTCGTCCAGCTTCACCATCCGCGGCATCGGCGACCTCTGCGTCGGAGTCACCTGCGACAGCGCGACCGCCATCCACATCAACGACATGCCGCTGATCAGCACCCGGCTGTTCGAGACCGAATTCTACGACATGGAGCGGATCGAGGTGCTGCGCGGGCCGCAGGGCACGCTGTTCGGCCGCAACGCCACCTCGGGCGTCCTGAACTTCATCACCGCGAAGCCCGACCTCCGGGCGTTCCACACCACCGCCGAGGGCGAATACGGCAATTTCGAATCGTTCCGGATCAAGGGCATGATCAACGTGCCGTTGACGGACAGGCTTGGCGTCCGCTTCGCCGGGACCAAGGTCACCCGCGACGGCTATACCAGGAACCTGTTCGACAACAGCCGGATCGACGGCCGCGATCTCTACGCCATTCGCGGCTCGCTGCGCTGGGAGCCGACGGACACCACCCGCATCGACCTGATGGCGTCCTACTTCCACGAGAACGACGACCGCCTTCGCATCCAGAAGCAGCTCTGCGACCGCGACCCGACCGCCATTCTCGGCTGCCTGCCCTCGGGCAAGGGCTATGGCGTCGTCAACGGCAACGCCTCGCTCGCCAGCATCTTCACCTCGCGCGAGTTCTTCACCGCGCGGCTCGGCGCCGCGTTCGCGCCGCTGGCGCTTGGCAGCCTCTACGGAACCGACGTCTACGCTGGCAATGTCAACCCGGCCGACCCCCGCGTCGTCAACACCGACTATCAGCCGAGCTACAAGAGCTCGGAAAAGCAATATATGGCTCGGCTCGAGCAGGATGTCGGCCAGGTGAAGCTGTCGCTGTCGGGCATCTACCAGTCGTCGAGCGTCGACTCGTCGCAGGACTACAACCTGTCGGTGCAGAACGCGGCGACGATGGCCGCCGGCCTCGGCTTCTTCCAGGTCGCGAGCTCGACCGCTGGATCGCCGTTCCAGGTGTTCGCTCCGGCCCGCGCGGCGCTGATCCCGAACGGTCCGGCGGGCCCCTATTGCACGTCGCTGCCCGACCCGCGCGGGATCGGCGTGTTCGCCGGGCGGTCGTTCTGCTCCTCGACTCCCCAGGACTTCGACCGTTCGGTCCAGTCCAGCCGCAGCATGACGGGAGAAGCGATCGCCGAGAGCCAGTTCGACGGCCCGTTCAACTTCCTGTTGGGCGGCATCTACACCGACTACAAGCTCAGCGAGAACAGCTACTATGTCGACGCCTTCGGGCTCGACTATGCGGCGGCGATCCTGGGCGGCGCGACGACTCTCGGCGCGCGCGCCGCGGGCGCCACGACCTTCCCGATCGTCTTCGCCGGCACCTCCTTCTACCGCAACAATACCGACAGCTACGCGCTGAAGTCCTACGGCCTGTTCGGCGAAGTCTATTACCAGTTCAACGACCGGCTGAAGCTGACTCTCGGCGCCCGCTACAACCACGATGCCAAGGACGTCCGGGCGCGCACCTCGCTGTTCATCGATTCGGCCGGCGTCGCGCCGCAGGTCCCGATCACCGCCACGGACTTCACCCAGGCGCTCAATTACGCCACGCTGGACTATGATTCGACGCTGGCTGGCGCGCAGCCGTTCCAGGTCAACAACGTCTCGTTCGGTCGCGGCACCGGGCGCGCGGTGCTCGACTACAAGATCACCGACGACAATTTGCTCTATGCGTCCTATTCGCGCGGCTACAAGTCCGGGGGCATCAACCCGCCGCTGTCGCCGGTGTTCGCGGTGCCGGTCAGCTTCAGCCCCGAGACTGTCAACGCGTTCGAGATCGGATCGAAGAACAGCTTCATGAACAACTCGCTGCAGCTCAACCTCACGGGCTTCTACTACCAGTACAAGCAGCTGCAGCTGAGCCGCATCGTCTCCCGCACCGCGGTCAACGACAACGTCGACGCCGACATCTACGGAGTCGAGGCGGAGGCGGTGTTCCGGCCGACCTCGGGCCTGCTGATCAACGCCAGCGCCAGCTACCTCCACACCAAGGTGTCGAGCGACAAGTTCCTCGGCAACCCGCGCGATCCGTCGGGCGGACGCGCGGACGCGGTGATCATCAAGGACATTACCAACGCCTCCAACTGCGCCGTGGTGCCGACGACCGCCGGCAACGCCGCCGGGGCGAACGCCTTCGTCGCCGGAGCCAACACCGCGATCAACGCCGGCGCGATCCCCGGCTTGCAGCCGGGCGCCGGCCTGCGGGCGCCGGCGGCGTTCCCGGCGGGCAGCGGGGTCGCCGCGACGGGCGCCTTCAGCGTCTGCGCCGTGCTCACCTCGCTCGCCGCGAATCCGGCGGCGGGCGTCAGCGTCCTGCCCTCGGGCGTGCTGGTCAACATCCGCGGCAACGAGCTGCCGCAGGCGCCGAACTACAAGCTCTCGGGCGGCGCGCAGTACACGTTCGACTTCGCCAACGGCATGTCGCTCGTCCCGCGTGCCGACGTCGCCTACACCGGCAAGAGCTACGGCCTGATCTTCAACGACAATATCGACCGGATCAAAGCCTACACCGTGGTGAACGCCCAGGTTCAGCTGAATGGCCTCGACAACCGCTGGTTCGCCCGCGCCTTCGTCCAGAACCTGACCAAGAACAACGCGATCACCGGCCTCGGCGCCGGCGACCAGTCCTCGGGCCTGTTCACCAACATCTTTACCCTCGAGCCGCGCCGCTACGGCGTCGCGGCCGGCTTCAAGTTCTAGCGTGCGGGGGCGGCTCGCCGCTCTCGCCTGGCTCGCCGCGGCGCTCTCCAGCGTCGCGGCGAGCGCCGCTCCGACCGTGATCTCGAACGTCGGCTTCGATGGCTCGGAATGCGCGCGCTACGATGCGGCGGGCGACCGCATCCTCGTCTCCAACCTCGGCCCGCGCGACGCCGGCAACGACGGCTTCATCTCGCTGCTCAGCCCCGACGGCAAGGTCACGGAGCTCAAGTGGATCGAGGGCGGCCGGAACGGCGTCACCCTGATCAACCCGCTCGGCCTGTTCGTCGCCCGGGGCACGCTCTACGTCGCCGACATCACCGCGGTCCGCCTGTTCGACCTCGCCAGCGGCGCGCCCAGGGGCTCGATCGAGATCGCCGGCGCGATCCGCCTCAACGACCTCACCGTCGCGCCCGACGGCACGATCTACGTCACCGACTCGGCCGGCGAGGGCAAGGCCGGGGCGGTCTATCGCATCTCGCCCAGGCGCAAGGTCACGCTGTTCGCGCCGCGCGACGATTCGTCGGAACGCCCGAACGGAGTCGCGATCATGGCCGACGGTTCGGTCGTCCACGGCGGACGCGGCGTCAACCTCGTCTTCCGCGACAAGTCCGGCCGAATCTCGCGCGAGCGCTCGCTGCCGCTCGGCCGAGTCGACGGCATCGTCCCGCTGCCTGACGGCGGGCTGCTCGTCGCGGCGCAGGACGCCCACGCCGTCTACCGCCTGCCGCCGGCCGGCCCCGCCGTCCCGGTCGCCAGCGACATCCCAATCCCCGCCGCGATCGGCCTCGACACCCGCCGCAACCACCTGCTGATCCCGCAAATCGCCGCCAACTCGCTGACGATCGTTGAGCTGACGCCCTGATCTTGCAAAGGGGCAAGATCTGCATTACAATGTAATGCAGATGATCGGGACCTCCAATGCCATCTAACGCCCTTGTTCAAACCCGTATAAACGGCGCCGTGAAGGAAGAGGCGACGATCGTGCTCGCCGCGATGGGCCTTACGGTATCGGATGCGGTGCGCCTGCTTTTGACCCGGGTAGCGCGCGACAAGCGCCTGCCGTTCGAGCCGCTCAACCCCAATGCCGAGACGATCGAAGCGATGCGGGAGGCGCGTGGCGGCGGCCTTCCGGCGTTCGAAACGGTCGAGGCGTTGATGGCCGACCTTGATGCGGACGATTGAGCGAACCGGGCAATTCCGAAAAGATTACAAGCGCGAGTCCAAAGGCCGGCATGCCGCGACGCTGGCGACGGCGCTGTCCGAGGTCGTCACCGCGCTCGCCGCCGACCGGTCCCTCCTGCCGCGCTGGCGCGACCACGCGCTGACTGGCGACTGGAACGACCATCGCGATTGCCATGTCCGGCCGGACCTGGTGCTCATCTATCGCAAGCCCGATGCCTCGACGCTGCAGCTCGTCCGCTTGGGCTCGCATGCCGAACTCGGCTGGTAAACGGCACGCCCCTCACCACGTCGCCTTGACTTTTCCCCGCTGCGGTGCGCAAGCCGCACCTTGGCAGCGCGCCCCTGCGCGCGCCCTTTCGCGAAAGATTTGGCTTGAGCTTCGCAGACCTGCACCTGTCCGACGAACTGCTGCGCGCGGTGAACGATAGCGGCTACACAACGCCGACCCCGATTCAGCGCCAGGCGATCCCGACCATCCTGATGGGGCGGGACATCATCGGCGTCGCCCAGACGGGCACCGGCAAGACCGCGTCGTTCGTGCTGCCGATGATCGACATCCTGGCGGAAGGCCGCGGCCGGGCGCGCATGCCGCGCTCGCTGATCCTCGCGCCGACCCGCGAGCTCGCGGCGCAGGTCGCGGAGAATTTCGAGAAATACGGCAAGTACCACCGCCTGACGATGGCGCTGCTCATCGGCGGCGTGTCGTTCGGCGATCAGGACCGCGCGCTCGAAAAGGGCGTCGATGTGCTGATCGCCACCCCGGGCCGGCTGATGGACCAGTTCGAGCGTGGCAAGATCCTGATGTCCGGCGTCGACATCCTCGTCATCGACGAGGCCGACCGCATGCTCGACATGGGCTTCATCCCCGATGTCGAGAAGATCTGCGAGAAGATCAACCGCAACCGCCAGACCCTGCTGTTCTCGGCGACGATGCCGCCGCCGATCAAGAAGCTCGCCGACCGCTTCATGAAGGACCCCAAGATCATCGAGGTCGCGCGCCCGGCCTCGACCAACCTGTCGATCGCCCAGTTCCAGGTGCCGACGACGGTGCGCGGCAAGCGCGAGACGCTGCGCGGCCTGCTGCGCGCGCCCGACGTCACCACCGCGATGATCTTCTGCAACCGCAAGCGCGACGTGAAGACGCTCGCCGAGGCGCTGCAGCAGAGCGGCTTCCGCGCCGGCCAGATCCACGGCGACATGGAGCAGGCCGACCGCACCGCGACGCTCAACAAGTTCAAGGCCGACGAGATCAACATCCTCGTCTGCTCAGACGTCGCGGCGCGCGGCCTCGACATCAAGGGGGTCAGCCACGTCTTCAATTACGACGTGTCGTACAACGCCGACGACTACGTCCACCGCGTCGGCCGCACCGGCCGCGCCGGCAAGACCGGCATCGCGATGACGCTCGTCACCGACGAGGATTCCGAGGCGATCGCCGACATCGAGAAGCTGATCGGCCAGAAGATCCCGCGCTACGGCGTCGCCACAGCGAGCGCCGCTCCCGAGGAAGCCCCGGCCCCGCAAGCGGCCGAAGCCCCCGCCGCGCCGGTCGCGCCGGCGTCCGATCGCCGCCGCCGTGTTGGCCGCAAGCCCAAGGAGCCCGTCGCCGAGACGGCGCCGCAGCCCGAAGCTGTGCCCGAACCCGTCGCCGTCGACCCCGAGCCCAAGCCGGCACCGACACCCGCGCCGGCGCCCCGCGCAGAACGCGCGCCACGTCCCCAACGTGCCGAGCCGGCGCGCGCCGAGCGCCCGCGCCGCGACGATCGCCGCGACCACCGCAGCGAGGGCCGCGACCGCGGCGACGAGCCCGTCGGCCCGGGCTTCGGCACTTTGGACATGGTTCCCGCTTTCATGACCGTTCCGGCGCGTATTTGAGCCGTCGCGGGACGCGGGTTCGCCCCCGACTTAGCCCTTCCTTAACCTTCCGGCCGCACTGTGCGGGTCGACGCCGCGCGATCTTGGGATGGTGCGGCGAGAGTTCCGCGTAACAGAACCTAGCTGAGCCGCGAGCCCGCCCGATACCATGACGAGCCAAGTCCAGATCATCGACCGCATCAGGGCTCATATCGAGGCCGGCGGAATCGCGGCCACTCCGATCAATTACGATTTCTGGTATCGCTATGTCACCTCGGCCGACGAGGCGTTCGTCGAGGCGGTCAACGGCGCGCTCGCCGTCGAAAGCCCGCTCACCCGCCGCGCCGTCGAGCGCATCCGCCGCGAATATCTCGGCGGCACCGACGGCGAAGACATGGCCAGGCTCGCCGAGCGCGCCGCGGCGCAGATCGAGGCGATGACCGCCTATGTCGAGCGCACCGGCGGCGACGTCCGCACCTACAACGCGGCGCTCCGCGACGGCCACCAGACGCTGTCGGGCAACCCCGATCTCGACACCCAGCGCGCCCTCCTCTCCGAGCTCGTCGCCGCCACTGGCGCGATGATCGAGAAGACCGAGGCGCTCGAAGCCCAGCTCACGACCTCAGCCCGGGAAATCGTCGCGTTGCAGGAGGATCTGGAGGAGGCGCGCTCGGAATGCCGCATCGATCCGCTCACCGGCCTCTCCAACCGCAAGGCGTTCCAGGCCTATCTCGAAACCCAGGCGGCGCGGGCGCTCGCCGACCGCAAGCCGCTCTGCGTCGCCTTTTGCGATATCGACCATTTCAAGCGCTTCAACGACACCTGGGGCCACCGCATGGGCGACGAGGTGCTGCGCCTCGTCGCGCAGTGCATCGACAAGCTCTGCCAGGGCCTCGGCTACCCGGCGCGCTTCGGCGGCGAGGAGTTCGTCATCGTCCTACCCGCCAAGGCGCTGGAAGCCGCGACCGACATCACCGAGCAGTTCTGCGATTTCGTCGGCAGCCGCACGCTCCGCTCGAAGCAGTCGAACCAGGAAGTCGGCCGCATCACGCTGTCCTGGGGCGTCGCCGAACTGCGCTGGACCGACACGGTCGAGGCGCTGCTGGAGCGCGCCGACGCGGCGCTCTACCGCGCCAAGGAAACCGGCCGCAACCGCGTCTGCACCGAGCGCGACATTGAGGAAAAGCTGGTCGTCGCCACGGGCTGAGCTCCGGCTGTCAACGGCCGCGAAGGTAGCTCTCCAGGAATGCGTCCGCGACCGCATCCAGCGTCCCCGCCCCGATCGCGTCGCGCAGCTCGGCCATCAGCCGCTGGTAGAACATCAGGTTATGCTCGGTCAGGATCATCGCCCCTAAAATCTCGCCTGATTTGACGAGGTGGTGGCAATAGGCGCGGCTCCAGCCCGTGCCGTCCTCGGGGTCGAGCGGCGTTGGATCGTCCTTGTACCTGGCGTTCCGCAGGTTGAGCGGCCCGTCGCGGGTGAACGCCTGCCCGTTCCGCCCGCTCCGCGTCGGCAGCACGCAGTCGAACATGTCGACCCCGCGCCGCACCGCGCCGACGATGTCATCGGGCTTGCCGACGCCCATCAGGTAGCGCGGCGCGTCCGCCGGCAGCATGCCGACCGCGAAGTCGAGAGTCGCGAACATCGCCGCCTGCCCCTCGCCCACCGCCAGCCCGCCGATCGCATAGCCGTCGAAGCCGATGTCGATCAGCCTCTCCGCCGACACGCGCCGCAGATCCTCGAACATCGATCCCTGCTGAATGCCGAACAGCGCGCTGCGCTCGCCCCCCGGATCGAACGCCTCGCGCGAGCGCTTCGCCCAGCGCATCGAGCGCTCCATCGACGCCGCCGCCTCGTCGCGCGTCGCCGGCCACTTGGTGCACTCGTCGAACGCCATGACGATGTCCGAGCCGAGCAGCCGCTGCACCTCCATCGAGCGTTCGGGCGTCAGCATGTGCCGCGACCCGTCGAGGTGCGAGGCGAACGCCACCCCCTCCTCGCTGAGCTTCGCCAGCTCGGAGAGCGACAGCACCTGATAGCCGCCCGAATCGGTCAGGATCGGCCGCTCCCAGCGCATGAATTCGTGCAAGCCCCCGAGGCCAGCGATCCGCTCGGCGGTCGGGCGCAGCATCAGATGATAGGTGTTGCCGAGGATGATATCGGCGCCCGTCGCACGCACCTCGGCGGGCCGCATCGCCTTCACCGTCGCCGCCGTGCCGACCGGCATGAACGCCGGCGTCCGGATGTCGCCCCGGTGCATGCGGATCGTGCCGGTGCGCGCCGCGCCGTCGGTGGCGTGGATGTCGAACTGGAAGCGGGAAGACGTCATGCGCGCGGCTTAAAGCAGTGCGGGTCCAACTTGAATCACAAAAGCCGCGTTGGGTTATCGCGGCCTTGGTGTCTCGGCCGCCGGCACGCTGCGCCCGCGCCGGTCGCGCTGGCGCTCGGTGACGGTCAGCAGCTCGGACCGTTCCAGCACGCCGTCCTTGTTGCCGTCGAAGCCCGCGAAGCGCCGGCCAAGCTCGGCCACGAACTCGGCCTTCGAGACCTTGTCGTCGCCATCGCGGTCGAAGTCGAAGCGCCCCGGCACCGCGCTCTGGTCGCCGAGCCAGACCAGCGCCCAGTCGGCGAGCTCGATCAGCGTCAGCACACCGTCCTTGTCGGCGTCGGCGCGAACGAACATCCGTGTCTCGGCCAGCGCCAGCTCGGCCCTGGTGACGCGCGCGTCGCCGTCGGCGTCCATCGCCGCGACCATCATCGCGACCGGCGAGGCGGCGAGGATCGGCGGCGTCGGCAGCAGATTGGGGTCGGGGCGCGACGCGGCGGCGGCCCCCGCCGAAAGCGCCAGCGTCAGAAGGAAGAGCGGCGTCCGCATCGTCATGTTCCAATCATCCGTTCGGCAGCAGCAGGCTGGAGTCGCCATAGGAATAGAATCGATAGCCCCGATCGACAGCGTGGCGATAGGCCGCGCGCATCCTGTCCAGCCCCATCAGCGCTGACACCAGCATGAACAGGGTCGATCGCGGCAGATGGAAATTGGTCAGCAGGCCGTCGATGGCGCGGAAGCGGTAGCCCGGCGTGATGAAGATCGCGGTGTCGCCGGCGAACGGCGCGATCCGCCCGTCCGCGTCCGCCGCGCTCTCCAGAAGCCGCAGGCTGGTGGTGCCGACCGCGATCAGCCGCCCGCCCCGCGCCCGCACGGCGTTCAGCCGCCCGGCGGTCGCGGCGTCGATCGCGCCCCATTCGGCATGCATGCGGTGGTCGTCGGTGTCGTCCGCCTTGACCGGCAGGAAGGTCCCCGCCCCGACATGCAGCGTCAGGGTCTCGCGCCCAATCCCCGCCGCGTCCAGCCCCGCCAGCAGCGCGGGGGTGAAGTGCAGCCCGGCGGTCGGCGCCGCGACCGCGCCGGGCTCGGCCGCGAATATCGTCTGATAATCGGCCGCATCCTGAGCATCCGCCGCGCGCCGTCCGGCGATATAGGGCGGCAGCGGCATCGTCCCGGCCAGCGCCAGCGCGGCCTCCAGCGGCATGTCGCTCTCGAACGCCCACAGCAACCCGCCGTCGTCGCCCTTGGCCTCGACCGTGCCGCTCAGCGCCTCGCCGAACGCCACCCGGTCGCCGACCTTCAGCCGCTTGGCGTTCCGCACGAACGCCCACCAGCGCCACGCGTCGACCCGCTTGTGCAGCGTCACGCCGATCTTCGCCTCGCCCTTGCGGCCGAACAGCTGCGCCGGGATCACCCGCGTGTCGTTGAACACCAGCACGTCGCCGGCGCGCAGCAGCGACGCCAGCTCGCTTACCCCCCGGTCCTCCAGTCCCCCGGGCCGCACCACCAGCATCCGCGCCGCATCGCGCGGGCTCGCCGGGCGCAGCGCGACGCACTCCTCGGGCAGCTCGAAGTCGAAGTCGCTGACGCGCACGACTAACTCCCTCCCCCTTCCGGGGGGAGGGCTGGGGAGAGGGGAGCAGCGCCGGGCACTACGCCCAGCATCGTCCCCTCTCCCAAACCCTCCCCCCGGAAGGGGGAGGGCTTCAGCGCCTTGCCCATGCGGATGAGCGGCACTCCGCCGTCCTCGATCCGCGCGATCTCCTCATAGCCGCACGCCCGGTACAGCGGCTCCCCCGCCAGCGTCGCCATCAGCTCGGCGCGCCCGAAGCCCTCTTCGGCCGCGGCCGCCTCGCACCGCGCCAGCACCATCCGCCCCACGCCGCGCCGCGCGAAGTCGGGGTGCGTGTACATCGCCCGCACCCGCGCGGCGTCGCGCGCCGGGTCGAGCAGCGCGGCGTCGCGACCCGCGCTATGGTCGCCGCCGTAAAGCGTCGCCCGCCGGCTCCAGCCGCCGCATCCGGCGATCCGCCCATCCTCCTCGACAAGGAAATAGGTGCCGTCGGCGACCAACTGGCTGTCGAGGCCCATCACCTTGCGGCTCGCCTCCACCTGCGCGGGCGTCAGGAAGGCACGCTGCAGTGCGCCGATCGACAGCGTCATCAGCGCGTTCAACGCCGGCAGGTCGGCGGCGGTGGCAAGTCGGACGGCGAACATCCCGCGCCGCTCGCATGGCGCGCCTTTTCGCGCAAGCCAGCGCGCCATGTTCGTACTTTGTTCTTGACATGGCGAACCGATTAGGATAGTCACGAATCGTCCAATCCGCTGGCCACGGCGCGGACAAGGGCGAGCCGCCCTCCCGGCGCTTCTTCAGCGTGGTGACCGGACGGGACGGCAAGGACCGGCGCGGAGTTGCTCGGGATAGCCGAAGCTTCGCACGATCTTTCGCCGCCTTCGGGCGGCACCCCGGCGTCGGGCTGACACCTGCCGCCACCCCGAGCGCCTTCGAAAGAACGCGCCGGTCCGGAAGTCCCTTGAACCCCCGCGGGCCACAGCCCGGCGGGGCGTTCGGCGTGCCTCAGACCGCCTAACCCCTACACCTGGAGAGCGGTTTAGCGCTTCTTCGCCACCACCTTGGTCTTGGTCACCGTCTTCACGGTCACCGGCGCCGCTGGCGCCGCGATCGCCGCCGCCACCGGCTTCACCACGGCCGGCGCGGGCGGCGGCGGCGGCACCTTGTCGGCGGCGATCGACGCCAGCACGATCTTCGACGGCGTCGCGGGCGGTTCGCCGCGCTCGATCGCGTCGACATATTGCATGCCCGAAATGACGCGGCCGAAATTGGTGTAGCTGCCGTCCAGCGACAGGCGCGGCGCGAACATGATGAAGAACTGGCTGTTTGCGCTGTTGAGGTCGTTGGCGCGCGCCATCGAGACGGTGCCGCGCAGGTGCGGCAGGTCGTTGAACTCGGGCGCCAGATTGGGCAGCTTCGATCCGTTGAGGCCGGTGCCGGTCGGGTCGCCGCCCTGCGCCATGAAGCCCTCGATGACGCGGTGGAAGATCGTGCCGTCGTAGAAATGCTGGCGCGCCAGCAGCTTCACCCGCTCGACGTGCTTGGGCGCCTTGTCGGGGCGAAGCGCGATCAGCACGCGGCCGCCGGTCGACAGGTCGAGCACCAGCGTGTTCTCGGGATCGGCGATCACCACCGGCGCCACCGGCACCGGCTCCTTCGCCAGCGCGGCGGGCGGCGTGAAGACGCGCGGCGGAGTCGCGATATGCTCGGGCGGCGCGGGCTTCGGACCTGAGGGGCGCGGCGGCGCGTCCTGTGCCGACGCGCCGCTTGGCGCCATCACCGACGCGGCGCTGGCCGCCATCGCCATGCCGATGAAAATCCCCAGGCAACGACGCATCCTGTACTCCCTGTGCCGCGACGCGCCTTGCCGCCTTCGTGCTGAACCCATCATGAGCGCGGCGCCGCCAGCCGCTCGGCGATCTCGCCGGCGATGCGCGGCGGCACGAACGGCGAGATGTCGCCGCCGTAGACCGCGATCTCCTTGACGAGGCGCGAGGCGATCGGCTGCAGCGCCACGTCGGCCATCAGGAAGACGGTCTCGATCCGGTGGTTCAACTGCTGGTTCATGCCCGCCATCTGGTACTCATACTCGAAGTCGGACACCGCGCGCAGGCCGCGCAGGATGACGCCGGCGTTCTGGCTCTCGGCGAACTTCATCAGCAGCGCGTCGAACGCCACGACCGAAACCGCGCCGTCGAACTCCTGGCACTCGCGAGTCACCTGCGTGACCCGCTCGTCGAGCGTGAACATCGGCGACTTGGACGGGTTGGTGGCGACTCCGACCACCAGCCGGTCGACGAGCTTCACGCCGCGCCGGATGATGTCCATATGGCCGAGCGTCACCGGATCGAAGGTGCCGGGATAGACCCCGATGCGCATCATTGACGTCCCCCCGCGCAAGTCGAGCCCACAACCTCCCCGTTCGTCCTGAGCCTGTCGAAGGACGTGGTCGCTCCGATGGCGGAGCATGCCACGTGGTTCGACAGGCTCACCACGAACGGAATCTTGCACAATGAGTGCATGTTTGGCTTCCCTACCGATCCCGCTCGATCGCGAAGCGGGCGATGGCGCGCAGCAGGTCGGCCTCCTGGCCGAAGCCGTGGAGGTGGTCGATCGCCTGGTCGATCAGCATCTCGGCCTGCGCCCGCGCGCGGTCGAGGCCGAGGAGCGACACGAAGGTCGCCTTGCCCGCCTCGGCGTCCTTGCGCACCGCCTTGCCCGTCCGGTCGCTGTCGCCCTCGGCGTCGAGCAGGTCGTCGGCGATCTGGAAGGCGAGGCCGAGGTCGCGGGCATAGCCCTTCAATTTGCGGCGCGGCGGCTCGCCCGCCCGCCCCATGATCGCCCCCGCCTCGACCGAGAAGGCGATCAGCGCGCCGGTCTTGAGCTGCTGCAGCCGCGTCGTCGTCGCGAGGTCGAACTGCTGATCCTCGGCGACCAGATCCATCATCTGCCCGCCCGCCATTCCGGCGGGACCGGAGGCGCGCGCCAGCTCGCGCACCAGCTCGGCGCGGACGAACGGGTCCTCGTGAGTCGCCTCATCGGCCAGCACCTCGAAGGCCAGCGCGTGGAGCGAGTCGCCGGCGAGCACCGCCGTCGCCTCGTCGAACTGCCTGTGCACCGTCGGTTTGCCGCGGCGCAGGTCGTCATCGTCCATGCACGGCAGGTCGTCATGGACGAGGCTGTAGCAATGGACGCACTCGATCGCGATCGCGACGCGCAGCGCGCGCTCCTTGTCGACATGGAACAGGTCGCAGGCCGCGACGACGAGCAGCGGACGCATCCGCTTGCCGCCGCCGATCGCGGCGTAGCGCATCGCCTCATAGAGCGTGTCGCGACTGTCGCCGGGCAGCGGCAGCAGCCGGTCGAAGCGCTGGTCGACGGCGTTGCCGATCGCATCGAGCGCGGGCTTCAGGCTCAGCGACGCCTTCATCTAGGCGGCGTCGAACGGCACGAGGCCGGCGGGCTTGCCGTCGGGGCCGAGCCGGATCTTCTCGATCCGCGCCTGCGCCGCCGCGAGCTTGGCCTCGCAATGCGCCTTCAGCCGGTCGCCCTCGCCGTAGAGGCCGATCGAATCCTCGAGGCTGGCCTCGCCGGTCTCGAGCTTGCGGACGATCGCCTCGAGGCGCGCCAGCGCGGCCTCGAAGTCCAGTCCGTCGATCTCGTTCTCCGCGCTCACGCGCCGCTTGTGGCGAGGCGGCGTTGGGCGGTCAAGCCGCCGCCTTCGCCCGCTCCTCCGCCACCAGCTCCTTCTTCGACAGCTTGCCGATCATCGTCTTGGGCAGGCTCGCCCTCACCTCGACCGCGATCGCGCGCTCATGCTTGCCGACCCGCGCGTTGAGCCAGCCGCAAAGCTCTTCCGCCGTCACGCTCTCGCCATCCTGCAGCGTCACGAACGCCTTGGGGCGCTCGCCGAGCTTCAGGTCGGGAACCCCGATCACCAGCGCCTCCTTCACCGCCGGGTGCGAATAGAGGAGGGTCTCCAGCCGGCTCGGGAAGACCTTGAACCCGCCGACCGCGATCATATCCTTCAACCGGTCGACGATGAAGATATAGCCATCGTCGTCGATATAGCCGATGTCGCCAGTCCGCAGATAGTCTTCGTCGAAAACGTTGTCCGTTTCCAATGACTTATCCCAATACTCTCGCATGACCTGCGGCCCAGCGACCTGAATCTCGCCGACTTCGCGCCGCCCCCGATCCGTGTCGAAGTTGTGGATTTCGCCGGCGATCCGCACGTCGGTCCCCGGCAGCGGCAGCCCGATTGAGCCCGCCTTGTTCATCCCCTCGTAGGGATTGGTCGCCACCACCCCCGCGCTCTCGGTCAGCCCATAGCCCTCGACCACGACCGCGCCCGTCGCCGCCTCGAACCGCTGCTTCAATTCGGCCGGCATCGGCGCCCCGCCCGACACGCAGACGCGGATCGACGACAGGTCATAGCGCCCGATCTCGGGGTGATCGAGCAGCACCCGGTACATCGTCGGCACGCCCGGCACCGACGTCACCTTGCGCCGTGCGATCGCCTTCAGAGCCTGTCCCGCGTCGAACTTCGGCAGCAGCACCATCTCGCCGCCGCCCAGCACCGTCCGGTTGAGCACGCAGGTGTTCGCGAACACATGGAACAGCGGCAGCGCCCCCAGGATGCGATCGTCGCCGCCGCCAGCCCTCGGGTCGACGGCATTCACCTGCTGCGCGTTGGCGGTCAAATTGGCGTGCGTCAGCACCGCGCCCTTCGGCGTGCCCGTCGTCCCGCCGGTATATTGCAGCAGCGCGATATCCTCGGGGTCGATCGCGGGCGGGTCCTTCAGCCCGCCATTGTCGAGCAGCGCGGCGAAGCGGATATGCCGGTCATCGGCCGCGACCTTGCTCCGCTCCTTCGCCTTGAACAGGCGGTAGAGCATCGCCTTGCCGCGCGGCAGCACCTCGGTCAGCGAGCCGACGACGAGGCGGCGGATCGCCGTGCGCTCCAGCACCTCGGCGATCGTCGGGTAGAGCTGCGCGACGTCGAGGCAGACCATGATCTCGGTCCCCGAATCCTCGACCTGATCGGCCAGCTCGTCGGCGTTGTAGAGCGGCGAGAAGTTGACCACCGTCCCGCCCGCCTTCATCGCGCCATAGTAGGCCGCGACGTAATGCGGGCAGTTGGGCAGGAACAGCCCGACCTTCACTCCTCGCCGAACGCCGAGCTTGCGGAACCCTTCCGCCGCGCGGTCCGCCATCCGCGCGACCTCGGCATAGCTGTAGCCACGGCCGAGGAAGTCGATGCAGCGCGCGTCCGGAGTCTTGGCGGCCGCACGGTCGAGCAGCGCCGGCACCGTCAACGCCTCGAACGTCGTGTCCCACGGCACCGGATGGCCGTAGCGCACCGCCCAGGGCCGGCCCTTCAGCATCGCGCGAAACGATCGGCGTCGGGCCCGACTTCACGCCGCACCCGGCCCCTCGCCTCCAGATAATGGAGATGCGCCACCGCCTCGCCGGTCGCCATCATGATCTCGTCGTCCTTGATCGGGCGGCCGAACATCGTGCCGAAGCTCTCGAACGCGGTACGCGGTGCCTCGCAAAACGCCTCGACCGCATCGAGCTTGGTCACATGGTGCTCACGCAACTGCCCCGTCCGCTCGCGCAGCCCCTCGAACGGTTCGTTGTGCGCCGGCAGCACCCGCAGCCCGGCGTCGAGCGCCTCCAGTCGGTCGAGGCTCGCCATCCATTCGCCGAGAGGGTCGGCGCGAGGCTCGGTCGGATAGACCGAGACGTTCGAGCTGATGCGCGGCAGCAGCTGGTCGCCGGCGATCATCAGCCCAAGCTCGTCGCAGACAAGACAGGCATGCTCGGGCGAATGGCCGCTGCCGACGACGATGCGCCACGTGCGCCCGCCGATCGTCAGCGTGTCCCCCGCCTCGATTCGCTCGTAGCCGACCGGCAGCCGCGAGACGGCGCGGGCGAAGCGGCCCCACGACTGGCCGCGCATCCGCTCGACGGCCGTCTCCGGCCAGCCGCTGCGCGCATAGAAGCGCACCGCCGCTTCGGGTGGCTTGTCGGCGATGTCGAGCGTCAGCACCCGCGCCAGCATGAACTCGCCGCGCGTCATCACCAGCGGCACGTCGTGCTTGTAGCAGAGCCAGCCCGCGAGCCCGGCGTGATCGGGGTGATAATGCGTGACGATCACCCGCGTCACCGGCCGCCCCGCGAGCGGCCCTTCGAGGGCGGCGCGCCACACATCCTTGCAGGCGGCGGTGTTCAGCCCGGTATCGACGATCGCCCAGCCGTCGCCGTCGTCGAGCACCCAGAGGTTGATGAAGGCGAGCGAGAAGGGCAGCGGCATGCGGAGCCAGAAGACTCCGGGCGCCATCTCGAACAGGGCGCCGCTCTCCGGCGTCCAGCGCCCCCACGGGTAATAGAGCCCGCGCCGCGTCTCGCCGCCGGACGGCGTGTCGTCCGGCGTGAGCGAGGCGTCCAGCATCGTTCGACCTTAGTGCGGGCCCGGCGGCCCGGCCACCTTAGCGTTTGAACAGGTTCTCGGCCGTGATCTCGCGCGGTGCTTCCAGATCCTCGCCATCCTCGGCGATGCGGGCGGCGGTCGCGCGCTCGGTGCGGAGCTCCTCGATCAGCGCGTCGCGGTCGGCGCCGAAGCGGGTGTCCTCGTGGACGATGCCGGCCTTCTTGGCGGCGAGCGCGATCATCGCGTCCAGCTCGCGCTGGCTCGACAGCCCGAGCGTCACCGGGTCCTTCGGCGTGATGTTCTGGATGTTCCAGTGCGTCTTGTCGCGGATCGCGGCGATCGTCGTCTTGGTCGTGCCGATCAGCTTCGAGATCTGGCCATCGCTGACCTCGGGATGATTGCGGACGATCCAGGCGATGCCGTCGGGCTTTTCCTGGCGCTTCGAAACCGGCGTGTAGCGCGGCCCCTTGGTGCGGCGGAGCTGGTCCGGCCCCTTCTCCATCTTCATCGCGTAGGACGGGTCGGCCTGCGCCTTGTCGATCTCGGCCTGGGTCAGCTCGCCGGCGCGGATGGGATCGCGGCCAATGAGCTTGGTGGGAGTCGTCTCGTCGGCGATCGCCTGGATCTCGAGGATGTGGAGGCCGCAGAATTCGGCGATCTGCTCGAAGGTCAGCGAGCTGTTGTCGACCAGCCAAGCTGCGGTCGCGTGGGGCATGAGCGGCAAGGCCATTGAAGACTCCGGGCAAAGAAAGGGCCGCCCCTTGCGGGACGGCCGGTGATGGCAGAGGCTATACGCCCGCTATGGGGCGCGGGCAACGGAAAACGCCGGTCAGGCGTCGATCGTGACGTGGCCCGGCTGGAGCGCGATCGCTTCGCACCACGCCGTGACGTTCGGATAAGCCTTCAAGTCGAAGCCGCCCTCGTCGGCGACATGACTATAGGCGTAGAGCGCGATGTCGGCGATCGTCATCGTCTCGCCGACCATGAAGCTGCGGCCTTCCAGATGCTCGTCCATCAGCAGGAGCGCGGCATCGCCGGCCGTCTCCTTTAGCGGCACCAGCATCTTCTGCGTGTCGGTCCACTTGTCCTCGCCGACGAAGGCCTTCCAGAAGCGCATCGTCGCGACGTTGGGCTCGTGGTTGTACTGCTCGAAGAACATCCACTTCATCACCTCGGCGCCCGCCCAGGCGTCGTCTGGCAGGAAGCGCGTACCCTTGGCGAGATAGTAGAGCGCGGCGTTCGACTCGGGCAGGAAGCGGTCGCCGACCTGAAGCACCGGGATGCGGCCGTTGGCGTTGACGTTGGTGAGGAATTCCTCGGTGCGCGTCTCGCCGTTCATGATGTCGTACTCGCGCCGCTCGTAGGGCAGCCCGAGGTGCGCCAGCAGTAGCCGGATCTTGTAGCAGTTTCCCGACCGGGCGTATTCGTGAAGGACAAGGCTCGGCATCGGCGTCTCCCGGAAGGTGTGGCGAGCATCGCGTGGTGCGGCGCGGCTGCCAAATAGAATCTGGGGGAGTGGCGATAACCGGGGCTTATGCCCCCTCCCCTCTCCCGCTTGCGGGAGAGGGGAACTCGCCGGCAGGCGAGCGGGGTGAGGGAATGCTGTGAGGTCGGTGTTGCTCGCGCTGGCGCGCTTCGCCCCTCACCCCAACCCTCTCCCGCAAGCGGGAGAGGGAGTTTGGCCTCTATCCGACGGTCAGGACGATCTTGCCGATATGGTCGCCGGCTTCCATGCGGCGGTGCGCCTCCGTCGCCTCGGCGAGCGGATAGACGCGGTCGATGATCGGTTTCAGCTTGCCATGGTCGAACAGCGGCCAGACGTCCTTGGCGAGGCTGTCGGCGAGCGCGGTCTTGAACCCCACCGAACGCGGGCGGAGCGTCGAGCCGGTCAGGGTCAGCCGCTTGCGCATCACCGTGCCGAGGTTGAGCTCGCCGGTCGCGCCGCGCTGGACCGCGATCGTGACGAGACGGCCGCTTTCGGCGAGGCAGGCGATGTTGCGGGGCAGATAGTCGCCGCCGACCATGTCGAGCACGATGTCGACGCCCTTGCCGCCGGTCGCGCTCTTCACGCCCTCGACGAAGTCGCTGGTCTTGTAGTTGATCGCGACATCCGCGCCGATCCCGCGGGCCGCGTCGCACTTGGCGTCGCTGCCGGCGGTGACGATCGCGGTCAGGCCGAACGCCTTGGCGAGCTGGATCGCGGCCACCCCGATGCCCGAGGTGCCGCCGTGGATCAGCACGGTGTCGCCGGCGTCGGCATAGGCGCGGTCGAAGAGGTTCGACCACACGGTGAAATAGGTCTCGGGCAGGCTCGCCGCCTCGACCATCGAGAAGCCGCGCGGGATGGGCAGGCACTGGCCCTCGGGCGCGACGGCATATTCGGCATAGCCGCCGCCCGCGATCAGCGCGCAGACCGGCTGGCCGACCATCAGCCGGACCACGCCGTCGCCGAGCGCCACCACCTCGCCCGCCACTTCGAGCCCCGGGATCGACGGCGCGCCCGGCGGCATCGGGTAAAGCCCCAGTCGCTGCAGCACGTCGGGCCGGTTGACGCCGGCGGCGCGCACCCGGATCAACACCTCGCCCGCGCCCGGCGCCGGCACCGGCCGCTCGACGGGAACCAGCACCTCAGGCCCGCCGGGACCGGCGGGATCGATTGCCGTCATCGTCGGCGGTATCGCCGTCATTCGCTTTGCCCCCAGCCCACGGAACCCGTTAGAGCAGATCGGCCGCCAAGGGAAAAGGAGGATGCGATGGACCTCGACGACATGATGCCGCGCAAGACGAACGACCCGCTGACCGCGCTGGCGCGCGAGGACCTCGACCCGCTGTCGGTGGCGGAGCTCGACGCGCGCATCGCGGCGCTTGAGATGGAGATCGTGCGGGTGAAAGCGAAGCGCGAGGGGGCGAGCGCGTTTCGCTCGGCGGCGGACCAGTTGTTCAGGAAGGGCTGATCCACAGGCGCAGCAAGCCGGCGACAACCGCGAGGGTGGCGACGCTCGCCGCCCAGAGGCCGACGAACCAAGCGAGACGCCGGGCCATCAATGATATCCTTCGTGGCCGACTTTCCCACGGAACACCCAATAGGCGTGCGCGGTGTAGGCGATGATGATCGGGATCATCACGCTCGCGCCAACCAGCACGAAGACCTGGCTCTTCTCGGGCGCGGCGGCCTGCCAGATCGTCACGCTGTCCGGCACGATATAGGGGAACATGCTGATCCCGAGGCCGACGAAGCACAGGCCGAACAGCGCCAGCGCGATCAGGAACGGCGCCAGCTCCCGCTTCTTCGCCAGCGCGCGGAACAGCGCGAGGGTTGCGAGGCCGACGAGAACCGGCACCGGCGCGGCGACCACGATGTTGGGCCAGGCGAACCAGCGCTCGTAGTAGGCAAAGCTCAGAAACGGAGTGGCGGCGCTCACGGCGACGATGAAGCCGACCGTCAGCGGTCCCGCGATCCGCGCGATCTTGACCGCGTGATCGTGGAGCGAGCCCTCGGTTCGCCAGATCAGCCAGGTCGCGCCGAGCAACGCGTAGCCGGCGACGACCGCGACACCGGTCAGCAGGCTGAAAGGGCTCAGCCAGTCCCACCAGCCGCCGCCATAGGCGCGGCCCGAGACCTTGATGCCCTGCAGCAGGGCGCCAAGCGCGATGCCCTGCGCCAGCGCGGCGAGAGTCGATCCGGCGGTGAAGGCGAAGTCCCAGAAGTGGCGGTGGCGGGTGTCGCGCCAGCGGAACTCGAAGGCGACGCCGCGGAAGACGAGGCCGAGCAGCATCGCGATGATTGGGGTGTAGAGCGCCGGCATGATGATCGCGAAGGCGAGCGGGAAGGCCGCCATCAGCCCGCCGCCGCCAAGCACCAGCCATGTCTCGTTGCCGTCCCACACCGGCGCGACCGAGTTCATCGCGCTGTCGCGCTCCTGCCCGACCTTCAAGGTCGGGAACAGGATGCCGATGCCGAGATCGAACCCGTCCATCACGACATAGGCGAACACCGCGAAGGCGATGATGAACGCCCACACCGTCGCGAGATCGAAGTCGATGCCCATCAGCTTTGCGCCGGGCCGGGGGTGATTCCGGCGGCCCGCAGGGGTCCGTCCGGGTCGTCTGACTCGCCCTCTTGCGGCGGCTTCGCCAGCATCCGGAAGAGATACCAGATGCCGATGCCGAACACCGCGAAATAGACGACGACGAAGGCGATCAGCGACGAGGCGACGGCGGGCGCCTTGATCGGCGACGCCGATTCCGCCGTGCGAATCAGGCCGTAGATGGTGAACGGCTGGCGGCCGACCTCGGTCGTCACCCAGCCGGCAATCACCGCGACGAAGCCCGACGGCCCCATGGCGAGCGCGAACCAGTGGAGCGGCCGCCAGTCGTAGAGCTTTTTCGCCAGCCGGGCGACCAGGCTGAGCGCGCCGAGGCCGAACATCAGCAGGCCGATGCCGACCATGATCCGGAACGACCAGAACAGGACCGGCACCGAGGGCCAGTCGGCGCGCGGGATGGTGTCGAGCCCGGCGAGCGGGGCGTCGAGGTCGTGCTTGAGGATGAGCGATGAGAGCTTCGGCACCTCGACCACGTGGCGCACCACGCCCGCCTTCTGGTCCGGAATGCCGAATAGCAGCAGCGGCGCGCCGTGCGGATGACTGGTATAATGCCCCTCCATCGCCATCACCTTGGCGGGCTGGTGCTTCAGCGTGTTGAGCCCGTGCTGGTCGCCGGCGAGGATCTGGATCGGCGCGACGATCGCCGCCATCCACATCGCCATCGAGAACATGGTGCGCGCGCCTTCGTTGCGCTTGTCGCGCAGCAGGTGCCACGCGCCGACCGCGCCGACGACGAAGGCCGTCGTCAGATACGCGGCGAGCACGGTGTGGACGAGGCGGTAGGGGAAGCTGGGGTTGAAGACGATTGCCCACCAGTCGGCGGGGACGAACTGACCGGCGGCGTTCAGCGCATAGCCCTGCGGCGTCTGCATCCAGCTGTTGACCGAGAGGATCCAGAACGCCGAGATCGCGGTGCCGACTGCGACCGCGACGGTCGCGACGAAGTGCAAGGTCGGCCCGACCTTCTCCGTCCCGAACAGCATGACGCCGAGGAAGCCCGCCTCCAGGAAGAAGGCAGTCATCACCTCATAGGCCATCAGCGGGCCGATGACCGGCCCGGCGCGATCGGAGAAGGCCGACCAGTTGGTGCCGAACTGATAGGACATGACGATCCCCGACACGACGCCCATGCCGAAGACGACCGCGAACACCTTCACCCAATATTTGAAGAGCGCGATGTAGACCTGCTTTCCCGTCAGCAGGAACAGCCCCTCCAGCACCGCGAGATAGCTCGCGAGGCCGATCGAGAAGGCGGGGAAGATGAAATGAAACGACATCGTGAACGCGAACTGGGCGCGCGCCAGTAGCAGCGGGTCGAGTCCGTCCATGCGCGCCCCTATCGCACCGGGCTGCGCTTGTTGCCAGCTTGGCTGGTGTCGCACCCCGCCTTAGCGTTGCGGAAAATTGGGGAGCGGCATGAATTTCGATTTTTCCGACGACGCCAAAACGCTGCGCGACCAGGCGCGGCGCTTCCTCAGCGAGCGCGCCGGGCCGGCGTCTGCGCGGCGGGCGATGGATGGCGCGGGCGATGGCGGACTGGCGGGCGAGATCGCAGCGCTCGGCTGGCCGGCGGCGCGGGTTCCGGAGGCGCATGGCGGGCTCGGACTTTCGGCCGAGGAGGCCTGCGTTCTCGCCGAAGAGCTCGGACGAAGCCTCGCGCCGGTGCCCTTCCTGTCGACGCTGGCGGCGACCGAGGCGCTGCTTCTCGCCGGGTCCGCGGCGCAGCAGGCGCGCTGGCTGCCGGGGATTGCCGGTAGGTCGGTCGTAGCGACCGTTGGCTGGGCGGAAGGCGGGGCCGGTTCGCCCGGCGAGGCCGCGCTGATTGCCCAGCGGGGTCACCCCCACCTGACCTCCCCCATCGAAGGGGGAGGGACAAGTCCGGACATGCGGCAAGGGCGTCCCCTCCCCTTCGATGGGGAGGGACAGGGTGGGGTGACAACGCCGGGGATCACGCTCAGCGGCGTCAAGACGCCGGTCCCTGATCTCTTGAGCTCCGACATCGCGCTGGTCACCGCCGCGACCGACGACGGCCCTGCCCTCTTCCTCGTCGATCTCAAGACCGACGGGGTCGCAATCGCGGACGCTCCGACGCTCGACCTCGTCCGCCGCCATGGCCGGCTGACGCTCGACGGCGCGCCCGCCGAGCCGGTCGGCGACGCCGCCGCCTACCAGCGCTGGCTGGACCGCGCGGCGGTGCTGTCGTCGTGGGAGGCGATTGGCACCGCTTCGGCGGCGATGGAGATGGCGGTCGCCTACGCCAAGGAGCGAGTCGCCTTCGGGCAGGCGATCGGGCGCTACCAGGGCATCAAGCACAAGTGCGCCGACATGTACGTGAAGCTGGAGCTCGCCCGCGCCCACGCGATGCACGCGACCTGGGCGATGGAGACCGATGCGCCGGAGCTGGCGCAGTCGGCGGCGGCGGCGCGGGTCGCGGCGCTCGACGCGCTGCGCTTTGCGGCGGAGGAGAACGTCCAGATCCACGGCGGCATCGGCTTCACCTGGGAGTCGGACTGCCAATTCTATTATCGCCGCAACCGCCAGATCGCCTTCGCGCTCGGGCCGCGCGGGTGGTGGGCCGAGCGGCTCGTCCGCTCGCTCGAACGCCGCAACCGGAGGGCCGCCTGATGGACTTCGCCGACGCACCCGAGGAAGCCGCCTACCGCGCCGAGGTCCGCGCCTGGCTGGAGGCCAATGCGCCGAAGGAAGTTTCCGACGACTGGATTGCGCAGTCGAAGGACTGGCAGCGCGCCAAGCACGCGGCGGGCTACACCGGGATCGCCTGGCCCAAGGCGGTCGGCGGGCGCGGCCAGGGGGCGATGCGCGCGATCATCTTCAACCAGGAGGAGGCGAGGACCGCGGCGCCGGCGAGCCTCTATGCCATCGGCCTCGGCATGTGCATCCCGACGGTATTAACCCACGGGTCGCCGGAGATCGTCCAGCGCTACGTCGGCAAGGCGCTGGAGGGGAGCGAGGTCTGGTGCCAGCTGTTCTCCGAGCCCGCCGCCGGCTCCGACCTCGCGGGCGTCCGGACGCGCGCTGTCCGCGAGGGCGACGACTGGGTCGTCAACGGCCAGAAGGTCTGGACGACCAACGCGCAATATTGCGACTTCGGGATCATCATCTGCCGCACCGACCCGTCGGTCCCCAAGCACAAGGGGCTGACGATGTTCATCGTCGACATGCATGCGCCGGGCGTCGACGTGCGGCCGCTGAAGCAGATGTCGGGCGCGTCGGACTTCAACGAGATCTTCT
Organism: uncultured Sphingomonadaceae bacterium; assembly: GCA_964244885.1. Lineage (GTDB taxonomy): Bacteria > Pseudomonadota > Alphaproteobacteria > Sphingomonadales > Sphingomonadaceae > CAXTKD01. The sequence continues at coordinate 11,445 of CAXTKD010000014.1, read as the reverse complement.
TCACCGATGTCCGCATCCCCGACAGCCACCGGCTGGGCGCGGTCGGCGACGGCTGGAAGGTCGCGCTGACGACGCTGATGAACGAGCGGCTGGCGGTCGGCGGCAAGCCGCGCCACTCGCCCGACCACGACACGCTGATCGCGCTCGCCAAGCGGTTGGACGTGATCGAGCGCGCCGATGTCCGGGGACGGATCGCCGACGTCTACATCGCCGACGAGGGCATCCGGCTAACCCAGATGCGCGCGCTCTCGGCACTGTCGAAGGGCGAGGCGCCGGGGCCGGAGCAGTCGATCGCCAAGCTCGTCGTCGCCAGGACGATGCAGGAGCTCGGCGACTTCGCGCTCGATTTGGGCGGCGCGTCGGGCTTCCTGACCGGCGGCGACGATCCCGACCTGGCGCGGCTGCAGGGCAGCTATCTGTGGTCGGCGGGGCTGCGGATCGCCGGCGGCACAGACGAGATCCTCCGCAACATCATCGCCGAGCGGGTGCTCGGCCTGCCGGGGGACTTGCGGCCGGACAAGGACTTGCCGTTCAACGCCTCGGAACGAGAGGGTCGTTTCGGGGGTTGAACGGACCATGGCAAACGTCTTCGACACCGTGAACACCCATCTCGGCGAGGGCCGCAAGGACCCGCAAGCGATCCGCCAGCGGGTCGAGGCGATGGAGAAATTGCTCGAGCGGATGTTCGTCATCCCCGGCATCAACCGCCCCGTCGGCCTCGACGTCATCCTCGACTTCATTCCGGTCGCCGGCGACGCGGTCGGCGCGGCATTGGGCGCATGGATGGTGTGGGAGGCGCGCAACCTCGGCATGTCGAAGCTCCAGATCGCGCGGATGAGCGGCAACGTCGGCTTCGACTTCCTGCTGGGCCTCATCCCCTGGGTGGGCGCGATCCCCGACCTGTTCTTCCGGTCGAACAGCCGGAATTTGAAGATCATCAAGCGGCATCTGGACAAGCACCATCCCGGGACGATGACGGTCGAAGGCCGGCTGATCCGCTGACTCAAAGCCCCTCCCCTTCAGGGGAGGGGTTGGGGTGGGGCCGAGGGGCAGCGTGAAGACGACGAAAGCGGCGCGGGCGGATGGCCCCCACCCCTGCCCTCCCCTGAAGGGGAGGGGTGAGAAACGGTTAGGCGTAATCCAGCCCGATGTCGGCCGCCGGCGCCGATTGGGTGAGGCGGCCGACCGAGACGTAATCCACCCCGCTCTCCGCAATGGCACGGATGGTGTCGAGGCGGACGCCGCCGCTGGCTTCCAGCGGGACGCGGCCGGCGACGCGGGCGACGGCCTCGCGAAGGGTCTCGGGGCGCATGTTGTCGAGGAGGAGGCGGTCGGCGCCTGCCGCCAACGCGGGGTCGATCTGGTCGAGGCTGTCGATCTCGACCTGGATGGGGAGCGTGAGGCCGGCGGCCTTGGCGGCGCGGACGGCGGGCTCGATGCCGCCAGCCGCGGCGATGTGGTTGTCCTTGATCAGCACGCCGTCGTCGAGCCGCATGCGGTGGTTCGATCCGCCGCCCATGCGGACCGCATATTTCTCCAGCGCGCGGAGGCCGGGGAGCGTCTTGCGGGTGTCGAGCAGGGTCGCGCCGGTGCCGGCAATGGCGTCGACATAGGTGCGCGTCATCGTCGCGATGCCGGTCAGGTGCTGGACGGTGTTGAGCGCCGAGCGCTCGGCGCAGAGCAGGGCGCGGGCGTTGCCTTCGATACGCATGAGCGCGGTGCCGGCGGGGACGCGGGTGCCGTCCTCGACGAGGGTCTCGATCGTGGCGTCGGGGTCGAGCGCGCGGAAGAAGGCTTCGGCGAGGGGGAGGCCGGCGACCACCACGGCGTCACGGCTGGCGACGACGGCGGAGAGGCGCGCGGCGGCGGGGATGACGGCTGCCGAGGTGACGTCGCCGCCCGTGCCGAAGTCTTCGGCGAGGGTGGTGCGGACGAAGGCGGCGAGGTCGAAGTTTTCGAGGGTGAAGGTCATCTTTTCTTCTCTTGCCCCTCTCCTTCAGGGGAGGGGTAGGGGTGGGGAGGATGCTGGGCTTGGAACGCCGGTGCGGGTGGAGAGGCTGCTCCCCACCCCTACCCCTCCCCTGAAGGAGAGGGGCAAAGAAGGCTCACTTCCACTTCAGCTCGCGGTTCAGATAGGCCATCATCAGCGCCGAGCGATAGGCGTCCTCGTCGTGGTTCGCGGCGCCCGCGTGGCCGCCGTTGATGTTCTCGTAATAGTAGAAGGGATGCCCCTGCTCCTCCATCCGCGCCGCCATCTTGCGGGCGTGGGCGGGGCCGACGCGGTCGTCCTTGGTCGAGGTGTAGAGCATCACCTTGGGGTAATGCGCGCCCTTCCGCAGCGCCTGGTAGGGCGAGTATTTGGAGATATAGGCCCACTCCTCGGGCTTATCCGGGTTGCCGTATTCGGCCATCCACGAGGCGCCCGCGCCGATCAAATTGTAGCGCTGCATGTCGGCGAGCGGCACGCCGGCGATCGCGGCGTCGTAGAGATCGGGGCGCTGCGTGAAGGCGACGCTCGCCAGCAGGCCGCCGTTGGAGCGGCCGGAGGCGGCGATCTTCGAGGATATGCCCTGCCGCTTCAGATCCTCGGCGACCGCATAATAATCCTCATACGCCTTGTAGTGGTTCGCCTTGACGAAATCGTCGTGCCATTTCGGGCCGAACTCGCCGCCGCCGCGGATGTTGGCGATGACGAAGGCGCCGCCCTCCTGCACCCAGAACATCGCGACCGGCCCGATGCGGAACGGGTTCTTGGTGAGATAGGTCGGGCTCTGCGCGACGCGGAAGCCGCCATAGGCGTGGACGATGGTCGGCACCGGCCCGCGCGCGCCCTTCGGCCGGACGAGGAAATAGGGAATGCGGGTGCCGTCCTTCGAGGTCGCGAAGCGCTGCGTCGCTTCCATCCGGGAGGCATCGAACGCGGGCTTGAGCGCGGCGGCCTTCACCGGCGCCATGCCGGGCCGGATGCCCCAGAGCGACTCCGGCTGCAGCAGGCCTTCGACGCTGACGAAGGCGACGTCGCCCTTGCCGGCGGCGAGGAGCTGGATGACGCTGTTGGCGGGAAGCGGAACGGGCGCGGCGCTCCAGCCTGCGGCGCTCCGCGTCAGCGCGAGGAGCCTGCCCGAGACGTTATCGAGCAGCTTGACGTAGATGCGGTCGTCGCCGGTCTCGACCTGCTCGATCGCCTGCGTGCCTGAGGGGGTGAACACCGGCTCGACCGCGACCGGCTGGCCGGCGAGCAGCGGCGCGATTGGGTAGGCCACGAGCGTGCCGCCCCTGTAGGTGACGCCGCCGACGGTCCACGGGGTCTGGAGCTGGACGATGGCGCGGCCGCCGATGACGCCCTGGATATTGGCGTCGGCCGGGATCGGCGAGCGGACCAGCCGGCCGCCGGGCGCGATATGGTACAGCTCCCCGCTGTAGAAATCGATGCCGCGGTTGATGAACGGATAGCGTGTGCCGCCATCGACCGCGACGAGGGCGCTCGCCGCGACGTCGCTCAACTGGCCTTCGTAGACCATCGTCGCGGAGTCGAGCGGCTGGCCGCGCGTCCACAGCTTCACCCGCCGGCTGTAGCCCGATTCGGTGAGCGAGCCGGCGCCCCAGTCGGTGGCGATCAGCAGATGGTCGCGATCGGCCCAGGCGACGCGCGCCTTGGCGGGCGGTGTGACGAAGCCATTCCCGACGAACGTCCCCGACGCCATGTCGAACTCGCGCCAGACGAGCGCATCGGTGCCGCCGTCGGACAGGCCGACGAGGCAGCGGTCATAGGCGGGCTCGAGGCAGTTGGCGCCCTCGAACACCCAGTTCTTGCCTTCGGCCTTCGACAGCGCGTCGACATCGATCAGCACGCGCCAGTCGGGCTTGCCGGCCATCACGCTGGCGACCGAGGCGCTCCGCCACAGGCCGTGGCTGTGCGTCGCGTCCTGCCAGAGATTGGTGACGCGATCGCCCTGGACGGCGGCCGGATAGGCGATCTTCGCGGGATCATCGAGGATCGCGAGCGCGCGGGCGCGGTAGCTCGCGAAGCCCGGCGCCTTGGTCAGCACATCGGCGGTCTCGGCGTTCCACGTCTCCGCCTGCGCCAGCGCCTTCGGATCGTTCGCCTTCTCCAGCCAGATGTAGGGATCGTCGGACTGCGCGAGAGCTGGAGCGGCGGCGGCGAGGAGCGCGGCGGCGAGAATCAGGTGGCGCAAAGCGGGGGTTCCTCAGGTGTGATTCGGCGGCGATTTGGGCTTAGAGTCCCTAGAGTCCTGCTGGTTCTGCAATTTCGTTGCGTGAGGACGCAACAAAATTGCGAGGCGATTTAAGAGACAGTTTACCTGAAGCGGTTGGCTGTAGGACAGCTAAAAGGTAAATCGACACTACTCTGGTTGGGTCAGCGGGCGCCGCTATAGAAGCTTGCCGATCCGGACTCCCGTCCGGCCAAGGCCGTTCGCGCTGCTTCAACGCTTCCGAAAAAGGTCGGAAGATCGATTCTGACGCGGCTCAAGACGGCATTTAGCTGACGAAGATCATCGCCTCTAAGCCCAGCTATCTGTTCACCCATCTCCTGAATGCGATTTCTAGCCGTGTAGGTGACAATCGGAAGTGCAACCGGCAGCATCCGCGACAGACGTGCTAGCATTTGGCGATCGAGCTGAACACGGCTGCTGGCGGCCGCTGGTAGCCATCCTTTTTCATCTCTCAGAAGGAGCGACGAGCCTGTATGCCAGCGATGCCCACTTAATTCTTCGTTCGCATAAACGTGAGCCAAAGCACGGTTCCGAACGTCGATTAAGGCCTTGTGATCGACCAGTTGCTCGGGCGTAAGTTTCGAGGTGATCTGGATCGAGCCACGCTCACCGCGTTGACCGCTTGTCGCAGTGGCGCGGGCGTATAGCAAAACTGCCATTGTAAGGAGTGCAGCCTCGGTGGCTGCGCGACGTCTAGTGCCCTCGGACCAGCGGCTTTGAAGAAGGTGTTCCAGAGCAAGGCGGCATTCGTCGGCTTCTGCCAGATCCGCAGCACAAGACTGTGCCGATAACGCCCTTCGTATCAAGTTCGCTACCGGCTTAAGGATTCCGGCATTGCCAAGTTCGATCTCGACCGCAGTAAGGTCGAACGCCTCCGGGAATTCGTCCACTAATCCCCCGTGACCGGCACCGGCCCCGCCGCCATCGACAGCATCCGCTCCAGCGGCGCCAGCGCCTTCAGGCGGACGTCCTCGGGGACAATGATCTCGGGCTTCAGGTCGCGCAGGCAAAGGTAGAGCTTCTCCAGCGAATTCAGCGCCATGTAGGGGCACATGTTGCAGTTGCAGTTGCCGTCGGCGCCGGGGGTGCCGATGAATTGCTTGCGCGGGGCGGCCTTCTGCATCTGGTGGATGATGTTGGGCTCGGTCGCGACGATCTGGACCTGGGCCGGGCTCGCCAAAGCATATTCGAGGATCGAGCGGGTCGAGCCGACGTGGTCGGCGTGGTCGAGGATCTGTGCCGGACATTCGGGGTGCGCCAGGACGGGGGCGCCGGGGTGGAGCGCCTTCAGCTTCAGGAGCTCGCGCTCCGAGAAGGCCTCGTGGACGATGCAGGAGCCGTCCCACAGCAGCATGTCCCGCCCGGTCTTGCGGTTGAGCCAGGCGCCGAGGTGCTTGTCGGGCGCGAAGATGATCTTCTGGTCGCGCGGGAGCTGGGCGATGATCTTTTCGGCCGACGAAGAGGTGACGATGATGTCGCTGTGCGCCTTCACCGCCGCCGAGCAGTTGATGTAGGTGAGCGAGATGTGATCGGGGTGCGCGGCGCGGAAGGCGGCGAATTCCTCGGGCGGGCAGCTGTCCTCGAGGCTGCAGCCGGCGCGCATGTCGGGGATGACGACGGTCTTCTGCGGCGACAGGATCTTCGCGACCTCGGCCATGAAGCGGACGCCGCAGAAGGCGATGACGTCGGCATCCGTCTCCGCCGCCTTCTTCGACAGGTCGAGGCTGTCGCCGACGAAATCGGCGAGGTCCTGGAGCACTGGGTCCTGGTAGTAATGCGCGAGGATGACGGCGTTGCGCTCCTTGCGCAGGCGCTCGATTTCGGCGCGGAGGTCGAGGCCGGAGCCGAGCTGGGTGAGGCGTGCGTCCATTAAAATTCTCTCCAACGTCCGTTCGTCCTGAGCCTGTCGAAGGACGTGGCAGGCTCTGACTCTGAGCGACTACGTCCTTCGACAGGCTCAGGACGAACGGGTTCTTTGTTCGCGCCCAAAATCTATTCGCCCTTGAAACGCACGACGACGGTTGCCGGCACCCCGGCGGCGGCGAGGGGCAGCGCGAAGGTGCGTTCGACGGCGGCGCGGGTGGCGTCCTTGGCCATCCGCATCAGCACCGGGTTGCGCGCCTCGGCGAGCAAAGCCGTCCGGAGCTGGGCGCGGTTGGCGGCGTCCATCTCCGCCTCCGCATTGCTGATCGCCATCAGGAGCTTGCCGTCCTCGTACTCGCGGATGCGGGCGAGATCGACTTGCGGCTCGCCGAGTTCGACAGGCGGGGCGGCGACGGTGAGCGTGCGGGTCGCGGCGTCCCACGACAGGTCGCCGCGCTTGAGGCGGTTCCAGTCGAGTTCGTAGCGGACGGTGCCGGGGACGATCATCGTCTTGTTGGCGGTGAGGCCGATCTTCATCTTGGCGGTCGCGGTGACATCGACGGTGAAGCGCGCGGCGAAGGCGGTGAGGCGGTTCTGCGCCTGGACCGCGGCGAGGCTGGCGTCGGCGATCGACGAGACCTCGGGCTTCACGCCGAACAGCGACGCCGCGCCCTGCCAGCGGAGCGCGCCGAACAGGCCGAGGCCCACGCCGACGATCAGCGCGAGGACGAGGAGTGGCAGCCGCCTCATGCCGCGAGCCGCCAGGCGTCGCCGGCAGGCGCGACGAGGCCGCGGCGCTCGAGGTCGATCAGGTGGGCGAGGACGGAGCGGCCCGCCGCGGGGTGCAGGCGCGGATCGATGCTGGCGTACATCGTCTCGACCATCGCGGGGATCGGCTGCGCGCCGCCCGCCAGCAGGCGGAGGATCTGGCCCTCGCGCTGCTTCCTGTGCGCGAGCATCCCGCGCGCCAGGCGCTGCGGCTCAGTCACCGCGTCGCCGTGCGTCGGGTAGTAGAGCGCGTCGTCGCGGTCGAGCAGCAAGCGGAGGCTCGCTATGTAGTCGGTCATGTCGCCGTCGGGCGGGCTGACGACGCTCGTCGACCAGCCCATGACATGGTCGCCAGTGAACAGCGCCTTCTCCTCCCGCAGTGCGTAGCAGAGGTGGTTCGAGGTATGGCCGGGGGTGTGGAGCGCGGTGAGCGTCCAGCCGGGGCCGGAGACGCTCTCGCCGTCCGCCAGGATGCGATCGGGCGTGTAGGTGCCGTCGAAGCTCTCGTCGGCGCGGGGGCCGTGGTCCTCCAGCACCAGCGGCGCGCAGCCAACCACCTCGGCGCCGGTCCGCGCCTTCAGCGGCACCGCGCCAGGGCTGTGGTCGCGGTGGGTGTGGGTGACGACGATGTGGCTGACCGTCTCGCCCTCCAGCGCGGCGTCGAGCGCGGCGAGGTGGTCGGGGTCGGTCGGGCCGGGGTCGATCACAGCGACCGTGCCCTTGCCGACGATATAGGTGCCGGTGCCGGTGAACGTGAACGCGCTAGGGTTGTGCGCCAGCACGCGGCGGACGAGCGGCGACAGGCACTGCGACCGGCCGTAAGGGGCTTGCGCGACGAGGGCGGCGACGTCCATCGCGGCTGATGTGGCAGCGGGGGCGACCGATGTGAAGGGGCGGCGGCGTCATTGCGGCGCGTGTATTATTCGCGTAACACGGTTGGAACAGACGAACGGGGACAGACCGCATGCCGCTTCTCGAGCTTCACGACGTGCGCAAGCGCTATGGCCGGAAGGTCGTGCTCGACGGGATCACGCAGGCGTTTCCGGTTGGGCTGACGTTGCTGGTAGGGCCGAGCGGGGCGGGGAAATCGACGCTGCTGCGGCTGCTGGCGACCGCCGAGACGCCGACGAGCGGGACGCTCGCCTGGGACGGGGTGACGCTGCCCGGCGGGCGGAAGGCGCTGCGGCGGACGCTCGGCTATGCGCCTCAGGCGGTGGATTTGCCCGAGGACCTGACGGCGCGGGAGTTCGCGCTGCATATCGCGGCGCTGAAGGGGCTGGATGCGGGCGCGGCGGACAGGCAGTTCCTGAGCATCACCGATGCGATCGGGCTGCATGCCGACGTCAACAACCGCATCGCGACCTTTTCCGGCGGCATGCGGCGGCGGCTGATCTTCGCGCAGGCGCTGCTGGGCGCCCCCACCCTGCTGGCGCTCGACGAGCCGACCGCCGAGCTTGACGGCGAGACGGCGCGCAAGCTGAGCGCGCTGATCCTGGAGCGCGCCAAGAGCGCGGTGGTGATCATGACGACTCACCTCTCCGACGAGCTGGCGCCGCACGCCGCCGCCGTGCTGCGCGTCGAGGGCGGGCGGGTGGCATGAGCGCCGCGGCCATCGCGCGGTCGTCGCTGACGACGTCGCTCGCGCGCTATTCGCGAAGCTGGGGGCTGTGGGCGCTGCTGCTCGTCGCGGCGATCGGCGCGCGCTTCATGGTCGGGCGCGACGACGGCACCGCGATCACCATCGCGATCAACGACCACCTGCCGGTGATGACCTCGGCGATCGTCGGCGTGTCGCTCGGCATCGTCGTTTCCACGCTGCTGCTGCCGATCGGCTATATCTACCTGCGCTCGAACACGACGCGGCGGCAGCCGTGGCAGGTCGAGGAGGTGAGCCCCGCCTCGCGCATCGCGATTGCGCTCGGGCGGTTCGGGGCGGACGTCGCGGTGCTCGGGCTGGTGCTGGCGGTGCTGACCGCGGCGGGCTGGTTCCTCGGCTGGCTGGCGCTGCCGCGCGGCACGATGAACCCATGGGAGATTGCCTTCACGCTCTGGGTGATCGCCGGGCCGGCGCTGATGGGGCTGGCGGCGATCCGCATCCTGTTCGACGCCCTGCCCTTCACGCGCCGTGCGCTCGGCGATTTCCTCTACTTCGTGCTGTGGATGAGCTCGATCGTCGTGCCGTCGATCGGCGAGAAGATGCCCGCGGGCTTCGCCGCCGACATGTACGATTTTCCCGGCTTCCTGCGGCCGCTGGTCTACACCGCGCCGCCGGGCGACCACAATTTCGCGATCGGCGGGGTGGACGCCCTCCCCGGCCGCATCCCGCTCGACGTGATGGCGGGGGTGATGTCCCCCGGCTATCTCGAATCGCGGCTGGCCTGGGCCTTCATCGCCATCGGAATCGCCGCCTTCGCCGGGCTGGTCTACCAGCCGCATTTCGTGAAGCGCCAGCGCCGCGCGCCGAAATGGCTGGTGCGACTGACGAAGGCGCGGCCGGTTCCTGCCGCCGACCCGTCCGCACCCACTGCCCCGCCACACGGGCTGCCCCTGCTCGGCCTCGTCGTCGCAGAGTTCCGGCTGATCGCGGCGTGGCGGCTGTTCGTGCCGGCCGCGGTGGTGATCGCGCTCGCCGGCCTGTTCGCCGACTACCGTCATATGGCGAGCCCCGCCGCGCTCCTGCTGCTGACCTTCGGCCTGACCTCGCAGGCCGGGCGCGCCGAGGCGAAGGGGCTGCTGGCGCTGACCGCCACCGCCATGCTGCCGCCGTGGACGCGGCGGGTGGCGTTCGTCGCTGCGGGGCTTGGGTGGTCGCTGCTGATGGCGGTGCCGGCGGTCGTGGCGCACGGGATGCCGGTGCTGCGGAACGCGATCGAAGTGGGTGGTGCGGCATCGCTGACGGCGATGGCGCTGGCGGCGGTCAGCCGGTCGGCGTTTGCGCCGCGGGTCGTGCTGCTGATTGCCTGGTATGCTTATCTGTCGTCGTAGGTGCGAACAGCCCGGCGGTGTCACCCCCACCTAACCTCCCCCATCGAAGGGGGAGGGACTGGTCCGAACGATGCAAGAAGAGCGTCCCCTCCCCTTCGATGGGGAGGGGACAGGGTAGGGTGACACCGCTCGGCGCGACGTGACGCAGCGCCGTTCCTCAGCCTTAGCCCGCGATCAGCACTCCACACGCCACGCGCGCGCCCGAATTGCCGCTCGGGTCGGTCTTGTAGTCGTCCGCCGCGGCGTGAACGACGATCGCCGCGCCATCGGCGTCGAGCAGGCCGCCGTCGCCCTTGAACGCGCCGGGCACATGCGCCTCGAGCCGCCCGGTGCCGTCGGCGCCGACGACGATGTTGGGCAGATCGCCATTGTGCGAACCCATCGGGTTGTCGCGGCCGTGCTGCTTCATTCCGGGATTCCAGTGTGGGCCGGCCGAGGTGAAGGCGGGGCCGGTGCAGGTGCCGACCTGGTGGAGGTGGATGCCGTAGGTGCCGGGCGCCATGCCCATCACGTTCGCCTCGACATGCAGACCATCGCCCGTCGCGTGGACGGTGGCGCTGCCCTTCTGGACGCCCGCGGCGTCGAGGATCGCGGCGTTGGCGAAGGGGCCGGGCATCATCCGGGCCGGGCGGTCGCCGCTGGTCGCGCCCATGCAGGCGGAGAGCGTCAGGGCGGCGGCGGTGGTGAACAGGAAGGTGCGGGTCATAGTGGTCTCCGTTTCGTCAGGACAACCGTGGGGGGCGGTTCTCTGTTCCTTCATGGAAGTCAGGTCGGGCAAAGCCCGCCCTTTTCGTCGGTCGGCCGTTCGGCCGCCGGCCGGGCACGGCGCGGAGTCGCGCGATAGTCGAAATTTGCTTCGCGAATTTTCGACTATCGCTTGCCCGCTTGGCCTAATGAGCCAATGCCTTCACAATCTCCTCGACCATCTTCTTGGCGTCGGCGAGGAGCATCATGGTGTTGTCGCGGTAGAAGACCTCGTTGTCGACGCCGGCATAGCCCGCGCCGCCCATGCTGCGCTTGACGAACAGCACCGTCGCCGCCTTCTCCACGTCGAGCACGGGCATGCCGTAGATCGGCGAGGTCTTGTCGGTCTTCGCCGCCGGGTTGGTGACGTCGTTGGCGCCGATCACAAAGGCGACGTCGGCCTGCGCGAACTCGCTGTTGATGTCCTCCAGCTCGAACACCTCGTCATAGGGGACGTTGGCCTCGGCGAGCAGGACGTTCATGTGGCCGGGCATGCGGCCGGCGACGGGGTGAATGGCGTATTTCACCTCGACGCCCTCCTTCTTCAGGAGGTCGCCCATCTCGCGCAGCACATGCTGCGCCTGCGCCACCGCCATGCCGTAGCCGGGGACGATGATGACCTTCGACGCATTCTGCATGACGAACGCCGCGTCGGCGGCCGAGCCGCGCTTGTATGGGCGGTCGATGGCGGCAGCTCCGCCCGACGCGGCGGCGGGTGCGGCGCCGAATCCGCCGGCGATGACGCTGATGAAGCTGCGGTTCATCGCCCGGCACATGATGTAGCTGAGAATCGCTCCCGACGAGCCGACCAGCGCGCCGGTGATGATCATCGCGCTGTTCTGCAGCGTGA
>CAXTKD010000013.1:0-98632 GCA_964244885.1 uncultured Sphingomonadaceae bacterium | reverse complement strand
GGTCGCCGATGGTGATCGTGCCGGTCTTGTCGAGCAGCAGCACGTCGATGTCGCCCGCCGCCTCCACCGCGCGCCCCGACTTGGCGAGCACGTTGAAGCGCACGAGCCGGTCCATGCCGGCGATTCCGATCGCCGACAGCAGAGCCGCGATCGTCGTCGGGATGAGCGTGATCAGCAGCGCCGCGAGGATGGTCACCGGGATGGCGCCGCCGGCGTAGGAGGCGAAGCCCGGGATCGTCGCGACCGCGATCAGGAAGATGATGGTGAGGCCGACGAGGAGGATGGTGAGCGCGATCTCGTTCGGGGTCTTCTGGCGCTCGGCGCCCTCGACGAGCGCGATCATCCGGTCGAGGAAGCCCTGGCCCGGATCGGCGGTGACGCGGACCTTGATGTGGTCCGAGATGACACGCGTGCCGGCGGTGACGGCCGAGCGGTCGCCGCCCGCCTCGCGGATGACGGGCGCGCTCTCGCCGGTGATCGCCGCCTCGTTGACCGACGCCACGCCTTCGATGACCTCGCCGTCGGCGGGAATCAGCTCGCCGGTCTCGACGAGGACGACGTCGCCGGCGCGCAGCAGGCTCGCCGCGACGTTTTCATGGGAGTCGCCCGACCCGCGCAGCCGCTTGGCGGTCAGCTCGGCCTTGGTGGCGCGCAGCGACGCCGCCTGCGCCTTGCCGCGCCCCTCGGCGAGCGCCTCGGCGAAGGTGCCGAACAGCACGGTCAGCCACAGCCACGCGACGAGCTGCGCCTTGAAGCTCGTCGCGAGGCCGTCGTGGCCGACGAACAGCAGGATGGTCAGCAGCGTCGCGACCACGGCGGTGGTGAACATCACCGGGTTGCGGACCAGTTGGCGCGGATCGAGCTTGCGGAACGAGTCGCCAATGGCCGGGCCGATCAGCTCGGCGGTGAACATCGACTTGGGTGCGGTGCGGGACATTCTTGGGAACCCCCGTGTCAGGAGAGCTTGCCGCTGATCATCGCGAGATGATCGGCGATCGGGCCGAGCGCCAGGCTCGGCAGGAAGGTGAGGCCGCCAAGGATCAGGATGATCCCGACCAGCAGGCCGACCCAGAGCCCGCCCGTCGTCGGGAACGAGCCGGCCGACTGCGGCGTGTAGCGCTTGGCGGCGAGCGATCCGGCGATGGCGAGCATCGGCACGATCACGAAGAACCGCCCGATCCACATCGCGATGCCGAGCATCGAGTTGTAATAGGGCGTGCCCGAAGTGATGCCGCCGAACGCCGAGCCGTTGTTCCCGACGGCGGACGTGAAGGTGTAGAGGATTTCCGAGAATCCGTGCGGGCCCTTGTTGAGCGGTCCAGCGAGCCCCGGCGCGACGACCGAGCTGATCGAGGTGAAGCCCAGGATGATGAGCGGCAGCACGGCGATCGCCAGCACCGCGAGCTTGACCTCGCGCGCCTCGATCTTCTTGCCGACATATTCGGGCGTCCGCCCGACCATCAGCCCGGCGACGAACACCGCCAGGATGGCGAACATCAGGAAGCCGTAGATGCCCGCGCCGACGCCGCCGACGACGACTTCGCCGAGCTGGATGTTGAACAGCGGGATCATGCCGCCGAGCGCCGTGAAGCTGTCGTGCATCGCGTTGACCGCGCCGCACGACGCCGCCGTGGTGACCACGGCGAATAGCGCGGAGGCGGCGATGCCGAAGCGCACCTCCTTGCCCTCCATGTTGCCGCCGGCGACGCCCAGCTGGTGGAGAACCGGGTTGCCCGCCGCCTCCTGCCAGTAGCAGACCGTGACTCCGGCGAGGAAGACGACGATCATCGCCGAGAGGATGGCCCAGCCCTGCCGGGTGTTGCCGACCGCCTTGCCGAAGGTCCAGGTCAGGCCGAAGCCGATGACGAAGATCGACAGCATCTGGACGAGGTTGGTGAGCGCCGACGGGTTTTCGAACGGGTGCGCGGAGTTGCCGTTGTAGAAGCCGCCACCGTTGGTGCCGAGCATCTTGATCGCTTCCTGCGACGCCACCGGCCCGAGCGCGATCGTCTGCTTGGCGCCTTCCAGCGTGTTGACCACCGCCGACTGGTCGAGCGTCTGCGGCACGCCCGTCGCGATCAGGAAGATCGCGTAGACGATGCAGATCGGCAGCAGCACGTACAGCGTGATCCGCGTCACGTCGGCCCAGAAGTTGCCGACGCCCTTCGCCTCGCGTCGCGCGAAGCCGCGGAACAGCGCGAAGGCGAGCGCGATGCCGGTGGCGGCGCTCATGAAATTGTGGATCGTGAGGCCGAGCATCTGGCTGAGGTTCGACATCGCCGCCTCGCCCGAATACCATTGCCAGTTGGTGTTGGTGGTGAAGCTGACGGCGGTGTTGAACGCGCCGTCGACGCCGATGCCGGCGAACCCCGCCTGGTTGAGCGGCAGGAAGGCCTGCAGGCGCAGGATCGCGTAGGTGAAGAGCAGCAGCACGGCGTTGAAGATCAGCATGTGCACCGCGTAGCGGCGCCAGCTCTGGTCCTCCGCGGGGTTGATGCCCGCCAGCTTGTAGAAGCCGGTCTCGACCGGGCCGAGCACGACGTGCAGCGGCGTCCGCCGGCCTTCGTAGAGCGCGAACAGCCAAGCGCCCATCGGCTTGGTGAGAAGCAGAAGGATGGCGACGAAGCCGGCGATAAGGCCCCAGCCCTGGATGGTCATGACCTGGCGCTCCGGTTCAGAATCGTTCGGGCCGCACGAGCACGGCGACGAGGTAGACGAGAAGGGCGGCGGCGGTGGCCGCGGCGAGGACGAGATCGATGGTCATCGGCTGGTCCTCACGCCCGGTCGCAGAGTTGGACATAGGCGAGAGTCGCCGCGACGAGGCCGACGATCGCACCCAGCCAGAGAAGATCGGTCATCGCAGTCCCTTCATTACGAGGCCGGCTCGATTAGTCGGGAGGACCGTTGTTTTTCGAGACAAGACCCCGCCGCATCACATATGTTTTCCGTAAGGACCGGCGGCGCGAAGGCGGCTGGCGCAAGGCGGTTTCATGGTTCCCCGGGTACTGCTCGACACGGCTGAAATTCCCGGCGGTGGCGGGACGCTGCGGCTGCTGCGGCGTGGTGACGCATTCTCGATCATGCAGGGGTCGGTCGAGCTGATGAACAGCCGGCTGAGCGGCTCGGAAGAGGCGCTGGCCACCCTCGCCTGCGACCGGCTCGCCGGCCGCGCGGGCGTGCGGATGCTGATCGGCGGGCTGGGAATGGGGTTCACCCTGCGAGCGGCGCTCGGCCGGCTTGGGGCGGATGCCGAAGTCGTCGTCGCGGAGCTGGTGCCGGCGGTGGTGGCGTGGGCGCGGGGCGCGATGGCGGCTCTCCACGGCGGCAGCCTGGCCGATTCCCGCGTCTCGATCGTCGAGCGCGATGTCGGCGAGGTCGTGGGCGCGAAGCCAGACGCCTGGGACGCCATCCTGCTCGATGTCGACAACGGCCCGGACGGCCTGACACGCGCCGCGAACGACCGGCTTTACGACGCGGCCGGTCTTGGGGCGGCGCACCGAGTGCTGCGCCCGGAAGGCGTTTTCGCGCTTTGGTCCTCGGCGCCCGACGCGGGGTTCACGCGGCGGTTGCGCGCGGCGGGGTTCAAGACCGATGAGGTCGCGGTGCGCGCCGCCGGCAGGCGCGGCGCGCGGCACCTCATATGGCTGGCGACGAAATCATAGCCCGGGGGCGTCTGCCTTGTCTGGCTTGGCTATAGCAGTCCCAGGGTCGCGAAGCTGGCATGGCCGTTCGCGCCGATGATGACATGGTCGTGGATCGCGATGCCGAGCGGCTTTGCCGCCTTCACCATCTCCTCGGTCAGGCGGATGTCGTCACGGCTCGGGCGGGGGTCGCCGCTCGGGTGGTTGTGGACGAGGACGAGCGACGTCGCGCCGAGCTCCAGCGCGCGCTTCATCACCTCGCGGACGTAGACCGGCGTCTGGTTGACCGTGCCTTCGCCCATTACCTCGTCGCGGATCAGCATGTTGCGCGCGTTGAGGAAGAGCACGCGGAAGCGCTCGGTCGTCCCATGCGCCATGTCGGCGTGGAGATAATCGATCACCGCCTGCCAGCTCGCGAGCAGCGGCCGGCCGCGAACGCCCTCGCGGAGCATCCGGACGGCGGCGACGCCGATGAACTTCAGCGCCGCCGCGCCGCTGTCGCCCAGCCCATCGACCCGCGCCAGCTCGGCGGGTTGCGCCGAGACCAGCGCGGCGAAGGAGCCGAACTCTGCGATCAGGCGCTTGGCGAGCGGCTTGGTGTCGCGGCGCGGAATGGCGAGGCCGAGGACATATTCCACCAGTTCGTGATCGAGAAACGCCTCGCCGCCGCCCTCCAGCAGCCGCGCCCGCATCCGCGCGCGATGGCCGGAATGGTGGTCGGGGTCATCGTCGCGCGCCATGCGGCGAAGCTAGCGCGACTTGGGGCGGGCCGTCTACGCGCTCAGCGCACCCGGCCGACGAAGGCGATCGACGGGCTGAACAGCGCGCTTTCGAAATGGCGCGGCCGGAACTTGCCCATCACCGCATGAAGCAGCGGCTGCATGTTCATCAGCGCCAACTGGACGAATCGGCGCAGGCCCGTGGCGGTGTCGCGAAAGATGAAGCTGTAGCCGCCGATGTAACCGACATGCAGCGGCTCGAAGCGGTCGGCGGGGAACAGGCGCCTGAACGCCTCGAGCTTCATGATCTCGAAATTGTGCAGCGGCTCCAGCGCCGGGTCGAACCAGCGCATCAGCCAGCGGTTGACGCCGCGCATGTTGGGAATGGTGACGATCACCATGCCGCCCGGCTTGCAGAGGTCGGCATGGCGCAGCACCGCCGGCACGGGATCGGTGAAATGCTCGATGAAGCCGAATGAGACCACATAATCGAATTTACCCCGCAACGGCGTCACCGCGTCGTCGTCGAACAGGTCGGCCTGGACGACGTTGTCGGCGCTGTATCCCTCGGCCTCGAACAACGCCTTGTTCTGGCGGACTCCGGCGCTGGTATATTCGAGGCCGTAGGGCTCGAAACCATAATCGCGCGCGAACTCGACGACTCGGTTGCCGGGCGCGCTGCCGATCTCGATGACCTTGGCGCCGGGCTGCGGCGTGATCAGCTTGGCGACGATATCGTCCCAGAACACCGCATATTGATATTCGCGGGCGGCCCTCGGCGCGGCGCGCGGCGCATCGCCCTTGTAGATGCCTTCCCAATAGGCCTGATCGACCAGGCGCTCGTCGTTGTCGGCGGTCATGGCGGTCCGGCGCTCCGTCGGCTCGTAGGGAAAGCCCTTGCTTTGAAGGCTTTGCCGCAAGTGCGAAGCGGAATCCAGTGGGTGCGCGGTTAGACCACGTAGGGCGGCGCGTTGAGCCCCGTCGGCGACCGCGTGAAAATCTCGCAGCCGTCCTCGGTGATGCCGACCGAATGTTCGAACTGCGCCGAGAGACTCCGGTCCCGGGTCACCGCCGTCCAGCCGTCGTCGAGGATCTTCACGTCGGCGCGGCCCAGGTTGATCATCGGCTCGATCGTGAAGAACATGCCGGGCTTGAGCACGACGCCGCGCCCGGGCTTGCCGACGTGGACGACGTTCGGCGCGTCGTGGAAGACCTTGCCGAGCCCGTGGCCGCAGAAGTCGCGCACCACCGAGCACCGCTGCGCCTCGGCGTGGCTCTGGATGGCATGGCCGACATCGCCGAGCGTCGCGCCGGGCTTCGCCGCCGCGATGCCGCGCATCAGGCAGTCGTAAGTGATCTCAACGAGGCGGCGCGCCTTGATCGGCACGTCGCCGACCAGGAACATCCGGCTGGTGTCGCCGTGCCAGCCGTCGACCACCACCGTCACGTCGATGTTGACGATATCGCCCGAGCGCAATTTCTTCGCCGACGGCATGCCGTGGCAGACGACGTGGTTGACGCTGATGCACAGCGAATGGCTGTAGCCGCGGTAGAAGATCGTCGCCGGCACCGCGCCCTCGTCGCGCACGAAGTCCCAGGCGAGCTTGTCGAGCGCCTCGGTCGCGACGTCGGGCCTGACGTGCGGCACGAGCATGTCGAGCACGCGCGCCGCCAGCAGCCCGGCCTTGCGCATGCCCTCGAAGCCTTCCGCCCCGTGCAGCTTGATCGCCGAGCCCGGCTCGTCGTCGGCTTCGATCGTCGATTGGTAGGTCATGATGCGAACGCCTTTATCGCATTGGCCAGCCCCGCGCTACGCGCTAAGCCAACCGCATGGCCGAAGACCGAATCTGGACCGCCGCCCTCATCGTCATCGGCGACGAAATCCTGTCGGGGCGCACGCAGGACACCAACCTCGCCGCGCTCGCCAAATGGCTCGGCGGGCAGGGCATAAGGCTGAAGACGGCGCGCGTCGTTCCCGACGAGATGGGAGCGATCGGCGAGGCGATCAATGCGCTCAAGCCGCCCGCCCACGACTATCTGTTCACCACCGGCGGCATCGGCCCGACGCATGATGACATCACGGTGGACTCGATCGCCGCAGCACTGGGCGTGCCGGTCGTCGTCCATCCCGAGGCCGAGGCGATCCTGCGGAACCACTATGGCGGCGAGGTCACCCCCGCCCGCCTCCGCATGGCGCGGGTGCCGGAGGGCGCGAGCCTGATCGACAACGCCGTGACCGGCGCGCCCGGCATCCGCCACGGCAACATCTTCATCATGGCGGGCGTGCCGTTCGTGACGCGCGGCATGCTGGCGGCGCTTGACGGGACGCTGGAGGGCGGCAAGCCGCTGCTCTCCCGCAGCATCGGCGCGCGGGTCGGCGAGAGCCAGGTCGCCGAGTTGCTGGAGACGACCGAAAAGGCGCACCCCGGCGTGCAGATCGGCAGCTACCCGTTCTGGAAGAGCGGCGTCGCGGGGAGCAACTTCGTCGCCCGCAGCGCCGACCGGGAGTTGCTCGACGCCTGCGCCGACGCGCTGCTGGTGGCGCTTCGCGACGCGGGAGTGGATGCGACCGACGGCGAGATCGGCTAGACCCGCCCTTCCACGTGCCCGCGTGGCGAAATTGGTAGACGCACGAGACTTAAAATCTTTTGCCGCGCAAGCGGCGTGCCGGTTCGAGTCCGGCCGCGGGCACCACCCCCTATTTCTTCCCCTTCGATTCGGGGCGCGGATAGATCGTCGTCTGGGACACACGCGTCGCCGACGCCGCGTTGTCGGGGTTCTTGGTGGTCGCGACCGCCACGCCGGCGGCAGTCTTCGCGGCGATCGACTTCGTCGCGCCCGCTGGCACGCGCATCGCTGTGGTGACGACGCTCGACGCCAGGCCGCCGCGCCTGGCGCATGCCTTCCGGAGCGTCCGGACCTTCAGCACCGATCCGTCGTAGCAGCGGACGGTGATCTCGGTGGGACTCGGCTTCATGCCGGTGGCGGGCGCGCCCGGCGTGCTGATCTGCGTGACCTCCGTGACGGCGTGCGAATCGCCGTTATTCTGGGTGACCGCGGTGGTCTTGGCGCCGGCGGTGTTCGGGAGCTTGGTCGAGACGGTCGCGGCGCTGACGCCGCCGGGAGCCGCCGCGACGGTCTTGGTGGCGACCGCCGCGAAGATGCCGCCGTGGCCGCGGCACGCCCGCGCGCCCGCCTTCGCCGGGCCGATCGTGCCGTCCTTGCAGGTCAGCATCTCGGCCGGGACGACCTTCGCGGGCGCCGGCCTCTTCTTGACGGGCTTGTGCGTCGCCGCGAGAGCCGGTGACCCCAGCGCGAAGGCGATGGTCGTGAGCGCGAGCAATGTCTTCCGCATGTCTGTCTCCCTTGTTCGAGCGGCAAACTATCATGACTTCGGATCGGTTGCACGAGCCAGAGGCCGGGATAGAAGGGCGGCGCTTTGACCGCCGTGCAATCCTATGACGCGATCGTCCTCGGCGCGGGTGGCGCGGGGCTGATGTGCGCCAGCGTCGCCGGGCAGCGTGGACGGCGTGTGCTGGCGATCGACCATGCCGACGAGGCGGGGAAGAAGATCCTGATCTCGGGCGGCGGGCGGTGCAACTTTACCAACACCGGCACCGCGCCCGACCGCTACATCTCCGCCAACCCGCATTTCGCCAAGTCAGCGCTCGGCCGCTACACCCCCGGCGACTTCCTCGCGCTGGTCGAGAAGCACGGCATCGCCTGGCACGAGAAGACGCTTGGACAATTATTCTGCGACGGCTCGGCGAAGCAGATCGTCGCTATGCTGCTGGATGAGTGCGAGATAGGTGGTGTGAGGTTGGCGCTTGGGCAGGCGATCCGCGACGTCGGCCATGCCAACGGGCAATTCATCGTGACCTTCGGCGACCGCACCGCGACCGCGCCGTCGCTGGTTATCGCCACTGGCGGGCCGTCGATCCCCAGGCTCGGCGCGACCGGCTTCGCCTACGATCTCGCCCGTCGTTTCGGCCTCAAGGTCGTCGAGCCGCGCCCGGCGCTGGTGCCTCTGACCTTGCCGCCGAGCGAGGCGCTGTTCACAGCGCTGTCGGGCGTCGCCGCGCCCGTGGTGGCGCGCGCCGGCAAGGCGGCGTTCGCCGAGGCCGCGCTGTTCACGCACCGCGGCCTGTCGGGCCCGGCGATCCTCCAGGCCTCGTCCTATTGGCGGCACGGCGAGCCGATCGAGATCGACTTCCTGCCCGGTCAATCCACCGGCTGGCTGCTCGACGCCAAGCGCACCCGGCCGCGCGCCACGCTGCAATCGCTGCTCGGCGCGAGCCTGCCCGACCGCCTCGCCACCGTGCTCGCCGAACAATTGGCGATTCCCGGCGGCCTTGCCGACCAGCGCGACGCGGCGCTCCGCGACGCCGAGCAGCGCCTCGCCGCCTGGCGCTTCCTGCCCAACGGCACCGAGGGCTTCGCCAAGGCCGAGGTGACGATCGGCGGCATCTCGACCGACGGCCTGTCGTCGCGGACGATGGAAGCGCGCAAGGTGCCGGGCCTTTACGCGATCGGCGAGGCGGTCGACGTTACCGGCTGGCTCGGCGGCTATAATTTCCAGTGGGCGTGGGCGAGCGGCTGGGCCGCGGCGCAGGCCCTGTAATAGCAAAGGGCCGCCCCTCGTCGGGACGGCCCTTCCACTGTTCGGACCGCGGTGCGGCCGGACGCGTCAGGTGCTAGCCTGCAACTCCAAGAGAGATCGCGCCCAAACCCTGTGCCGCCTGCGGCATGGAACAATGAGACATTCGACCACCTCCTTTCGCTTGTTGAACTCGGAAGCGAAGATGGGCGGCTTTTGCGCCGCATGCAAGCCCCGGCTGTCCCAAGGGCGCACTTGCCGCTATAGGGGGCGCGACAGGACGCGCCGCCGGCCCTTCGCGCATGGCTGCACTCCCCCACGGATTTTGGAAATTATCATGACGTTCGAAACTCTTCCGCCGCTTTTGGGCGAAGCCCTCGCCGCGCGCGGCTATGCCGAGCCGACGCCGGTCCAGGCGGCGGTGCTGACGCCCGAGGCGGAGGGCCGCGACCTCGTCGTCTCGGCCCAGACCGGCTCGGGCAAGACCGTCGCCTTCGGCCTCGCGATGGCGCCGCAGCTTTTGGACGACACCGGCGTCGGCGCGCCGTCGCGCCTGCCGCTGGCGTTGATCATCGCGCCGACCCGCGAGTTGGCGCTCCAGGTCAGCCGCGAACTGGTCTGGCTCTACGCCAAGACTGGGCTGCGGATCGCCACCTGCGTCGGCGGCATGGACGCCAGCGCGGAGCGGCGCTCGCTTCGGGACGGCGCGCAGATTGTCGTCGGCACCCCCGGCCGTCTCCGCGACCATCTCGAGCGCGGGGCGCTGGACCTGTCGGCGCTCCGCGCCGTCGTCCTCGACGAGGCCGACGAGATGCTCGACATGGGCTTTCGCGAGGATCTCGAAGAAATCCTCGACTCGACCCCGCCCGAGCGCCGGACGCTCCTGTTCTCGGCGACGATGCCCAAGCCGATCGTCGCGCTCGCCAAGCGTTACCAGCGCGATGCGCTGCGCATCTCGACGGTCGGCGAGGATCGCGGCCACGGCGACATCGTCTATCAGGCGATGGCCGTCGCCCCCGCCGATATCGAGCATGCGGTGGTCAACCTGCTCCGCCTCCACGAGGCCGAGACCGCGATGCTGTTCTGCGCGACGCGCGACAACGTCCGACACCTCCACGCCAGCCTGATCGACCGTGGATTCGATGCCGTCGCGCTGTCGGGCGAGCATAGCCAGGCCGAGCGCAACCATGCGCTGCAGGCGCTGCGCGACCGCCGCGCCCGGGTCTGTGTCGCGACCGACGTCGCGGCGCGCGGCATCGATCTGCCGACCTTGAGCCTCGTCGTCCACGTCGAGCTGCCGCGCGATGCCGAGACGCTCCAGCACCGCTCGGGCCGCACCGGCCGCGCGGGCAAGAAGGGCACCGCGGTCCTCATCGTCCCCTATCCGCGCAAGCGCCGGGTGGAGATGATGCTGAAGAGCGCGCGGATCGAGGCGCAGTGGATCAAGCCGCCGAGCCTCGACGATATCCGCAAGGGCGACCGCGAACGGCTGATCGAGGCGCTGCTGGCCCCGGTCGAGCTCGACGACGAGGACCGGGCGCTGGGCGCCCGCCTGCTCGCCGAGCGCTCGCCGGAGGATATCGCCGCCGCACTCGTCCGCTCGCACCGCTCGAAGCTGCCGCTGGTCGAGGATCTGGTCGATGCCGGCCCGAGCGAGCGGCCGAGCGGCCCGCGCACCGGGTTCGAGGATACCGTGTGGTTCCGCATGGACGTCGGCCGCCGCCAGAACGCCGACCCGCGCTGGCTGCTGCCGCTGCTCTGCCGGCGCGGCCACATCACCAAGGCGGAGGTCGGCGCGATCCGCATCCTGCCCAACGAGACCGCGTTCGAGGTGCCCCGCGCCGTCGCCGCGCGCTTCATGGCCGCGGTCAAGCGTACCGCGCGCGACGAAGAAGGCGAGGGCGGCGTCCGCTTCATGCAGTCCGACGGCCCGCCCCGCGACGCCGGCCCGCCGCGGCGTGGGCCGAACCCGGGCACGCGAGGCCCGGTCCCGGGCGTCAAGGTGACGCCGCACCGGGCGCGCTAGTGCTCTCACCCCTCCCCTTCAGGGGAGGGGACGGGGGTGGGGGCGATCCGCGCGCTCAGAGCTAGGCACAACGCCCCCACCCCAACCCCTCCCCTGAAGGGGAGGGGCTCTACGCCACCGTCACCCCCGGCTTGCCGCGCTCGACCGTCGCGGTCGCGCGGGTCTTGATCGGCGCGCCGGGTCTGCCGATCTGATCGACGACCCGGAAGTCAGTCTTCCAGGTCTCGGGCGTCACCTCGCAGATCAGGTAGCCGCGCTGCGCGTTGTTGAACTTGATGTTGGGATTGAGCGCCATCATCCGGTCATAACCGCCGCGCCGGTCCTGCCCGTCGCCTGACGAGCTGATCGAGGTCCCGACGAACTCGACCGCGATCGGCTTGCCCGCCTTGCCTTCGATCTCGCCGGCGTAATTCTGATGCTCGTCGCCGGTCAGCACCACGACATTGCCGAGCTTCAGCTGCTCCAGATGATCGAAGAGGCGCTGGCGGGGCTTGGGGTAGCCGTTCCAGCTGTCCATGTTGAAGATCGGCGCGGGCTCGTCGCCGAGGCGGCGGTCCATTGGCATCATCATGATCTGCTGCGCGATGGTGTTCCATTTGGTCTTGGACGACGATAGGCCGTCGAACAGCCATTTCTCCTGGGCGCGGCCGATCACCTCCGCGCGCGCGTCCTGCCGCTCGGGGCAGTCGGTCTTGAAGCCGTCGCCGCAGGGCTGGTCGGTTCGGTAGAGGCGGGTGTCGAGGAAGTTCGCCGACAGCAGGTCGCCCCATTGCGCGCGCCGGACGATGTCGACCACGCCGTTCGCGGGAAAGCTGCGCTTTCGGAGCGGCATATGCTCGTAATAGGCCTGCATCGCGATGGCTCGGCGCAGGCGGAATTCCGCCGCCGGCGTGCCGTTCTGGTCGAGGTCGCCGACCCAATTGTTCTGCACCTCGTGGTCGTCATAGACCGCGAACCACGACGCGGCGACGTGCGCCGCCTGCAGGTTGGCGTCGAGCTTGGTCTGGGCGTAGCGCATCCGGTAGTCGTCGAGGCTGAAGGGCTCGCGCGCCGCGTAGTTGCGCACCGGCGGCACCGGCAGGCCGCCCTCGGTCGTGAAATCATAGTGATATTCGTAGATATAGTCGCCGTAGTGGAACACCCAGTCGGGCGCGTCGACCGCCATATGATGGTAGGCGGTATAGAGCCCCGCCTCGTAATGCTGGCAGCCGACGACCGCGAAGCGCGTCCGGGCGACGCTGGCGCCCGGCGCCGGCAGCGTGCGGGCGCGGCCGATCAGGCTCTTTTCGTCTGCGACGATGAATCGATACCAATATTGCCGGTCGGGCAGCAGCCCCTCGACCTCGACATGCACCGAATGCGCGAGCTCGGGCCGGGCGATCGCCTCGCCCCTCATGACGACCGTCTTGAACCCGCCGTCGCTCGCCACCTCCCACTTCACCGGTACGGGTGCGAGCGGCATGCCGCCGTGCGGCTCCATCGGGCTCGGCGCGAGCCGCGTCCAGATCACGAAGCCGTCGGGCGCCGGGTCGCCGCTCGCGACGCCCAAAGAGAAGGGAAAGTCCGCGAAGATCTGCGCCCGCGCGGCGCGCGACATCAGGAGCGGGGCGGCGGCGAGGCCGCCGATCAGATCGCGGCGGCGAAGGGGCAAATGGATCATGGAGGCGACGCTAACCCGCCTTTGTTGCACCGTCGAGAAGGCGAATGATCGCGGAGAAATCCTTGTTGCCTTGCCCCATGTTGGCGAACGCCTGGTAGAGGCTCTCCGCCATCGCGCCCATCGGCACCGAGGCGTCTGCGGACTGCGCCGCCTCGACGGCGAGCTTCAGGTCCTTCAGCATCAGCGCGGTGGCGAAGCCGCCTTCATAGTCACGGTCGGCGGGGGTCTCCGGGCCGACGCCGGGGAGCGGGCAATAGCTCGTCATCGACCAGTTCTGGCCCGACGCCTTCGACGCGATGTCGAAGAAGGTCTGCGGATCGAGCCCGAGCTTTTTCGCCAGCACGAACGCCTCGCAGGTCGCGACCATCGAGGCGCCCAGCAGCATGTTGTTGCAGATCTTGGCCGCCTGTCCCGCGCCGGCGCCGCCGGCGTGGATCACCGCCTTGCCCATCGCCGCGAGGATCGGCTGCGCGCGGGCGAACGCCTCGGCGCTTCCGCCGACCATGAAGGTCAGCGTCCCGCCGCTGGCCGCGGCGATGCCGCCCGACACCGGCGCGTCGACCATCGCGAGGCCCTTGGCTTCCGCGTCGGCGGCCACCGCCCTGGCGCTGGCGACGTCGATCGTCGAGCAGTCGATGAGCAGCGCGCCCCCCGCCGCCGCGCCGAACACTGCCTCGGCATAGACCGCGCGGACGTGCTTGCCGGCGGGCAGCATGGTCACCACGGCTTCGGCGCCCTGGACGGCCTCCGTCGCCGAACCGGCCCGGCTGGCGCCCGCGGCGGCCGCCGAATCGAGCGCCGCCGCCGAGAGGTCGAAGGCGCGGACCCCGTGCCCCGCCTTGACCAGGTTCGCCGCCATGCCCGAGCCCATGTTGCCGAGCCCGATGAACGCGATCTCCACCTCAGTCTCTCCCGGTGTCGGCGCGGGGTTACGCCTGCTTTCCGCCCGGTGTCGGCGCGCCGGGCATCGGCGGGACCGGCACGGGGGGCGCGTCGGGATCGAGCTCGGGCACGCCGTCGAGGCCGCGCCCGACATGGCTGCGGCTGCGGCTGTAGCCGAAGTAGACGACGAGGCCGATCGCGCCCCAGACGGGCAGGACGAGGATCGCCAGCCACGGGAGCGAAACGTAGAGGCCGAGGCAGCCGATGATCGCGAGCGGCGCGATGATGTAGACCGCCGGCGTCCGGAACGGGCGGCGGCGGTTCGGATCCTTGCGGCGCAGCACCAGCACCGACACCGCGACCATCAGGAAGGCGAACAGGGTCCCCGAGTTCGAATAGTCGGCGAGCTTGCCGACCGGCAGGATCGCCGCCGCGATCGTGACGACGACGCCGGTGACGGCGGTGACGACGTGCGGCGTCTTGAACTTCGGGTGGACGCTGGCGAGCTTGGCCGGAAGCAGGCCGTCGCGCGCCATCACGAAGAACACGCGGGTCTGGCCGAACATCATCATCAGCACGACCGACGGCAGCGCGAGCACCGCCGCGAGGCCGACGAGGCGCCCGATCTTCTCGTAGCCGATGCTGTCGAGGACGTGGACGAGCGCTTCCTTCGAGCAGACGAGCGGCTCGGTCGCGCCGGAGGCGACGATCGAGGCGCAGCGCCCGGCGATCTCCGCCGAGCCCGGCGACAGCAGCGCGCCGGCCGCCGACGTCACCGGCTGCGCGCCGATCGCGCCGATCGCGCCCGAGGCGACGAGCAGGTAGAAGATCGTGCAGATGCCGAGGCTGGCGATCAGGCCGATGGGGACGTTGCGCTGCGGATTCTTGGTTTCCTCGGCGGCGGTCGACACCGCGTCGAACCCGACATAGGCGAAGAAGATCGAGGCGGCGGCGCCGAGCACCCCGGTCGCGCCGGTCGGCGCGAAGGGGTGGAAATTCTCCATGTTCATCACCGGCACGGTCAGGAAGATGAAGGCGGTGAGCGCGGCGATCTTGATCGCGACGAGGATGGCGTTGAACCGAGCGCTCTCGGTCGTGCCAAGGATGAGCAGCAGCGTGATCAGCACCGAGATGATCACCGCCGGCAGGTTGAAATAGCCGCCGACCTGCGTCGCGGTGATGAGGTCGGGCGTCGCCGGCGTGCCGAACGCCATCGTCATCTTGGCGATCAGGGCGTCGCCGTTGGCGATTTCCTTGGGAATGGAGAGCCCCAGTCCTTCGAGCAGCCCGACCGCATGGTTCGACCAGCCGACCGCGACCGCGCTGGCGCCGACGGCGTATTCGAGGATCAGCGCCCAGCCGACCATCCAGGCGAGCAGCTCGCCCGTCACCGCATAGGTGTAGGTGTAGGCCGAGCCCGCGACCGGGACCATCGAGGCGAGCTCCGAATAGCAGAGCGCCGCGACCGCGCAGACGAAGCCCGCGACGACGAAGCTCAGCAGCATGCCGGGGCCGGCCTTCTGCGCCGCCTCCGACGTCAGCACGAAGATGCCGGTGCCGATCACCGCGCCGATGCCGAGCATCGTCAGCTGGAAGGCGCCCAGCGAGCGGTGAAGCCCCTTCTTCTCGGCGGTCGCCAGAATCGCATCGAGCGATTTAACGCGGTCCATTCATGTCCCTCTCGGTTGGACGCGGGCTCTCCCCAGACCCCGCGCAACGATATGTCTCGGGCCAACGTGGCCCGGTTCGTCATTCCCGGTCAAGCATTAGCGCGGCAACATCGCGCCGAGTTGCCGCCCGCCGAACAGGTGGACGTGGAGGTGCGGCACCTCCTGATGCCCGTGCGTGCCCGCGTTGGCGAGGATGCGGTAGCCGGGCTCGACGAGGTTCAATTGCTCGGCGACCGTGCCGACCGCGCGGAAGAAGCCCGCGATCTCGGCGTCCGAGGCTTGCGCCGTGAAGTCCGCCATCGAGACGTAACGGCCGCGCGGGATCACCAGCACATGGACCGGCGCCTGCGGGTTGATGTCGTTGAACGCCACCGCGAAATCGTCCTCGTAGATGAGCTTCGCCGGGATCTCGCCGCGCAGGATCCTGGCGAAGATGTTCTGGTCGTCATAGGCGTCGTGGCAGTGGACGGTCATCGGGAGGCTTTCTCGTCGAGGCCCGAGGTGCCCTCGCGGCGCTTCAATTCGGCGGCGATGTCGTCAGGCGTCACGCCGGCATCGGCCCACAGCACGGCGAGGTGGAAGAGCAGGTCGGCGGATTCGGAGATCACGCCCGCGCGGTCGTCGGCGACTGCGGCGATCACCGTCTCGACGGCTTCCTCGCCGACCTTCTGGGCGATCTTGGCGCGGCCCTTGGCGGTCAGGCTGGCGACATAGGAGGTCTCGGGGTTCGCGTCGCGGCGGGCGCGAATCGTCGCGTAGAGCGGGCCGATGAAGTCGGTCATGCGCGGCCCCAATCTAGCTTAGAGTCCCTAGAGTCACGGGGGTTCGGCAATTTCGTTGCGCGGCGCTGTTCGATTGTTGCGTCTCTGCCGAACAAGGTGGGGCGCGGTCCGAAGGTCACGAATCGAGCATAACCGAAGGTGGCGGCTGTAGGACAGCGCTTCCGCGCCAAAGAACGCCGGTCACGCCAGCCGGACCGGAATTCCCGCTGCCGCCATCCGCGCTTTCGCCTCGCCGATGGTGGCCTGACCGAAGTGGAAGATCGACGCCGCGAGCACGGCGCTGGCGTGGCCCTCGGTGACGCCCGCGACGAGGTCATCGAGGCTGCCGACGCCGCCCGAGGCGATGACCGGGACGGGCACGCTGTCGGCGACGGCGCGGACCAGCGCGTTGTCGAAGCCGCTGCGGGTGCCGTCGCGGTCCATGCTGGTCAGCAGGATTTCGCCGGCGCCGAGGTCCGCGACCTGGCGGGCGAAGGCGACGGCGTCGATGCCCGTCGCCTTGCGGCCGCCGTGGGTGAAGATTTCCCAATGGTCGCCGACGCGCTTGGCGTCGATCGCGACGACGATGCACTGCTCGCCGAAGCGCGTGGCGAGCGCCGAGACCAGCGAGGGATCGGCGACCGCCGCCGAGTTGACCGCGACCTTGTCCGCGCCCGCCAGCAGAAGCGCCCGCGCGTCGTCCTCCGACCGCACCCCGCCGCCGACGGTCAGCGGCATGAAGCAGACATCTGCGGTGCGCGCCACGACATCGAGCAGCGTGCCGCGGTTCTCGTGCGTCGCCGCGATGTCGAGAAAGCAAAGCTCGTCGGCGCCAGCGGCGTCGTACAGCCGCGCCTGCTCGACCGGATCGCCCGCATCGACCAGATCGACGAAGTTGACGCCCTTCACCACCCGCCCGTTGGCGACGTCGAGGCAGGGGATGACGCGGACGTTGTGACTCATCCGGCGACCTTCAGCGCCTCGCCCAGGTCCAGCCGCCCGTCGTAGATCGCGCGGCCGGTGATCACGCCCTCGATGCCGTCCGCCTCGTATCGCTTGAGCTGCTCGATGTCGGCGATGCCCGCGACGCCGCCCGAGGCGATGACGGGGATCGCCGTGGAGCGGGCGAGCGCCACCGTCGCCTCGATGTTGACGCCCTTGAGCATCCCGTCGCGGCCGACGTCGGTGAAGAGGAGCGCCGCGACGCCGGCGTCCTCGAAGCGCTTGGCCAGCTCGGCGATGGCGAGCGTCGAGACGTCCGCCCAGCCGCGGGTCGCGACCATGCCGTCCTTCGCGTCGACCGCGACCACGACCTGCCCCGAATAGTCGCGCGCCGCACCCCGGACGAGATCGGGGTCGTCGAGCGCCGCGGTGCCGAGCACGACACGCGCGACGCCGAGCGACAGCCAGCGCTCGATCTGCTTGGCGCTTCGGATGCCGCCGCCGAGCTGGAGCTTGCCGGGGAAGCCCTTCAAGGCGCTCTCGACCGCGCCCGTGTTGACGTTGTGGCCGGCGAAGGCGCCGTCCAAGTCGACGACGTGGAGCCACGTCGCGCCCGCCCTGGCAAAGGCGGCGGCCTGCGTGCCGGGGTCGTCGCCGTAGATCGTCGCGCGGTCCATGTCCCCCTCGGCGAGGCGGACGACCTTGCCGCCCTTCAGGTCGATGGCGGGGAAGATGATCATGGCTCGCGCCCTTTTACTGCCTCGCGGTCCCCTCCGACATCCGTTCGTGGTGAGCCTGTCGAACCATGAGGTCGCGCAGGCCGTGCGACCACGTCCTTCGACAGGCTCAGGACGAACGGAGAATTTGGGGCGATCACGGGCGCCACTTTAGAAAAGCCGAGAGCACGCCGAGGCCGTAGGCCTGGCTTTTCTCCGGATGGAACTGGACGCCGAGGATGTTGTCGCGGCCAACAGCAGCGGCGAACGAGCCGCCATAGTCGCAGTCGGCGACGACGCTCGCCGCGTCGCTCGGCGCGAAACGGTAGCTGTGGACGAAATAGCCGGTGCCCGCGCCGACCACCGGGTGCGCGGTGCGCGGCGCGACCTCGGTCCAGCCCATGTGCGGGATCTTGAGCGCCGCGTCGCCGGGCGCGAGGCGAGTCACCGCGCCGCCGATCCAGCCGAGGCCGTCGGTCGCGCCATGTTCCGTGCCGCGATCGGCGAGCAATTGCATGCCGACGCAGACGCCGAGGAACGGCGCGCCCTGCTCCCGCACCCGCCGCTCCAGCGCCGCGACGAGGCCGGGGACGCGCTTCAGCGACCCGATGCAGTGCGCGAAGGCGCCGACGCCGGGGAGGACGATGCGATCGGCGTTGAGCACTTCGGCGGGGTCGGCGGTGACGAGGACATCGCCCCCCGCCGCCTCGACCGCCTTGGCGACCGAACGGAGGTTGCCGGCGCCGTAGTCGATGACGGCGACCTTAGGCATGAGAAGCGGCTCGCCCCTCCCCTTCAGGGGAGGGGTAGGGGGTGGGGACTATCCACCGGCTCAGAGTGCGGCCCGAAAGCCCCACCCCAACCCCTCCCCTGAAGGGGAGGGGCGATAGCTTGGCGGGCTGCACCTAGAGCGACCCCTTGGTCGACGGAATCACGCTGCCTTTACGCGGATCGATCTCGACCGCCTGCCGCAGCGCCCGCGCCAGCGCCTTGAAGGCGCTCTCCACGATATGGTGGTTGTTGCTGCCGTAGAGCGTCTCGACGTGCAGCGTCAGGCCAGCGGTCTGCGCGAAGCTGTGGAACCAGTGCTCGATCAGCTCGGTGTCCCATTCGCCGAGGCGCTGCGTCGAAAACGCGGTCTTCCAGACGAGGTAGGGCCGGCCGGAGATGTCGAGCGCGACTCGGGTCAGCGTCTCGTCCATCGGCGCGTGCGCCTCGCCGTAGCGCGCGATGCCCGCCTTGTCGCCGAGCGCCCTGGCCACCGCCTCGCCGAGCGCCAGCGCGCTGTCCTCGGTGGTGTGGTGCTGGTCGATGTGGAGGTCGCCGACCGCCTTCAGGTCGATGTCGATGAGGCCGTGGCGCGACAGCTGCTCGACCATGTGGTCGAGGAAGCCGATGCCGGTCGACACGGCGTATTTGCCGGTGCCGTCCAGGTCGACGGTGACGTCGATCGAGGTTTCGCTGGTCTTGCGGCTGACGGTCGCGGTGCGCATGCGAGGGCGTATAGCGGCGGACGGGATGCGCCGCGATAGATAATGCGGTGCCGCCCGACGGAGACAGCCATGCCGACGATCGCCCTGCTCATCGCCTCAAACGTCTTCATGACCGCCGCCTGGTACGGCCAATTGCGCTTTCCGAACGCCGCGCTGTGGAAGGTGGTGCTCATCTCGTGGGGCATCGCCTTCGTCGAATATTGCCTCGCGGTGCCGGCCAACCGCATCGGCTATTCGCACGGCTTCACGGCAGGGCAGCTCAAGGTGACGCAGGAGGTAATCACGCTGCTGGTGTTCGTGCTGTTCGCCTGGGCTTGGCTCGGCGAGACGCCGGGCTGGCGCCACCTCGGCGCCTTCGCCTGCCTGGTCGGCGCGGTCGCCTTCATGTTCGTTGGGACGGCGCGGGGCTAGACGCCGACCGCGCGCGGGCTTCGGCGCGCCACGACGACCCGGTCGCGGCCGCGGCGCTTGGCGTCGTACATCGCCCGGTCGGCGGCGCGGAACAGCAGGTCGAAGCTCGCGTCGCCCGCGGTCTGGGTGTCGGCGACTCCGATGCTGCAGGCGACGCGGCGCTCGTCGAGCATGCCCGCCAGCTCGATTCCCGCGACGGCGAGCCGGATCGCCTCGGCATGGTCGGCGAGCGCCGGGCCGGTGAGACCGGGCACCGCGATGCCGAACTCCTCGCCGCCGAGCCGCCCGGCGATTCCCCGCGCGGGACAGACGCTCCGCAGCGCCGCGCCGACCTCGACCAGCACATCGTCGCCGGTGCCGTGGCCGAAGCTGTCGTTGATCGCCTTGAAATAATCGAGGTCGAGCAGGGCGAGGCCGACCGGCTCCGGCGTGCCGAGCAGCCGCTCGACCGCTTCGACGAAGCCGCGGCGGTTGAGCAGCCCCGTCATCGGGTCGGTCAGCGCCAGCCTCTGATATTCCGCGCCGAGGACCCGCGCCCGATCCCGCTCGGCGCGGACCTGCCCCAGGCGCATCGTCATCGTCATCGACAGCAGGATGGTCTGCAGCGCCGAGGCGACCAGGACCGAGACCTGCCCCGAGGCGCCGGGAATGCGGCTGATGTCGAGAAGCGACGAGGTCAGCACCGCCGCCATCGGCAGGATCCAGGCGAAGGCGAACTCGCGCGCCGCCCGGCTGCCCCTCGCGATGGCGACTCCGGCGAACAGGGTGACGACGAGGATGGGCGTCACCGCCGCGGCGTTGATCAGGTTCTCCATCACGCCCGCACGGCCGCCGAGCTCGCGGATCGTTATCAGCGACAGCAGGAACGGCCCGAGGCCGGTGACGACGATCAGCCGCTTGATGCCGCGCCCCAGGATTTCGACCTCGACCATCGCGGCGAACAGCCAGGTCGCGGCGGCGATCGCGGCGCACGCCACCACCGTCGCCAGCCGCGCCGACCAGGTTCCGGCGATGCCGGGGAAAACCACCAGAACGGCTTGCGAGACGAGCAAGCCCCAGATGAACAGCAGCAGCGCCCACAGCACATGGCCGGCGAGCGCCCGCTGGCCCTGCGCGACGAGGCGGAAGCCGTTGTAGACGAAGCTTGCGAACAGGAGCGCCAACGAGGCGCCGATCAGCAGCGCGTCGATCGTGCTCGTCCGCCGCGCGGTCGGCGTGTCCATCAGCTGCGGCGACAGCGTATCGGCGAAGCGCAGGCGGTTCGCGCCGAGGTAGACCGCGACGACCGGCGTCGCGCGGGCCGGGAGGTCGAAGCTGACGCGATTGTCCATCGACCAATGGTCGCCGAACGCGCCGGCGCGCACCTCGTCGGTGGCGAAGCCGCCGTCGGCGTAGGCAACGACGACTCGCAAGGCATCGACGCGCGTCGGGCGGACGACGAGGTCGCGCTCGGCGCCGTCGGCGGGCGGCAGCAGGCGCATCCACAGCCAGCGGTCGCGAAACGCCCCGGCGTCAGAGCCGCAATCGAAGGGAAGCGACGCCACGGCGGAGGCCGCGAGCGGCGCGCCGGCCGGCGCCAGCGCATGGCACGGCAGCCCTTCGGCCGCCGCCGCGCCTGCGAAAAGCAGCAGCGCCGCCAGAGCGCAGAACGCACGCAGCCAATCTACACCGATCCCAACCACGGCTTACGCTTACTCCGAACGCGGAGCGTGGTCTAATCCGGCAATCTGGAAACCGCCCGGCGGCCCCCTATATCGGCATCGAGCCCATTCGCGGCGTCATCGCTTCTCGAAAGTTTCCCAATGTCGGATTTCCCCAATTGGCACGGCACGACGATCCTGTCGGTCCGCAAGAACGGCAAGGTCGTCGTCGCCGGCGACGGCCAGGTCTCGCTCGGCCAGACGATCATCAAGGCGAACGCCCGGAAGGTGCGCAAGCTCGGCGAGGATGGCAGCGTGATCGGCGGCTTCGCCGGCGCGACCGCCGACGCTTTCACGCTGTTCGAGCGGCTCGAGACCAAGCTCGAGCGCTATCCCGGCCAGCTGCTTCGCGCCGCGGTCGAGCTCGCCAAGGACTGGCGAACCGACCGTTATCTCCGCAAGCTCGAGGCGATGATGGTCGTCGCCGACAAGGACGTGACGCTCATCCTCACCGGCACCGGCGACGTGCTGGAGCCCGCCGACGGAGTCGCGGCGATCGGCTCCGGCGGCAATTACGCGCTCGCCGCCGCCCGCGCGCTGGTCGACACCGAGCTGGACGCGGAAGGCGTGGCGCGCCGCGCCATGAAGATCGCCGCCGAGGTCTGCGTCTACACCAACGACAACGTCACCCTCGAATCGCTGGACTCATCGAAATGACCGAGAACGCCGCGCTGACTCCCAAGGCGGTGGTCGAGGCGCTCGACCGCCACATCGTCGGCCAGACCGACGCCAAGCGGGCCGTCGCGGTCGCGCTGCGCAACCGCTGGCGCCGCCAGCAGCTCGATGCGGACCTCCGCGACGAGGTGTCGCCCAAGAACATCCTGATGATCGGGCCGACCGGCTGCGGGAAGACCGAGATCAGCCGGCGGCTGGCCAAGCTCGCCGACGCTCCGTTCCTGAAGATCGAGGCGACCAAGTTCACCGAGGTCGGCTACGTCGGCCGCGACGTCGATTCGATCATCCGCGACCTCATCGAGGAAGCGATCCGCCTCGTCCGCGAAGCCAAGCGCGCGTCGGTGCGCGACAAGGCGGAGGAGGCCGCCGAGGCGCGGCTGCTCGATGCGCTCGTCGGCAAGGACGCTTCGGAAGCGACCCGGCAAAGCTTCCGCCAGCGCTTCAAGGACGGCCATCTCGCCGGCAGGGAAGTCGAGGTCGAGGTCGAGGACCAGCCCGGCAACATGCCGCTCGAAATCCCCGGCATGGCGCCGGGGCAGGTCGGCATGATCAACCTGTCCGACATGTTCGGAAAGGCGCTCGGCGGCCGCACCAAGAAGCGGAAGTTCCCGGTCGAGCAGGCGTGGGAGGTGCTCGTCGCCGAGGAATCCGACAAGCGGCTCGACCAGGAGGAGGTCGTCGCCGCCGCCATCCGCAGCGCCGAGCAGAACGGCATTGTCTTCCTCGACGAGATCGACAAGATCGCGGTGAGCGACGTGCGCGGCGGATCGGTCAGCCGCGAGGGCGTCCAGCGCGACCTGCTGCCGCTGATCGAGGGCACGACGGTCGCCACCAAATACGGGCCGGTGAAGACCGACCATATCCTGTTCATCGCGAGCGGCGCCTTCCACGTCTCGAAGCCGAGCGACCTGCTGCCCGAGCTTCAGGGGCGGCTGCCGATCCGGGTCGAGCTGAAAGGCCTCTCCCAAGACGACTTCAAGCGCATCCTGACCGACACCGAGGCGTCGCTGGTCCGCCAGTACAAGGCGCTGATCGCGACAGAGGGCGTGACGCTGGAGTTCACCGACGACGGCATCGACGCGATCGCCAGAACCGCCGCCGACGTCAACGACCGCATCGAGAATATCGGCGCCAGGCGGCTGCAGACGGTGATGGAGAAGCTGCTGGAGGACGTGAGCTTCGACGCCGACACGCGGGCCGGCGAAAGCGTGACGGTCGACAAGGCCTATGTCGACGCGCAGCTGAAGGCGATCGCGCGCGACAACGACCTGAGCAAATTTATTCTGTGACAAGAGCTCCCTCTCCCGCTTGCGGGAGAGGGTTGGGGTGAGGGGCGAAGCGCGACAGCGCGAGCGGCGCCAGACTCGGAGGTTTCCCTCACCCCGCTCGCTGCCGCGAGTCGCCCTCTCCCGCAAGCGGGAGAGGGGTTAGCCGCACGTGACTTTCGTCACCTTGCCGCTGCCATCCAACGTAAGGTTCAGGCGTCCGTCGCTGTAGTCCATCGTGACCATCTGGCCCGGCTTGATGCGCCGCACGGCCTGCCCGCCCGCGGCTGCCTTGACCTTCGCGATGAGCGCCGCGTCGGCGATTTTCCCGACCGCGAACTGCGCCTTGGCGGCGTCGCAGCCGCCGAGCGTCGGTTCGGATTGATCGCCCGGGGGCGCCTTGGCGGCGCAGGCGGTGGCGAGGATGAGCGGAAGCATAAGCAGGTGGCGCATGAGCGAAGCCTTTCTCAACGAGCCCGCCGCAATATCACATACCAGGCGCCGCCGCCGCCATGGCGTGGGTGCGCCGGGCGAAGCGCCGCGATGTAGGAGCGGAGCGCCGGCGCTTCGAGCCAGTGCGGCAGCTGCGCGCGGATGACGCCGCGCCCCTCGCCGCCGCTCTTGCCGGTAACCACGAGGAGGACGCGCTGGCCATCGAGCGCGGCGTCCCGGATCGCGCCGGTCAGGATGTCGTGCGCGACGTCTCGGGTGAAGCCGTGAAGGTCGAGCGTCCGGTCGGGGACCAGCCGTCCCTTGCTCATCCGCCGGTCCCAGCCGCCGTCGAGCGTCGCTGCGGCGACCGGCTGGGCGTTGCCCTTCTTCGAGACGCGCGGCGGCGCGGGCGGTTCAGGCTCGCGCTCGACGAGGCGCGGCAGCGGGCGCTGGGTCAGTCGCGAGCGGCCGTGCAGCGGCCGCACGGTCGCGGCGACGCGCGACCATAGCGCCGCCTCGTCAGGGCCGAGAGGTCGCGCCACCCAGCAGCCGTTCGGCGGCGGCGCGCGGCAGCAGCAGCGTCGCGCTGCCCTTCCACGACAGGCCGCCGGCGACGGCGCGGGCGCGCTGCCCGGCGCCCCAGAACAGGTCGAAGCGGTTGGCGCCCTTGATCGCGCCGCCGGTGTCCTGCGCGACCATCAGGTGGCGGAACGGAGTCTGGGTGTAGCCGGGGGCGGCGGGGGCCGAAGGATCGTTCGGCTCGGGGATCATCGTGTCGAGCCACAGCGGCGCGCCGAGCGGCACGAACTTCGGGTCGGCGGCGACCGAGACCTCGGGAGTCAGCGCCATGTTGAGCGCCCCCAGGGGGCCGTCGCCGGTCAGGATCTTGAAGAACACATAGCTCTTGTTCTCGCGCATCAGCGCCTTGCCCTGCTCGGGGTTGGCGCGCAGCCAGGCGATGATGCCGTCCATCGTCGCCTGCCCCGGCCCGAGCACATTGAGCCCGCGCAGCCGGCTGCCGATGCCGACATAGTCCCGGCCGTTCTGCCCGTCGTAGCCGATTCGGATAACCTCGCCGCTTGGCGTGATGACGCGGCCCGAGCCCTGGATATGCAGGAAGAACAATTCGTAGGGGTCGGCGGCGTAGGCGATCTCCAGCTTCTTGCCCGCGAGCGCGCCGTCCTCGATCTGGCCGCGATCCCAATAAGGCACCAGCGCCGTGCCCTCGACCCGGCCGCGAATCTTCTTGCCCTTGAGCGCTTCGGAGAATTGCCCGAGGTCGACCTCGATCAGGTCGGCCGGCCGCCTGTAGATCGGCACGCTGTTGATCGCGTCGGCGGTACGGCTGCCCGCGATCTCGGGCTCGAAATAGCCGGTGTTGAGGCCGATGCCCTCGCCGACGGTGACGGGCACGAACTGGTCCGCGAAAAAGGCCCTGGCGTCGGTGGCGTTGGCGGCGGCGGCGCAAGGGCCGGCCCAGTCGCCGGCTTGCGTCAGGCCCGAGGCATCGGTGCGGCGCAGCAGCGCGCGGCACGATTTGGCGAAAGCCGCGAGCGCGGCGTTCTGGTCGCTCTCGGCCCAGCCGGGGAGCGAGGCCAGCGCGGGGCCGGGGCGGACGCCGGCTTCGACCGCGGTTTGCGGCGCGACGGGCGGCGGCGGGGTGACGGGCGTCGCGACCGGCGGCGGCGGCACGGGCGCGACCACCGGCCCGCGCGGCGTCGAGCAGGCGGCGAGCGCCGCGACGAGCAGCAGCGGAAGGAGCCGGAAACGGCGTGACGTCATGGCGTCAGGCTCTACAGGCGCGACGCGGGCGGGGGCAAGAGAGGCGCTGCGCCGGGGCAGAGCCGCCCCTCTCCTTCAGGGGAGGGGGAGGGGTAGGGGTAGGGGTGGGGGCGGGCGCTGGGCGTCGAGCGGCGGTTTGGGTGGAGAGGTTGTTCCCCACCCCAACCCCTCCCCTGAAGGAGAGGGGCAAGAGGCGCCTCTCAATCCTCGTCGGTCTCGATCAGCAGCCAGTTGGGGTGATCGGCGCCGACATGGCGGCTGAAGGTCCACACGTCGTGGGTCGGCACCGCGTCGGAGGTCGAGCCGGCGATCAGCGCGCCCGCCTTGTCGCGGGTGACGAGCGCCAGGTCGGCGTCGAAGCGCACGGTGACCTCGGCCATCATGCCGGTCATTCGCGCGGCGGTGATCGTGGCGCGCTCGATTCGGACGACCCGGTTCTCCAGAGTCACGCCGTCGGCCTCGCGCGCCTCGATGGCGTGCTTGAACTGCAGCGCCACCTCATCGGAGACGAGATCGTCGAGCGCCTTGTCGTTGCCCGCCCAATAGGCTTCGAGGATGAGCTTATAGGCCGCCTTGGCGCCTTCGGTGAAGCCGGAGGGGGTGAAGCTGGCGTCGGCATCGGCGATCGCCTGAAGCGGCTCGCGAAGCGCCGGATCAAAATCGGCCGGCAGGTCGATGGCGCCGCGCGGCCGGAGGTCGGCGACGACGGGCGGACGGGCGATCTCCGGACGCGCGCCCTGGAAAGTCTCGCCGACCGGCGTCTCGTCGGTGCGGCGGCCGAGGACGCTCACCAGCCGGAGCGCGATGAAGCCGGCCAGCATCGCCAGAAAGACGATCTCGATCCACCAGCTGCTATCCGACATGCCATTCGTCCTACGGGGGCGACCACCTTAACAGCGTCGGCCATTGCTTACCACATAGGGAAGAACGCCCGATTCGCAAGCGAGGGGCCACAGGACTATCCGACGCCCGCCACGCTTCCCCGCCGTTCCAGCTTGCCCCAGCCGACCGAGGGCCCGCGCATCGCCGAGCGCACGGCCTTCACGACGACATAATACATGATCTGCCGGTAGCCGACGCGCTGCGGCACCAGATACCAGAGCAGCCGCCGGTCCTCGCCGGGCTCGAGCGCGAAGGCGGTGGCGGCGGCGGCGAGATCGACGCAGGCGAACAGCAGCCAGTAGAGCGCCATGCGCACGACATTGTCGTGGCTGACGCCCCAGCCGTGCTGACTGATGTCGAGCCCGGTGAAGACGAGCGCGATCACCAGCGCGAGGTCGATCAGCGGCGACAAGAGGCCGAAGCCGATCTGGAAGGCCCAGGCTTGCGGCAGGCCGATGCGGGCGAGGCCGCGCGCCGTCGGCAGCGGCCGCTGGCGGAGGAGGCCGCGGTGCTTCCACAGGCACTGGAGCGTGCCGTAGGCCCAGCGATAGCGCTGGCGCGCCAGCTGGCGGACGGTCTGCGGCGCCTCGGTCCAGGCGATCGCGCTCTGGTCGTAGACGACGCGCCAGCCGGCGCGCTGGATGGCGATCGTCAGGTCCTGGTCCTCGGCGAGCGTGTCAGCCGGATAGCCGCCGAGCGCGCGCAAGGCCTCGGCCCGCCACGCCCCGACCGCGCCCGGCACCACGGTGATCGCGCCGACCGCGCCGAGCGCCCGGCGCTCCAGGTTCTGCGCCGTCACATATTCCAGCGCCTGCCAGCGGGTGACGAGATTGACCCGGTTGCCGACCCGCGCGTTGCCCGCCACCGCGCCGACTCGGCGGTCGTCGAACCAGCGCACCAGCCGGGCGATGGTCTTCGGCTCGAACTGCGTGTCGGCGTCGAGCGCCACGACATAGTCGCCGCTCGCCAGCGCCAGCCCGCGGTTGAGCGCCGCCGCCTTGCCGCCGTTGGGGAGCTGGAGGACTCGCACCTCGCCGCGCTCGCCGAACGCCGCGCGGACCACATCCGCCGTGCCGTCCGATGAGCCATCGTCGATGACGATGACCTCGACCCGAACCTCTTCGCTCGCCAGCACGCGGCGGACCGAGGATTCGATCACCCGCGCCTCGTTGAACGCCGGGATCAGCACCGAGACGAAGCGGCCGGGGTCGATCGCCGGGACCGGCACGCCGCGCTCGCGCCGGCGACCGTGGAGCGCGAGGCCGGTCATCACCGCGGCGCGCGCGATGCCGAGCGTGATCGCGATGCCGAACAGCACGCCCATCGCGCGCTTCAGGAAGGCGAGCGACAGGAAGATGACCTTGTCGGTCCGCGCCGCCGCCGGGTCGGCGACCGGCGGCATGACGTCGGCGGCGGTGAGGCCGATCAGCTCGGGCGCGGTGACGAAACGGTAGCCCTTGGCCTTCAGCGCCCGGATGATCAGCGGCAGCGCCGTCACGGTCTGCGCGCGGTCGCCGCCGGCGTCGTGGAGCAGCACGACCTGCCCGCCATGCTCGGGATCGGGGTTCTCGACCCCCGCCAGCACGTTCCGGACGATCGCCGCGACGCCGGGATGGCGCCAATCCTCCGAATCGACGTGCAGCCCGACCGAGACGTAGCCCAGCCGCTGCCCGCCGAGCACCGCGTCGATCTCGTCGGGCGTCGTCGGCTCGGCGTCGCCGAAGAACGGCGCGCGAAACAGCCGCATCGTGCGGCCGGTGAAAGCCTCGAACAGCCGCTGGTTGCTGTTGAGCTCCAGCGCCACGCCGCGCGGGCTCATCAGCCCGAGGTTGGGGTGGGTGTAGCTGTGGTTGCCGACGACATGCCCCTCGGCGAGCGTCCGCCGGAGCAGGCCTTCATTGTCGAGCGCGTTCTCGCCGATGACGAAGAAGGTGGCGCGGACATGCTCGGCCTTCAGGATGTCGAGCACCTTCGGCGTCCATTTTGGATCGGGCCCGTCGTCGAAGGTCAGCGCGACGACGCCCGGCCTGTAGCCGGCGCGCTGGATGACATAGGGCGTCGGCAGCCGGGTGTAGATCTCGTCGAAGATCAGGCCGTCGGCGCCGAAGCGCAGGCTGCGCGCGCCGGTCGTCGGCCGCGCGGTCACCTCGACCAGCTCGCCCTTGCCCTCGACATCGACGTTCTGGCCGGCGGGCAGGTGCGCCAGTCCGGCGGGGCCGCTCGCGTGACGGCCGAACACCGACCATAAAGCGGTGTCCTCCGACCCCACCCGCCACAGCGCGACGCCTGCGGTGCCCATGTCGCGCGCCGCCGCGATCTGGTTGAAGGCGCTCGCCGCGTCGAGCAGCCAGACATGGTGCGAATGGCCGTCGTCGTCATAGTCGAAGGTCGCGTTGCCGCTCGACGCGTCGAAGCGGATCGCGCTCTCCGAATCATGCGCGCGCAGCCACGCCTCCTCGACGGTCAGAGTCGACGGCGAGCCGTCGCTCCAGTCGTAGGCGTACTGGCCGATGCAGACGATCGTCTTCGCCGGGTCGAGCCCCGCCAGCCGCCGCGCCAGCGTGTCGACGAACCAGCGCTGCGAGGCGATCGGGCCGGGCGCGCCGGTCTCCCAATGCTCGTCATAGGCCATCAGGAACAGCCGGTCGGCGGCCTTGCCGAACGCGGCATAGGGCCAGTTGCTGTCGTCGAACGGCACCGCCATCGCCACCAGCAGGCCTCGTTTGGCGAATGCCGCATGCGTCTCGCGGACGAAGCTCAGATAGTCGGGCAGCGCCGCCGACGGCAGCGTCTCGAAGTCGAGCATGATGCCGCCGCCGCGCTCGCGGGCGACCGCCGAAACCATGCCGGCGATCAGCCTGGCGCGCTCGCGCGGGTCGGCGAACAGCCGCGCCGCGCCCGCGCCGTCCCATTTGCCGTTCACCGCGTTCTGGATCATCGGCAGCACCAGCGGGCGGTGGACCGCGCCGCGCAGGATGGCGTGGCCCTTCGCGTCGCCCAGCACCTGGAGCCTGTGCGCCGGCCCGATCACCGACAGCCAGTGCGGCACCACCCAGTCGAGATCCTCGACATGATGCGCGAGGCTGGCGGCGCTGGCGTCGTCCCACGGCGTGTAGAAGCCGACCGCCACGGGATGGCCGGGATTGGCGGCGTGCGGCAGCCTGGCCGGCAGCCAGCCGGCGCCGCGCAGCGCGGCCCTGGTGCGGTGCCGCACCTCGCGCGCGACATGGCGGACCTCGCCCGCGACCCCGCCCACCTCATGCCCGCGCCGCGCCTCGATCTCGATCGACCTCGGGGTCGGCACGTAGAGCAGGGTCGCGACGAACAGCGCGGCGGCGGCGACGAGCGCCGCGCCGATCAGCCAGCTGAGGCGGCCGAGATGGCGGCCGCGCCGTCCGGTCGGGTCGAAGAAGATCGGTTTGGTCGTCATGCGATGCGGCCGCCTATAGCGCCCGCGCGCGCCCACGGGCATGTGCAACAGCGTCGCGGCGCGCTTGCCTCCGCCTGCCCCGCCTGCTAGCGGACGCGCCACTTTTACGAGCTCGAAAGACGCTTCAGACCATGGCCGACACCGACGACGCGACCCCCGATCTGGCGACCGAGACGGCGGGCGACGACGCGCCTCCGCAGGTCGGCATCATCGCGCAATATGTGAAGGACATGTCGTTCGAGAACCCGAACGCGCCGCGCTCCTTCCAGGCGGGATCGCAGCCGCAGATCGAGATGAACGTCAACGTCAACGCGCGCAAGGCGGGCGACGACGTTTACGAGGTCGAACTCAAGATCGAGGCGACCGCCAAGACCGAGGACACGACCTCGTTCATCGTCGAGCTGGTCTATGCCGGCCTGTTCGGCCTCCGCAACATCCCCGAGGAGGCGCTGGAGCCCTTCCTGCTGGTCGAGGCGCCGCGCCTGATCTTCCCGTTCGCCCGCCGCATCGTCGCCGACGCGACCCGCGACGGCGGCTTCCCGCCGCTGATGCTGGAGCCGATCGACTTCATGGCGCTCTACATGGCGCAGCGCCAGCAGGGTGGCGAGATGCCCCAGGTGATGGAAGGCAGCGCCTGAGCGGCTGCGACCGCTTTCGCGCCATTTTCCCACATCCGTTCGTGGTGAGCCTGTCGAACCACGAGGTCGCGCAGGCCGTGCCACCACGTCCTTCGACAAGCTCAGGACGAACGGTTAGGTGGGCGTGAGCCCACCGATGACCAACCTTTCGCCCAAACCCGCCGCCACCGGCCTCCTCCGCGCCACCGGCGTCATCGGCGGGCTGACGCTCGTCAGCCGAATCCTCGGCTTCGTCCGGGACATGCTGATGGCGCGCTTCGTCGGCGCGGGCTTCGCGTCGGACGCCTTCCTGATCGCCTGGCGCCTGCCCAATCTGTTCCGCGCGCTGTTCGCCGAGGGCGCCTTCGCCTCCGCCTTCGTGCCGATGTTCAACCGGACGATCGGCGAGGCGGAGAAGGAGGGGCGCGAAGGGCTCCCGGCGGGCCTCGCCTTCGCCGAGAACGTGCTGTCGGTGCTGCTGCCGATCCTGGTCTTCTTCACCGTCGTCATGATGCTCGCCGCCGCGCCGATCGTCTGGGCGATGACCGGCGGCTTCCCCGACGGCGGGCCGGAGAAGCTCAAGCTCGCCACCGAGTTCACGCGGATCACCTTCCCCTATCTGGCGCTGATCTCGCTCGTCTCGCTCCTGGGCGGCATCCTCAACTCGCTCCACCGCTTCTGGGTGAATGCCGCCGCCCCGGTGCTGCTCAACATCTGCATGATCGTCGGGCTGACGGTGTTCCGGGGGGCGAACGACATCGAGACCGCGCGCGTGCAGGCGATCTCGGTCACCGTGTCGGGCGTCATGCAATTGCTGTGGCTGATCTATTCCTGCCGCAAGGCCGGCGTATCGCTCCGCCTGAAGCCGCCCAGGCTGACGCCGCAGGTGAACAAGCTGCTGGCGATCATCTGGCCCGCCGCGCTCGGCGCGGGGGCGGTGCAGTTCAACCTGCTGATCTCGACCTCGCTCGCCGCGCGCTTCCTGCCGCAAGGCTCGGTCTCCTACCTCTATTACGCCGACCGCATCAACCAGCTGCCGCTCGGCCTGATCGGCATCGGAGTCGGCACCGCGATCCTGCCGACGCTGTCGCGCCAGATCGGCGGCGGCGACGAGGCGGCGGCGGCGAGCTACCAGAACCGGGCGATCGAGCTGGCGCTGCTGCTGGCGCTTCCCGCCACCGCCGCGCTGATGATCGCCGCCGAGCCGATCATCCGCGGCCTGTTCCAGTTCGGCGCCTTCACCGCGCAAGACACCAGCGCCAGCGCCGCCGCGCTCTCGGCCTTCTCGCTCGGCCTTCCCGCCTATGTGCTGATCAAGGTGCTGACGCCGGGCTTCTACGCCCGCGCCGACACCAGGACCCCGGTTCGGATCGCGCTCGCCGCGATGCTGGTCAACCTGGTCGGCAATTTGAGTCTGATCTGGCGTTTCGCGCACGTCGGCCTGGCGCTCTCCACCGCGCTCTCGGCCTGGGTCAACGTCGCGCTGCTCTATTGGGTGCTTCACAAGCGCGGCCACTTCGCCGCCGACGCGCAACTGAAGCGGCGCACCCTCCGCCTGATCCTCGCCAGCGCCGCGATGGGCGCGGTGCTGTTCGGGCTCGATCCGATCGTCGACCGCCACACCGGCGGCATCTTCGTCGAGCGCGTCGTCGCGGTGGGGGGCCTGATGCTCGCGGGCGCCGCCGCCTATTTCGGCGCGGCCTTGCTGTTCGGAGCCTTCAAGCTCGCCGACCTGAAGGCGCTGCGCCGGCGCTAGAGCGAAATCCGCCTGACTTGAATCACCCACGCCGCTCATCCCGAGCGAAGTCGAGGGACGCATGGCCCCTCCGTGCGTCCCTCGACTTCGCTCGGGATGAGCGGCGTGGATTAAGTCAGCACAAAAACGCTCTAGAGCGCCGTCCTGATGAGTGGCGTGTTTTCCCAACTTTTGGCGTGGCGGAGGAGTCTGCTCATCATCGCGACGCGGCTAACCGATTGGAAAGTCAGCCGTACGTTCCTCTGGCACGGCCCATGCAATGCCTTCCGCATCCGGCGGGATCGTCCCGCTTCGATCCGAGGACCAGTCCGATGCAGAACTCCCAGCCCTCCCTCCTCACCCGCGACGACACGCTGTTCGGCGTGTGCGAGGCGCTGGGCGAGGATTTCGGTTTCAACGCCAATTATCTGCGCGTCGCACTGGCCGCCGCGCTGATCTGGGCTCCGGTCGCGGTGCTCGCCACCTACGTCGTCGCCGGGCTGCTCGTCGCCGCCTCGCGCTGGGCGTTCCCGGTCCGCACGTCGCGGAGCGCGGACGTCGTGACTCACCCGGCCGAAGCCGCGCCGCCGATGACGGGTGAGAACGACGAGGCGGGGTTCGACTACGCCGTCGCCGCCTAAGGTCGCTCGCCGCCGCTTGACCTCGGCGGCGGGTTCCCCGAAGGCGCGCGCATCATGAGCAATCGCGTCGTCTCGGGCATCCAGCCCACCGGAAACCTTCACCTCGGCAATTATCTGGGGGCGATCCGCAACTGGGTTCGGATGCAGGACGAGCACGAATGCGTGTTCTTTCTCGCCGACCTGCACGCCATCACCGTTTGGAACGACCCCGCCGAGCTTCGCGCCAACGTGCGTTCGATGGCGGCGGCGCTTCTGGCGTCGGGCGTCGATCCGGCGCGCGCCATCCTGTTCCCGCAGAGCGCGGTCCGCGCGCATGCCGAGCTGGCGTGGATCCTGAATTGCACCGCGCGGATGGGCTGGCTCAACCGCATGACGCAGTTCAAGGAGAAGTCGGGCAAGGACCGCGAGGGCGCCTCGATCGGCCTCTACGCCTATCCGGTGCTGCAGGCCGCCGACGTGCTCGTCTACAAGGCGAGCCACGTTCCGGTCGGCGAGGACCAGAAGCAACATCTGGAGCTCGCCCGCGACATCGCGCAGAAGTTCAACGCCGATTACGGCGTCGAGCTCTTCCCGCTGCCCGCGCCCTACATCCAGG
The DNA here is from genome assembly GCA_964244885.1 of uncultured Sphingomonadaceae bacterium. Lineage (GTDB taxonomy): Bacteria > Pseudomonadota > Alphaproteobacteria > Sphingomonadales > Sphingomonadaceae > CAXTKD01. The sequence continues at coordinate 65,360 of CAXTKD010000013.1, read as the reverse complement.
GCCCGGCGACCCGCGTCATGTCGCTCCGCGACGGCCAGGCCAAGATGTCGAAGTCCGATCCGTCGGACATGAGCCGGATCAACCTCAACGACGACGCCGACACCATCGCGTCGAAGGTCAGGAAGGCGAAGACCGACGCCGAACCGCTGCCCGAGGGCGTCGCCGGCCTCGACGGGCGGCCGGAGGCGCGCAACCTCGTCGCGCTCTACGCGGCGCTCGGCGACACGACGCCGCAGGCGGTGCTCGACGACTATGCCGGCAAGGGCTTCGGCGCCTTCAAGCCGGCGCTCGCCGAGCGCGCCGTCGCGGCGCTGACGCCCATCAGCACACGCTATCGCGCTCTGATGGAAGACGAGACCGAGCTGGACCGCATCCTTGCCGACGGCGCCGGCCGCGCGGCGGCGCTTGCCGAGCCGACCCTCGCCCAGGTCAAGCAAGTGGTTGGCCTGACTCGGTGATCGGGGGAACTGTTCACCACCTGTTCAGTTGATCGCCGGTAGTCGCCGCAGGACGACCGAAACAAAGAACAAGAAGGTTCGAGTCCCCATGCGCATCGCCAAAATCCTCGCACTCGGCGCGCTGTCGCTGCTCGCCGCCTGCGCGACACCGTTCCGTGCCGATGTCCACCGCTTCCAGGCGCTGCCGGCGCCCGACGCGCAGAGCTTCTACATCCAGTCGCACGATCCCAAGAAGGCCGGCGGGCTCGAGTTCGCGACCTATGCCAACCTGGTCCGCGACCGGCTCTATGCCGTCGGCTACCGCCCCGCCGCCTCGGCGAGCGCCGCGACGCTGATCGTCGATCTCGACTACGGCGTCTCCAACGGTCGCGAGAAGATCGCGACCCGTCCCGGCGTCGGCGCCGGCTTCGGCTATGGTTACGGCTTCGGTCCCTGGGGCCCGCGCTACGGCGGTCGCTACGGCCGGGGTTTCTACGGCCTTGGCGTCTGGGACCCCTTCTATGGCCCGTGGGGCTGGAACCAGCCCGAGGTCTATTCCTACACCGTCTACCGCAGCTTCGTGGCGATGAAGATCAACCGCACGTCGAACGGCGAAAGCGTGTTCGAGGGCCGGGCCGACGCGACGACTCGCAGCGACAGCCTGACCGAGCTGGTGCCCAACCTCGTGCAGGCGCTGTTCACCAACTTCCCCGGCCGCTCGGGCGAGACGATCCACGTCGCGATCGACCCTCCCAAGACGCGCAAGTAGCGTCGGGCTCACAAACGGACTAGTTTCGGCGGCGTGACAGACCACGCCGCCGATTACTGCTACCTCGTCGTCATCGACGACACGCCGGAGGCGAAGGTGGCGTTGCGCTTCGCGGTCCGCCGCTCGATCGAGGTCGGGGCCAGGGTCGCCCTCCTCAACATCATCGCGCCGACCGACTTCATTCCCTTCGGCGGCGTCCAGGACGCGATCGAGGCCGAGGCGCGCGACAAGGCCGAGAGCCTGCTCGCCGAGGTCGCCGACGGCGTGCTGGGCGACACCGGCACCCGCCCGACGGTCGAGATCCGCCACGGCGACGCCGCCGAGCAGATCCTCGCCGCGATCAGGGCCGACCCGAGCATCCGCCGTCTCGTCCTCGCCGCCTCCCCGACCGGCGGCCCAGGACCGCTCGTCAGCTTCTTCGCCGGCGAGGCGTCGGCGGCGCTCCCATGCCCGGTGATCATCGTCCCCGGCGCGCTCACCGACGACCGCTTCGCTTGATCTTGGGCGCCTGCGGGGCCACATGACGTCCATGTTCATCGAGACCGAGCGCACGCCGAACCCGGCGACCCTGAAATTCCTGCCCGGACGCGGCATCACCGACGGCGCCACCGCCGACTTCGCGCGCCCCGAGGACGCCGACGCCTCGCCGCTTGCGAAGAACCTGTTCGAGCTCGGCGACGTCGAGCGCGTGTTCTTCGGCTCCGACTTCGTCTCGGTCACCAAGGCCGAGGGCTCGGCCGACTGGGAGATGCTGAAGCCTCAGATCCTCGGCATCCTCGTCGACCATTTCGCCAGCGGCGCGCCGCTGTTCGCGGTCGGCGACGCCGAGCCCGAGCTTCACGACGACCCCGCCGACGCCGACATCATCGCGCAGATCCGCGACCTCATCGACACCCGCATCCGCCCGGCGGTCGCCAACGACGGCGGCGACATCATCTATCGCGGCTTCGACAAGGGCGTCGTCTACCTCCAGATGCAGGGCGCCTGCTCGGGCTGCCCGTCGTCGACCGCGACCCTGAAGGGCGGCATCGAGAACCTCCTGAAGCACTACGTCCCCGAAGTCGTCGACGTCCGCGCCATCTAGCGAAAGCGCCACCGCCTCTCTAAGGGGGCGCCATGACAGAACCGCTCCTCGACGACCGCGCGCTCGACGCGCTGTTCCGCACCGCCCGCAGCCGCAACGGCTGGTCCGATGCCCCCGTCACCCGCGACGACCTTCAGGCGATCTACGATCTCGCCAAGATGGGCCCGACATCGGCCAACCTGTCGCCGGCGCGCTTCGTCTTCGTCGAGAGCGCGGAGGGCAAGCAGGCGCTCGCCGCCTGCGTCAGCGCGGGCAACGCGCCCAAGGTGCTCGCCGCCCCCGTCACCGCGATCATCGGCATGGATCTCGAATTCCACGAGAAGGCGCCGCAGCTCTTCCCGCACGAGCCGACCGCCAAGTTCTGGTTCAAGGGCGACGCGATCCGCGAGACCGCCTTCCGCAACTCGTCGCTGCAAGGCGCCTATTTCATGCTCGCCGCCCGCGCGCTCGGCTTCGATTGCGGGCCGATGTCGGGCTTCGACAAGGCGAAGGTCGACGCCGCCTTCTTCGCCGGCACCACCCACGAAACCAATTTCATCTGCGCGCTCGGCAAGGGCACCGACGACAAGCTGTTCGAGCGCCTGCCGCGCCTGTCGTTCGACGAGGCATGCCGGATCGCTTGACGTCCGAATGATCCGCCTCGCCATCGACACCGCTCTCGCCAGCTGCTCGGCGGCGCTGTTCGACGGGGAGCGCCTGATCGCCGCCGCCGATGAGGTGATCGGCCGGGGCCACGCCGAACGGCTGCTGCCCTTGATTGAAACGCTGATGCGGGAGGCGGGCGTCAGCCGCGCCGACGAAATCCTCGTCGATGTCGGTCCCGGCAGCTTCACCGGCATCAGGGTCGGCGTCGCCGCCGCGCGGGCCCTGGGGCTGGCGTGGAGCGCGCCGGTCGGCGGATTCCAGTCGACCGCGCTCGTCGGCGCCGCCGCGTTCGCCCGCGATCCCGAACTCTCCTCGGTATTCGTCGCGCTGGAGGCGGGGCGGGGCGAGCTCTACGTTCAACAATTCGAACGCGACGGGAGGGCGGACTCGATCGCCGCGCTTTCGCCGCCCGAGGCGGCGCAGCGCGCGAAATATCACGCGGTCGCCGGATCGGGCGCCGCGACCCTGGCGCTGGTCGAGCCCAGCCTGATGATCATCGGACCCGACTGGCCGAGCGCCCGCGACGTGTTGCTGTTGCGGCCCGAAGACCGCGCGCTGCCGCCGCGCCCGCTCTACGTCCGCGCCCCCGATGCGAAGCTGCCGGCGTGATCCGGCTGACGATCGCCGCGCCGGCCGATGCGGAGGCGCTGACCCGGGTTATGGAGGACGCCTTCGACCCGCGCTTCGGCGAGGCGTGGTCGCGCGTCCAGCTCGGCGGCGCGCTGGCGACGCCCGACACCTGGGCCGAGCGAGCCGACCGCGACGGCGATCCCGTCGGCTTCGCGCTGACTCGCCGCGTGCTCGACGAGGCCGAGCTCTTGCTGGTCGCGGTGGTGCGCGAAGCGCGTGGCGAAGGCCTCGGGCGGCGGCTGATCGACGCGGCGGCGATGGGCGCCAAGTTGCGCGGCGCGCGTACCTTGTTCCTGGAGGTTCGCGATGGAAATCTCGCGGCTTCGCTTTATGCGCGCGCCGGTTTTATCGAAGTCGGGCGGCGGAAAGACTATTATACCGGCATCGATGGCGCACGTTTCGATGCAATCACGATGCGCCGGGACTTGAACGCCTAGAAGAGCGTTCGCGCCGCGACTTGCCAAATTACATCCAAAACGACATAGCGGCGTCCAAGCCAAGTTTCGCGATATTATTCGCCTAAAGGAGCCAACAAGATGGACGACACAAACGCCGCGCATAACGAGCTTCTGACGCTGACCGCCGACATCGTATCCTCGCATGTCGCCAACAATACGGTCGCGGTGTCCGATCTGCCCAATATCATCGAGGGCGTCTATTCGACGCTGGCGCGCCTCGGCACCGTGGCGCCCGCGCCCGCCGCCAAGCAGGAGCCGGCGGTGTCGGTTCGCTCGTCGATCAAGCCGGACTTCATCGTCTGCCTCGAGGACGGCAAGAAGCTGAAGATGCTGAAGCGCCACCTGATGACGCACTACAGCCTGACGCCCGACGCCTATCGCGCCAAATGGGGCCTGCCGTCGGACTATCCGATGGTCGCGCCCAACTATGCGCAGCAGCGCCGGACGCTCGCCAAGAAGATCGGCCTCGGCACCAAGCGCACCGCCAAGCGCTAATAATAGTCGGCGGGCGCGGTTGCCCCGCGCCCGCCGTCTCCCTAAAATCACCCGATGACCGGGAAGATCGACATCGCGGCGCTCTGCGCCGAACGGGGCTTGAGGATCACCGACCAGCGGCGAGTCGTCGCCAAGGTCCTGTCCGACGCCGACGATCATCCCGATGTCGAGGAGCTGCACCGCCGCTCCGCCGCGATCGATCCGCACATCTCGATCGCCACCGTCTATCGCACCGTCCGGCTGTTCGAGGAGGCCGGGATCCTGGAGCGCCACGACTTCCGTGACGGCCGCTCGCGCTACGAGGCGGTCAACGACGAGCACCACGACCATCTGATCGACATCGAATCGGGCAAGGTCGTCGAGTTCCACGACGCCGAGCTCGAGGAGCTGCAACGGAAGATCGCGGCGCGCCTCGGCTTCAAGCTCGTCGATCACCGGATGGAGCTCTATGCGGTGCCGGTAAAGGCGTGACCGCTCCCCAGAGCTATTTCGTCAAGACGTTCGGCTGCCAGATGAACGTCTACGATTCCGAGCGGATGGGCGAAATGCTCGCCGAGGGCGGCCTGTCGGAGGCGGCGAGCGCCGAGACCGCCGATCTTGTCGTGCTCAATACCTGCCACATCCGCGAGAAGGCGGCGGAGAAGGTCTATTCGGACATCGGCCGCCTGAAAAAGCGGACGCTGGGGCGGAAGCCGATGGTCGTGGTCGCGGGCTGCGTCGCCCAGGCCGAGGGCGCCGAGATCGTGCGGCGCGCGCCGTCGGTCGACATCGTCGTCGGCCCGCAGGCCTACCACCGGCTACCGGCGATGATCGCCGCCGCGGCGCACGGCGCGGCGGTCGATACCGAGATGCCGGCGAACTCGAAGTTCGACGCGCTGCCCCGCCGCAACCGCCGTTCGAGCCCGAGCGCCTTCCTGACCGTCCAGGAGGGCTGCGACAAGTTCTGCACCTATTGCGTCGTGCCATACACGCGCGGCGCCGAAGTCTCGCGCCCGGTCGCCGACCTCGTCGCCGAGGCGCGGACTTTGATCGAGGGCGGGGCGCGCGAGCTCACCCTGCTCGGCCAGAACGTCAACGCCTTCCATGGGACCGACGAGGCGGGCCGGAACGTGACGCTCGCCGGGCTCCTCCGCCGGATCGCCGCGCTCGACCGGCATATCCGGCTGCGCTTCACGACATCGCACCCGAACGACATGGCCGACGACCTGTTCGAGGCGCATGCCGACCTGCCGCAGCTGATGCCCTATCTTCACCTGCCGGTGCAGTCGGGCTCGAACCGCATCCTGAAGCGGATGAACCGCTCGCACAGCGTCGAATCCTATCTCGCCATCCTCGATCGCCTGCGCGCCGCGAGGCCCGACATCGCGCTGTCGGGCGACTTCATCGTCGGCTTCCCCGGCGAGACCGAGGCGGACTTCGCCGAGACGCTCGGGATCGTCGAGACGGTCGGCTACGCGCAGGCCTATTCGTTCAAATATTCGCCCCGTCCCGGCACCCCGGCGGCGACCATGGAGGATCAGATCGAGCCCGAGATCATGGACGAGCGCCTGCAACGGCTGCAGGCGGAGATCGCGCGCCAGTCGCAGCGCTTCAACGATACGACGGTGGGCAAGCGCGTCGATGTGCTGCTTGAGCGCGCCGGGCGGCGGCCGGGGCAGCTCATCGGCAAGTCGCCGTGGCTCCAGTCGGTCTACGTCTCCGCGCCAGGCCTTTCGATCGGCGACCTCGTCTCCTGCGATATCCTGAGCGCCGGGCCCAACAGCCTCGAAGGCGCGCTGGCGGAAAAGATCGCGGCGTAGGCGCAATCTTGATTGACGGAATGGACCATATATGGCACATACGCGTTCGCGTTAGCCGTCGTTTTATGAAAGATTTTAAGTGGGCTTAGTCGAATTTGGAGGATTTATCCGTGCTGAACGTCCGGTTTTACAAGACGCCGACGGGAAACGAGATTGTTCTGGATTTTGTCAGGAATCTGCCGGAACGTGATCGAAAGGTTCTCGGTGAGGATTTGCTGGCGTTGCAGCTCGGTTATCCGATGGGACCGCCGCTTTGTAAGCCGATCCGGAACGGACTGTGGGAGCTGCGAAGTTCCTTGCCGTCCGGAAATGAGGCCCGCCTCATTTATTTCTTTCATTCGTCATCCAGGTTTTTGATTGTCGTCAACGCTTTCATCAAGAAGACGCCGCGCATCCCGCCTGCCGAGATCGAGCTCGCCGAGCGGCGCAAGGGAGAATATGGCTAGGAGGCCAGTCATGGAAAAGGCGAAGTTCCGCGATCCCGAGGAGCTCACGTCGCTGGACGACTTTCTCGAAGAGCAGGGAATTCGAGAAGAGGTTACAGCGGCAGCCATCAAGCGCGTCATCGCGCTTAAACTACGCGAAGCCATGAGCACGAAGAAGCTCAGCAAGGTGGCGATGGCGCAGCAAATGCATACCAGCCGGACCCAGCTGGACCGGGTCCTTGACCCGGAGGATCATAACGTGACCCTCGATACGCTGGCGAGAGCAGCCCGCACCGTCGGCCGCAAACTCAAGGTGGAGCTGGTCTAACCCATGGCGCGAAAGCCCGTTACCGCCGCCGCCGACGAGCGCGTCCGGCTTGAGATCGAGTTCGACCGGCCGCAGCTTCTGGGCCTGCTGTTCGGGCAGTACGACCAGAACCTCATCGCGCTGGAGAACAAGCTCGGCGTCTATATCGCGGCGCGCGGCAACCGGCTGTCGGTGGAGGGCGAGGCGGAGGCCGCGGCGCGGGCGCGCGATGTGCTGACCGGGCTCTACAACCGGCTGGCGCAGGGGCAGACGATCGACGTCGGCGATGTCGAGGGCGCGGTGGCGATCAGCGCCGACCCGTCCTTGGAAGGTCTGGTCAAGGCCGAGGACGGCAGCAGCCAGCCGGCGATGATCCGCACCAAGCGCAAGACCATCGTCGCGCGCTCGCCGACGCAGATCCGTTACATCGAGGCGCTGGGCCAGGCCGACATCATCTTCGCATTGGGGCCGGCGGGCACCGGCAAGACCTATCTCGCGGTGGCGCAGGCGGTGAGCCAGCTCGTCGCCGGCTCGGTCGACCGGCTGATACTCTCCCGCCCCGCGGTCGAGGCGGGCGAGCGGCTGGGCTTCCTGCCGGGCGACATGCGCGAGAAGGTCGATCCCTATCTCCGCCCGCTCTACGACGCGCTCCACGACATGCTGCCGGTCGAGCAGGTCGAGCGCCGGATCGCCAGCGGCGAGATCGAGATCGCGCCCCTGGCCTTCATGCGCGGGCGGACGCTCGCCAACGCCTTTGTCATCCTGGACGAGGCGCAGAACACCACGCCGCTCCAGATGAAGATGGTGCTGACGCGCTTCGGGCAAGGGTCGCGGATGGTGATCTGCGGCGATCCCAACCAGGTCGACCTGCCGCCGCAAACCCGCTCCGGCCTCGCCGACGCGGTCGAGAAGCTGGAGGATGTCCAAGGCATCGCGACCTTGCGCTTCTCGGCGGCCGAAGTCGTGCGCCACCCGATCGTCGGACGCATCGTCGAAGCCTACGACGGCCCGCTCGACTCGGGGCGTTGAAGTGCGCATGATCCCGGCGCTGTCCCCACCCCAAACCCCTCCCCTGAAGGAGAGGGGCTTCATGCCACGCACGGCCCGAAAGCCCCTCTCCTTCAGGGGAGGGGTTGGGGTGGGGAACAGCCGAGCCGCCTGATGCCCCTCGTCGTTGAAACCGCCGTCGCCTCCGGCCTATGGCCATCCGCCGACTGGCAAGCGCTCGCCGCCGCCGCCGTCGCCGCCGCGCTCGCCTCCACGCAATACGCCCGGCTCGACAAGGCGGGCTATGACGTCGAGGTTTCGGTGCGTTTCGCCGACGATGCCGAGGTTCGGACGCTCAACCGGCAGTACCGCCAGAAGGACAAGCCGACCAACGTGCTGTCCTTCCCGATGGTGCAGGCCGACCTCATCGAGGCGCTGTCGAACGACGACGGCGAGCAATTGCTCGGCGACATCGTCCTCGCCGCCGAGACCTGCGCCGCCGAGGCGGCCGAGAAGGGCTCGAGCCTCGCCGACCATGCGACTCACCTGATTGTCCACGGAACGCTCCACCTGCTAGGCTACGATCATGAACGCGACGACGAGGCCGAGCGCATGGAGCGGCTCGAGCGCACGGTGCTGGAGCGCCTCGGGCTTCCGGACCCCTATATGGTGCGCGAATCCTGATGGCTGACGGTTCCAGTACCACCGAAAATGCGCTCCACGCCGCCTGGCGCTGGCTGCGCACGCTGCTCCTCGGGCGCGATCCCGACGCGACTCTTCGCGACCAGATCGAGGAGGCGATCGAGGACCACAAGGGCGACGCCGAGAGCGCCGACGATTTGTCGGCGACCGAGCGGACGATGCTCCGCAACCTGCTCGATTTCGGCAATGCGCGGGTCGACGACGTGATGGTGCCGCGCGCCGACATCGTCGCCTTCGACAAGGCGGCGAGCTTCGAGGCGCTGGTCGAGCTTTTCGCGGAAGCCGGCCACAGCCGCGTTCCGGTGTTCGAAGAGGATCTCGACCACGTCGTCGGCATGGTCCACATCAAGGACGTCTACGCGGTGGTCGCGCCGCTCGCCGGCATCGCCGAGGTCGCGCCCGCCGACACCGACATCGCCGACTTCCTGCGCCCGGTGCTGTTCGTCCCCGCCTCGATGGGGGTGCTCGATCTCCTCGCGCGGATGCGGATCGAGCGCACCCACATGGCGATCGTCATCGACGAGTTCGGCGGCACCGACGGCATCGTCACCATCGAGGACCTGCTGGAAGCGATCGTCGGCGACATCGAGGACGAGCATGACGAGGAGACCGAGGGCCTGATGGCGCTCGGCGACGATCTCTACGAAGCCGACGCGCGGGTCGACGTCACCGACCTGGAGGCGGCGATCGGCCAGCCGCTGTCCGACGAGAACGACGATGTCGACACGCTGGGCGGCCTGGTCGCGCTGCTCGCGGGGCGGGTGCCGGCGATCGGCGAGACGATCGTCCACGACAACGGCTGGCGCTTCGAGGTGATCGACGGCGACACCCGCCGCATCGCCCGCCTGCGCATCCACCCGCCCGCCGAACGCGCCGAGCCCGCAGGGGCGTGAGGTTGATTGGTTCGCATCGGCATCCCCTCTCCCTGGAGGGGAGAGGGAGGGGCCCGCGTAGCGGGAGGGAGAGGGTGGTCGCCGCGTGGAACTCGGCGTTCCCTCCTGCGACCACCCTCTCCCCGCTCGCTATCGCGAGTCGCCCTCTCCCCTCCAGGGAGAGGGAGCCGGTGTGGCGGTGATCTCGCACTGGCTGGCGACCCGTCTGCCTGTGCAGCGCATGGGGCTGGCGTTCGCCGCGGGCGTCGCAAGCGCGCTTGGGTTCGAGCCCTATACGCTGTGGCCGTTGACGATCCTCGCCTTCGCCGCGCTTGCGCTGCTGATTCCGGCCGCCCCCCGCCTGCGGTCGGCGCTGGCGATCGGCTGGTGGTTCGGTTTCGGCCACATGCTGTTCGGCCTGCGCTGGATCGCGCTCGCCTTCACCTTCCAGGCGGCGATGCCGGCGTGGCTCGGCTGGGTCGCGGTCGCGCTGCTCGCCATGCTGATGGCGGGCTATGCGTCCGCCGCCGCCGGCATCGCGTGGCAGCTCGGCTGGACGCCGCTCAGCCGGTCGCTGGCGCTCGCCGGCGGCTGGATGCTCGCCGAATGGCTGCGCGGCTATCTGTTCGGCGGCTTCCCGTGGAACCCGCTCGGCGTCGTCTGGCTGCCGCTGGCGGGGGTGGCGCAGGCCGGCGCCGCGATCGGCGCGCTCGGGCTGTCGGGGCTGATGGTGCTGGCGGGCTGCGCCGTCGCGCTGTGGCTGGAGGGCCGCCAGCGCGCCGGCGCGACGATCGTCGCTCTGATCGCGCTGACCGGCATGGGCGGGCAGCTCTACCTCGCCAACGCCCGGGTCGCCGACACGACGGCGCGGCTCGATATCGTCCAGGCCAATATCAGCCAGAGCGACAAGTGGGACGAGAGCCAGGAGGCGGCCCACCTCCAGCGCTATATCGATCTGAGCGCGGCCGCGCTGGCGAAAGGACCGGGGCTGCTGCTGTGGCCCGAGGCGGCGGTCCCCAATCTTCTCGAGGAGGAGCCGGAGGCGCGGGCGGTGTTGGCTCGGCAGCTCCCGGCGGGCTCGCTGCTGCTGACCGGTGGGCTGAAGGCGATCCGCGATTCGCGGGGCCACGCCATCGGCGCGCGCAACTCGGTCTTCGTGCTGTCGCCGCGGGCAAGGCTGCTGGGCCGCTACGACAAGTCGCGGCTGGTGCCGTACGGCGAATACCTGCCGCTTCGCCCGATCCTCGAGCCGCTCGGCGTGTCGCGTCTCGTGCCCGGCGGCATCGACTTCTGGCCGGGGCCCGGCCCCCGCACGCTGCGCTTGCCGGGCTATCCGCCGGTCGGCCCGCTGATCTGCTACGAGGTGATCGCCTCCGGCCACGTCGTCGACCGCGCCGATCGCCCGGCCTGGCTGCTCAACGCCTCGAACGACGCGTGGTTCTCGGACGCCGGCGCGTGGATGCACCTCGCGCAGGCGCGCCTGCGCGCGATCGAGGAAGGCCTGCCCGTGGCGCGCGCCACGCCGACTGGCGTCTCAGCGCTGATCGACGCGCACGGCGTGGTTCGCGCCACATTAGGCCGCGGCAAGGCGGGGTCGCTCAGCGTCATGCTCCCCGGCGCGCTGCCGCCGACGCCCTTCGCGATGGGCGGCGAGGGCATCCCGGTCGGCCTCGCGCTGATCCTGCTCGCCGGCGCCTGCTTCGGCTACCGCAGGCGGACATAAACAAAGCTTTATATGAACCTTGCCGCGCGCCGCGCCCGCAGCTAAAGCGGCGCCATTCCTGACAATCGAGGGTCTTCATGCGCGCCTCCTATCTCTTCACGTCCGAGTCGGTTTCCGAAGGCCATCCGGACAAGGTTTCGGACCAGATTTCGGACGCGATCGTCGACCTGTTCCTGTCCAAGGACCCGGAAGCGCGCATCGCCTGCGAGACTCTGACGACGACGCAGCTCGTGGTGCTGGCGGGCGAGATTCGTGGGCGCGGCATCATGGACGAGGCCGGCAACTGGGCGCCGGGCGTCCGGGACGAGGTCGAGGCGACCGTCCGCGCCACCGTCAAGCGCATCGGCTACGAGCAGGAGGGCTTCCACTGGGAGAGCTTCCGCTTCGAGAACAACCTCCACCCGCAGTCGGCGCACATCGCGCAGGGCGTCGATGCCGGCGGCAACAAGGACGAGGGCGCGGGCGACCAGGGCATCATGTTCGGCTATGCCGCCGACGACACGCCTGACCTGATGCCGGCGACGCTCTATTACAGCCACAAGATCCTCGAGCGCATGGCCGCCGACCGCCACTCCGGCGCAGCACCCTTCCTCGAGCCCGACGCCAAGAGCCAGGTGACGCTGCGCTACGAAGGCAGCAAGGCCGTCGCCTGCACCGCCATCGTCGTCTCGACCCAGCACGGCAAGGGCTATGACGAGGGCGACAAGGAAGCCGAGCTCCACGCCTATGTGAAGGGCGTCGTCGCCGACATCCTGCCGGCCGCGCTGCTGTCCGACGCAACCGAATATCACATCAACCCGACCGGCTCGTTCGAGATCGGCGGCCCCGATGGCGACGCCGGCCTCACCGGCCGCAAGATCATCGTCGACACCTACGGCGGCGCCGCCCCGCACGGCGGCGGCGCGTTCAGCGGCAAGGACCCGACCAAGGTCGACCGCTCGGCCGCCTACATCACGCGCTATCTGGCGAAGAACATCGTCGCCGCCGGCCTCGCCCAGCGCTGCACGATCCAGCTCGCCTACGCCATCGGCGTGTCGAAGCCGCTGTCGCTCTATGTCGACACGCACGACACCGGCACGGTCGGCGACGACAAGATCGAAGAGGCGATCATGAGCATCCCGAAGCTCGGCGGCCTGACCCCGCGCGGCATCCGCACCCACCTCCAGCTCAACAAGCCGATCTACCAGAAGACCGCCGCCTACGGCCATTTCGGCCGCAAGCCGGAAGGCGACTTCTTCCCCTGGGAGAAGACCGATCTGGTCGACGACCTGAAGGCGGCGCTGGCCTGAGGCGCACTAAGCCCCTCCCCTTCAGGGGAGGGGTTGGGGTGGGGCAGCCGTTCGCGCTCTGTCTTAGACGCCGCAGCGCGACCCCAGCCCCCCACGCCCATCCCCTCCCCTGAAGGGGAGGGGCGTGGCGCTTTACGCCTTGGCGTCCATGTCGACCTTCAGCTCGCGCGGCCAGAAGCGCAAGTCGCGGCAGGCCTTGAGGAAGGCCGTAGCGTCGGCCGCCTTCGTCAGCGGCACGAAGCCGTCGTCGATGTCGGCGGCGATTCCGCCCTTCTCGAACAGCGCCACCGCCGCCGCGGTGTAGCCCACGAACTTGCAGTGGCCGAAGGCGTCGCGGACGAAGTCCTGCGAGGCCGCGTCCTTGGCGATCAGCGCTGCGCCCGCTTCCGAGGGGATCACCGCGACCGCATCGAACAGGGTCGACGGCCCGCCATCGATCTTGTGCTTCGCTTCGACCTTGCTGCCGTCCGACAGCACCGCGCCGCCGATCTTCGGAGCGACGATTTCATAGACCGCCTTCTCCTTGCCGATCGCCGTCACCAGCGCCTTGAGCAGCGCGGCGTCTGTGCCGTCGGTGACATAGATGCCGATCTTGCGGCCCTTCAGGGTCGACGGCTGCTTGACGATGCTGAGCGCATCCGACACGGCCAAGTCGGTGCGCGTCTTCTGCGCCGCCGGCTGCGGCTTCGGCAGCGCTTCCAGCCCGAGCCCGTTCGCGACGGTCTGCGCCAGATCCTTGTCGATGTTGAGCAGGTGGCCGACCATCTTCTCGCGGATGTCGGCGCGCTCGACCTTGCTCAGTTCGAACACCAGCGCATCGCCGATATGCTTCTGCTCGATCGGCGCCTGGCTCACGTAGAACAGCCGCGCCTGGCTGTAGTGGTCGGAAAAGGTCTCTGATCGCTCGCGGACGCGCAGCCCCGACTCCTCGCCCTCGAAATGGCGGTAGCCTTTCGCCGGATCCTCGCGCCCGCCGACGCCCCAGCTATTGGGCTCGTAGTTCGCGCGGCCCTTCGGGTTGACCATGTTCATATGGCCGTCCTGGTTGAAATTGTGGATCGGGCAGCGCGGCGCATTGACGGGCAGATGCGTGAAGTTCGGCCCGCCGAGCCGCTTCAACTGCGTGTCGAGGTAGGAGAAGTTGCGCCCCTGCAGCAGCGGGTCGTTCGAAAAGCCGATGCCCGGCACGACGTTCTGCGTGCAGAAGGCGACCTGCTCGGTCTCGGCGAAGAAATTGTCGACGAGGCCGTTCAGGGTCAACGTGCCGACGAGGCGGACGGGGATCTGCTCCTCGGGAATGATCTTGGTCGGGTCGAGCACGTCGAACTCGAACGTCTCCGCGAAATCCTCGTCGAACAGCTGGACGCCCAGGTCCCACTGCGGGAAGTCGCCCATGTCGATGGCGTTCCACAGGTCGCGGCGATGGAAGTCGGGGTCCGCGCCGTTGATCTTCACGGCCTCGTTCCAAAGCACCGACTGGACGCCGAGGCGCGGCTTCCAGTGGAATTTGACGAAGGTCGACTTGCCCCCGCCGTCGATCAGCCGGAAGGTGTGGACGCCGAACCCCTCCATGAAGCGGAACGAGCGCGGAATCGTGCGGTCGGACATGATCCACATGATCATGTGCATCGATTCGGGCGTCAGGCTGATGAAGTCCCAGAAATTGTCGTGCGCGGTCTGCGCCTGCGGGAACTCGCGGTCAGGCTCGGGCTTGGCGGCGTGGATCAGGTCGGGAAACTTGATCGCGTCCTGGATGAAGAACACCGGGATGTTGTTGCCGACGAGATCCCAATTGCCTTCCTTGGTGTAGAATTTGACGGCGAAGCCGCGCACGTCGCGCGCCAGGTCGGGTGAGCCCTTGTTGCCGGCGACGGTCGAGAAGCGGACGAACACCGGCGTCGTCTCGCCGACCTCGCCCAGCACCAGCGCGCTCGTCACGTCGGCGAGCGAGTCGGTCAGCTCGAAGCTTCCGTGCACGCCGTAGCCCCGCGCGTGGACGACCCGCTCGGGGATCCGCTCATGGTCGAAGCGGAACATCTTCTCGCGGTACTGGAAGTCCTCGAGCAGCACCGGCCCGCGCGGGCCGACCTTCAGCTGGTTCTGGCCGTCGGAGACCGGAATGCCCTGGTCGGAGGTCATCACCGGCAGGTCGCCGCCCGCCAGCTGATGCGTCTCGCCGCCCTTGCCGCGCTTCGTCGTCACGGGCTCTCCGGCGAGCGAAGCGTCGTTCATTTCCTTCGAAATCTTCGGTTTGGCCGCCACGTACGATCCTTCGCCCTGAAAGCGCTCCAACGCACACAGGCCGGAATCGGCCAGAGACAATCATGCTAACATGGAGCAAGTTGGCCGGCGCGTCGTGAGCGTCTAAGGCCCCTCGCGATGAATGATCCCACCACCCTTCGCCGCCTCTACGGCCGCCGCCAGGGCCACAAGCTTCGCCTCGGCCAGCAGGCGCTGGTCGAGGAGAGGTTGCCGCTTGTGTCGGTGCCCGAGGGGCCGCTCGATGCGCGGACGCTGTTCGGGGACGATCGCCCGCTGTGGCTGGAGATCGGCTTCGGCGCTGGGGAACACCTCGCTTGGCAGGCGGAGGCGAATCCAAAAGCCGGGCTGATCGGCTGCGAGCCGTTCCTGAACGGCGTCGTCGGCGCGCTCGGCCATGCCGAGCGGCTCGAGCTCACCAACATCCGCCTCCACATGGGCGACGCGCTCGACGTGCTGGAGCGCCTTCCCGACTCAAGCCTCGACCGGGTGTTCCTGCTCCATCCCGACCCATGGCCCAAGGCGCGCCACGCCAAGCGGCGCTTCGTCAATCCAGGGCCGCTCGACCGCATCGCCGCGAAGCTCAAGCCCGGCGGCGAGTTCCGCCTCGGCACCGATCATCCGGTCTACGGCCGCTGGGCGCTGATGCAGATGGGCCGGCGCGCCGACTTCGAATGGCTGGCGAAGACCCCCGCCGATTGGCAGGTCCCACCCGCCGACTGGCCGCGGACGCGCTACGCGGCCAAGGCGCTCCGCGAAGGCCGCGAGGTCTGGCACTTCCGGTATCGCAGAGTTTAGGCCGCAGGACAGACAGCGTTTGGCCCGAACATAAGTCTCCGTTCGTCCTGAGCCTGTCGAAGGACGTAGTCGCTCCGACGTCGGAGCGCCCTCGTGGTTCGACAGGCTCACCACGAACGGAGGCGGGTGACAGCATGGATGTCGATGGGGCGCTCCCCGAAGGAAAGGCTAGTCGCTTGCAGGCCTGCCGCTTCCGCCCTATATCCCCGCCATCTTCCACATGGTTATTCCTGAGGAAGCTGGTCCCGACCCCGGGCCCGGCCCCGAAGGTGCTTGGGATCAAAGCTTGGCCGAAACGCAGTCGCTGCATAGCCTGATCGAGCCCGTCGTCACCGCGATGGGCTTCGAGCTTGTGCGCGTCGGGATGTTCGGGTCGGGGGACGACCGCTCGCTGCAGATCATGGCCGAGGATCCGGCGACCGGCCAGTTGACGCTCGACCAGTGCGCCGAGATCAGCCGCGCGCTGTCCGACGTGTTCGACGCGGCCGACCCGATCGAAGGCGCCTATCGCCTCGAAGTGTCGTCGCCCGGCATCGACCGGCCGCTGACCCGCGCCAAGGACTGGGCGAACTGGATCGGCCACGAGGCCAAGATGTCGCTCGTCGCGGGCGGCGAGGGGCAGAAGCGCTTCACCGGCATCGTCCGCGGCGTCGAGGGCGACTCGGCGAAGCTGGAAGTGAAGGGGGAGGAGCGGCTGTTCCCGCTCGCCCAGATCGAGTCGGCGAAGCTGATGCTCACCGACGCACTGATTGCCGCGTCCCGGCCACTATCGACCGAGGGCGCCGAAGACTTCGAGGAAGAGGATCAATAAGCATGGCCACCGTCGTTTCCGCCAACAAGGCCGAGCTTCTCGCCATCGCCGACGCGGTCGCGCGCGAGAAGTCGATCGACCGCGGCATCGTCATCGAGGCGATGGAGGACGCCATCCAGCGCGCCGCCAAGGCGCGTTACGGCGCCGAGAACGACATCCGCGCCAAGATCGACACGACCGGCGGCGACATGCGCCTTTGGCGCGTCGTCGAGGTTGTCGAGGATGTCGAGAACCACTTCACCCAGACCTCGGTCAAGGACGCGCAGAAGCGTGACCCCGAGGCCAAGCTCGGCGACTTCGTCGTCGACCCGCTGCCGCCGATCCAGTTCGGCCGCATCGCCGCGCAGGCGGCCAAGCAGGTCATCGTCCAGAAGGTCCGCGACGCCGAGCGCGACCGCCAGTTCGAGGAATATAAGGACCGGGTGAACGAGATCATCACCGGCGTCGTCAAGCGAGTCGAGTTCGGCCACGTCGTCGTCGACCTCGGCCGCGCCGAGGGCGTCATCCGCCGCGACCAGCAGATCCCGCGCGAGGTGCTTCGCGTCGGCGACCGCGTCCGCTCGCTGCTCGCCGCCGTCCGCCGCGAGACGCGCGGGCCGCAGATCTTCCTGTCGCGCGCCGCGCCCGAGTTCATGAAGAAGCTGTTCGCGCAGGAAGTGCCCGAGATCTACGACGGCATCATCGAGATCAAGGCCTGCGCCCGCGACCCAGGAAGCCGCGCCAAGATCGGCGTCATCAGCCGCGACGGCTCGATCGACCCGGTCGGCGCCTGCGTCGGCATGAAGGGCAGCCGCGTCCAGGCGGTGGTCCAGGAGCTGCAGGGCGAGAAGATCGACATCATCCCCTGGTCGCCCGACACCGCGACCTTCGTGGTCAACGCGCTCCAGCCCGCCGAGGTCTCCAAGGTCGTGATCGACGAGGAGGAGAACCGCATCGAGGTCGTCGTCCCCGACGACCAGCTGTCGCTCGCCATCGGCCGGCGCGGCCAGAACGTGCGGCTCGCCTCGCAGCTCACCGCGCACCAGATCGACATCATGACCGAGGCCGATTCGTCGGAGAAGCGCCAGCGCGAGTTCGCCGAGCGGACCGAGATGTTCCAGGGCGAATTGGACGTCGACGAGACGCTGTCGCAGCTCCTCGTCGCCGAGGGCTTCACCAGCCTCGAGGAGGTCGCCTACGTCGAGCTCGACGAGCTGGCGTCGATCGAGGGCTTCGACGAGGAGCTGGCGGGCGAGCTTCAGAATCGCGCCACCGAGGCGCTCGACCGCCGCGAGGCGGCGGCGCGCGAGGAGCGCCAGGCGCTCGGCGTCTCCGACGATCTCGCCGCGATCGACGGCCTCAGCGAGGCGATGCTGGTCACGCTCGGCAAGGCGGGCGTCAAGACGCTCGACGACCTGGGCGACCTCGCGACCGACGAGCTGGTCGCCAAGCGCGACGGCATCCTGCGCGAGTACGGCATCTCCGAAGAGGACGGCAACCGCATCATCATGGCGGCGCGCGCCCACTGGTTCGCGGAGGACGCACCAGCGGATGTCCCACAATGAGAGCCTGACGCGAACCGATAGCCGGCACGCCCGAAACCCTCTCCCGGGAGGGGAGAGGGCGACTCGCGTGAGCGAGCGGGGTGAGGGTGGTCGCCGGACGGGGCCGCAGCATCCTTTCCTGCGACCACCCTCTCCCTCCCACCGCTACGCGTCGGGCCCCTCCCTCTCCCCTCCAGGGAGAGGGTGAGTGCCGGAGCCCGAGCGTAAATGCATCCTGACCGGCGCGCGCGGTAACCGCGCGCAGCTGGTCCGGCTGGCGCTGTCACCCGACGGCGACGTGCTGCCCGACCTCGGCGCCAAGGCGCCGGGGCGCGGCGCGTGGGTGGTCGCGGATCGCGCGATCGTCGACTCGGCGACCGCCAAGGGCAAGTTGCGCGGCGCTCTGATGCGCGCGTTCAAGGGCGCGCCGCTCAAGCTCCCCGACGATCTGTCCGACCGCATCGCGGCGGGCCTGTCGCGCCGCGCGCTCGATCGGCTGGGCCTGGAAATGCGCTCCGGAAGCCTCATCCTGGGGTCGGATCGCATCGCCGACGCGGTTCGCGCCGGCCGCGTGAAGCTGCTGCTCCATGCCGCCGACGCGGCAGCCAACGGCCGAGCCAAGCTGGACCGTCCAGGCGTAACCGTGATGGTGCTCCCGGCGGCGCGCGAGGAATTGTCCTTGGCGTTGGGCCGCGAGAATGTGCTACACGCCGCGCTCTGCGATCAGGGTGCGGCGGATCGGGTGGCGGCGGCCGTCGTCCGCTGGCGCGCCTTCTGCGGATTGAACGAAGAGATCACGGATGCGGCCGACCGGCCAGCAGCCGAAGACTTGAGGATTTGAAGGCACGCATGAGCGACGACAATAAATTGAAGCTGGGCGCCCGCCCGCCGCTCGGTCTCAAGCGGACCGAGAGCGCGGGGAACGTCAAGCAGAGCTTCAGCCACGGCCGCACCAACACCGTGCAGGTCGAGGTCAAGCGCCGCCGCGTGCTGACCCGCCCCGGCGAGACGCCGCCGCCCGCGCCCGAACCCGTCGTCGCAGCGCCCGAGCCCGTCGTCGCTGCCCCCGCGCCCGCCGCGCCGCCGCCCCCGCCGCCCCGCCAGGAGGCGCCGCGCCAGCAGCCGAACGACCTGATGTCGCGCCAGGAGAAGCAGGCTCTCCTGCTTCGCCAGGCCGAGGAGGACCGCCTCCGCGCCGGCGAGGAAGCGCGTCTGCGCGAAGAGCGCGAGCGCACCGATTCGGCCGAGAACGAGCGCCGCCGCGCCGAAGAGCGCCGGCTTGCCGAGGAAGAGGCCGCGCGCCGCGCCGCCGAATCTCCGGCTCCGGCCCCCGAGACGACAGAGACGGGCGAGCCCGCTGCAGCCGCGGCGCCCGCCGCCGCGGGCGACGAGCGTCCCCGCGGCAACGGCGGCTTCCGTCCGGTCACCCCGGCGCGCCGTCCCGAGCCCGCGCCGCCCAAGCCGGCGCGCAGCCGCACCGACGACCGCCGCCAGTCGGGCAAGCTCACCGTCACCCGCGCGCTCGATTCGGACGACAGCGTCCGCGTCCGCAGCCTCGCGGCGCTCCGCCGGGCGCGCGAGAAGGACAAGCGCTCGCACATGGCGGGCGGCCCGCAGATCAAGCAGGTTCGCGATGTCGTGGTTCCCGAGGCGATCACCGTCCAGGAGCTCGCCAATCGCATGGCCGAGCGCGCCGCAGACCTCGTCAAGTCGCTGTTCAAGATGGGCATGCCCGTCACCGTCACGCAGACGATCGACCAGGACACCGCCGAGCTGCTGGTCACCGAGTTCGGCCACACCATCAAGCGCGTCTCCGAATCCGACGTCGAGATCGGAGTCATCGGCGAGGACGATCACGACGACAACCTTCAGCCGCGCGCCCCGGTCGTGACGATCATGGGCCACGTCGACCACGGCAAGACCTCGCTGCTCGACGCGCTGCGCGGCACCGATGTCGTCGCCGGAGAGGCGGGCGGCATCACCCAGCATATCGGCGCCTATCAGGTGCAGATGAAGGGCGGCGAGAAGATCACCTTCCTCGACACCCCGGGCCACGAGGCGTTCACCGAGATGCGGGCGCGCGGTGCCAACGTCACGGATATCGTCGTGCTCGTGGTCGCGGCGGACGACGGGCTGATGCCGCAGTCGATCGAGGCGATCAATCACGTCAAGGCGGCCGGCGTCCCGATGATCGTCGCGATCAACAAGATCGACAAGCCGGGCGCCGACGCCAACCGGGTCCGCACCGAGCTGCTCCAGCACGAGGTCGTTGTCGAGGAGATGTCGGGCGACGTGCAGGATGTCGAGGTCTCGGCGCTGAAGAAGACCGGGCTCGACCTGCTCGCTGAGAAGATCGCGCTGCAGGCCGAGCTGATGGAGCTGAAGGCCAACCCCGACCGCCCCGCCGAGGGCACGGTGATCGAGGCCAAGCTCGACAAGGGGCGCGGCCCGCTCGCCACCGTCCTCGTCGCGCGCGGCACATTGAAGGTCGGCGACGTGTTCGTCATCGGCGCCGAATGGGGCAAGGTCCGCGCGCTCGTTGACGACAAGGGCAAGCAGGTGAAGACCGCGGGGCCGTCGCAGCCCGTCGAAGTGCTCGGCCTGTCGGGCGTTCCGCGCGCCGGCGATCCGATGTCGGTGGTCGAGAACGAGGCGCGCGCCCGCGAGGTCGCGGCCTATCGCGCCGGGCTCGTCCAG
The DNA here is from genome assembly GCA_964244885.1 of uncultured Sphingomonadaceae bacterium. Lineage (GTDB taxonomy): Bacteria > Pseudomonadota > Alphaproteobacteria > Sphingomonadales > Sphingomonadaceae > CAXTKD01. Next base: position 44,650 of record CAXTKD010000013.1, on the reverse strand, counting down.
AAGGAGCGCACCACGGTCGCTCCGATCTCGGTCGAGAACATGTTCTCGGCGCTCGCCGCCGGCAAGATCCAGGAATATCCGCTGATCGTGAAAGCGGACGTGCAAGGGTCGGTCGAGGCGATCGTCAGCGCGGTCAACCGCATCTCGACCGACGACATCAAGGCGCGGGTGCTCCACGCCGGAGTCGGCGCGATCACCGAGTCGGACGTCACGCTGGCGAGGGCGTCGAACGCGCCGATCATCGGCTTCAACGTCCGCCCCAACGCCAAGGCGCGCGAGATCGCCCAGCGCGACAGCGTACGGCTGATGTACTACGACGTGATCTACGCGCTCACCGACGCGGTGAAGGCGGAGATGGCGGGCCAGCTCGGGCCGGAGTTCCTCGAGAACGTCGTCGGCCGCGCCAAGGTCCAGGAGGTCTTCCAGGCCGGCAAGACCGGCAAGGCGGCGGGCGTGCTCGTCACCGAGGGCTTTATTCGGAAGGCACTCCGGGCGCGCGTCACCCGCGACGACGTCATCGTCTACAACGGCTCGATCGCCTCGCTCCGCCGCTTCAAGGACGACGTCGCCGAGGTCGGCTCGGGCGTCGAGTGCGGCATCACGCTGGAGGGCTCGTCGGACGTCAAGGCCGGCGACTTCATCGAGACCTACGAGGTCGAGGAGCGGCAGCGGACGCTGTAGGTCGACCTCTCGCCCTTTCTTAATCCCCTCCCCAGCGGGGAGGGGGAGGGGTGGGGAGAGACGTGGGGCAATAGCGCCGAGTCGATCGCCCGGCGCTGCACCCCACCCCTACCCCTCCCCTGAAGGGGAGGGGATTAAGGTCAGGGAGAGTTGAATGCGCGCCAAGGGCGACGATTCCGGAAAATCGGTTCGGCTGCTTCGCGTCGCCGAGCAGGTTCGCCATGTCCTCGCCGATCTTCTCGCGCGCGGCGAGGTGCGCGACGACGTGCTCGCCAGCACGATGGTGTCGGTGACCGAGGTCCGGGTGTCGCCCGACCTTCGGAACGCCACCGCCTTCGTCAAGCCGATCGCCGCCAAGGACGAGGCGGCCGTGCTCGAGGCGCTGAAAGCCAACGCCAGATATCTGCGCGGCGAAGTCGCCCGCCGGCTGAACACCCGCTACACGCCCGACCTGAGCTTCCGGCTCGACGAGAGCTTCGACGAGGCGGGCAAGATCGACAAGCTGCTGCGCTCGCCCAAGGTCCGGCGCGACCTGTCCAGCTAGCCGGGGCATCGCGGCGCCGTGCCTTTCGCCCAGCGGTGTCACCCCCACCTAACCTCCCCCATCAAGGGGGAGGGACCAAGAGAGAATAAATCCCCTCCCCTTTGATGGGGAGGGGTAGGGGTGGGGTGACACCGCCGGGCGAAAAACACGGTCGTGTACCAAATGCAGCCCTCCAAAAAGAAAAGGGCGCCTCTCTTTCGAGAGACGCCCCAGGAGTCAGGTCGTAGTCCGTCACGCGGCCTGAGCCGCGAGCGGCTTACTTCTTCGCAGCGTCGATCGCGTCGGCCTTCTGCTCGCCGGCGTCCTTGACGGCGTCGGCGGTGTTGTGAAGAGCGTCTGACTTGGCTTCCGACGCGTCCTTGGTCGCGTCGGCGGCGGCGTCGGTCTGCGCCTCGGCGGCGCCGGACTGGTTGTCGGCGGCGTCATGCAGGGCATCGGCGTTGGCCTCGCCCTGGTTCTCGACGGCGTCGGCCTGCTTGTCGATGTTGGCGGCCTGGCCTTCGGCGAGGTCCTTGGCGGCCTGGCCTTCGTTGCTATGGCACGCCGAGAGAGCGACCAGGCTCGCAGCGGCGAGCGCGATGTTGATGATTTTCACAGGAAACCTCCCTTGCGATTGATGATCGGACGGACGGCCGCGCAAGTCCGGCAACGCCCGCCACAGGCCTATAACGCGAAACTCCCGGTTCGGTTCAACCTCCGTAACGACTTTTGGTTTCATCGGCTGATCGGCCGCGGTTGCGTGAGCGGCTCGCCGGGGACTAAGCAGGCCATCCTGGACGTTGGGACGGTGAAGATGCGGTTGTTGATAGCGCTGCTGATGGCCCTGCTCGCGGAGCCCGTCGCCGCCGAGGATGCGGTGCGGCTGTTCGCCGCATCCAGCCTGACCGAGGCGATGAACGATGTCGCCGACCTGTACGCCAGGTCGGGGCATCCGCGTCCGGTGGTGGTGCTCGGCGCATCCTCGGCGCTCGCCCGCCAGATCGATCAGGGCGCGCCCGCCGATGTCTTCCTGTCGGCCGACGAGGACTGGATGGACACGCTCGCCAAGGCGGGCTGTATCGCCCCCGCGACCCGGCGCGACCTGCTCACCAACCGTCTCGTCCTCGTCGTGCCGGCGACCAATCCCGTGAAGGTCGCGATCCGTCCGGGCTTCGATTTCGCCAGGCTCGTCGGCGCCGGCCATTGGACGACCGGCGATCCCGACGCGGTTCCCGTCGGCAAATACGCCAGGGAGGCGCTGATCAGCCTGGGCGCCTGGGACGGCGTGTCGGCAAGTCTGGCGCGCGCCGAGAACGTCCGCGCCGCGCTGGCCTTCGTCGAGCGCGGCGATGCGGCGGCGGGAATCGTGTACGAGACCGATGCCCGGGCATCGGCCAGGGTCCGGGTCGCCGGCGTGTTTCCCGAACGCTCGCACAAGCCGATCGTCTATCCTGTCGCCGCCGTCGCCACGGCCGGGCCGCGGGCCGCGCCCTTCCTCGCCTTCCTGCGCTCCGCCGCCGCCAAGGCGGCGTTCCGGGCGCGCGGCTTCGGGGTGAAGTGACCGCCGACGCTTGGGGCGCGGTCGCGCTCAGCCTGCGCGTCGGGCTGTTCGCCACCCTGCTGCTGCTGCCGCTCGCCTTCGCCCTCGCCTACGCCCTGGCGCGCGGTCGGTTCTGGGGGCGCGGCCTGCTCGACGTCCTCGTCCATCTGCCGCTGGTGCTGCCGCCGGTGGTGACGGGCTGGGCCTTGCTCCTCGCCTTCGGCCGCGACGGGCCGCTGTCCTTCCTCGGGCCGCTGGTGATGTTCCGCTGGACCGGCGCGGCGCTCGCCGCGGCGATCATGGCGCTGCCGCTGATGGTCCGCGCGATGCGGCTGTCGATCGAGGCGGTCGATCCGCGCTACGAGGCCGCCGCGCGCTCGCTCGGCGCGTCGCGCTGGCGGGCATTCCGGACGATCACCATTCCCCTGTCGCTGCCCGGCATCGTCGCGGGCGCCGTGCTCGCCTTCGCCAAGAGCATCGGCGAGTTCGGCGCGACGATCACCTTCGTCTCCAGCATCCCGGGCGAGACGCGGACGCTGCCGCTCGCCATCTACGGCCTGCTGCAGGTGCCCGGCGCCGAGCGGCAGGTGGCGCTGCTCGCCGGCGTGTCGGTCGCGCTGTCGGTCGCGGCGCTCGTCCTGTCGGAGCTGTTGTCGAAGCGCGCGAGGCGTCATGACCGGCTTTGAGGTCACGCTCACGAAGCGTCTCGGCGCGCTCGACTTGGCGGTCGCCTTCGAGGGCGACGGCATCGTCGCGCTCCACGGGCCCTCGGGCGCCGGCAAGACCAGCGTGCTCAACATGATCGCCGGCCTGATGACGCCCGACGCCGGCCGGATCGCGGTCTCGGGCGAAACGCTGTTCGATTCGACCGCCGGCATCGACCTGCCCCCCGAGCGCCGCCGTGCCGGCTATGTCTTCCAGGATGGCCGCCTGTTCCCGCACCTGAGCGTACGCGCCAACCTGCTCTACGGCCGCCGTGCCGACTCAGCCCAACTCATCGACTTAGAGGCAGCGCTAGACCTTCTAGGCATCGCGCCGCTGCTCGACCGCTGGCCGCGCCATCTGTCGGGGGGCGAGACGCAGCGCGTCGCCCTTGGCCGCGCGCTGCTCGCCTCACCGCGCTTCCTGCTGCTCGACGAGCCGCTCGCCAATGTCGACCGCCCGCGCCGCGCCGACATCCTGGTGCTCGTCCAGCGGCTGCGCGACCAGCTCCGCCTGCCGATCCTCTACGTCACCCACGACACCGAGGAGATCGAGCGCCTCGGCGCGCAAAGGGTCGATCTCTAGCGCTTCGGCCGCGGGTAAGGGACGAAGCGATCGAGCGCGACGAAGCCGCGATCGACGTGCGAGCCCTGGTCGACGAGCCTCACGGTATCGATACTGCACAACTGGCTGCTGTGGGTGTTGGTCACCAGGATATCGTCGCGGTCGAGCGAGCGGGCGCCCGAGCGCGGGCGGTTGAGATAGAGCGTGCCGCCCGACCCCTCGTAGAGGATGCCGATCCTGTCGATGATCTCGCTTGAGCGGATGTCGTGCAGCTGGATGCAATCGACGGATTTGCCCGCGACGCGACCTTCGAGCCGCTTGGCGAGCCGGGCTTCCGGATCCAGCCGCTTCGCATCGGCCATGACGCCGGTGGAAAGCAGGCCAAGCCCGAGAAGGATCATGGGAATTCGCATTTGAACCTCGCTGCTGCCTATCGTGGTGTTTCTACCAGGCCTGCAATGAACCCACCCTGACCCGAAAGGCTCCGCGAATTGCCGCGTGCGGCGGCCGGCACCCGGGTCCACAGCGCGAGGTGCCTCACAAGTCCCGGCCAGAGCTTCGCCATGCCAATCAGTGCCGCTTGTACGCCCGCAGGCCGGCCGAGGCGATGGAGCGCGCTCGCGAAGCCGAGTTGACGGGCGAGCAGCCGCCGGCGCTCCCCATGCCATTCGCGGGCATCCCTCCCGCCGATCACCGTCATCGCCGCCGCCCGCCCCGAGGTCATGGCGATCGCCATGCCGTCGCCCGCGAACGACGGGATGACCGCCATTTGATCGCCGGTCCGGTAGAGGCGGGGGCTGTCGTCGGCCGACGGATGGTAACGAAAGCCATAGGGTACACCCGCGATGGTAAGCGGTCGCTCGAACAGGGGAGCCGCGCCCGACAGCCGCTCCGCAAGGTGTGGCGTCTCATCGGCGAGCGACTCGATCAGGGGCCGCCATTGCTTGCCAACCGCCGCCAGCCTCCTTCGGCCGACGAGAAGGCAGAGATTGGCGATGCCGTCCTCGATCATCTGCAATCCAGCGTAGCCGCCATCGAAGAGAGTCACCTCGATATGCCCGGCGAGCGCCGCACGCTGCGTCGCGTCGAGCCGGTAGTGCATCTTGAAGCCGACGAGATCGGCCATCGTGCCGGCCGGGTCCCGCCCGGCGCCGCGCAGATCGTGCTTGCCGGTCGCGAGCACCAGCGCGCGCGCCGCGATCGGCCCGCCGTCGGTCTCGACCGACATGCCGTCGATCCGCTTCGCCGCGATGCGCCGGACTCGCGCGCCGGCGTTCTCCGCGCACGACAGGAGCGCCGCGTCCATCGTCTTGCGGCCGAGGCCCATCGCGGTGAACGGCAGGAGGACATCGGCGGCGCTGGCGCGGTGGATCAATCGCAGCCGATCGATCGGCTGGGCGCCGAGCGCCAGCGGGTCCACTCCGATCTCGCGCATCGCGTCCTGCGCCTCGAAGCTCACGAACTCGCCGCACATCCGGTGAATGGGCTGGGCCTCGCGCTCGATCACCAGCGGAGATCGACCGGCGCGCGCCAGATGCCAGGCCGCGATCGCGCCAGCCGGCCCGCCGCCGATGACGACGGCGTCTTCGGTCACTTGATCCGCCCGACGCAGATTCGGAACGGAAACACCCGCTTGATGGTAACCGTGTCGCGGTCGAGCCCGGCCTCGGCGACCAGCCGCTCCCAGTCGGCGACGGTGAAGCTTCGTGCCACCGAGACCGGGCCGTCGTGCCGCACGAAGCGGTGCCAGCGCATCAGCGTCGAAAGCGCCTTGAAGCCGTAATAAGCGATCGGGTGGCGATGGAGGTCGTTGACGAACCAGCCGAAATTGGCGCGCTCCTCCATCATCCTGAGAAAACGCACGACCATCTCGTCGCTCATGTGATGCGTGACGATCGACGAGACGATCAGGTCGTAGCGCCCCGCCTCATCGAACACGTCGCCGGTTTTATAATCGATGGCCATGGTTCGCGGCGTCGCGGCGCGGGCCGCCGTCTCGCTCCACGGGCTCAAATCGACGCCGCTCAGGTCGGGCCGAAGCCCGCGCGCGGTCGCCCAGGCGTGGATGGCGCGCAGCATGTCGCCCTCGCCGTAGCCGACGTCGAGCAAGGTGAAGTGCGCGCCCTTGGGCAGCCAGCGCGTCGCCTCCGCCAGCCATTTGAGCGTCGGCGGCCGCGCCAGCGTCCAGCTGTTCACCGTCGCGAGATCGACGAGACAGGCGCGGAGCGTCGCCTCGTCGACCGCCGGGTCGTCCATCAGCTCGGCCTCGGTCGAACGCTGGGCGAAGCTCCGCATCAGACCCTCTCGAAGCGGAAACTCTCCGCCGCCAGCCCCGGCCCGAACGCCATCGCGAGGCCCTTGGCGGCGCCCGAGGTGCCGCCCATGATCCGCTGCAGCACGAACATCAGGGTCGCCGACGACATGTTGCCGAAGTCCTTGAGCACCCCGCGCGACCATTTGAGCGCGTCCTCGCCGAGGCCAAGGCCGCTCTCGACCGCGTCGAGAATCGTCCGCCCGCCGGCGTGGATCGCGAACAGGTCGAAGTCCTGCGGGCGTCGGCCGCGAAGCAGCCCGCCGTCGTCGTTGCGCTCGGCCTCGGCCTTCATCGCCGCGCCGATCCGCTGCGGCACGTCGCCCGACAAATGCATGTCGAAGCCCTGGTCGCCGATGCGCCAGGTGATGAGGTCGCCGCTCCCGGGGATCGACGCCGCGCGGAAGTCGGTGAGCGCGAAGCCCTCCGCATCCGCCGTCACTAGAGTCGCCGCGCAGCCGTCGCCGAACAGCAGCGCCGACAGCAATTCCTGAAGCGTCGCGGTCTGCTGGAAGTGCAGCGTGCACAGTTCGAGGTTGACGACCAGCACCCGCGACTCGGGCTCGGAGCGAACGATATGATGCGCCAGCCGCAGGCTGTTCACTGCCGCGTAACAGCCCATGAAGCCGACGACGGTGCGCTCGACGCCCGGCTCCAGCCCCGCGCGCTCGACGATCACCTGATCGAGCCCCGGCGCCATGAAGCCCGTGCACGACGCGACGATCAGATGGGTGATCGCCTCCCCGCTCAAATCCAGCTTGCCGATCGCCGCCATCGCCAGCTCGGGCGCCAGCGTTTCGTAGCGCGCCATTCGCGCGGCCGTCGCGGGGAAGCCGCCCGGCGCGTAGAATCCTTCGGTATCGACCGCCCGCGCCGTATCGAACGTCGGCTCGAAATAGGAGAATCGGTGGTCGATCCCGGCGCGCGACACCATGCGCCGGAACAGCGCCTTGTCGCGCCGCTCAACCAGGAAGCCATCGGCGACCTCGATGAAGGCGTCGTGGATGTCGTGCGGCGGCGTCGCGGTGCCGATGCGGTTGATATGCGCGGTCGCCATTCAGACTCCAATAGGCTGTCGCCGGTCTGAACGCACGGAGAAGGCGTTTCGGGGGCAGCGTCGCCCCGTCCCGGCCTTTGGGGGCGGCCGGGACGGGGCGGCTACCACGGGCCCGGCCTTGCGAGCCGGGGGAACCAACACCCGTAGACGGAAGCACCGAAGCGGCAGCGAGGAACAGGGGGAAGCCGCCGCATCGGGGAACGCCCCCGCGACCCCGTTCATAGGCTTTCAATGTAAACGCCCGATTAACGACGTTGCGCGAGCGGAATTATTTGGGGAGCGATAATGTCGCAGCCGCCTTGCCGTGCGCTTCGATCAGCGCGTCGGCGCGGGCGATGAGCTTGCCGGTCGCGGCGAGCGAGGCGGAGACCTCCGCGCCCTCCGCCGCCGCCTTCGACAGGTCACCGGCAATGGCGTTCAGCCGCTCGCGCGCGTCCGACGCCTGAGCACCGATCTTGCCAAAGCGGCTGAGCTCCAGTTGCGCCGCGCTCCAGGCATCCGAATCGCGCGCCGCGCTGCGCCCCGTGACGACCGCCGCCTCGGTCGCCGCCTGCTGGCGCTTCCACCGCGCCTCGATCACGGTCAGGTCCTTGTCGGCGTCGGCGATTCGCGCCGCGGCGATGGTGATCGTGCTCGATGGCGCCGCCGTCGCGGCGGATGTCGGCGCGCTTCCGGCGTCGGGGGTCGCCGGCAGTCCGGCCGCGATCTTCTCGGCGGGGCGGCGGGCAAGGCTCGGCCAGTTGCCGCCGGCGCCGGTGCAGGCGAGCAGCAACAGGCAGGCGAGCGGGGCGAAGAGCGGGGCGATACGCATGCCGCCTGTCCATAGTCGCGGCTCCCCGGTCTTGCCAAGCCGCGCCACGGGCTTGCGCCGAAGCCCCCCCGCGTTTATGCACCGCATCCCACGCGCCCGTAGCTCAGCTGGATAGAGCATCAGACTACGAATCTGAGGGTCGGACGTTCGAATCGTTCCGGGCGCGCCAATTTCCCGCAGGCGGCAGCGATGACCCAGCCGAGTATCGAGCCGGTCTCGATGCGCCTCGCCGCGCAGGACCCCGACGCTTTCGCCAAGGCGCTTGGCGATTCCTTTCGCACCTACGGCTTCGCGGTGGTCGCCGACCACGGCCTCGACCAGGGCATGATCGACCGCGCGGTCGCCGACACCAAGGCGTTCTTCGCGCTGCCCGACGCGGTCAAGCGCCGTTACCACGTTCCGGGCTCGGGCGGCGCGCGCGGCTATACGCCGTTCGGGACCGAGGCGGCGAAGGACGCGGCGACGGTCGACCTGAAGGAATTCTGGCACACCGGCCGCGACCTGCCGCCCCGCCACCCCTATCGCAAGTACATGCCCGACAATCTGTGGCCCGCCGAGGTGCCGGGCTTCCGCGACTCGGTCGGCGGCCTGTTCGCGGCGCTCGATGCGATGGGCGCGACGCTGCTCCGCGCCATCGCCCGCGACCTCGGCCTCGCCGACGATTTCTTCGACGGCAAGGTGCGGCTCGGCAATTCGGTGCTTCGCCTGCTCCACTATCCGCCGATCCCCGCCGACGCGCCCGGCGTCCGCGCCGGGGCGCATGAGGACATCAACGTCATCACGCTGCTGCTCGGCGCGGAGGAGGCGGGGCTGCAGGTCAGGACCGCCGCCGGCGACTGGCTGCCGATCACCCCGCCGGAGGGCGCGCTGGTCGTCAACGTCGGCGACATGCTGCAGCGGCTGACCAACCATCGGCTGCCGTCGACCAGCCACCGCGTCGTCAACCCGCCGCCCGAGCGCCGCGGCGTGCCGCGCTACTCGACGCCGTTCTTCCTGCACTTCGAGCCCGAATACCGGATCGAGACGCTGCCCGGCTGCGTCGAGGCCGGCCATCCCGACCGCTACCCCGACAGCATCACCGCCGACGATTTCCTCCGGCAGCGGCTGCGCGAGATCAAGCTGCTTTAATCAACCACCTCCGTTCGTCCTGAGCCTGTCGAAGGACGAGATCGCACCGCCCCGCGTGCCACGTCCTTCGACAAGCTCAGGACGAACGGACTCTGGTGATTAGCACCGCCACCCGGCTAAGGTGCGCGCGTGGCCGATCCCCGCATCATCGACGTCCAGCTCGACGAGCGCACCATCCTGTGGCGCAACGCCGATGTCGAGCAGGAGCGCCGCGTCGCGATCTTCGACCTGCTGGAAGGCAATTGCTTCGATTTCGTCGGCCACGACGGCCCGTTCCGGATCGTCCTGCGCGTCGAGGAGGGCCGCCTCGCGATCGACATCGCCGACGAGGCGGGCGCGCCGATCGAGACCGTCATCCTGCCGCTTTCGCCCTTCCGCCGCACGGTGCGCGACTATTTCGCGATCTGCGATTCCTATTACAAGGCGATCCGCGCCAGCACGCCGACCCAGATCGAGACCGTCGACATGGCGCGGCGCGGTATTCACAACGAGGCGGCGGAGATGCTCCAGGAGCGGCTGAGCCCGCGTATCGAGGTCGATTTCGATACCGCGAGACGGCTGTTCACTTTAATCTGCGTGCTCCATATTCGGTGATAAAGCTTGCTTGGACGAACGTATATGGTTATAATCAACCGAGCAATGGTTGGTGGGACCGGCTGAAGGTGACACGCATCGGCCCATCAGGTGTCTCACCGTGTCAACTTGTTCAGGAAAGTCCCGCATGTCCGTGATGTCCGACCGCTGGATCCGCGAGCGCGCGCTTGGGAGTGCGATGATCGAGCCGTTCGAGGATCGGCAGAAGCGCGACGGCTGCATCAGCTACGGCCTGTCGTCCTACGGCTATGACGCGCGGGTGGCGGACGAGTTCAAGATCTTCACCAACGTCGATTCGGTGATCGTCGACCCCAAGGACTTCGCGCCGCAGAGCTTCGTCGACCGCAAGACCGACGTCTGCGTCATCCCGCCCAACAGCTTCGCACTCGCCCGCACGGTCGAATATTTCCGCGTGCCCAAGGACGTGCTGGTCATCTGCCTCGGCAAGTCGACCTACGCGCGCTGCGGCATCATCGTGAACGTCACCCCGCTGGAGCCGGGCTGGGAGGGGCATGTGACGCTGGAGTTCTCGAACACCACGCCGCTTCCGGCGAAGATCTACGCCAACGAGGGCGCCTGCCAGTTCCTCTTCCTCCAGGGCAACGAGCCCTGCGAGGTGACCTATGCCGACCGCGCGGGCAAATATATGGGCCAGCGCGGCGTCACCTTGCCGAAGCTTTGAGCCGCCATGACCGTCGTCGCCGCCTATCTCTACAGCAAGGGCCAGCGTGTCCGCGCCATCGCGATCGACGAGCCGACGCCGTGCGTTGCCGGCACCGACGACTTCGTGTGGATCGGCCTGCTGGAGCCCAGCGAATATGAGCTACGCCAGCTCCAGGACCAGTTCGGCCTCCACCCGCTGGCGGTCGAGGACGCGCTGAAGGACCGGCAGCTGCCCAAGGTCGATATCTACGGCGACCAGCTGTTCGTCATCGCGCGCCCGGCGCACCTCGAGAACGACCGTATCGCCTACGGCCAGACCGCCGTGTTCCTTGGCCACAACCATATCGTCACCGTCCGCCACGGCTCGGAGCGCGCCCACAGCGATCTGCGCCATCATCTGGAGGCGGCGCCAGCGCAGCTCGCGCTTGGCGTCGACTACGTCCTCCACGCGATCCTCGATTTCGTCGTCGACGGCTATCTGCCGATCGTCGAGGCGATCGAGGAGGAGGTGCTGGCGATGGAGCAGCACGCGCTCGACGCCTTCCTCGGCCGCGACGAGGTCACCCGCATCTTCAACCTGCGCCGCGAGCTCATCCGCTTCCAGCGCACGCTCGGCCCGATGGGCGAGGTCTGCAGCAAGCTCGTCCATCTGGACCTGCCTTGCATCGACCCCGACGCCCGGCCCTATTTCAGCGACGTGCTCGACCATGTCCGCCGCGTCCAGTCGCTGGTCGACGGGCTTCGCGATGTGCTGTCGTCGGTGTTCGAGATCAGCACGCTGCTGGAGCAGCAACGGCAGGGCACGATCACCCGCCAGCTTGCCGCCTGGGCGGCGATCCTCGCGGTGCCGACCGCGATCGCCGGCATCTACGGCATGAACTTCGAGCATATGCCCGAGCTGCACAGCGTCTACGGCTATCCGGTCGTGCTGGGCGTCATCGTCTCGATTTGCGCGGTGCTCTATGCGCGGTTCAAGCGCGCGGGCTGGCTCTAGCGAGCGAGGATCGAGCAGTCGTTCAGGCTGCCCTTCCACTTGTCGCCCAGCGCCTGCTTCTCGACCAGCGAGCCAATGACGTAGGGCGGCTCGCATTTGGCGACCGACTGGTCGCCGCCGCTGCTCGGGTGCTTGAGGCCGATGCGGTGCGCGACCTCGTGCGCGATGGTGTTGGCGAGCGAGACCGGCGAGCGCGGCAGCGCCCAGCGGTTGAGCCGGATCGGCCCGTCGGCCACGCCGTCATAGGCAACGTTACCCGCGAAGGTGTGCTTGAACCAGCCGCCGACGCCGCCGTATGTCGCGATCCGCTGGCCGGCGATGACTCGCCGCATGTCCTTGACCACCGCGTCGGCGTCGACTCCCTTCCACGCCGGCGCATAGGCGCCGTCGATGGTGTGGGTCGCGACGAAGGCCTTGAGGTCGCTCTCGAAGGCGTCGGAGAAGACGGCGTCGATCGCGAGATGCCCGGCCTCGAGGAAGGCGGCGCGCTGCTCGGGCGGCACGTCGATCGTGCCGAGGCAGACGCCGTCGTTGGGAACGCTGCCGCAGGCGGTGTCGGCGGCAATGGCGGGCGCGGCGAACGCCAGAAAGGCGAATGCGGCGAGACACGCGGCGGAGCGGCGGGGGGCGGTGATGGTCATGGGCGGGACGACGCGCGGGGCGTAGTTCTGTTCCCGAAACGAAAACCGATGGTGCCCGGGGGCGGAATTGAACCACCGACACGGGGATTTTCAATCCCCTGCTCTACCCCTGAGCTACCCGGGCACGCGCGGCGTCTTAGGCGAGGGGTTCTTCGTTGTCCAGCGCCTCTTCGGCGGGCGGGCCGGGGGCGACATAGCGCTCGTCGAGCCAGTTCAGCAGGTCGCGGTCCTGGCACAGCATCGAGCAGAACGGCATATGCTCGGCCACCGCCGGCTTGCGGCAGAGCGGGCAGCGGGGATCAGAGGTCGAGAGGCGCGACATGCCCGGCCGATATGGCGAGCGAAGCGCCCTCGCGCAACGCCGCGCGGCCGCCGATGCGGCGTTCGAGCTCGGCAATGAGCTCGCTGTGAGCAGCGAGCCAGGCGACGACGGCGGGGGCGGCGACGAGGGCGAGGCCGCCCGGCGGCGCGCGCTCGGCCTGGCGGAGGAGCGCGAGCGCCGCGCTTTCCACCGGCGCGCCCTGAAGGCGTTCGAGCAGCGACGGGCGGACCCTGCGGCGGACGATCTGCAGGAAGCCGAAGCCGTTGACCGCGGTCCGCTCGAACGGCTGCGGCAGGATAAAGTCGACCGCTTCCGCGCAGGCGATGCGGCTGGCCTTGTCGGCGACGGTCGGCAGGTCGATCCCGATCGAGCCCGCGATGCCAAGGCGGCGGATGGCATGCGCGGCGGCCTCCGCTCCCGCGAGCGCCAGCTGGGCGGGTGGCAGCGCACCATCGACGTCGATGACGGTCATCGCCGGGGTGAGGCTGATCGTCAGCAGCCCGCCGTCGAACGCGACGATGCCGGTCCGGGCCTCCTCCAGCACCTCCGACCAGCCGGCGGCCTCGAGCGCGTCGGGCTGGTGCGGAGCGAGGCGTCTGGCGGCGGGGAAGCGTTCGGCCAGCGAGCCCGACCGAGACGACCGAGACGGTGCGGATGCGACTTTCGCGAGGCGGGGGCGGCCGGGCTCGGGAATGGCTTCGCGGACGACCTCGACCTGGAGGATGGCGCCTTCGGTGACGCCTGATGGGAGCGGTTCGATCAGCGTCTCGGTTCCAGCAATCGTTACCATACCGTTACGCCCGTTGATCCTGGTCAGCCGCCCCTCGTGGACGCTGCCGGCGCGCAGCGTGTCGCTGGCGCGCTCGACGTGCGCTTCGACGATGCGGCCGTCGCCGATCAGCGCGAGGCGGGTCTCGCCGATGCCCTCCTCTAGGATCGCCTCAGGCGACATCGATCCCGGCGGTCTTGAGCAGCGCCCGCGTCTCGAACAGCGGCAGGCCGACGACCCCCGAATAGCTGCCCGACAGGAAGCGAACGAAGCCCGCGGCGCGACCCTGGATGGCGTATCCCCCCGCCTTGCCCAGCCCCTCGCCGCTCTCGACATAGGCCGCGACCTCTTGCGGGGAGAGCCGCTTGAATGCGACGACGGTGGCGACGGTGCGGCTTCGGAGCACGCCCGAAGCGTCGATCACCGCGATGGCGGAGACCACGCGGTGGCGGCGGCCGGACAATTGCTCAAGGAGCGCCTTCCCCGTCTCGGTCGTCTCGCTTGCGGGCAGGATGCGCCGGCCGAGCGCGACGCATGTGTCGCCAGCGAGCACCACTTCATCGTCACCGCGCGTCACCGCGCGCGCCTTCGCCTCGGCGAGGCGGAGCGCGTAGGCGGCGGGGACCTCGCCCTTGAGCGGCGTCTCGTCGATATCGGGCGATACGACGCGCCCTGGGACGACTCCGATCTGCGCGAGCAGCGCGAAGCGGCGCGGGCTCGAAGAGGCGAGGATGAGGGCGGGCGTCATGGCGTGGCGTCTGTGGCGGGAAGGCCGAAAAGGCAAGCGGGGCGGCGACGCCGTGCAATCACCCAGCGGTGTCACCCCACCCCTACCCCTCCCCATCAAAGGGGAGGGGAGGTGCTCATTGCATCCTTCGGACCAGTCCCTCCCCCTTCCATGGGGGAGGTTAGGTGGGGGTGACACCGCCGGGCGAAACACTCAGCCACCCAGTCGATCTCCGCGCCGTGCGGGTGGACGTGCGCCAATAGCCGGTCCTTCTCGCCCGGCCACAGGCTCAGCCTGAGCGTCGGCGGGGTGGCGGCGTCCTCAAACTCGTAGCGCAGCCAGGCGAGCGGGGCTTGGCGGGTGGCGGACGCGCCGACGCGGGCCATGTGCGCGGCGATGCGGGCCTGCGCGTCGCCGGGGAAATAGGTGAAGGCGATGCTGTGCTGGACGACGGTGCAGACGCCGGGCGTGGTGGCGATGGTGCGCTCGACCCAGGCGGCGGCGTCGCCCCGGTCGAGCCGCGGCGGGTCGGCGGCGGCGGCGGCGAGCGCCGCTTCGATCCGCGCCAGCCGCTCGGGCTGGTCGGGCCAGACATAGGCGATCAACCGCTCGCGCGTCGCGGGGTCGGTGACGTCGAGCGGGTTCAGATCGACGCCGCGGCGGGAGGCGACGCGGACCTCGGCCTCGGGCGGCGGGTTGCCGGTCCACTTCGGCGCGAGGCGAACGGCGGCGTCGGCCGGGCCGGACGATCGGCCGCCGAGATCATAGGCATAATGGTCGAGCCGCAGGTTGAGCCCCGGCGCTGGCGCCGAGCTCGCGGAGGGCGAGCGGCAGGCCGGTCCCGGCGGCGGCGACCAGCAGCCCGGCGTAAAGCACGCCCGAGCGCGCGACCTCGTTGGTCTGCGGCGCGCTGTCGAGCCACGGCAGGAGATCGCCATCGGCGTCGGCGAGCGCCACCGCGACCGCCTCGTCGAGCGTCGCGGCCTCGGGCGGCGGATTGGGCGGATAGAGCGACGCAAGCCCCGGCAGCCGCCCGCGGCGAACGAGCGCATGGAGCGCGCCGGTCAGCCGCAGCGCCAGCGCATCGGCGACGGGCTCGCCCTGCCAGTCGAGGATTCGGCGCCCGGTCGCGGTGCCGGGATCGAGCGACCGCTCGATCGCTTCGCACAGCATGGCGGTGAAGGGCGAGCCGAGCGCGCGGCACCAGTCGGCCTGCTTGGCGAAGGCGGCGCGGATGGGCTCGGTCGTATGCGCGCTGGACATCACCAACCTCCGTTCGTGGTGAGCCTGTCGAACCACGTGGGTCGCGCAGGCCGAGCAACCACGTCCTTCGACAAGCTCAGGACGAACGGGAACTTGGTGGATGGCCGGACAGAGCGGCCCCGCGCCTACTTGAAGCGGTAGGTGATGCGGCCCTTGGTCAGGTCGTAGGGCGTCATCTCGACGAGCACCTCGTCGCCGACCAGCACGCGGATGCGGTTCTTGCGCATCTTGCCGGCGGTGTGGCCGAGCACCTCATGGTCGTTCTCGAGCTTCACGCGGAACATCGCGTT
Organism: uncultured Sphingomonadaceae bacterium; assembly: GCA_964244885.1. GTDB lineage: Bacteria > Pseudomonadota > Alphaproteobacteria > Sphingomonadales > Sphingomonadaceae > CAXTKD01. The sequence continues at coordinate 29,070 of CAXTKD010000013.1, read as the reverse complement.
GGGCAGCAGCTCGGCCACCTGGCCGCGCATCTCGAGCAGTTCTTCCTTCGCCATTCATCATCCCGATTTGAGTCTCGGCGGCTCCCCTGCGCCAAAGGGGCGAAAAAGGCAAGGTTGAGGGGAAGGCTCACCACCATCATCCATTGCGGAATGTGTAGCCGTAGCCGTTGAGCGCGGGCGCTCCGCCGAGATGGGCGTAGAGCACCCTGGAGCCGGCAGGGAAATAGCCCTTGCGCACGAGGTCGATCATGCCCTGCATCGACTTGCCCTCATAGACAGGGTCGGTGATCATTCCCTCCAGCCTTGCGCAGAGGCGGATCGCGTCTTTGGTCTCCTCCGACGGCACGCCGTAGATCGGGTAGGCGTAATCCTCGACGAGCACGACGTCGTCCTCGGACAGCTCGCGACCCAACTCGACCAGCGCCGCGGTCTTCTGCGCGATATCGAGTACCTGCGCCCTGGTCTGCATCGGAGTCGCCGAAGCGTCGATGCCGATCACCCGGCGCTCGCGCCCGTCCGCCGCGAAGCCGACGACCATGCCCGCGTGAGTCGAGCCGGTGACCGTGCACACGACGATATAGTCAAAGGTGAAGCCGAGGTCGCGTTCCTGAGCGCGCACCTCCTCGGCGAATCCGACATAGCCGAGCCCGCCATATTTGTGCACCGAGGCGCCGGCCGGGATCGCATAAGGTTTGCCCCCTTTGGCCTTCACGTCCTCGATCGCCTGCTGCCAGCTCTCGCGGATGCCGATGTCGAAGCCGTCGTCGACCATCTGCACGTCGGCCCCCATGATACGGCTGAGCATGATGTTGCCGACGCGGTCGTAAACGGCATCCTCGTGCGGCACCCAGGTCTCCTGGACGAGGCGGCATTTCATGCCGATCTTGGCGGCGACCGCCGCGACCATGCGGGTATGGTTGGACTGTACGCCGCCGATCGAGACGAGAGTGTCCGCATTCGAGGCGATTGCATCGGGGATGATATATTCGAGCTTGCGCAGTTTGTTGCCGCCATAAGCAAGTCCGGAATTGCAGTCCTCTCGCTTGGCGTAGAGCTGCACCTCCCCGCCGAGATGAGCGGTCAGCCGCTCCAGCTTCTCGATCGCGGTCGGCCCGAAGGTCAGGGGGTAGCGTTCGAACTTCTCCAACATGGTCGGTCTCCGGCGTACAGATGAATGCGGGATAAATATCATCTACATGGTGAAAGGTGCTTCCGGAGTTTCTTCGTGGCATATGAGGTTGGTCTAGATAAACCGATCAAGGCGAAAGCTTTCTTCTATTAGCCAGTTTATATCGGAAGATTCTGCCATGCGATCTTCGTTGGATCCGACCGACCTGAAGATACTGCGCCTTCTGCAAAAGGATGGCCGCCTCACGAACGCGGAGCTGGCGCAGCGGGTGAACAGCAGCCCCGCCACCTGCCACCGCCGCACGCAGCGCCTCTTCAACGAAGGGTTCGTCGCGCAGGTGCGGGCGATGGTGGCTCCGCACAAGCTCGATCTCGGCGCGCTGGTCATGGTCGGGGTCGTCCTCGACCGCTCGACGCCGGAAAGCTTCGCGGCGTTCGAAGCGGCCATCGTCAAACTGAAGTTTGTCCTCGACTGTCACCTCGTGGCGGGCGATTTCGACTATTTCCTCAAGGTTCGCGTTCGGGACATGGCGGACTTCAACCGTATTCACGGCGAGAAGCTCATCGCCTTGCCCGGCGTCCGCCAGACGCGGACGTTCTTCGTCATGAAAGAGGTCGTCGACAACGCGCCCGTCGATTTCTGAGCTCGCGCCCCAACCAACGCCAGCGGATGTTCGGTCGCCGTGTCCGCTTGCTTGTTCCCCCGGCTTATCGCCGCTAAGCGCGCAGCCATGCCGCAAGAGCTGATCATCGCGCTGCCCAAGGGCCGCATCCTGAAGGAAGCGCTGCCGGTGCTGGCGCGCGCCGGGATCGTGCCGGTGGCGGCGTTCACCGACGACAATTCGCGGGCGCTGAAGTTCGCGACCAATGTGCCGGGCCTGTCGCTGATCCGGGTGCGGTCGTTCGACGTCGCGACCTTCGTGGCGTTCGGGGCGGCGCATTTGGGGATCGCGGGGAACGACGTGCTGATGGAGTTCGGATTTTCGGAGATCTACGCGCCGGTTGATCTCGGCATCGGGCGATGCCGGCTGTCGGTCGCGGAGCCCGCCGAAGAGGCCGCCAACGACGACCCCAAGACGTGGAGCCATGTGCGGGTGGCGACGAAATATCCCAATGTCGCGCGGGCGCATTTTGCAGGCAGAGGCGTGCAGGCGGAGTGCGTGAAGCTGAATGGCGCGATGGAGCTGGCGCCGCTCCTCGGCCTCACCAGCCGGATCGTCGATCTCGTCTCGACGGGCAAGACATTGGCCGAGAACGGGCTGGTCGAGGTCGAGGTGATCGCGCAGGTGTCGTCGCGGCTGATCGCCAACCGCGCGGCGTTCAAGACCCGCGCCGGCGAGATCGGCCCCTGGATCGAGCGCTTCCGGCGCGCGGCGGACGAGCATGCCGCGGCGGCTTGATAGCCGCGACGCGGGCTTCGCGGCGGCGTTCGACGCGCTGGTCGAGGCCGGGCGTGAGGCGGATGTCGCGGTGGCCGACGCTGTGGCGGAAATCATCGAGGATGTGCGGGTGCGCGGCGATGCCGCCGTCACCGGACTGACCAAGAAGTTCGACGGAATCGATCTCAACGAGATCGGTCTGGAGATCACCGCCGATGCGATCGACGCCGCTTGCGCGTCGATCGAGCCTGAGCTCATGGCGGCGCTGGAGCTGGCGGCTAAGCGCATCCGCACCTTCCATGAACGCCAGCGGCCTGTGGACGCTGACGACACAGACGACGTCGGCGTGCGGTCGGGCTATCGCTGGAACGCGATCGACGCGGTCGGGCTGTACGTGCCGGGCGGTCTCGCCTCCTATCCGTCGTCGGTGCTGATGAACGCCATTCCGGCGAAGGTCGCAGGGGTGAGGCGGCTGGCGATGGTGACGCCGACGCCGGGCGGGCGGCTCAATCCGCTGGTGCTGGCGGCGGCGCGGCTGGCGGGGGTGGACACGGTCTACCGGATCGGCGGCGCTCAGGCGGTGGCGGCGCTGGCGTTCGGGACCGGCGGAATCGCCGCGGTGGACAAGATCGTCGGGCCGGGCAACGCCTATGTTGCGGAGGCCAAGCGCCAGCTTTACGGCCGCGTCGGCATCGACATGGTGGCGGGGCCGAGCGAAATCCTTGTCGTCGCCGATGGCGACAACAAGCCGGAGTGGCTGGCGGCGGACTTGCTGAGCCAAGCCGAGCATGATCCGGCGGCGCAGGCGATTTTGATCACCAACGATGCGGCTTTGGCGGACGCGACGGTGGCGGCGGTCGAGGCGTTGCTTCCGAAGCTATCGACCGGCGAGGCGGCGCGGGCGAGCTGGGACGCTCATGGCGCGGTCATCCTGCTCGGCTCGCTCGACGAGGCGCCGGCGCTGATCGACCGGCTGGCGCCCGAGCATCTGGCGCTGGCGGTGGCGGAGCCGCGCAAGCTGTTCGACAAGGTGCGCCACGCCGGGGCGGTGTTCCTGGGGCGGCACACGCCCGAGGCGGTCGGCGACTACGTCGGCGGGCCGAACCATGTGCTGCCGACCGGACGGCGGGCGCGGTTTTCCTCGGGGCTGTCGGTCGCGGACTTCATGAAGCGAACGACGTGGCTCGATGTGTCGCCGGCCGGGCTGGCGGCGATCGGCCCAGCGGCGGTGGCGCTGGCCGAGGCCGAAGGGCTGCCGGCGCATGCGGAATCGGTTCGGGTGCGGCTAACCTAGCGCATTGCCGGGGTGCGAGGCGCCGCCCTTTAAGTCCCGGGACGAGGGTCACTCCTTGGGCGAAGGGCCCGCGCCCCGCCCATTCGCCGAATGGCGGCGATCTTGTCGTGGAACGGGCGCCAGTCGTCGCGCTCGGCGATGGCGGCCCAGATCGCCTCGATCTCGTCGATCAGCAGCGAGCAGGGCTCGGCGTCCGACCAATAGGGATGCGCGGTCGCGCCCTCGACCGGCTGATAATCGGCAACCGCCGCGATGAACGGCGCGAAGGCGGCCAGCGCGTAGGTCGCCTCGGCCGGGCTCGGCCCGCGCCGCGCGCCGCCGCGCCAGTCGAACCAGAAGCGGTCGAGCGGCATGCCGGTCGCCTTGAGGCCGCTCTCGATCGCCTGGACCAGCGCGAGGTCGGGCGCGTCGCCGCGCGGGCGGACGCCGAGGCGGCGGAGCATCGCGGCGGTGAGCCCCGCCTCGTAGCGCGCCGGATAGTCGGCGAACGGCGGGATCAGGCTTTCGACCGGCGACGCGGCGGTCAGCGCGATGGCGAGCTGCTGGAGGTTCCAGTGCAGCGCCTCGGGCTGGCGGCCGAAGCTGTAGAGGCCGTGGTGGTCGAAATAGGCGGCGGTGAAGCCCGGGTCCCAGCGCGGCGCGAAGCGGTAGGGGCCGTAGTCGAAGCTTTCGCCGGTGATATTGATATTGTCGGTGTTGAGCACGCCATGGACGAAGCCCGCCGCCATGAACGAGGCGGCGAGGCGGGCGGCGCCGGACACGGCATAGTCCATCAGCGCGGCGTAGCGCTCGTTTTGCTGCGCGTCATGCTGCACGAAATGCCGCAGCACATAATCGGTAAGCGCCGCGACCTTCTCCGGCTCGCCGAGGGTCGCGGGGCGCTGGAAGCTGCCGTAGCGGACGTGGCTGTGGTTGAGGCGGACGAGCACCGCCGAGCGCGTCGGCGACGGCTCGTCGCCGCGCGTCAGCGCCTCGCCGGTCTCGACCAGCGAGAAGGTCCGCGAGGTCGCGACGCCCAGCGCCTCCAGCATCTCGGTCGCCAGCACTTCGCGGACGCCGCCCTTCAGGGTCAGCCGGCCGTCGCCGAAGCGGCTGTAGGGCGTCGTTCCCGAGCCCTTGGTGCCAAGGTCCATAAGGCGGCCGGACACGTCGCGGAGCTGCGCGAACAGGAAGCCGCGGCCGTCGCCGATGTCGGGGTTGTAGCTGCGGAACTGGTGGCCGTGGTAGCGCAGCGCCAGCGGCTCGGGCAGGCTGCCGGGCAGGGGCTCGAAGCGCGCGAAGTGAGCGATCCATTCGGCGTCGTCGAGCGTGCCGAGCCCGACCTGCGCGGCGGCGCGGTCGTTGCGGAAGCGCAGGAGCGCCATTGGGAAATCGGCAGGGGCGACAGGGTCGTAGAAGCCCTCGCCCAGCGTCAGGATCGCTTGTTCGGGACGGTAGCCCGGGCCGGTCGGCACGCCGTCAGGCGGCGGCGCGGGCGGCGAGCTGCTGCGGGCAGACCGCCGAGCCGACGAAGCGGATCGTCTCCTCGATCACGCGTTCGCGCTCCGCCTCGGTGATGCCGGGCGCCATCACCATCTCGACCGCCTCGTGCACGGCGGCGTACATCAGCGACGCGGCGATTCCGGCGTTCAGCGTCACGCCGAAGCGTTTGGCGCCGGCGCGCAGATTCTCCTCCGACCAGGCGACGACGACGGCGCGCGCCGCGCGGTAGAACGGCTCGGTCTCGGGCGAATGCTCGTGGGTCGCCTTTGCGGCGATGTCCCCGTTGTTGTTCGCGCCGGCCAGCGCGTCGAGAACCTCGGGGGTTTTGTTGGCGATGCAATAGTCGAAGGCGCGGCGGACCGCTTGCTCGGGAACGATGTCGGCGATGTCCTCGCCCTCGTGCTGCATGGCGGCGACCATGCGCGCGCCATAGGCGCGGCCGAGCTCCTCGAGCAGCTTCTTCTTCGAGCCGAAATGATAGAAGATCGAGCCTTCGGAGACGTCGGCGGCGCGCGCGATGTCGGCGGTGCCGGTGGCGACGAAGCCCTTGGTGGTGAACAGCCGGTTCGCGGCCTCCAGCACGCGCTGGCGCGTCTCCGCCGGATCGTACCGCCGCACTCGAACATCGGACGCACGCGTCGCCATGACAATCTTCCCCTCAGAAGACTCTCAACATGGCGATGATTTGAGCGCAAGTCAAATTCACTCGGAGGATTCAGGCGCCGCCGAGCCGCCCCCCGAAATGCTGCGCAACATATTCGAGCGTCGCGATCCGGCGGTAGAGGCCGCTGTCGTTGATGTTGGCCATCCTGAAGAAGCGCCGCATGTGCGGGAAGTGGAGGTCGATCACGCGGCCGAGGAAGATCGGCGACAAGAGCCCGCCATGCTCGTCGCCCATCGGGCCGAGCTTGCGCTGGAGCGCGTAGCTCTTGGCGCGCGCCCAGGTTGGGCGCAGCCGCGAGCCGAGCTCGGACATCCGGTGGCCGGCGCTCGGCGCCTCGTCGAAGGCGTGGCCATAGGCCGAGGAGTGGCTGGCGAGCCTCGGGTCGATATGGGCGAGCAGCGCCGCCTCGAAGCGGCCGTAGCTCTTCAGCGGCATCGGCGTGGTGATCGCCTGCTCGACGACGCGGCGCTCGAAGAACGGCATCAGATAGGCGCCCTGCCGCGCCAGCACGCTGATCTCGCGGCCGAAGAAGGCGCGGCAGCGTAGGCGCGGGTAGAGCTGCTCGATGACGACGCGCTGAAGCACCTCCTCGCGGTCGTCGCGTTCGAGGCAGTCGAGCGCCTTGGCCTCGATCGCGCCGACGAAGGCTTGCGGGTCGAACAGCGCGGTGGTGTCGCTGCCGGTGAAGCGGGTGAAGAAGGAGCGCACGGCGTCGACGGCGCGCAAGGGGCGGTCGGGCAAATAGAAGAAGTTGCGGAACACCTCGCCGCAGCCGCCCGACACCGCGAGCTGGCCGCCGGCCTGGCGGGCGTGGCGCGCGAAGGCGTTGCCGCCGTTGTCGAACAGCTCGCCGTCGGTGATCAGCGCGTCGCACTGCTGGAAGCTCTGCTCGACCCGCTCGGCGAACGCGTCGGGCTCGATGCTCGCCCAGGCTCGCTTGTCGAACGCCTCGACGGTGAAGCCTTCGGCCTTGCCGACGGCGCGCGCGATCTCGACGTCGGGATGGCCGGGGGCGCCGTAGACGTAGACGTGGGGCTTCACGCCCTGGTCGCGCAGCAGCGCCAGCGCCAGCCGTGAATCGATGCCGCCCGACAGCGGGCACTGGATTCGGTCGCCATAGGCCTGGACGAAGGGCGCGACGACGGCGCGCAGCCGCTCGGCCTCGGCGGCGACGCGATCGGCGAGCTTCATCCGCTCGACTCGCTCGGGGAGCGGCTTCTTCACCGCGTGCCATGTGACGGCCGCGCCGATTTCCAGCTGGCTGTTGGGGCCGAGCCGCCGGACCTCGTTCAGGACGGTGTCGTTGCCGGTCGGGAAGACGTTGAAGGCGAACTCGTAGACGCCCTGGGTGCTGAGGCTGAGCCTGGGGCAGGCCTGCGCCGTCGCGAGGAAGGAGGTCGACAGCGTGCGGCAGTCAGCGTCGTGGAAGAACTGGAAGGCGCCGAAATAGTCGGTGAGCGCCCAGGTCCGCCCCGCCTTGTGGACGAGCAGCGCGAACTGGCCGTCGATGCTCCGCCAGTCGTTGAACGGACCGTCGAACGCCTCGAGCAGCGCCGACAGCGCCTCCGCGCCGAGCCGCCCGCGATAGGCGAGCGTTCCCGCCGCCGCGATGAAATCATCGCCCCGCGCCAGGAACATCTCCGGCCCGCCGAAGACATAGGGGACGTGGAAGCCGGCGTGGGTCGCGGTGCGGAATTCGGTCGGTGCGGCGAAGCCGTGGCGCGCGAACTGGGCGCGCGCCTCCGCCAGCCGCCCGCCCTCGCCGCCGTCGATCCGGGTGACGTGGAAACCGGCCATCAGGCCTTCCCCGCGCAGGCGCTCAGGTGCGCGAACAGCGCGTCGGTGTTGCGCTGCCAGCGGAAGCGCTCGGCGGCGGCGCGGACCTTGTCGCGGGGCGGCGGGCTGGCGAGGATCTCGCGGATTCCGGCGGCGAGGCCTTCCGGCGTTCGCTCGACCAGCCGCCCCGCCTCGGGCCGGTCGATGACCTCGTGCGCGCCGTCGACGGCGGGGATGACGATCGGCGTGCCGCAGGCCAGCGCCTCGACCCAGGCGTTGGCGAGCCCCTCGCTCGCCGAGGCCAGCGCCATCACGTCGGCGCCGGCGAGGACGGCGGGAATCCTGTCGTGCGCGACGTCGCCCAGGAAGCGGATGCGCTCGCCGAGCCCGGTCTGCCGCGCCAGCGCCATCAGAGTGTCGCGCTCCGGACCCGAGCCGACGATCTGCAGCTCGACGCCCGGCAGCTTGGCGACCGCCTTGATGACGAGGTCGTGGCCCTTGCGCGGAATCAGCGCGCCGAGGCTGACCACCGTCGGCAGGTGGCGCGGCTGGACCGGCATCGGCGTGAACTTGTCGAGGTCGACGCCGGTGTAGTGGACCCGGATCTTCGCGGTCTCCATGCCGAGCTTGCCCATGTCGGCCTTCAGCGAGTCCGCCACCGCGAGCATCCCCGCCGATCGCTTCGCCGCCTCCAGGATCTGCCGCCGGCAATTGGGGCGCGCGCCCCAATAGTGGATGTCGGCGCCGCGCGCCTTGACCGAGAAGGGCAGGCCGAAGCTCCGCGCCAGCCGCATCGCGGCGGGGCCGTCGGGATAGAAGAATTCGGCGTCGATGACGTCCGGCACGAAGCCGTCGTCGCGCAGGCGGCGGATCACCGGCCGGACGGCGCGCGCGACCGACCATGGATTGAAGGACCCGCTGAGGCTTGGGATGATCGCGAAGCGCGGCCGCTCGACCGGCACCCCCTTCCAGATCTCGGACAGCGGCAGCTCGGCGCGCTCGCGATAGCCCTCGTGGCGCGAGAACAAGGGCGGCATGCCGACGGGAGCGACGACGCGCAGGTCGACGTCGGGCCGCGCCGCCAGACGCAGCGTCTGCCCCTCGACGAAGACGCCGTGGTTGGGCTGCGCCGCGCTCGGGAACAGGGTCGCCAATGTCAAAACCCGCAGCAGCGTAAAGTCCCCTGTTCCTGTAAGCGTCGGATAACAGAGGGCGACGGGCGGTCAAGGCGCGCCCGGCTTGAACGCCGCCCATACGCATGCCAAGCCGGGAGGATGGCCCGCCCGCGCTTGCTCCATCTCCATTCGACCTTCGCGGCCGGCGGCAAGGAAGCGCGCGCCGCCTCGCTGATGAACGCCTGGGGGCGGGACTTCGAGCACACGGTCGTCTCGGGCGTCCCCGATGCGCTGGGCGCGGCGAAGCTGGTCGATCCGGGCGTCGCGATGGCGCTCCAGCCGCCGGGCTTTCCGCCGCTCAGCGGGCGCGGCGTCCGGCATTTGCTTGGACTGGCGCGGGCGATGCGCGGCTTCGATCTGGTGCTGACGTATAACTGGGGCGCGGTCGACGCGGTGATGGCGCGGCGGCTGTTTGGTGGCCCGCCGCTCATTCACCACGAGGATGGGTTCAACGCCGACGAGAACGCCGGGCAGAAACCCGCGCGCGTCGTCTATCGCCGCCTCGCGCTACCCGCCGCCTCCTGGTTAGTTGTGCCGTCGCGCAATCTGGAACGGATCGCGCGAGACATCTGGAAGCAGCCCGCGGGCCGCGTCCTCTACCTCCCGAACGGCATCGACGCCGCCGCCTTCCTGACGCCGCCCGCGCCCGACGCCATCCCGGGTTTCGCGCGGCGGCCCGGCGAGGTCGTCGTCGGCACGCTCGCCGGCCTCCGCCCGGTGAAGAACCTCCCCCGCCTCGTCCGCGCCTTCGCCGCCGCGACGCGCGTCGCCAGGACTCCCGCGCGGCTGGTGATCGTCGGCGAGGGGCCCGACGAAGCCGCGATCCGCGCCGAGGCCGCCGCCCAGGGCGTCGCCGAGCGGCTGGTGATGCCGGGCTATCTCGCCAATCCGGCGCGCTACGCCGGCCTGTTCGACATCTTCGCGCTCTCCTCGGACAGCGAGCAGTTCCCGATCAGCCTGGTCGAGACGATGGCCGCCGGGCTTCCCGCGGCGGCGACGGCGGTGGGAGACGTCGCGGAGATCGTCGCTAAGGAAAATCTGCCGTTTCTCGCGAGCGGGGGCGATGAAGCCGCGCTAGGCAAGGCGCTGGCGACGCTGATCGACGACGCCGCGCTTCGCGCCAGGGTCGGCGAGGCGAACCGCGCCAAGGTGACGGCCGAGTTTACTCGCGAGGCGATGAACGGCACCTATCGCGCGCTTTATGAGGCGGCGATGGGCTCCCGCCCGGCCGCCCCACCCCAACCCCTCCCCTGAAGGAGAGGGGCTTCGGTCAGCGCGGGGGAAAGCCCCTCTCCTTCAGGGGAGGGGTTGGGGTGGGGGCCATCCGCCCGCTCGACTTCTGATCATATAGAACATATAAGGAACGAATGCCGCAACTTGGCACGATCGAGAAGCTCGCGATTCTCGCCGACGCGGCGAAATACGATGCGTCCTGCGCCTCCTCGGGTACCTCCAAGCGCAGCTCGCTCGGCGGCACGGGCGTCGGCTCGACCGATGCGGGCATGGGCATCTGCCACGCCTATGCGCCCGACGGGCGCTGCATCTCGCTGCTCAAGATCCTGCTGACCAACAGCTGCATCTTCGACTGCCATTATTGCATCAACCGCAAGAGCTCGAACGTCCGCCGTGCGCGCTTCACCGCCGACGAGGTGATCCGGCTGACGCTCGATTTCTACAAGCGCAACTATATCGAGGGGCTTTTCCTCTCCTCCGGCATCATCAAGTCGTCGAACTACACGATGGAGCAGCTGGTGCGGGTGGCGCGCGAGCTTCGCGAGGTCCACGACTTCCGGGGCTACATCCACCTGAAGACCATCCCCGATGCCGACCCGGCGCTGATCGAGGAAGCGGGCCGCCACGCCGACCGGCTGTCGATCAACATCGAGCTGCCGACCGAGGACGGCCTCTCCCGCTTCGCGCCGGAGAAGAGCGCCGGGCGCATCCGCGGCAGCATGGGCCAGCTCCGCGACGCCATCGTCGACAACAAGGATGCGGTCCGGAAATACCGCTCGGCGCCCAAGTTCGCGCCCGCGGGCCAGTCGACCCAGATGATCGTCGGCGCCGATAGCGCGGACGACAGCGCGATTGTCGGCTCGGCCAATTCGCTCTATGGGCGCTACAAGCTCAAGCGCGTCTATTATTCCGCGTTCAGCCCGATCCCCGACGCGAGCGCGGTGCTGCCGCTCGTCCGCCCGCCGCTGATGCGCGAGCACCGGCTGTACCAGGCCGACTGGCTGCTGCGCTTCTACGGTTTCAACGTCGGCGAGGTTCAGGACGCGACCGACGACGGCATGTTCGCGCTCGACACCGATCCCAAGACGAGCTGGGCGCTCAAGAACCGCGAGCGTTTCCCCGTCGACGTCAACCGCGCCCCGCGCGAGGCGATGCTCCGCGTGCCGGGCCTTGGCGTGAAGGCGGTCGACCGCATCGTCGCGGCGCGGCGCTGGCGGCGGTTGCGGCTGAAGGACGTCGGCCGGCTGACGGTGTCGCTATCGAAGGTGCGGCCGTTCCTGATCGCCGCCGACTGGCTGCCCAAGACGCTCGACCGGCTGGATTTGCGCGAGCGCCTCGTGACGCCCGCCAGCCAGCTGGAGTTGTTCGCGGCGTGACGATTGTGGCGTAGAGAGCGCGCATGCCCCCACAACCCTCCATCTCCTCCACATCGCCCGACACCATCCTGTCGATCGTCGGGCTGTCCAAGACCTACGCCTCGGGCCATCAGGCGCTCAAAGGCGTCGATCTCGACATCCGCCGCGGCGAGATTTTCGCGCTGCTCGGGCCGAACGGCGCGGGCAAGACGACGTTGATCGGCGCGGTCTGCGGCCTTGTCCGGCCGACCGGCGGGACGATCAAGGTCGACGGCAAGGACATCCGGACCGACTGGCGCCACGCCCGCGAGCGCATCGGCCTGGTGCCGCAGGAGCTGGCGACCGACATGTTCGAAAAGGTCGCCGACACCGTCGCCTTTTCGCGCGGGCTGTTCGGCAAGCGCCGCGACCCCGCCGTGATCGAGCGCATCCTGAAATCGCTGTCGCTGTGGGACAAGCGCTCATCGAAGATCATGGCGCTGTCGGGCGGCATGAAGCGCCGCGTGCTGATCGCCAAGGCGCTCGCCCACGAGCCCGAGCTGCTGTTCCTCGACGAGCCCTCCGCCGGAGTCGATGTCGAGCTCAGGCGCGACATGTGGGCGATGATCGGCAAGCTCCGCGACGACGGCGTCACCATCATCCTGACGACGCATTATATCGAGGAGGCCGAGGAGATGGCCGACCGCATCGGTGTCATCGACAAGGGCGCGCTCGTCCTGGTCGAGGAGAAGACGGCGCTGATGGCCAAGCTCGGCAAGGCGGAGGCGATCGTCGGCCTCGCCGCGCCGCTCGACGCCATTCCGGCGGCGCTCGCCGGCTGGCCGCTCAAACTCTCCGACGACAAACAGACGCTGACTTATTCGATCACCGCGGAGGAGGCGGAGACGCGCGGCCTCGCGCAGCTCGTCAAGCAGCTTGAGGCGCTCGGCATCGACTTCAAGACGCTCGACACCCACCGGTCGAGCCTCGAGGATATCTTCGTCGATCTCGTCGGAGGCCGGGCATGAACCTCACCGCGATCCGTGCGATCTACATGTTCGAGCTCGCCCGCACCTGGCGGACGCTGTTCCAGAGCATCGTCACGCCGGTTCTCACCACCTCGCTCTATTTCGTCGTCTTCGGCTCCGCCATTGGAGGCCGGATGCAGGAGGTCGGCGGCGTGCCCTACGGCGCGTTCATCATCCCGGGGCTGCTGCTGCTCACCATCCTGTCGGAGAGCATCTCGAACGCCAGTTTCGGCATCTATTTGCCGCGCTTTACCGGCACGATCTACGAGCTGCTGTCGGCCCCGGTCGGGGTGGTCGAGACGCTGCTCGGCTATGTCGGTGCCGCCGCGACCAAGTCGCTGATCCTCGCCGCCGTCATCCTGATCACCGCGCGCTTCTTCGTGCCCTATCACATCGAACACCCGGTCTGGGCCGTGCTGTTCCTCGCGCTGATCACCGCGAGCTTCTGCCTGTTCGGCTTCATCCTCGGCTGCTGGGCCGACGGCTTCGAGAAATTGCAGGTCGTGCCGCTGATGATCATCACGCCACTGACCTTCCTCGGCGGCACCTTCTACTCGGTCGACATGCTGCCCGAGCCGTGGCGGACGGTGACCTTGTTCAACCCGATCGTCTATCTGGTGAACGGCCTGCGCTGGGCGTTCTACGGCGTGGCGGATGTCGATATCCGGCTGTCCGCCGGGCTGATGCTGCTGTTCCTCGCCGTGTGCGTCGCCGTCATCGCCTGGATCTTCCGGACGGGCTGGCGCCTGCGGACCTGAAACTTGAGAGCCGCACAGGAATCCGTTCGTCCTGAGCTTGTCGAAGGACGAGATCGCACCGCCGCGCGTGCCATGTCCTTCGACAAGCTCAGGACAAACGGATTCGGAAGGGTCCGCTTGTGCCGACCGTAACCCTCTCGGACCCGGCCGACTTCGACGGCTGGCGTAACGCCGCCCGCGCGCTCGCCGGCGCGGGCGTTCCCGCGTCGGACGTGGTGTGGCAGGTGGGCGAGGGCGGCGACCTGCTGGCGGACGGCATCCCGCCCGCGACCGACGCGCCGATGTTCGCGGTCCCCCGCGCCTTCCTCGACCTCGCGCGCGCCGCGATCTGCCATACTGACCCAGAGCGCCTCGCCTTGCTCTATGACCTGCTGCTACGCCTCCGCACCAACCCAAAGCTCGTCGACGACCGCGCCGACCCGCTCGTCCACCGCCTCCAGGCGATGGCCAAGGAGGTGGGCCGCGACGTCCACAAGATGCGCGCCTTCGTCCGCTTCCGCGAGGCCGCCGATCCGGAGGGCGAGCGCTTCGTCGCCTGGTTCGAGCCCGACAATCATATCGTCCGCTACAACGCGCCGTTCTTCGTCAAGCGCTTCGCCAACATGCGCTGGTCGATCCTGACGCCCGAGCTTTGCGTCCACTGGGATCGCTCGGCCCTCACCTTCACGCCCGGCACCACCCGCGACCAGGCGCCCGCCGACGACGCGGTCGAGGAGCAGTGGAAGACCTATTTCGCCTCGATCTTCAATCCGGCGCGCCTGAAGGTGAAGGCGATGACCAAGGAGATGCCGCGGAAATATTGGAAAAACATGCCCGAGACCGCGTTGATCCCGTCGCTGATCGCGGGCGCGCAGGCGCGCACCGTGGCGATGATCGAGAGGGACGAAATGGCGCGCGCGCCGGTTGCCGACGAGGCGGACTATGGCAGCCTTGCAGAAGCGCGGACTGCGGCGCTCGGTTGCACGCGCTGCCACCTGTACAAGGAGGCGACGCAAACCGTGTTCGGCGAGGGCCCGGAGCATGCCGAGCTGATGTTCGTCGGCGAGCAGCCGGGGGATCAGGAGGATCTGGCAGGCCACCCGTTCGTCGGCCCGGCGGGGCGGAAGTTCGACGAGGCGATGGCCCTCGCCGGCATCGACCGCGCCACCACCTACGTCACCAACGCGGTCAAGCATTTCAAGTTCGAGCGGCGCGGCAAGCGGCGCATCCACCAGAAGCCCGAGGCGCCCGAGATCGTGCCGTGCAACCACTGGCTGCGGGCCGAGCGCAAGCTGATCAGGCCCAAGCTGACGGTGGCGCTCGGCGCGACCGCCGCCCGCGCGCTGCTCGGCAAGGTGGTGGCGATCGGCAAGACGCGCGGGAGCCCCATTGCGTTCGCCGACGGGAGCGAGGGCTGGGTGACGGTCCACCCGTCCTATTTGCTGCGGGTCGATCCCAAGGATGCCGATGCGGAGTTCGGGAAGTTCGTCGCGGACTTGAGCGCGGTGCGGGAGCGGCTGGCGGAATTGTCCGACTGACCACACCCACCTCCGTTCGTGGTGAGCCTGTCGAACCACGTGGCACGCACGGCGGTGCGGCCTCGTCCTTCGACAAGCTCAGGACGAACGGGAACTTGTGAATCAGGCTGTGGCGACCGCCGCGATCTCCGCGCGCCGCTGGCCAAGGCGTGTGTCCATTCGCTGGCGGACCATCGCGAGGATTTCGGGGCGGGCCGTCGCGGGCGTGCCGCCGCCGAGCGGGGCGGGGTCGTATTCGAGCGCGAGCTGGATCGCCTCCGCCTCGTCGCGACCGCGCAGCTGCTCGATGACCCGGAAGGCGAAGTCGATGCCCGAGGTGACGCCGCCGGCGGTGATGCGGTCGCGGTCGATCACCGTGCGCTCCTGAACGAAGGTCGCGCCGAACAGCGGCAGCTGGTCCCCCCAGGCCCAGTGGCAGCCGGCGCGGTAGCCGTCGAGCAGCCTGGCGGCGGCGAGGATCAGCGAGCCGGTGCAGACGCTAGTGACAAGGGCCGCGCGCTTCGCCTGCGCGCGCAGCCAGCCGAGCGCTTCCTCGTCGGCCATCACCGCGGTGCAGCCGTAACCGCCGGGGACGCAGATCATGTCGAGCGGCGGGCAGCTGTCGAAGGTCTCGGTCGGCGCGAGCGCCAGGCCGCAATCGCTCGGCACCGGATCGAGCGTCTTCCAGACATAGTGGACCGAGGTGTCGGACATCCGGCTCAGCACCTGCGCCGGGCCGGTCATGTCGAGCTGCGTGAGGTTCGGGTACAGAAGGAAGCCAATTCGGTACGGCATCGCGGAACTCCTGCGGGCGGCTGCGCTCGTAAAGCCATACGACCGAGACGGGCCCGGGCTTGATTTCGGTCTATCCGATGGCGCATTTGGCGAAAATGACAAACATCCGCCGATTCGTGCCACGGACGGTGGTGATCCTCGCCTACGACAGCGTGCAGGTGCTCGACGTGACCGGGCCGGCCTCGGTGTTCGGCGCGGCGCGCGACGAGGCGCCGGGCGCCTATGAGCTGATCGTCGCCTCGGCGCGCGGCGGCGCGGTGACGACGAATTGCGGCGTGACGATCGGAACGACCAGCGTGCGGCGGATCGACCCGGCGCGGGTCGGCACGCTGCTGATCGCGGGCGGCGACGAGCGCGGCCTGCGCGAGCTCATCCGCGACGGGAAGACGCGCGACTGGGCGCTGAAGGCAGCGCGCTACGCCAGGCGCGTCGGCTCGGTGTGCACCGGCGCCTTCGTCCTCGCCGCCTGGGAGCTGCTCGACGGGCGGCGGGTGGCGACTCACTGGCAATCGGTCGACGAGCTGGCGCGGCGCTTTCCGGCGCTCGATGTCGACGGCCAGGCGCTCTACGTCGAGGACGGGCGGTTCTGGACCTCGGCGGGGATCACCACGGGCATCGACATGAGCCTGGCGCTGGTCGAGCGCGACCTGGGCGCGGCGGTCGCGACCAGCGTGGCGCGGCGGCTGGTGCTCTATGCGCGGCGGCCCGGGCACCAGTCGCAGTTCAGCGCGCTCCTGGCGGCGCAGGGCGGCGGCGATTATTCCGGGCTGATCGGCTGGATCGCCGACAACCTCGACCGGCCGCTCGACATCGAGGAACTGGCCGGGCGCGCCGGGCAAAGCCCGCGCACCTTCCACCGCCGCTTCACCGCCGCGACGAAGAAAACCCCCGCGGCGTTCGTCGAAGCGCTGCGGCTCGACCGCGCGCGGACGCTGCTCGGCGAGGGCGCGCCGTTGAAGCGGGCGGCGGCGGTGGCGGGATTCGGCAGCGCCGACCGGCTGACCCGCGCCTTCACGCGGGCGTTCGGGGTGTCGCCGTCGACGTGGCGGGCGATCCATGCGCGGGAGGCGGCCTAGTCGGCTATAATCAGGCCGGCCATGTGCCGGGACGCCAATCGCGGGCGGTGTGGATGACTCGGAGGATCGCGACGGCGCCGTCGCCCGCGATCGCATAGGCGATGACGTAATGCAGGCGCGTGACCGACTTTTCGTAGGTTCCGTGGACGCGGCCGGGGCGGCCGGTGGCACGGGTTCCCAGACTCTCCGCCGCGCGCTCGACTGCGTCGCAGACCGTTTCGGCGGCGCGCGGATCGTCGCAGGCGATATGGCGCAGGATGTCGAGATAGTCGCTTCGTGCGTCGTCCGACCAGACGACCGGCTTCATCCCCGCGCTTGCCGGGCGTCCTCGACGATCCGGCGGGCTTCCGCCATCACCTGCGCGTTGGGAACGACGCGGCCGGCCGCGACATCGGCAAGGCCGCGCTGGATGCCGGCGATGATTTCCAGCTCGCGATCGACATAGGCGGTCACTGCCTCGGCGGCGAGGAAGGAGCGGCTGCGCCGTGTGTCCAGCGCGAGCCGCCCGAGCTTTTCCTTGAGAGCGGGAGAGACCCGGATCGTCATCGTCGTGCTGGCCGTCATCATTCGCTCCATCGAGATGTACACAAACTAACATGTTCAAGCACAAGTGTCACTTCGGACGACGTGCCTCGCCTGCCGCGCGGTTCGACAGGCTCACTGCGAACGTAGGTTGGTAAGCGCGGGCGAAGGCTTTTATAGCGGCGGCAGGAGACGGTGATGACCGACAAGACCATCGCGGACTGGCAGGCGCTCGCCGCCAAGGAGGTCAAGGGCAGGGACCTGACCTGGGCGACGCCCGAGGGCATTGACGTCAAGCCGCTGTACACGGCCGAGGACGTCACCACCGATCCGGGCCTACCGGGGTTCGCGCCCTTCACACGCGGAGTGCGCGCCAGCATGTATGCCGGGCGGCCATGGACGATCCGGCAGTACGCCGGCTTCTCGACCGCCGAGGAGTCGAACGCCTTCTACCAGCGTAATTTGAAAGGCGGGCAGAAGGGGCTGTCGGTCGCCTTCGATCTCGCGACCCACCGCGGCTACGACAGCGACCATCCGCGCGTTACCGGCGACGTCGGCAAGGCGGGCGTCGCGATCGATTCGGTCGAGGACATGAAGATCCTGTTCGACGGAATCCCGCTCGATCAGATGTCGGTCTCGATGACGATGAACGGCGCGGTGATCCCGATCCTCGCCTTCTTCATCGTCGCGGGCGAGGAGCAGGGGGTGCCGCGCAGCGCACTCGACGGGACCATCCAGAACGACATCCTGAAGGAGTTCATGGTCCGCAACACCTACATCTATCCGCCAGCGCCCAGCATGCGGATCATCGCGGACATCATCGCCTACACCTCCGCCGAGATGCCGAAGTTCAACTCGATCTCGATCAGCGGCTATCACATGCAGGAAGCCGGTGCGACGCAGGTCCAGGAGCTGGCCTTCACCATCGCCGACGGGCGGGAGTATGCGCGCGCCGCGATGGCGGCGGGGCTCGACATCGACGCCTTCGCGGGGCGCCTCTCCTTCTTCTTCGCGATCGGCATGAACTTCTTCATGGAGGTCGCGAAGCTGCGCGCAGCGCGGACGCTGTGGCACCGGGTGATGACCGAACTCGGCGCGAAGGACGAGCGCTCGAAGATGCTGCGCACGCACTGCCAGACGAGCGGCGTGTCGCTGCAGGAGCAGGACCCCTACAACAACGTCATCCGAACCACCGTCGAGGCGCTGGCGGCGGCGCTCGGCGGCACGCAGTCGCTCCACACCAACGCGCTGGACGAGGCGATCGCGCTGCCGACCGACTTCTCCGCCCGCATCGCGCGCAACACGCAGTTGGTGCTTCAGGAGGAGACCGGGATCACCAAGGTCGTCGATCCGCTGGGCGGCTCCTATTATGTCGAGGCGCTGACCGCCGAGCTGGTCGACAAGGCGTGGGAGATCATCGAACGCGTCGAGGCCGAAGGCGGGATGGCGAACGCCGTCGCCGCCGGCTGGCCCAAGGCGATGATCGAGGAGGCGTCCGCCGCCCGGCAGGCGCGCGTCGACCGCGGCGAGGACGTCATCGTCGGGGTCAACAAGTACAAGCTCAATGAGCAGGACCCGATCGACATCCTCGACGTCGACAACCATGCGGTGCGCGCCGGGCAGGTTGCGCGGCTTGAGAGGATGAAGGCGGCGCGCGATCCCGCCAGGTGCCAAGCGGCGCTCGATGTGCTGCGCGAGGGGGCCAAGGGCTCGGCCAATCTGCTGGCGCTGGCGGTCGAGGCGGCGCGGGCGCGCTGCTCGCTCGGCGAGATCTCGTCGGCGATGGAGGATGTGTTCGGGCGCTACGGCACCAGCCCGACGCCGGTCAGCGGCATCTACGGCGGCGCCTATACCGACGACGCGCGCTGGGCGCGGCTCGAGGACGGAGTCGCGGCGACCGAGCGGCGGCTGGGGCGCAAGCCCCGCATGCTGGTCGCCAAGATGGGGCAGGACGGGCACGACCGCGGCGCCAATCTCGTCAGCTCGATGTTCGGCGACCTGGGGTTCGATGTCGTGCCGGGGCCGCTGTTCCAGACGCCCGAGGAGGCGGCGAAGCTGGCGATCGACAGCGATGTCGACGTCATCGGTGCATCGAGCCTCGCCGCCGGGCACAAGACGCTCATCCCCGAGCTGATCGGGCATTTGAAGGACGCCGGGCGCGCCGACATCAAGGTGATCGCCGGCGGCGTCATTCCGGCGCAGGATTACGAGATGCTGCGCGCGGCGGGCGTGCAGGCGATCTTCGGGCCGGGGACCAATTTGGTCGAGGCGGCGGAGGAGGTGCTGAAATTGCTCGGCCACAACATGCCGCCCGAGGGATTGAGCGAGGCCGCCGAATGAGCGGCGACGGGGAAACCGGGGAGCGGGCGCGGGCGCGGACGCGGCTGCGCTTCGACTGGTATAACCACCTGACGACGCTGTCGCTGCTGGTCATCGGCGGGATCATCGGCTTCGTGCCGCAGGACCCTGTGCCGCGCTACGCGGTCGTCGCGCTGGCGCTGGTCGCGGCGGGGGGCGCGGCGGGGCTGTCCGGCGCGTCGCGAATCGCGGCCGAGCGACCGCTGCCCACGGGGTGGCGCGCGTATCTGGCATGGGAGCGATACGCCGCCGCGCTGCTCGGCTTCGGCGCTGGCGTTTTCATCAGCGGCTTCTTCCTGCCGTTGCTCTGACGTGTCTTCGGTCGCGACGCTCGCTCCTTTCCGCGGCGGCCGGGCGCGGCTGCGGATGGGGCTTAAAGCCATCGCCGGCGACGGCTTCGACCGCGATCCGGCGCGGCTCTCCGAGAAGCGCGCGACGCTCGACGTGCACCCAGAGGCGCTGGCGATGCTGCCGGGAAGCGAGGCGGCGTGCGCCGAAGTGGCGGCGCTGATCGGCGTGGCGGACTTTCCGAGCGCGGCGCGGATGGTGGCCGACGACCTGTGCGTTCTCCTCCCCGAGGGCGGGACCTATGTGCTGAAGGCGGGCGCGCTAGCCTTCCCGACGGACTGGCGGCTCCGGGACAAGATCGGCAAACCGCTGATCGAGATCCATGCGCCGATCCACGGCTATGCCGAGACGCTCGCGGCGGGGGTCGAGCATTTCTTTCAGACCCTGGCCGCGGGACAGGTGTTCCAGCGCGCCAACTGGTTCGTGGTCGACGAGGATGCGCTGCGGCATCTGCCCGAGGGGGAGGATGCGGCGCGGTTCGCGCATGTGACGGCGGCGAACGCCGGCGAGACTTTGTTCGTGCGCTGCGAGCGGCAGACGCTCAGGCGGCTGCCGCTGACGGGCGCGGTGCTGTTCACGATCGGCATCCATGTCGAGCCGCTGAAAGCGCTGCCGCCCGATCTGGCGCGCGACCTGGCGAGCGCGGTCGGCTCGCTCCCGGATGGCGAACGGGAGCGGCGGGGCGCGCCGTTCTATGCGGAGGCGCTGAAGGGATATGCCGCCGCCCTATAGCTCCCTCTCCCGCTTGCGGGAGAGGGCTGGGGTGAGGGGCGTAGCGCGCCAGCGCGAGCAGCGCCGGACTCAGCGGTTTTCCCTCACCCCGCTCGCCTGCCGGAGAGTCGCCCTCTCCCGCAAGCGGGCGAGGGGATGACATTCCCTGACACTGACGGCAAAGATCGCCCCATGTTCATCCCCATCGACCCCACCATCTCCGTCGCCGGGCAAATCACGGCCGCCGATGTCGCCACCGCCAAGGCGCAAGGCTTCGCGACGATCGTCAACAACCGGCCGGACGGCGAGCAGGGGGGGCAGCCGGGCGGCGATGAGATCGCGGCGGCGGCGCAAGCGGCGGGGCTCGGCTATGTGGCGATTCCGGTGACGCATGCGGGGATCGCGCCGGCCCAGGTCGAGGCGATGGCGGCGGCGCTCGATGGGGCGGCGGGGCCGGTGCTCGCCTTCTGCCGTTCGGGAACGCGCTCGACGATGCTGTGGGCGCTGGCCGAGGCGAAGCGCGGGCGCGATCCCGACGAGCTGGTGCGGCTGGCTGGGGCGGCGGGCTATGACGTTGGCGGGCTGGTAGCGGCGATGAGGGCATCGCAGGCGTGAACCCGTTCGTCCTTGGCGGCTCGATCGTCGCGATCCTGCTGCTGGCCGGGACCGTCTGGGCGTTCAGGCTCGGCGGGCTGATGGGGCTGGACGAGGCGAGCGCGCGCCACGAGGCGGAAGCGGCGATCGCCGGGTTCGAGGGCGTCAGCGCGGCGGTGTCCAAGGCGGGCGACGCGGCGCTGGTCGAGGGGCGGATCGGCTTCGCGCTGGTCCGCGCGCATGGGGCGCATCATGTCGTGCGGCCGCTGCTCGCAGGCCAAATCCACGTCGAAGGTGACAGCTTGATCGCCGACAGCGGCGAGGCCATCTTTGGACGAACGACGCTGGAGCTTGGGGAGGCCGACGCGAAGACATGGGCGACAAAGCTCGACGACCTTCGTTCGTCCTGAGCCTGTCGAAGGACGTGGCCCGCACGGCGGTGCGATCTCGTCCTTCGACAGGCTCAGGACGAACGGAGTCAGAAGGATGAGCCTCCCCAATCCGGTGACCTATGCGACCCCCGTGTTCGTCGCGCTGGTGCTCGCCGAGATCGTGTGGGCGCGCAAGCGCCGGCCGGCCTATTACCACCCGCGCGACACGCTGGTCTCGCTGACCATGGGGACGGGGAGCACGGTCGCCGGGGCGCTCGCCGCCGCGGCGGTCGCGGCGGCCGGGGTGTGGGTGTGGCGCTACCGGCTGGTCGACATTCCCTACGCTTGGTGGGCGTGGGCGCTGTGCTTCGTGCTCGACGACTTCCTCTATTACCTGTTCCACCGCAGCGCGCACCGGGTGCGGTGGTTCTGGGCGAGCCATGTCGTCCACCATTCGAGCCAGCATTATAATTTGTCGACCGCGCTTCGGCAGACGTGGACGGGGTTTATCAGCCTGTCGTTCGTGTTCCGGCTGCCGCTGTTCCTGATCGGCTTCCCGCCGCCGATGATCTTCTTCTGCGGCGGGCTGAACCTGATCTACCAGTTCTGGATCCACACCGAGGTGATCGGGCGCTGCCCCGGCTGGTTCGAGGCGGTGATGAACACGCCGTCGCACCACCGCGTCCACCACGCGACCAACCCGCGCTACCTCGACACCAATTACGCGGGCGTGTTCATCGTCTGGGACAAGATGTTCGGCAGCTTCACGCCCGAGCGCGACGACGAGGCGGTGCGCTACGGGATCGTCAAGAACCTCGGGTCGTTCAACCCGCTGTGGGCGGCGTTCCATGAGTGGGCGGGGATCGCGCGCGACATGTGGGCGGCGCCGTGGGGCGCCAAGCTCGGCTACCTGCTGAAGCCTCCGGGCTGGAGCCATGACGGCTCGCGCGAGACGAGCGAGACGATCAAGGCGAAGTGGCAGGCGCGCCACCGCTGATCAGCGCGGCTTGACGAACTTCAACGCATATTGGTCGGTATGGCCCTGGATCGCCTTGTCGAAGATCGACAGGCTGTGGTCGTCGCCGGGGCGGTGGAGGAACGAGCCTTCGCCGACCAGCCTGAAGCCGGCGGCGGTGACCTCGCGGATGACCTGGGCTTTCTCGATGCGGTGGAGCCTGGTGATTCCCGCCACGTCGGTCCCCGCCGGGGCTTGGTGGTCGAGGATGAAATAGGTGCCGCCGGGCTTCAACGCCGCGAACACCGCCTTGTTGAACCGGGCGGTGTCGACGATGCCATATTCGGCGATCTTGAGGTCGTGGTAGTTCTGGGTGACCCAGGCGAGGTCGAGCGGCTCGGGGAAGCGCACCGTGCCGAACGGCGCCGCCTCGATCGAGACGTTGCCGGCGGCGATCCCGCCGTCGGCCTTCACCGCGCTCACCCATTTCGCGTTCTCGATGCCGTAGACATGGCCCTTGGGCCCGACGACATCGCTCAGCAGCCGGGTGAAATAGCCGCCGCCGGGATAGAACTCGCCGACCTTCATGCCCGGCTTCACGCCGGTGAAGGCGAGCGTCTCGGCGGGCATGCGGATCGCGTCGGCGGCGAGGTCGGCCCTCGGCCGCGACGGATCGGCGAGGGCCTGCGTGATGGCGGCCGGGGTCGCGGCGTGGACCGTGACCGAAGCGAGCGAGAGGAGGAGGAGGGCGAGGATGCGGCGCATGGGGTTCCCCGATAACGGCGAAGGCCCTCAAGCGACCATAGGCGGCGGCGTTTGTCAAAAGCCCCCCAAATATGAACGGCCGGGGTGTCGCCACCCCGGCCGTCCTCTCCTGGGGAGATCGCTTAGTAGTGGTAGGCGCGTTCGCCGTGCTCGCTGATGTCGAGCCCGTCGTGCTCGACCTCGACCGAGGGACGCATGCCCCAGACCTTGTCGATCACGAAGAACAGGATCGCCGAGCCGATGCCCGACCAGAGCAGGGTCACGACGACCGCCTTAAGCTGGATCAGCACTTGCGCCGCCATGTCGTAGCTGCCGGCCGAAAGCACGCCCGGCTTCGACGCATAGTCGGCGATGCCCTGGCCGCCGAGCGCCGGATCGACCAGCACGCCGGTCAGGAGCGCGCCGAAGATGCCGCCGATGCAGTGGACTCCGAACACGTCCAGCGAGTCGTCGTAGCCGAACTTCGACTTCACCGTGGAGACGAAGAAGAAGCACAGCGGCGAGACCAGCAGGCCGAGCACGACCGCGCCCATCGGCCCGGCGTAGCCGCAGGCCGGCGTCACCGCGACGAGGCCGGCGACCGCGCCGGTGACCCCGCCGAGCAGCGACGGCTTGCCCTTGACGACCTGCTCGACGAGCAGCCACGACAGGCCCGCCGCCGCCGTCGCGACGAAGGTGTTGATGAACGCCACCGCGGTCACGCCATTGGCTTCGAGGTTGGAGCCGGCGTTGAAGCCGAACCAGCCCACCCACAGCAGCGAGGCGCCGATCATCGTCATCGTCACCGAGTGCGGCGGCATCGGCTCCTTGGGGTAGCCCGTCCGCTTGCCGATGATCAGGCAGCCGACCAGCCCGGCGATGCCGGCGTTGATGTGGACGACGGTGCCGCCGGCGAAGTCGAGCGCGCCCAGGCCGAACAGGTAGCCGGCGTGGCCGTTGACCTCGGCGAGCGCCGCGGTGCCGGCGATCGCGGCGTTGGCGATCGCGTCCGGGCCGTCCCAGAACCACACCATGTGCGCGACCGGGAAATAGACGAGGGTCACCCAGAGCGCGAGGAACAGCATCAGCGGCGAGAAGCGAACGCGCTCCGCGAACGCCCCGATGATCAGCGCCGGCGTGATGCAGGCGAAGGTCATCTGGAAGATGATGTAGACATATTCCGGCAGGTAGGCGCCGTTCGAGAAGGTCGCCGCCTGGCTGTTGGCGTCGACCCCCATCAGGAAGGCCTTGGAGAGGCCGCCGACGAACGGCGTGCCGCCGGTGAACGCCAGGCTGTAGCCGTAGGTCACCCAGATCAGCGCGACCATGCACACGCAGGCGAACACCTGGGTGAGCACCGAGGCCATGTTCTTGGTGCGGACCATGCCGCCGTAGAACAGCGCGAGCGCCGGCACCGACATCATCAGCACGATCGCCGACGAGACCAGCATCCAGGCGGTATCGCCCTTGTCGACCGTGGGCGCCGGAACCGGCGAAGCGGCGGGAGCTGCGGCGGCGACCGCGGCCGCGGCCTCCTGAGCGAGCGCCGGATGCGCGTAGAGCGCGGCGGCGGCCGCGAGGCCGCCCCAGCGCAGAAGTTTCGAGTTCATCATGTCCTGCTCCCCCTTACAGAGCGGTGTCGTCGGTCTCGCCGGTGCGGATGCGCACCGCGCCGCCGACGTCGAGAATGAAGATCTTGCCGTCGCCGATCGCGCCGGTGTGCGCGGCCTGCTGAAGCGCTTCGACCGTCGCCGAGGCGAGGCTGTCGTCAACGACGACCTCGATCTTGAGCTTCGGCACCATGTTGGTGGTGTACTCGGCGCCGCGGTAGATTTCGGTCTGGCCCTTCTGGCGGCCGAACCCCTTGACCTCGGACACCGTCATGCCCTGGACCCCGACGCCGGCGAGCGCGTCGCGCACCTCGTCGAGCTTGAACGGCTTGATGATCGCTATGATCAGTTTCATGCCAACCCCCTCCTCTTGCCTCTGCCCATCGGCCGACCTCGCAGGAGTCGTGCCAACTTCGCTGCACCGCAGCAACCGACGGGTTGCGGTTGTCAGTGCTGCCCAAGGATTGGGCTACCACTCGAAGCTGGCGCTATTTTAGGCACAGCGGTCCCGTGCGTTGCCTTGTGGCCTGAATGCAACGCTCGGCCATGGCCGTTCGCCGTCACAGAGCTGAAACATCAGAGTCCCTAAAGTATAATGTCTTTGCCCCAATAGCCTCCCAGCTTGTCGCCAGTTCGACACTCAACTTTTTGCTCGGGGGACTACCATGAACCGACTTTCGACGGCGGCTTCGGCCGTCGCATTTGCGTTCGCACTCGCCAGCCACGCCACGGCGTTCGCGGCCGACGCCGTGCCGGCTGCCGACGCGGCGGCCGCGGCCGAAGGCGCTGGCGCGCCCGCCGACGAGGCCGCGCTCGAGGTGATCGTCGTCACCGCGACGAAGCGCGAGACCAATCTCCAGAAGACGCCGGTGTCGATCTCGGTCGTGAGCTCGCAGACGCTCGCCGATCGCAAGGTCCAGAGCCTGCTCGATCTCGCCGACGGCGGCGTCCCCAGCCTTCGCGTCGCGACCTTCGAGGCGCGCCAGTCGGCGCTGACGATCGGCATCCGCGGCATCGTGCCGCTGGACGCCAACCAGCCCGCGCGCGAGCAGGGCGTCGGCATCTATATCGACGGCGTCTATCTCGGCCGTCAGCACGGCCTGAACGCCGCGCTGTTCGACGTCGAGCGAGTCGAGGTGCTGAAGGGACCGCAGGGCACCTTGTTCGGCCGCAACACCGAAGGCGGCGCGCTGTCGATCGTCAGCCGCGCCCCGACCGGCGAGCTCGGCGGCCGGGTCGAGGGCGGCATCGGCAACCTCGGCGGCCGAAACGCCGCGATCCACCTCGATTTGCCCGCGGTCGCCAACTTCTCGTTCAAGGTCGACGGCGTCTACCAGCATCAGGACGCGGTCACCAAGAACCCGCTCGCCGGCCAGGAAGGCTTTGGCCAGTTCGACCGCAAGGGCGTGCGTGCCGCCGTCCGGTGGGCGCCGATCGACGGCATCACCAACGACTTCGCCGTCGACTTCGCCAAGGACGAGAACACGCCGTTCTACAGCCAGCTACTGAACTACAATCCGAACGGCTGCGTCAGCGGCGGCACCAACGCCGCGCCCCTGGCGCTTCCGGCGGGCAGCGCCTGCCGGCTGCCCGGCACGGCCTTCACCGGCACCGCGGGCACCATCCGCTCGCTGCTTCCCGGCGTCGTCGTCAACGGCGACACGCTCCAGCGCACCGCCGATATCGGCGTTCCGCAGAAGCTCAGCTTCGACAAGACGCACGGCTACACCAACATCTTCAAGTGGAAGGTGTCGCCCGACATCGAGCTGCGCTCGATCACCGCATGGCGCGGCGTCGACGTGCAACAATGGGACAATTCGGGCGGCGCGCACCGCGTGCCCGTGGTCAACCTGACCGCGGCGTGCACCGCCGCGGCGCCCTGCGCGTTCAGCCGCTACAGCCTCGCCGATCTCCACCAGGACCAGTTCAGCCAGGAATTCCAGGCGGTCGGCACGGTCGGCAAAATCGACTATGTCGCGGGCCTCTATTATTTCAAGGAGCACGTCAGCGACGACGCGGCGACACCGAATTCGGTGGGCGCGATCGCGACGGTGACCGGCGGCGTCGTGACCGGCGCGACCTATACGCCGATCCCGTTCTGCACCGCATCCACGCCGCTGTTCGTCGGCGAGGCGGTCAACGGCTGCTCGGTCGACCGCGCGTCGGACGTCCATTCGAAGAGCTACGCCGCCTACGGCCAGGCGACGTGGAACGCGACCGACGAGCTGCACATCACCGCCGGCGGCCGCTACACCGAGGACAAGAAGCGCGGCATCCTGACCTTCTCGCGCAACGTCAACTACCAGGATCCCGCCAACGCGGCGATCGTGGCGCGCAACGGCTACGCGCCGCTCGACGAGAAGTGGAACCGCTTCAACCCGATGGTGACCGTCGCCTACGACGTCAGCGACAACGTCCACACCTATGCGAAATACGCCACGGGTTATCGTGCCGGCGGCGCAAGCTCGCGCACGTCCAACTATCAGGCCTTCGACCCCGAGGACGTGAAGAGCTACGAAGTCGGCCTGAAGAGCGATTTCTGGGATCATCGCGCCCGGTTCAACCTCGCGGGCTATATCATGCAGCGCAAGGACAGCCAGGTCGACCTGAGCACGATCCAGCCGACGGCGACGGGCAACTTCAACAACCTCGTCACCTTCAACGCGCCCGGCACCACCAAGATTCGGGGCATCGAGGCCGACCTGTCGCTCGCGCCGGTCGAGGGGCTGACGCTCAACGCGTCCTACGCCTACACCTACACCAACGTGCCGCTGGTGCCGGTCACCTACCGCGAGTTCACGGCGGCGGGCGCGCCGACCGGCAACACGACGACGGTGCCGCAGAAGTTCTACATCGTGTTCACGCCGCGCAACGCGGCGAGCGGCTCGATCGACTACAAGCTGCCGATCGGCGGCGGCGACGCCGCGGTGAAGTTCCACCTCGACGCCAACTACGCACAGGCGACCCAGACCTTCGACCAGTTCGCGACGAAGGCCGACTCGTCGTTCATCGTCAACGGCCGCATCTCGCTCGCCGACGTGGGCCTCGGCGGCGGCGACCAGAAGCTGACGGTCGGCGTGTGGAGCCGCAACCTGTTCAACGAGCATCACGTCTATCGCCGCGACCCGTCGAACAGCCTGCCCGCCGTGCAGACGGCGGCGGCGGCCGGAGTCCCCAACATCCTGCTCGTCGGCAACACCGGCGGCATTCTTGGCGACTACGGCAACTTCAACATACCGCGCACCTTTGGCGTGGACGCGACGTTCCGCTTCTGACCAACGCCTGACCCAAATTGGGCGGCGCGGTCTTTCGAGGCCGCGCCGCTTTTTTTGAGCGCCTCTTTGAGGTCGTTCGGTCAGCGGAAGAGCGCGAAGGGCCGGAACGGGCAAAGCCCGTCCCGTCGGTCGGCCTGGAGGCCGCCGGCCGGACCTGCGCGGAGTCGCGCGATAGCGGACGATCCGCTTCGCTGATCCTCCACTATCGCTTGCCCGCTTGGTCTTACGCCGCGGTGCCCCCCACCGTCAGCCCCTCGATCAGCAGCGTCGGCTGGCCGACGCCCGCCGGGACCGACTGGCCCGCCTTGCCGCAGATGCCGACGCCCTCGTCCAGCGCCATGTCGTTGCCCATGGCCTTCACCCGGGTCAGCACATCCGGCCCGTTGCCGATGAGGGTCGCGCCCTTGATCGGCGCGCCGAGCCTGCCGTTCTCGATCCGGTAGGCCTCGGTGCAGGAGAAGACGAACTTGCCCGAGGTGATGTCGACCTGCCCGCCGCCGAACGACTTGGCGTAGATGCCGGACCTGGCGCGCGACAGGATTTCCGCCGGGTCGTCCTGCCCGCCGAGCATGAAGGTGTTGGTCATCCGCGGCATCGGCGCATGCGCGTAGGATTCGCGGCGGCCGTTGCCGGTCGCGGCGACTCCCATCAGGCGACTGTTGAGCCGGTCCTGCATGTAGCCCTTCAGGATGCCGTCCTCGATCAGCACCGTGCGCTGCGTCGGCGTGCCTTCGTCATCGATGGTCAAGGAGCCGCGCCGCTCGTCCATCGCGCCGTCGTCGACGACCGTGACGCCCGGCGCCGCGACGCGCTGCCCGAGCATCCCCGCGAACGCCGACGTCCCCTTGCGGTTGAAGTCGCCTTCGAGACCATGCCCGATTGCCTCGTGCAGCAGTACGCCGGGCCAGCCCGGCCCGAGCACGACGGTCATCTCGCCCGCCGGGGCGGCGACCGCGTCGAGGTT
>CAXTKD010000012.1:0-99919 GCA_964244885.1 uncultured Sphingomonadaceae bacterium | reverse complement strand
CGACGCCGATCAGCGCCAGGGGCAAGGTGATGAACATGGTGTCGCGTCCTTCGAACAGATGATCGGACGCGCTTCCACCTGCCACCACAGCGCGGGATCGATCATAGCGGAAATGAGCGCCGGAGGAAATTCGGCACAGGCGGAATCAGTCAGGTCGAGGGACGCTATCAGGCACCCCACGGGTCGTACTCGCGCACGATCTTCTCGACGTCGCCGTCATAGTCGTCGCTGGTCATCACCTGATATCCGCTGTCGGTGGCGATCAGGATGATGATCACCTTGAGGGTGCAGGCGAGGTTCCAGGCGTAGCGCTGTGCGGCATCGAGGGACATGATCGGCTCCTGTCTTTCGAGGAGCGGAGGCCATCCCCGCTCGACAGGCGCCGACGCATCCGGCCGGCGGCCGCGGTCACCGCGCCGGAGCGCCAGCGACCAGCGGCCGCATGCTTGCATAGCGGACCCCTTGCGGGTTGACCGTGGAAGGCCGCAGGGCGGAAAGGACTAGCGCCTCAAAGAGCGGGGATGGTCGCCGCGGGGTGGCAGGAGCTGTCTCGGTCGATGCCGCTTCGCTTTCGACGATCCTCGGTCCGACGCTTGGTGGTCACTTGGTTCGCCGGCTGATACTCAGGCTAAGGGAACGACCGACGGAGCGTGCGATCACTGAATTCAAGGGCGCGACCTTCATCTGGTGAAGAAGGAGCTCGCAATCGCGGTGCTGTCGATCGACCGCATGCCCGGTCCGTTCCAGAGCGGGTCGGACATGACCGACATGAAGGGGCTGCTCGATCAGTTGATCGAGTCCGATGTCGAGATCGAGCATTATGCGCACGCTGCGCGCATCGCCGTGACGGGAGAAGCGACGTAGCGTTCGCGTCTCAGTCCGATGCCTGATTAACGGCTATATGACGTGATTTTCTGGTGGATTACGGCCTGTCCGCTTCGAGAGACCGGATTGCGAAAGCGGACGCCCGTTCAGCCGGCATCGGACGGCAGCTACGGGCCCTAAGCACGATCCTCCAGACTACCTGACATCGATCTCCAAAGCTGAAGTTCACTGACAGGACGTAAAAGGGGCTACTGTTTTCTCATCACTGAGGAATATTGAGATATCCGCCGTCGACGAACCACGGATTTGCGGCCAAGGTCTGGAACATGACATGCTGCCAGCAATTAAGCCGGGTAGCGTAGCGCGCCTTTTCTTCCATAAGGTATGCCTGCACGCCGGCTACATCCTTGGTGGCCGCAATCATGGTGAGATGATTGCGCAGTGGAATGAGGTCGTCATTCGCGTTCGAGGTGTAGCTCACACCGAGTTTGACGACATCGAAGTGCCGCTTGGCCCGAAGCCTCGCCACCTGGGGCCAGTCAGCCGGCGCATCGACATAAAACATGAGGACTGGCGGCCCTGCTACATCGAGATGCGCGAAGATCCACTGCTGATGGGTATAGTCGTCATAATAAGGGTGGATCGTCTGCTCTTCCGCGGAAGTCGGGAAGCGCGCTCGCTTGGCGTTGTTGCAGAAGTCGCAGGCGGGGACGAGGTTGAAGGGGCAGATCGACAGATTGGGATAGCGCGCCTTGGGGAGATGGTGGTCGAGCACCGTGACCGTGCCGATGCCACAAAGTGGGCATTTGCCATTGGGCGAGGCGTTGCGAAGCGCACTGTAGATCAACCGCGCCGCTCCGTTCGTGGCGCTCATCTGCTGCGAATACAGGGCTTCGAGCTCAGGCCGGGTGACGGCGCCGACGTTCGCCGCGCGCACGACCTGATGCAGGCTCTGGACGCGGGCGAGCTGATCGTAATTTACGGCAGCCGCAACGAGAAGCGGCGCGATCACCTGCAGTCGATGCTGCAACACCGGATCGGCAATGCCGCCGACACAGGTTGCCACCACA
This sequence comes from uncultured Sphingomonadaceae bacterium, assembly GCA_964244885.1. GTDB lineage: Bacteria > Pseudomonadota > Alphaproteobacteria > Sphingomonadales > Sphingomonadaceae > CAXTKD01. The sequence continues at coordinate 98,024 of CAXTKD010000012.1, read as the reverse complement.
TCGGCTGCTGCCTGGGGCGGCATCGGAAGCGTTCGCATGCTATTCGCCGCCGCCTTGAGGCGGTAGCTGGTCGGGCAGCACGAGACTGAGCGCACGCGCCAGCGCCCGGCCCTCGGCGCCGAGCTGGCCACCGAACAGCTCCAATATCTGCTCATAGGTGCGGCCTTCAGCCCGATCGGCGATCAGCTTGTGGAATCCGGTCTGCGTCACCTCAAGCCCGAACACCTCGCGGGTCAACGTGCCGGCATTCTCGCCGAAAGTCTCATGCTCGGGACGATCGGCGCGGGCGTCGCGTCCCACCCGGCTCAGCTTCCAGGCACAGGACCGCGGAACCTCCTGCAGGACGACCGGCGAATGCGTGGCGATGATCGCGACGCCATTGCGGTTGATAAGCAGGTCCGACAGCGCGCGCACAAACGCCGAGAGCAAAGGTGGGTGGAGATGGCTTTCGGGCTCGTCGATTAGGACGAGCGATTTCTCTTCGATCAGCTCGACTAGGCGGGTCATCGAGAGGAGCACGACCGCATGGCCTGAGCTCATCCGCCGAAACAGGCTGCGTGCGCGCTGCTCAAGATCTGGCCCTTGATAATCCGCGAGCGCCGACACGTTGGCCTCGGCAAAGAGGGGATCGGCCTCCAGCCTCCGCAGGGCATTTTCCCAGCGGCGGCGCCGCACGCCTTCGCGGCAGGCGAGCATGCTCTTGGCAAATTCGTGAGCAAGTTCGTGCCCGTCCTTGACGCGCGGGCCGCGCGGCATCGCGATCGGCGCGCCAGTCTGCGGGGCCTCGTGTGTGACCAGCCCGACATAAGCGTAGCGCTTGTCGCCACTGCTGGCGCCGCCCAGCGGGCCGGTGGAATCAAATGCGCTGAATGACACTGTGACCAGACCCGCGAAGCCGGGGTCCTCATTCAGGTCATCCAGCCCCCGCGGATTGGCAACGCGGTTTCGCAGTTGGCCGACGGGCTGTTGAGGATCGTCCGCCGGCATGCCGAGAAAGGCGCGGGCCAAAAAGTCGAAGCAGCGGGTCTTGCCGACGCCGTTGCGGCCGATGAGCACATGGATGTTGGTCGCCGGCAGCGAGTTCGGCGTCACCGCGAAGCTGAGGACGGGCGGCGGCGTCAGCGCCTGCGGATCGGGAGGAAACAGATAGTCGAAGCTGTAGGGCGACAGGGCGACCTGACCGTGTGCGAGGCGATTGAAGCGCTCCCGAACCCGCGACAACTCGATATCGCGCAGGAGCGAGTTGTGGAGGACGGGCTCATTGGCGTTGGCGTCGAGAATGGCCGGCGTAAACGCGCAGTCGCGCATTGCGATCAGAAAACCGGTGCGCACATCGTCGCCGAGCGAGATAAGCGTCTCGTAATAATTTTCGCCTTGGCCGACCGAAAAATAGGTCGCGTCCAAGGCGTCGAACACAGGCGGCAATTCGGTGCTGCCTTGGTCTTCCGTCATGCCTTGCCGCGCGATTTTCGCGCTTCCAAGCTCGACGATCGATCCGTCAGGTTGGATCGAGCGGATCGCATAGAGCGTGTACCATTTGAACCAGTCGTTCCAGTTGTCCTTGATCAACTGGAAGGTTGGCATCCCTTGGTAGGCAGGTTGCTGGGTTCCAACAAAGAATCGCACGCTTTGCTCAACCTCCCCGCTCAGGTCGCTTTGACTGCCGAGGCATCGACCCAGAGATGCCAAAGCGCAATTGTACCGGGTTCGTTGGCCGGCGGGCTCGCGTGCGAGTAGAGAAAAGAGCGACCGTGCTTCGATCGCGCAGCGTCGACGCCTATGTCGGCGAACGCGGCGGGGGAGCCTTGAAGGGCATAGCTTGCCGTGTGCGCTGGCTTTTCGAGATAGGGTATGAGACGGCTCGTAATCGTGGTTCCGTCTCGGACATAGGCGATCATGAAGGCCTCGCGCCCGCCCCAGCTATATTCGCCATTGAGAAAGCGTTTGAGGCCTTGGCTGCAGTAGAGGTTCTCGCCCTTTGTGGCGTCGATGATCTTGGCCTCGGCGATTAAAGGAAATCGAATGGCCCGCGCCGAAAGGTGAATTGAGAGATCGGGGCGTTTCTCCAGGTGCGAGCCGTCGAAGCTCAGGCTCTCCTTGCCGCGCACAACCGAAGCGACCAACTGGCGCCAGAGCTTGTCCTCTTCGATCATTCGATTGAGTCGCGCTTCCAGCAGCGCGGTGACTTCCGTCTCACTACCGGTGGCAACGGTCGTGGGTGCGCTCGCGCGGATATCCTCGAACGCCTGCACCACGCCATCAGCGATGATATGCAGATAGATGTCGTCGATCGCCGCGAGCGGCAGATCGAGACCACGAGTCAGTTCCGCGATCTGGTCGGGGCGGGGCAAAAGCGCCGGGGAACTCATCCGCGGTCACGCCCTTTCAGGAAATCGAGGCGCGACCAGATGATGTGCTGGGCCAGCAGATGAGCTTGGGTCTCGCTCCAGTAACGGCTCTGGGCGAGGCGGCCGATCAGGAGCGAGCCGCTATTATCCTCGACGATCACCTCGGTCGCCGCCGTGGCGTCGGCGAGAGCAAGCAACGCTTCCCAATCCTGCTGGACACGCAGGTCGGAGGTTTCGGTAGTCGTGTCTAGGAGCAGTCCCATCCAAGGCGACGTCGACCGGCCAGCGAGCATGTGGACTCGCAGCGGCGTGTTGAAGCGCTCGGCCCAGGGCCCGAGCTCATCCTGCAGAAACGAGCAGAAGTTCTGGACGACTTCGGGCTGAGGCGGTGCCTGCGCCGCCAGCTTGGTCTCGGCGAAAGGCAGATTGAAGGCAAGCGTATCCGAGATGATCGTCAGATCGGTCAGACCCAGGCCATAGAGATCGCTCACCCAGCGATCGACGTCATCCCAGGCATCCTCGGACGCGCGCACGGCATCGAAGAGCCGCACGATTTCGTCGTAGCATCCCGACGTCAATTGCCGGAAATCGGGAAGTGGGATTCGATCGAGCGCGGACTTCTCGATCACATCGCGCTCGAAACCGAACTCGCCGCTGGTGAGAAGAGCCAGCCACAGCGCGAACTTGCTGCCGAGCACGAGCGCGAGATAGCGCACAAGGATGTCGGCCCGATCGAAAGCTCCGGGACAATAGCCGTAGAAATTCTCGTTATAGGCGACTGGCTGCTCGGTGACGCCGACTCGGATCCGGCCGCGTTCCGCGGGAGGCGATTTGTGCACGATAGCGATGGGCGCCTCGAACAGGCGCGGATCGCGTGGATCGTGCACGCGCGCGTGCCGGAAGGGCTCGAGCCGGGCAGTGTCGATTAGGAGATCGTCGAGGCATTCAATGGTCACGTCGGGCAGGCCGTGCAGGTATTCCGCCGGCGCGCCGGGCTGGCCATCGCCAATCTTTCTGATCCGGCTGCTGGGCTTGATGGTTTGATATCCCCGTCCGGCGCCGGCCATACGACCGCGGCTAGAGCTACCGATCGCTTCTCGCCAGAATGACTCCAGCGTCGGGAAGCCCCTCGCCCGGACTCGTTCTACTAATCCGAGATCCGCTCGCGTTCCCCGAAACATGATCTTGAGGATGTCAGGCATCTCGACCATCTGCTGCGTCGCGATGACCTCGGCGGAATGGGCATCGACGCGCATAGTGCCGGAGGCGTTGAGGGACGCTTCCAGTCGTGGGCTGATCAGCCTGAAGCCGGCGCCCGTCTCAGGCACCCGGTTGGTCGCGATGAGCAGGCAGAAGGGTGCCGAGATTTCCGGCCAGACCTTGGTCTGGCGCAATTCGACGCCGTTGATTACCGACGTCACGTCGAGCGCCTGGAACAGCATCCGGCGCGCATCGACCATGCCGTCGCCCTGCTGGAAGAGCAAACGGGCGTGAAGGGCGAAGGCGATCTGGCCGCCCGGCCTGGCCCATTCCATCGCCCGCCACACGAACGGCAGATCGAGGCCCTCATTGGGGAGTGGTGGCGCGATCCCCGAGCCCGCGCGTTCGCTGGCGATGCGAGTAGCGGCCGCGACGACCAGTGACCAGTCGGGCAACTTCGTCCCCGTCGACCAAGGCGGGTTGCCGACGACCAGGTCGTAACGGCCACGATGCTCGTCGCCGACCAGGGGTCCGAGACTCCCGAGCGCGGAACCGGGTTCCTTGTTTTCGGAACCGATACGGTGAAGCACCTTACCGCGCAGATCGTTGAAGCGAAGTTTGTCGACCGGCTGGGGTTGCGGGTCGAGCTCGATCGAAATCAGATAGAGCGCCAGCGCTGCGAACCGGAGCGCCTCCTCGTTCACGTCGAAACCGGTGATCTGGCTGTAGAGGATTTCGCGCAGGCGCTGCGTGTCCGGCCGCTCGCCATCGGCCCGCCAGCGCGCCGCCACCAGTTCGCGGAAAGCGGTCAGGAGAAAGACGCCGGCGCCCACCGCCGGGTCGAGTATGCGCGCTGCCGCGCTTGCGCCCTCGCGCTCCAGCGCACGAAACGAAGCGCGCACCAGCAGATCCGCGATCGGCCGGGGGGTGTAAAATCCGCCCTCCTGCCTTTGCTTTGCCGGGGCGTGACTGCGCAGATAAAGCTCATAGGCCTGGCTCAGCACCCCGACGGGGATGTGAGCGAAGTCGAGCCGATCCCAGCGCTCGGCCCAGCCAAGAAAGAGCTGGCCGCCCGGCGCGCGCATCATGATGTTACCGAGAACGCCATATGCCTCGGGCGGGAGATCCTCAAAAATGTCCGCCGACAACGGCAACAGATCGCCGTTGAATGTATCATCGAGCCATTCACACGCCGCGCGCGCATTGTCGGGACTGTCGAACAGCGCTGCGGCAACTTCGGGTGCCGCCAGACTGGCGGGCAGGAGATCGCGATCGCCCAGAAAGCGGGCGAAGAGCGCGCGACCAACCAGCGAGATCGCGTCGCCGTGATTGAGATTCAGGCCGATCAGGTGATCGATCGCGTCGGTCAGGAGATTCAGAACGACATTGGAAATCCAGCCCTGTTTCGTGCGCGCCGCATGCGGCCGGCGGTTGGCTAGATGGGGAAACAGGTCTTTCGCTGTCTCTCCCGCCCCATCGAGCGCGACGCGTGATTGGGCAGGCGTCTTGCGATCGAGCGATAGCGCATAGATGTCGAGGCGTCCGGGGGCGACGATCCCGAGATAGGGCGCATCCCCCCGCATCGCCAGCAGGCGACGGAGTTGGTGGATCTGCACTGTGTCGCCGATCTGGTCGGCATCTACCAAGAACACCAGCGGTGCGTCTTGCCATTCATAGACGGCGCCGACGACGCCGAGTATCGAACTGCTGTTGCGCCGGGCATTGGTCAGCGTGGCATAGGGAAGCAGCTCGGGGCTTTCGCCGTCGAGCAGGTGCAGACCTTGCCGATCAGCACCAAAGGGCTCAAGCCGAGCCAGCCAGTCGATCGCGCTCACGACGGCAGATCCAGGCTGGCCTGCCGGTCGCCGCCGAAGCGACCGCGCCGCGCCGCCCCGCGCGGCCTTCTGGTCGGCGCTACCTTGGCGATCGCATTTCGATAGTCGAGGCCGCGTGTCGCCATTTCAGCAACGAGGACGGCAACGAGCGCTATATGCTGCGGCAAGTCGCCCCGGCCGGCATAGTTGGTGATCGAATTGGGATTCATTCCAATCAGCTCGGCAAAACTTCGTACACTGAGCCCTGCGCGCTCAAGTTCGGCGAGGAATTCAGCGTAAGGCACTGCACCGTTTCGTCCCAACACAGTGTTTGGTGTGCCATAACACATATAAGGGTGTGTGCAACAAGGCGGGGTGCCGGCGATCAGTGAACGCGAGCGTCGTCACGAGCACCCCGACGATCGCGTTTAAGTGTCCAGATTAGCGGCCCCGGATGCAGACGGTCCGGGGGCTTTGGCCCCGGTTCCGCTTGCTCGTGCAAGATCGCTCGCGGCAACCTGATTCCTCCGACGGGACAAGGATGCAATGATGTTGTCGAGCCGCTGCAACAGATCGTCATAGGTCAGGATATCGATCATGTTGGCGTATTTGCGCTTGATCACCTCGAGATCGAACCGCTGTCCGTTGGACAAGGCGGGCGCGCCATTTGGCAGCCGATCGCGTCCGAGGATGATGATCGCCTTCGGATTTGTGACCCTGATCTTCATCCGGCCCGGCAGTTGGCGCCCCGTTCGGTGGTCAGCATCCGTTCGGCTTGAACGCCCCATTTCTGCAGGTGAAACAAGTATTTCTCCGCTTGCATTATGCTCCCGGCCAACTCGCGCGTGGGGATGTTGTTGTTCCTGTACAGGGTCTTGGCGAGGATGACGTTGTTGAACGGCTTCTTGACCTCGGTGACGTCGATATTGCCAGCGGCATCGACCAGACAAAGATCGATATACCGCGGCCTTGTCTCGCCCGGCACGGTGTAGAAGTCCGGAACGTGGACGTTCTCCGGCACGGCGACATATTTGGGGAAGATGAGCAGGATGACCTTTACGATCATCCGTTGCCAGTCGCGTTCGGAATAGGCTTCCGCGTCCGTCAACCAGCTGGCGATCGTGTTCCGGACATACAGGAATTTGTCGATGTCGGTCTGAAGCAGTTCTCCCTGCGAGAGGGGGAGGTCGCTGACGAAGGATTTTCGCCGGCTGAGATAGGCTTCGTAATTCTCCCTCGCACTCTTCATGCCGTCGAAATATTCGCCGACGATCGCGTCGACCCGCGCGTTGGCGTAGCGATCGAGTTCGCCTGAATTGGGAAAACGTTCCTGAAGATCGCGGAACGCCTCGACCGGTATTCGGTCCTCACGCTGGCCGCCCACTACGATCTCGCGTTCATTGCCGACCGCCCTTTCGATCCGGCGGAAGATACCGACATTGCGCTCGGCCACGAACAACTTGCGATCGAGCCAAATGCCGCTGTCGATGAGCACGTCACGTGTGGTGCCTAATATTCGGCCGGGAACTCGGAAATATCCACCATCAATCGTCGCGAAACGGAACGTGAAAACGGTCTGCGCGGGGTTTTCTTCTTCCTCGACAGGGGGAGCGGCAAGCAAGTCAGCGCGCTCGAACGTAAACGCGCGGCTCACCGTCACTTCGCCATAATAGGCAAGTTCGACATGGACCCATCTGTGGCTGGTAAATTCCGGCTCGTAGTCGAGGGTAGCGAAACGTCGGTTAACCCTGAATTCAAGCACGCGCTCGCCCCTCCCTCGCCAGAACCCGCAGCCCTACACTTTCTCATCCGCGGATCGAAGGCAGACGATCTACGCAGAAGGGCGGGACGCTCGCGAGGTGGTCACGAGCGCGCTACATCGACAGCCGCTGGCCAGTGACTAGCCGTTTCGGGCAACGACCGGTGCCTGAACGAGTGGCCGCTTTCCTGAAGCGGCCGAGCGGCGCTGAATGTCCGCCATGGGTCAACCGGTGCGGCACACCCTGATGATCTGTCGGCTGGTTCCGCGCTCAGGCGAAAAAGTCCGTGGACGACCGAATCAGGCGAGCGCCCGGCCGCCCGGCGCCCAGGCCCTCGGGCTTGGGCAGGCTCTCGATCTTCTTGAGCGCTGCGGGAAAGCGGATGCCGGTGCGCGCGCCAATGTCGGCGATCGGGACCTGGAACCAGCGGAACTCCTCGAGCTCAAAGGATTCCGGCCGGGCCACGTCGCTCACCAAATTCTTCTGGGTGAGCACGTAGCCCCTCAGCGCGACCTCGCCCTCTTCATTCCGAAAGATAACGATCTTCCAAAACTCGGTCGGAATCTGAACGTCGAGCCCCTCTTCGGGTCGACGGTAGGGTGGATCGGAGCGATCCAGGATCGGACCGGCGAGGAGCGAGACCTTCAGATCCCTCGGTTCCGCCTCGTCGAACACCGCATTCTCGAGCAGGCCCCAGAGCCCCTTCAGCTTCGACTGATTGAAGCGCTCGTGCTGGGGCGTCATGTTAGTGAAGTAGAAGCTGTCCCGGTTGGCGAGCGCCGCCTCCTCCGCAGGGCCCCAGCACAGGTCCGCCCGGCGTGCCACGTGCCCACGGTCGAACGGGTTGCCCTCGTAGAGCTCGTCCCCGATCTGGAAGTCCTCCAGGTCGCCGCGCTCGTCCTTGCGGAAAGCGAGGTTCTTCCGCCCGAGATACTTGATCGTCCTGCCGTCGATGTTCCAGGCGACGAGGCGCGGTAGGCATCGGGTGCGGCTCAGCCAGACCGAGAAGTGGCAGTATCGAAGCTCAGCCTCGCCCTCCAGACGGGCCAGGTCGTCCAGTGCCGCCTTGGTGAAGGTGGGCAGCGGCAGGTTCGTCCCCAGGAACGCACGGTCGTAGCCGAGCGCTGCGATGGTCTGCGGCGTTACCGCGACCGCGTGCGCCTCTCCCGTCGGCAGCGGCTCGATCTCCAGCTTCTCGAAGACTGAGTGCGCCTGGGACGCGAGTGCGTACTCGCCCTGGGAGTTCTCGTCGTCTCCGCCGAAGTGGAGCCCGAGCATGATGTCGGTGGGCCGGCCGTTCGGCCCAATGGCCATCCAGGCCGAGCCGGAATCGCCGCCCTTCGAGATCTCGTCCGACGGCGCGCGGTGGTCAGGGTCCGGCCCGATCTCGAAACCCCCGATGTCCTCGGTGACGCCGTTGCCGTAGTCCAGGCGCGTCATCGTCGACACGCGGGTGACGATCCCCCTGGTAACGCCGGTGGTGCGTCCGGACTTGATCACCCTGTCGTCGAGCTCGGCCTTCCCGATGCGCTCTACCGCCGTCCCGACTTCGTAGATCGTCCCGCTAAACGACCTCGCCTCAAGGCTTGCGATCGCGCAGTCGCCGGCCGCGCCCAGATGGCTCCGGAGCAGCTTGCCCACGCGATTCCGCTGGATGCGGTTGTCGTCGTAAGGGCCGGGCTGCGCGATGGGGTCGCCGATCTGGCCCAGCGGCGTTTGCAGCACGTGCCAGTTGCTGAGCATTACAGGCTGGCCGCTCTGCCGGTCCCGCACGATCGCGCCGATGGTCCCCGCGGTAGTCCTGGGGTGACCGACGCTGACGCCGGGCACGATGGTGTCGAGCCGCTGCTTGCGGGTGTCCTTGTCGAGCGCCTCCACCAAGACGTAGTCCACCTTGAAGCCGCGCTGGACCACGTCGGTCGGAAACTCCATGCCGTCGAAGGATATGGACGATGGCAGCGTGGCGGAGCCGAGCGCCTCCGGCTGGGCCGTCTTCCGGTCGACGGAGAACTGGATCGCGAGCTCGTCCGTCCGCTCGCCACCCACCGTCTTGTAGCCGATGCCAACGCTCGTGACGTTCGGCTGCGCCAAGAACTCCCCGCCACGTGCTCGGATGAACCGCTCCATCGCCTCCATCCGGGCCTCCTTCGAGATCCGCTTCCCGCCTTCCTTGGGCTTGCGTGCCATTCCTGCCTCCCCGATCGGTTCGCCTCGGCCAAGGGACCGTCACGTCGTCCTTGATCCTATTGGCTGAGCTTCGCGTTCGCGACCATCAGCCGCACGTTGGCCTCTGCGAGCGTTGCGTTGGCGTTGGCCACCGCGATCTGGGCGTTGATGTCCGCGAGCGGGTCGGCCTTCGGGTTCAGCTTGTCCGCGGCGTCGATAATCGCCTTCTCGGCGGTTAGGCGATCGGCCTCGCCCTTCAGCAGCGCGAGCTTCCTGGCCGCGATTGCGTCCTTCGTGGCGAGCGCCTTCTCGGTTAGGCCGGCGAGCGATGCGGAGAGCGCCTTGCCCGCCGACGTCGGGCGGCCGTAGCTTGCCGTAGCGAGCGATCCGTCCGTATTGAAAGTCGCCTTCAGCTCGACCTTCTCGCCAAACCCGGCGTGCACCGGCAGGCTGAGGTAGGTCCCGAGCTGTGGCACGCTGGCGGTCACGGCCTTTAGTGTCGTCGTCGGGGCCAGGACGTCCTTGGGGAACGTCGTCTGCACCAGCGAGAAGATGTAGCGTGCGGGCTCCACGTAGACGATTCCCTCGCTCGCGTGCACCGCGCCCGTCCGCTTCTTCTGGCCCTTTGGCGCGTTTGCGAACGACGGGGTGCGGCCGTCGCTGGGCACGCGCGCCGCCCGTGCCTCTAGCTTGGCGGCGGCGAGTTGTCTGGCGACCGCCTTGGCAGCGGCCATTGAATTGCACGTCGGGACGGGCTCCGTTGTGCACTCGCGCGTGGCGAAGGTCGCGCCGATCCCGTCGGGGACCTTCGCGCTTGCCATGACGAAGTGCCGTTCGACGAAGGCGGCGATGCGCGCGTCGGTCGTCTCCAGCGACACCTTCCCCTTGGTTATGTCGTCGATCGGCAGACCGTTGTCTCGGACGTCGTCGGCGGTCCGTCCGCTGACCGCCACGTCGAGCTTTAGGGAGAGCTTGGCGTCCGCAGCCGCGATCGTTCCCGTGGCTTCCGCGATCGACGCGGTGAGGGCCAGGATCCGGTCACGGTAGTTGTGGATCGAGTCTATTTCCGCCTGAGTGAAGCCCGGTTCGGCGTTCCGCAGGAGCGCGGCCAGCGCCGCGTTCGCCTCGTCCAAGCTCTGCGTCTCCTTTTCCTTGGCGTCGCGGGCCTTCTTGCGCGCGTCCACCACCTTGGCGGTCTCCAGCCTGCATGCGAGGTAGGTGGCCGTGTCGGTGGATGGCGGAGCCAGAGACTGGGGCTGTGCGCCTTGAGCCTTCAGTGCGGCCGTGAGCGAACCTGCCGCGGCGCCGGCCGGTGGCGAGACGGCGAACAGGGCGACGTTGGCAGCGACGGTCGCCAGGTTCGCGATGAGCGCGGGGCTTTCGTCCTCGACCGTGACGTTCACGCTCTTCAGCATGAGGTTCGGGTGCCGTTCGAGTCCGACACTTGACGTCTTTAGGAAGTCAGCGAGCTCGCGGTAGTCGATGAGGATCGGCGTGCCGGCCACCTGCTCGACCGAGACGTCGCCGCTGACGGCGAACGCGGCGCCCGTGATCGGCGCCGGCGCCTTCTGGCCGGCCACCGCGTCGATGGCCTTCTTCGCGTCCTCGTCGACCGGACATCCAGCCACCCTGATCGACGCGCTCGGCGTGACGACGGCCGCGGGGAGGTTGTAGACGAAGCCGGCCTGAAGGCCCGCACCGTCCTTGTAGGGGGTGATCTCGGCCGTCCTCAGGTCGGTCGCGCATCCAGCGAGCGTGAGTGCGCCTGCACCAAGTAGAATCAAACGAGTGCTGAACATCCCCATGCCCCCCCGGACTGCGATTAAGCCTGATACCCCGGAGCTAAGTCAATAACATCGGCGTAAGTAGAAGTGCTGGCTTCGAAATGTACAGAGCCGTCTGCCCCGAGCTGGCATGAGAGAGCGCTAAATGCCGTTATGCGGCTGGACTGACATCGAGAGCGGCCGCGACCCGAGATGAACAAATGGCGGAAGTCTGGGAGCAGGAAGCGCGGTCTGAATGTCCGGGTATGGGTCATTCCGACGAACCGGGTGCTATGCCGGCTGTTACCCCCCGCCCGGCTTAGGCCGGAAGTCGAACAGCGGGATGCCGAGCTTGCGGGCCTTGTCGGCGAGGTTGTCCTGGATGCCGGTGCCAGCGAACACGATCACCCCGATTGGCAGGATGTCGAGCATCGCGTCGTTGCGCTTGAAAGGCGCCGCCTTGGCGTGCCTGGTCCAGTCGGGCTTGAACGCGATCTGCGCGACCTTGCGATTGTCCGCCCAGCGGGATGCGATCAGCTCCGCGCCCTTGGGCGATCCACCGTGCATCAGCACCATGCCGGGATGCTTGGCGGCGACCTTATCGAGCGTGTCCCAGATCAGCCGGTGATCGGTGACGTCGGCCCCGCCGGTGAACGCGATCTTCGGGCCTGCGGGCAGCATCACCTCGGTCTCGGCGCGCCTTCGGGCGGCGAGGAAGTCGCGACTGTCGATCATCGCGGCCGTCAGCGCCTTGCGGTTGACCATCGATCCGGTGTGCGGGCGCCAGGCATGGCGGGTGTGCGTCTCGAACTGCTCGGCGGCGAGGTCGCGCATCAGCTCGAACGCATTGCGGCGCTCGATCAGCGTCATACCTTCCGCCAGCAGCCGCTCCAGCTCGACCGATTTGACCTCGGAACCGTCCTGCTCGCGCTGCGAGCGCTTCTGCGCCTGCTCGTTGTCTTCGAGCTCGCGCTCGCTCCGATCGACGGTGCGGTGGAACAGGTTGACCTGGCCCCAGAGCAGGGTCTCGAGATCGGGTTCGAGGCGGGTGTCCTGCAGCGTCACCACCAGCGCGTCGAAGATGTCGACGATGGCGCCGGTGATCTGGGATGCCTCCGGCAGCGGTCGGGGATCGGGCTCGTCGTCGAATGGACGGTGACCGTATAGCGCGAGTTCTTCGAGGATGTGACCGGTCGGCGAGACGGCGTGGTGCGGCTCGTGGTCTGGATCGTTCGTCATGGTGGCTTGCCCTTAAGCTGGCGACCGCGCCCATCGCGGCCTTCGCAGGCGACGACAGAGCGGGACGCGGCTGGACCTGCACCGCCGGGGCGCAGCCACGCGCGGCCGCAGCGCAGCGGAGGACGGCGAAGCCGGGCTATTTTGGTTCGCGATGTAAAGGCGGGGCTCGTCCCCGCCGACGGAAAATAGTCCGGCGCAGCCGTTGCCGGCCCGGCCGGGTTCCGGTCCGACCGCCCTCTCAGAAGGCCGTGGGCGCGGTTCTCCCGACTAGAGGGAAGCTGACGATGACGATTGCTGGCCGATGCCGTCGATCACGCCGCCCGGCTGGACCTGTCGGAGATCAGGAACCGATCGGCGTCCTCCCCGGCGAGTTGGAGCCTGACCCCCTCTGCCAGAGCTCACAGCCCGAGCTGGCGCAGATCGTCGTTGAAGTCGCCGAGCGCCGGTAGAAGCGGCAGCGTCTCGATCCCGGCGGCGTGCGCGCGTTGGGCCAGCGTCTCGTCGCATGCCGTCCGGCCGGATCGTTGTCGCGCGCGATGTAGAGCCGGCGCAGGCCGTTCGGCGGGAGCAGGGCGGCGAGGTGATTGGCGGAGAGCCCCGCGATCATGGGCATGGAGGGCAGGATGCGTCGCAGCGACAGCATCGTCTCGATGCCTTCTCCGGCCACGAGCACATCGGATGTTCTCTCGAACCTGACGCCGTTGCCCAGGAGCGACCCCATGGCGCGTCGCGGTGTCGAGAGCGGCGCTTTCGTCTTGCCCGACGTGTCGAGCCAGGTGCGGTGCGCGCCGGTGATCATGCCGGCATTGTCGGTCACGGCTGCGATCAGCGCCGGCCAGCTGTCGCGGATATGATCTGCGGAGTCGTCGTCGTCGCTGCGATACCAGCAGCGGGGATGGAAGCGGAGCGCGGTGCAGGTCCGTGCGCCGGTGATGCCGCGCTCACGCAGGTAGGCTCCGCCAAGGTGCCAGCAATCGGCTTCGATATGGCGAACAGGCGTCGTGCCGCTTCCGGCGACCCCGTTGGCGCGGGCGATTGGTATTGGTAGGTGTCGGTCGGCTCAGCCCGTGGCAGGGCCGGGAAGCGTCGCGCTTCATCGAGCGTCTCGCGCAGCGTCGTCAAGCTTTCGCGGCGGGCAATGATATCGAGCAGGTCGCCGTGCTCGCCCGTGGCGGCGTCGGTCCATTTGCCGGCGAGCTTGCCGGCATCGCCCGGCTTCAGCCGGACGAACAGGCTGCGGCCCGGCGTGTTATCGGCGTCGCCGACCAGCCAGTAGCGGCCCTCGCGGCGGCCGCTGGAAAGATAGTGGCGGCAGACCGCCTCGGCCTGCTCGGCGAGGCGGCGGAAATGTCGGCGGCACGGTCCGGCATGGCTCGATCCTCCGGGACAAAAAAGGCCCGCCGTCGGTCGTTCGACGGCGGGCCATAAGGTGCGGGGTGCAGTTACTCGGCGGCGATGGCGTGGTATTCGTCGACCTGTTCATCTTCGTCTTGGGGCGACGTGTCGTCCACGGCCGGTTCGCCGTTGATCGCCGCCGGTTCCTCGCCAACGGTCACGGCGTCCGGCTCGGCGACCGCCACGACCGCGAACAGCGTACGGCCGGGCGTGCGCAGCGGTTCGGGCAGCCAGCCCGAACCGGCGAGCAGCACCTCCGCCTCCGCCGCCATCTCCGGCTTCTTGAGCGCGACGATGCGGTCGGCCGCCTGGTCGCCGTTCGCCTCGCGCACCGCGCCCACGATGCGCGCCTTGGTCCCGCGGCCGAAGTAGGTGTCGACCGTCGGCGCCCAGCCGGCTGATACCATGTCGAGGTCGACCGCGGTGGCGAGCCGGTCGGCATGCGCGAGCGCCTTCGGCCGACGGTTGTACGGCTCGTAGATCGCGTTCACCGACAGCGAGACGCAGTGGGCGAACAGCCGATGCTGCGCGTCGCCGTCGAACGCCGCGAGCGCATCCCACAGGTCGACCGTCTCCTTGGGCAGCACCTGCGCCCATTCGGCATGGTGCGCGTCGTACGCCGATGCCAGTGGACTGTCGGCGAGGCCCGGCGCCTGCGCCGCGAACCCGACGCTCTTCAGGTCGAGTTCGAGGCAGCTATCCTGCGCATAGCGGTAGAACACGCGCAGGCAGAGCGCATGGAGCGCCGCCACGAACGCAATCTCCGGACGTCCGCCAAGCGCATGGCGCAGCGCCAGCGTGCGGTGCGCGGTCAGCTCGCTCACCAGCCGGTCGGGGATCGGCTTCAGCCCTTCGTCCTCCTCCGGCTCGACCGGCTCGGTCCCGCCGTCGTCGGTGCCCGCATCCTCGCGATCGGACGAATCGGCGGCGTCGGCCGCTTCGCCGCCAGCCCCTCGCCAGCCTCCGGCTCGATCGGCAGCTCGTCCTCGGCGCGGACATAGCCGCGATCGACGCGAAGCTCTCGATCTCGGCGAGCCGTTCATCGACGCCGTCCGGCAAGTCCTCGTCGCCGCCCGAGTAAGCCTCCTCGATCGCGTCGAGCTCGGCCTGCAGGGCATCGCGCGTCGCCTGCTCCTCGTCGGTGAGCGGGGCCTGCTCGCCGAACAGCCGTCGAAGACCGTAGGTATGGCCGTGGGCGAAGTCGGGCGCGACCTCGGTCCACTTCCAGCCCTCGGCGCCGATCGTCTCCGCCTCCTCACGCAGCTTCTCGGCGACGAGCATGTCGAGCAGCCCGGCGTCCTGCAGCCAGCCGCCATGATCCTGCTCGAACAGGTCGCGCAGGATCGTGCCGCCGGCTTCTTGATAGGCGTCGGGCCCGACGAACAGGGCACGCTTGTCGGTCGTCTTAACCGCGCCCTCGGTCAGCATTCGCCGGATGGCATAGGGCTGCTTGTCGTAGGATTGCGAGATGCGCTCGAACACCTGCTCCTGGCGGGCATGGTCGGCGTTGACTGTGAACGCCATCAGCTGGTCGAGCGTCATGCCGTCCTCGGCATAGACGTCGAGCAGCTTCGGGCTGACCGACGCGAGGCGCAGCCGCTGCTTGACCACCGCGACGGGCACGAACTGCGCCGCCGCGATCTCCTCCTCGGACTGGCCCTTCTCGCGCAGCGCAAGGAACGCCCGGAATTGGTCGAGCGGGTGGAGCGGCGCGCGTTGGACGTTCTCGGCGAGACTATCCTCCTCGGGCGTGCCGTCCTCGCGCACCACGCACGGCACCGGCGCGGTCTTGGCGAGGCGCCGCTGCTTCACCAGCAGCGCGAGCGCCCGGTAGCGGCGACCGCCGGCCGGGATCTCGTACATGCCAGTCTCGACGCCCTCGGCGTCGCGGACCGGCCGCACCATCAGGCTTTGGATGAGCGTGCGGCGAGCGATGTCGTCCGCCAGCTCCTCGATCGAGACGCCCGCCTTGATGTGGCGGACGTTGGACTGGCTCAGCACCAGTTTGTCGAACGGGATATCCCGCGACGACGACAACGTGATCTTCTGGACCGACTTGGTCATGGGTCTTCTCCATGACGGGCGGCCGGGAGCCACTCTCCCGACCCTCAACCCGTCACGAAGCAAGGCGCAGCCCTCTCCCTCTCAAAGGGAGAAGGCTGCGCGCGACGATGATGCTTGGTGGCCGGGACTATTGCGGCCGCCCGGCAACGATGAGCGGCGGCACGACGAAATCCGCCGCATCGAAGTGGGCGCGGATCACTTCGATCGAACCGAGCCGGTCGACCGTGTCGCGGCCGATCAGGATATGATCGTCCTCGTCGGCGGCAAACGATTCCGGCTCGCCAGTGCCGGTGAAGACGACACGCTCGGCACCCCATTGGCCGGCATAGGCGCCGGACCAGCGAGTGAACGGCACGGCGTTGTCGACGCACCAGGCCTCCAGCGCCTCGAAGCGGCCCCATGCGACCTCGTGGGCGTAGAGACTGAGCTGCCGGTCTGGCGTGATGTCGTCCGGCTGGAACGGCTCGCCGTCCCACGCGGTCGAAAGACCTCTTGCGCGATGAGCTCGGCAAGTTCGGCAAATGCGGCATTATCGATAGTGCCGCCGAGCACGATCGATGCGGAAACGCGGTCGGCCATGATGACCTCCTGATGATGAATGGAAAAAAGTCGGCGGCGGGCGAGGCAGCCGCCGAACGATCGGGCGCTACGCAGCGGAGGCCAGCAGCTTGGCAGCCTTGCCATCGAGTTCCAGCCGGGCATCCTGATGCGGCTTGGCGCGGGCGAGCGCCGTGATCCCTTGCACGAAATCGAAGATCGACTCCGGCGGGCGGCCTTCCTCCTACAGCACGGTGGCGATGATCTTCTCGGTCTCGGGACGCGAGAAGCCGCGCTTGCGCAGGAAGGTCTCGCGATCCTCGTCCTTGCGCGCGACGATCGCCTCGCGCGCGGCGCGGATGCCGGCCATGAACGGGGCCGGCGACGATGTGGCGAACCGCTCCAGCGCGGGAGCCGCCTGATGCGCGAAGCGGTGACCGGCGAACTTCGAATGCCGGATGCTGATCTCCTCGAATCCCTCGGCACCCCAGATGTTGCGGTTCATGCAGACGGCTCGGAGATAAAAGCTCGCCATGCCGAGCGTCTTCGAGCCGACCTCGCTGTTCCAGCAGTAGAAGCCTCGGAAGTAGAGGTCGGGATCGCCGTTCGGCAGGCGACCGGCCTGGATCGGATGCGCGTCGTCGACCAGGAACAGGAAAACGTCGCGTCCGAGGCATAAAGCGTCGTGGTGTCCTTGGTCACCTCGACGAACGGATTGTGCGTCATGGTCGACCAGTCGAGCAGGCCCGGCACCTTCCAGCGCGTGTCGCCGGTTCCGTCGCCGGCGATGCGCATCACCGCCTCGACCAGCTCATGATCCCAGATGCGGCCGTAATCCGGCCCGGTGACGGCGCGCAGCACGATCCGGCCATCGTCGGCCTCCAGCGTCTTCACCAGCTCGGCGCGGTGCGACAGCAGCCCGTGCTGGAGGTTGATGCCGGCGAGCGGGGCGGGCAGCTGGCGCATTGTAGCTGGCGGGTGCGCCGACCAGGCTGCACAGCTGGCCGTAGGACCAGTGGGTCGGCGCGACCGGTGCATCCTGGCCGGGCACGATCAGCGCGAGCCGCTCGGCATTGTCACGGCAGGCCTCGACGCGCAGCGCCTTGGTCTCGACGGTGCGGGCGGTCGCTCGCTCGCCACGGGCGCGAACCGCCGCGCGCAGCGCACCGAGCGATAGGAAGCGCTCGTCATCGGGTCGCGAGAACCACTCGGACGAGACGCGGCCGATCCGCTCGCCGCGGCTGATGTCGACCGTGTAAGGCCCGGCGGCCGCGGGACGCGGAGCACTGGTAACGCGAGGATCGGAAAGAATAGTCGCCATGGGAGATCTCCACGACGGGCGCCAAGAGCCTCTCTCTCAGCCTCGACCCGTCGCGGAGAAAGCGATCCCCTTTTCCTCTCGGGGCGTTGCGAGACCTCCCGCAGAAGGGGTTGGGCGAGACGTGGCTCGCCGACAAGGGAAGACCTTCCCCTCGTCAATCCCTCAAACTTCCGAGAGCGTCTGATTACGCGGGTATTACATCGGACTATATCAGCCATCGCGTAATGCTGGATTGGCCCCCTGCCGGGGAGAGTTTCTGTGCTAATTGAGGAGGATGCTGGTGCTGCCGAAGGGGATCGAACCCTTGACCTCAGCCTTACCAAGGATGCGCTCTACCACTGAGCTACGGCAGCGTTCGCCGGGGGCGAAAGCGAGCGGCGCTATGGATGACCGCCCACCCCCTGTCAAGCGAACCCGCCCGGGGTTCGGGCCCGATTCCCGAGCCCGGCCGTTGTATGGGCAACCGGGGTGCATTCTGCAGATGTAACGAAGGCTAGGCCCGGCGAAAGGCTTCCCCGCCCCGCCGGGCCGCTTCTTTCCGTCATTTCAAATGGACCCGCTGCCTCCCCGTGGTAAAGACGGCGCTGAGACGAGGAGACGGGGCATGTTCGGCAAGCTTTTCACCGACCATCCGGCGAGCATCGACGAAAGCTACGCCGAGCATTTCGGCATCGCGATGCGCTTCGGCGCGACGATGGTCGCGGGCGGGCTCGGCTGCATCGTCCACGCCTTCGTCCCCGGCGTCTTCGTCAAGACGGCGAGCGACACCACCAAGGCCCTGAACGACGAGCTTCAGGCGCGGCGGAACGGCTTCGCCAGCCGCCGCCCGGCGGGCGAGTATGTTCTCGAATATCACATCTGAGGCTCAAGCGCGCTCGGCGAGCAGCTTCGTCACCAGCGCGTCGAAATCGCGCTCCATCTTCTTGTTGAGCGCGCCGGTCGCCGGCCCGGCATAGCCGGTGTGGATGGCTCGGACGCGGCCCTTGCGGTCGACGAAGATCGTCGTCGGATAGATCTTCACCCCGCCGATCTGCGGCAGAGCGGCCCTGGTGCTTTCGGGCGTCGAGGCGCCGGCGATCAGCAGCGGATAGCTGACGTTGTAGCGCTCAGCGAAACGCTTCGACTGGCGCGCCGAGCGCGCGGGATCGTCGACATATTCGAACTGCAGGCCGATCACCTCCAGCCCGCGCGCGCGGTTCTTGACGTAATAAGGCGCGAGGAACGCCGCCTCATCATGGCAATTGGGGCACCAGGTGCCGCCGATCGAGACGACCACCACCTTGCCGCGATAGCGCGGGTCGGACAGCGAGACGCGCTTGCCGTTGGTGTCGGGGAAGGCGAAGTCGAGCTTTTGCGGCAGCGCCTTTTCCTCGCCGATGACGACGGTGCTGTCGGCGGGTGCCTTGCCCTGGCGGCGCGCGGTGAAGGGGTCGGGCCTGGCGCTGGTCGCGCCGAACGAGCCGCCGGTCAGCTTGCCGCCCTCGATCCGGCCCTTCCAGACCGAGCCCTGGTTGCCGTCGAAGGTCGACAGCGCGAACTCGGAGCCCGAGACTTCGCCCGCGAGATAGCGCTGGTCGCCGCTCGGCCACTGGATCGATCCGGTCAGGCGGCTGCCCGTCTGCGTCAGCAGCAGCAGGCCGCGCTCGTCCTTGGTTTCGATCAGCCATTTGCCCGACAGCGGCGCCGCGGCGGGCGCCGGGCGGGCGTAGAAGCGGTAGCGCAGGCCGGGCGTCGCGCTCATCGGCAGATCGACGGGGCCGGTGCGGCGGCGAAGATGCGCGGTGCCGGTCAGCCGGCCGTCGGCCCGGGTGCGCAGCTCCAGCGACGAATCGTAGGACGGAAATTCCATCGTCAGCGTGTCGCCGTCGAGGCTCGCCCTCTCGGCGACGAAGCGCTTGGCGCCGTTGACCAGCGCCGCCGAGACGCCCTTCGGCGTGCGGCTGACCTCGAGGCCGAACGGCAGCTCCCCGCTCGGGAAGGCGATGGTCGCGCGGTAATTGCCCACGGGCGCCGCCGCGACCGTCAGGAGCAGGACCAGCCCGCCAAGCAGCCGTCGCATCATGCCGTCATCTCCTGCTACACCGCGCCCATGGCCGAATCGAAGGAAGCGCGCGCCGCGCGGCTCGCCAGGGCGCTGCGCGCCAACCTCGGACGCCGCAAGGCGCGCGACCGCGCGCTCGCCGGCGCCCAGGAAGCCGAGCCTAGCCCTTCGCCGCCAGAGCCGCCTCGATCGCCGCCTTGAGCGCCGGGTCGTCCGGAGTCGTCTTGCTGCCGAAATAGGTGATCAGCGTGCCGTCGCGGCCGACCAGATATTTGTGGAAATTCCACTTGGGCACGCTGTCCGGCCCAAGCGTCGCCTCGGCCCATTTGTAGAAGGGCGCGGCGTTCGGGCCGATGACGTCTGCCTTCTCGGTCATCGGGAAGCGGATGCCGAACTTCGACTCGCAGAATTCCTTGATTTCCTTGTTGGTGCCATATTCCTGGCCCTTGAAGTCGCCCGAGGGGACGCCGACGAGCACCAGCCCCTTGTCGCGATAGCTTTCGTAGAGCGCCTCGAGCCCCTCATACTGCGGCGTGAATCCGCAGAAGGACGCGGTGTTGACCACCAGCATGACCTTGCCCTTGTACTGGGCGAGCGGCATCGGCTTGCCGTCGATCCGGGTCATCTTGAACTGGTAGGCGGAATTGGCGGCGGGCGCGGCCGCGACCAGCGCGACGGCGGCAACGGTCAGGACGGACAGGCGCATCGGTTCGGCTCCCTTGTGATCGAGGTTGGTTTAGACTGGCCGGGTGGACTCGTCGAGCCAGCGCCGCGCGGTGTCGTCGAGCAGCGGCCCGATCTCGTCACGCACCCGGGCATGATAGGCATTGAACCACTCGCGCTCCGACGGATCGAGCAGCGCGACATCGACCAGCGCGAGGTCGATCGGCGCGAGCGTCAGCGGCTCAAAGCCGAGCATCGGCTTCTCCGCGCCCGGCACTTCCTTCTCGACCACCAGGACGAGGTTCTCGACCCGGATGCCGTATTCGCCGGTCTTGTAATAGCCGGGCTCGTCCGAAAGGATCATGCCCGCCGCCAGCGGCTCGTCGCCGCCCCCGAACGTCGCGATGCGCTGCGGCCCTTCGTGCACCGACAGATAGCTGCCGACGCCGTGGCCGGTGCCGTGGGCGTAGTCGAGGCCAGCTTCCCACAAGGGCTTCCTCGCCAGCGCGTCGAGCTGCGCGCCGCGCGTGCCCTTGGGAAAGATGGCGCGGGCGAGCGCGATATGGCCCTTCAGAACCCGCGTGAAGCGGTCGCGCATCTCCGCCGTCGGCGTGCCGACCGCGAGCGTCCGAGTCACGTCGGTCGTGCCGTCGAGATACTGGGCGCCCGAATCGATCAGGAACAGGCTGTCCCGCTCGATCTTCCGGTTGGTCGCCTCGGAGGCGCGGTAGTGAACGATCGCGCCGTTCGGTCCCGCGCCCGAGATCGTGTCGAAGCTCAGGTCCTTCAGCTGGTTGGTGTCGCGGCGGAACTGCTCCAGCCGGTTCGCGGCGCCCAGCTCGTCGAGCCCGCCCTTCGGCGCCTCGCCCGCGAACCAGTGCAGGAAGCGGGTCAGCGCCGCCCCGTCACGGAGGTGCGCGGCCTTCGAGCCCGCGATCTCGGTCGGGTTCTTCTTCGCCTTGGGCAGCGCGCAAGGATCGCGTGCCTCAATCACCTTGGCCCCGCCGGCGGCCAGCCTCTCGAAGATCGCCGCGACCGCGGTCGCCGGGTCGGCGACGACCGTGCCACCGAGCGCTTCGAGCGCCGGCGCGAATTCGGTGCGCGGGCGGACCGTCACGTCGTCGCCCAAGTGCGCGCGAACCGCGTCGTCGACCTTCGACAGGTCGACGAACAGCTCGGCCGACGCGTCGGCGCGGACGATCGCGAAGGCGAGGCCGACCGGGGTGCGCGACACATCCTTGCCGCGAATGTTGAACAGCCAGGCGATCGAATCGAGCGCCGCGATCACCACCGCGCCGGCCTGCTTGTCCTTGAGCCAGGCCGCGATCTCGCCGCGCTTGTCGGCGGACGATTTGCCGGCGAATTCCTCGCCATGCGGCGAAAGCCGCTCGGCCGACGGCGCTGGCCGATCCGTCCACACCGCGTCGACCGGGTTGTGCGGCACCGCGACGAGGCTCGCGCCCTTGTCGGCGAGCGCGCGGCCCGTCGCCTCGACCCACGTCCGCGTGTGCAACCACGGGTCGTAACCGATCGTGTCCCCGGCCGTGGCGTTGGCGGCGAGCCAGTCGGCGAGCGGCGTTTCGGCGCTGCTCTCATGGCTGAACAGCCGGCCGTCGACCTGGTCCCTGACCTGAAGCGTGTAGCGCCCGTCGACGAACACCGCCGCCTTGTCGGTCAGCACCGCCGCCGACCCGGCGGAGCCTTCGAACCCCGTCAGCCAGGCCAGCCGCTGCGCGTAGGCGCCGACATATTCGCTCATATGCTCGTCGGTCAGCGGGATGACGAAGCCGCTCAGCGAGCGCTCGGCGAGCGTCTCGCGCAGCGCCCGCAGGCGGTCCTCATGCGTCGACATCGACTCGAAACTCCTCAACTACCGCGGGCTTGTTACGCTTCTGTAAAAATAACTGCCAGCCGAGCATGACATTGACCCGGCGATGCTATAGGTTGGCGAGTGGGGCATAAGGGGGCAGATGTTTCAGTCTGCGTTACAATTCGCGACCGCGCATGACGGTCGCTTCGTGGGTGCGGCTACGGCCGTATGCCTCGTCGCGTTCGCAGCGTCGTTCGCGATGCTCGGCCGCGCGCGCATCATCAGCGGCACCACGCAGAAGCTCTGGCTCGCGCTGATCGGAATCGCCGCGGGCACCGGGATCTGGGCGCTGCACTTCGTCGGCATGGTCGCCTACCACCCCTTCCACGGCGGCGGGTTCGACCCTGTCGGCACCGCGCTGTCGCTGCTGGTCGCCGGCATCACCGCGCTCACCGTGTTCACCATCGGCGGCCTGTGGCGCAGCCGCTGGGCACCGGCGCTCGCGGCGGTCGGCTTCATCGTCGGCGTCACCGCGATGCACTATTTCGGCATGAACGCGTTCGCGATGCACGGCAGCATCGACTGGAACGTGCCCATCATCCTGCTGTCGCAGGGCATCGCCCTTCCCATCGCCGCCCTCGCCTTCTACGTCGCGCGCGACCGCACCTGGCTCAACCGCGAGCGGCAGCGCATGGCGCCGCTGATGGCCGGCGCGGCGTTGCTGACGCTGGCGATGCTCAGCCTGCACTTCGTCGGCATGAACGCCGCGATGGTGATGCCCGACGCGCACCGCGCGATGCCGATGTCGGCGATGTCGCCGGGCGTGCTGACGATGGTCATCCTCGGCGTGCTCGTGCTCGTCCTGCTCGTCATCGCCGGCGCGGTGGTGGTCAACGATTACGGCACGCGGCGCACCCTGGTTCGCCTGCGCCGCCTCGCCAACGGCACCTTCGAAGGGCTGGCGGTGGTCAAGTCCGGCCATATCCTCGACGTCAACGCAGCGCTGCTCGAGATGACCGGCGCGTCGTCGGCGGGTCTCGCCGACATGCGGATCGAGGACCTGCTCCAGCTCGAGCCGTCGGACATCGACAAGCCGGAAGGGCGCCGCGACGGCCGCCTGCGCACCGCCGACGGCGGCACCGTGCCGGTCGAGGTGCTGGCCCGCCAGCTGTCCGACGACGAGACCGTCTACGCCGTCCGCGACCTGCGCGAGCGCCTGACCGCCGAGGCGCGCATCCGCTTTCTCGCCGAACACGACCTGCTGACCGGCCTTCTCAACCGCATGGCGGGACGCTCGCGCCTCGACGCGGCGCTGGAGCGCGAGGACGAGCCCGTGGCGATGCTGCGCATCGACATCGGCGGCCTTCGCGAGATCAACGAGACGCACGGCCTGTCGGCCGGCGACGTCGCGATCAAGGCGATCGCCGCGCGCATCAACCTGACCGTCCCCAAGCCGTCGATCGTCTCGCGCCCCGGCGGCAGCGAGTTCCACGTCGTCCAGATCGGCGAGGAGCAGCCCGCCGGCGCGGCGCGCATCGCCAACGAGCTCCTGAACCGCATCCGCGAGCCGATCCCGTTCGGCCGCTCGATGCTGTCGGTCACCGCCAGCGTCGGAGTCAGCCTGTTCCCCGACGACGGCCTGACCAGCGAGCCGCTGCTCGTCAATTCGGACATGGCGCTCCACCGCGCCAAGGGCAGCGGCGGCGACGGCTTCCGCTTCTTCCAGCGCGAGGTCGACGACGCGATGGTCGAGCGCCGCCAGCTGGCGCGCGACCTCAAGGACGCGATCGGCGCCGGCGAGCTCCGGCTCTACTACCAGCCGCTCGCCTCGACCAACGACGGCGTCATCCTCGGCTTCGAGGCGCTGGTGCGCTGGCAGCACCCGACGCTCGGCCTGCTCGCCCCCGACACCTTCGTTCCGATCGCCGAGGAGAACGGCCTCATCGGCCTGCTCGGCGAATGGGTGCTGCTTCAGGCGTGCACCGACGCCGCCGCGTGGGACAAGCCGCTCCGCGTCGCGGTCAACCTGTCGCCGCTCCACATCCACGAGCCGACCTTGCCCGAACGGGTCGCCGCGGTCCTCAAGGCCACGGGCCTCGACGCGCGCCGGCTCGAGCTCGAGATCACCGAGACCGCGCTGTTCCGCGACACCTCGGACGCGCTCGGCAACCTGCGGCTGCTGAAGCGCCTCGGCGCGCGGATCGCGATCGACGATTTCGGCACCGGCTATTCGTCGCTGTCGACGCTCCAGTCCTTCCCGTTCGACAAGATCAAGATCGACAAGGGCTTCGTCGAAAGCGTCAACCGCACCGCCCGCGCCACCGCGATCGTCCGCGCCATCATCGGCCTCGGCCACAGCCTCGGCATCTCGGTCGCCGCCGAAGGCGTCGAGCGCCAGTCGCAGCTCGACTTCCTCAAGACCGAGAAGTGCGAGCAGGTCCAGGGCTACATCGTCGGCAAGCCCGAGCCGGTGGAGCATTACCTGTTCGTGACGAGCAACGAGCAAAGGCAGGCCGTCGGCTAGCGCAACCGTTCGGTTGTCGCACCTGCCGCGCCCTATAGGTCAGTTCGCGTCGTAAGCGCCCGAACCGTCGCGATGGGCAGGAATAGCCGCAAGCCGTTGGACGGCAGAGGCTCAAAGCCGTAGCTGGTATAGAGAGCCAGGCGCTTTGCCACCTTCTCGGCATCGCCGCAGTCGAGCACATCAAGCATGACAACGGCGATACCCAGCGCATCGGCTGCGCTGGCTAAGCGCGCCAGGCAATCACTCAGCAGATCGCCGCCGTAACCCTGTCCCTGAAAGCGGGTATCGACGCCGATCATCGAGATATAGGCGGCCGGGATGCTGCCATGCGCAGGCCGGTCGCGGGCGAAGCGGTCGGGCAGATCGGTATAATCGATCGCATGGGCATTCGCGGCGTAGAAGCCGATCAACTCGCCCCTTGGGCCGACCATCACGAACGTACGGACGTTGTCGGCTTTAGCGAGTTTGTTCGCGGTCCGGCGAAAGAAGTTGTCGACCTGCGCGATGCCACAGGAAAAGGCGGCTCGATCATGCTTTTGGGGATCGAGCGGCTCGATGGCGTAGGGCTTTGCGTCCTCCGGCGCCGTCACCTGCTGGTGATCGTCTCGCGATGGCGTGCGAATGCCGCCCGAAGCCGATCGGTTGGTGCCGGTGGGGTTTCGAGGGCCGCGAAAAACGCCTGATGGTCAACCGGCCGCAAGGTGGTGCGTTCATGCGCCGCGATCGTCTCCATCGCCGACCGGTAAGCCGCGTTCATCGTGAAGACCGAATCGTCGACGCCTGAGAGAGCCGCGGCCTGCTGGATGGCTTGCTTGATGCGAGGCTTGGTACGGAAGTTCATCCGCTCACTGCTGCGCTCCTCAACGGGGCCGACCTGATCCTGAAAACCCAACATGGCAACCTCATTAACCTTCGCATCAGTGTACGCCTTCGTGGCGTACACTTCAAACAAAAGTTGAAAGATTTTCAATCCGGGCGAAAGCCGACATAGTTCGGTGCCGACCGAGGGGAAGCAGGATGGCGCTGACAATAGTGGCGCTCGGCAACCTGCGGCTGCTGAAGCGCCTCGGCGCGCGGATCGCGATCGACGATTTCGGCACCGGCTATTCGTCGCTGTCGACGCTCCAGTCCTTCCCGTTCGACAAGATCAAGATCGACAAGGGCTTCGTCGAAAGCGTCAACCGCACCGCCCGCGCCACCGCGATCGTCCGCGCCATCATCGGCCTCGGCCACAGCCTCGGCATCTCGGTCGCCGCCGAAGGCGTCGAGCGCCAGTCGCAGCTCGACTTCCTCAAGACCGAGAAGTGCGAGCAGGTCCAGGGCTACATCGTCGGCAAGCCCGAGCCGGTGGAGCATTATCTGTTCGTGACGAGCAACGAGCAAAGGCAGGCCGTCGGCTGAGCCGAGGGCTCACCATTTTCATTTAGCTGATGCACAGGCTCGCCGAAGGCTCCTTAAAGACCGGAGGCGGCTCTCGCGCCTGCCTGTGCGGCGGTGCCCTTGCGTGTCGGCAATTCGCGCGCTAAATACTGAACCATATGGTTCAGTATTTAGCCATCCGCCTCGACACGTCGTTCGCCGCGCTCTCGGATGCCACCCGACGCGGCGTTCTTGAGCAGCTCGGACGCGCGGATGCTTCGATCACGGACCTTGCCGAGACGTTCCATATGACCCTCACGGGCATGAAGAAGCACGTTGGCGTCCTGGAGCAGGCGGGACTCGTCACGACGGAGAAGGTCGGGCGCGTGCGGACCTGCAAGCTCGGCTTTCTCGGCCTGGGGGCTGAGGCGGCGTGGATCGGTACGTACCGCCAGCTCTGGGAGGCACGCTTCGACGCGTTGGACCAGGTGGTCGAGGACATGAAATTGAAGGAGGGATTCGATGGGCGAACCGGGCAATGATGGCCGCACGGTGGTGGAACGGGCGTCCGACCGGGAAATGGTCGTCACGCGAACCTTCGACGCCCCGGCGCGCATCGTGTTCGAGGCCTGGACCAGGCCCGAGCTGTTCATGCGCTGGTGGGCGCCGACGTCGATGGGCGTGCCCCTGCTTTCCTGCGAGATGGATGTTCGTGCCGGGGGCAAATACCGCCTCGAGTTCGGGCAGGATGCCTCGAGCGCCTTTGCCTTCTTCGGCAAGTACCTCGAGGTGACGCCGGGCTCGCGGCTCGTCTGGACCAATGACGAAGGTGAGGAGGGCGCCGTGACAACGGTGACCTTCGAGGAGAGGGGCGGCAAGACGCTGCTGACCTTCCACGAACTTTATCCTTCGAAGGAAGCTCTCGACGAGGCCTTCATCGGAATGGAGGACTGCATGCCCGAGCAGTTCGAGCAGCTGGACGCGCTCCTCGTCAGCCGGGGCGAAAACACGGGAGGGGCATGAGCCTCGGCTCGCGAATAGCGCCAAATCGCTTGCGACTTCGCCGTGACAGCGCGCGCGACCGACCCTAAAGCCTCGGCGGGCATGAAAGCCCTCCCCAACGCCCCCGCCGCCGCCATCCGCCCGCATCCGACGACGCGCCACGGCGTCACCGTCGTCGATCCCTATTTCTGGCTCAAGGACCAGGGCTATCCCCAGGTCACCGACGCCGAGGTGCTCGACCACCTGAAGGCCGAGAACGCCTATTTCGAGGCCGCGATGGCGCCGCACACGGCGTTGGTCGAGACTTTGTTCGAGGAGCTGAAGGGCCGCATCAAGGACGACGAGGCGAGCGTCCCCGCGCAGGACGGCGACTTCCTCTACTGGTGGGCCTTCGCGCCCGGCGGCCAGTACCGCAAATGGTTCAGGAAGCCCGCCGCCGGCGGCGACGAGCAGCTCATCCTCGACGAGCCGGCGCTCGCCGAGGGCAAGGATTATTTCCGGCTGGGCGGCCTCGCGGTCAGCCCCGACTCTACGCTCATCGCCTGGGCGGTCGACGACGACGGCTCGGAGCGTTTCAAGCTGCGCGTCGCGCCTATCGGCGGCGGCGCGGTCGAGACCATCTCAGACACGGCGATGGGCGGCCCGGTCTGGGCGTCGGACTCGCTCTCGCTCGCCTACGCCGAGGTCAACGAGCAATGGCGCCCGTTCCGCGTCCGCCATCACGCTCTAGGCGCGACCGGCGACGACGCCGTGCTCTACGAGGAAGCCGATCCCGCCTTCTTCGTCGGCGTCGGCCTGTCGCAGGACCGCAGCCACTTCGTCATCCGCGCCGCCGACCATGTGACGAGCGAGGTCCGCCTCGTCCCCGCCGCCGATCCCGCCTCGCCGCCGATCCTCGTCTCCCCCCGCCAGGCCGGCCGCGAATACGAAGTCGACATCGCCCACGGCACCCTGTTCATCCGCGCCAACGACACCCACGAAAACTTCCGCATCGCCACCGCGCCGCTCTCCGCCCCCGGCGACTGGTCGGAACTGATCGCCGGATCGGACCGCGTCTACATCCGCGGCCTCACTGCATTCGCCCGCCACCTCGCCATCACCGAGCGGGTCGACGGCCTCGACCAGATCCGCCTGCGCACCTACGATGGCGACGAGCACCGCGTGCCCTTCCCGGAGGCGAGCTACACCGCCTCGCTCGGCACCAACCCGGCGTTCGATCCCCCCGCCTACCGCATCGGCTACACGTCGATGGTGACGCCCGAGACCGTCTACGACTACGACGCCGACGCCCGCGGGCTGACCACGCTCAAGGTCCGCGAGGTCCCCTCGGGCTACGACCCCGCGCTCTACGCCACCGAGCGCCTGATGGCCCCGGCGCGCGACGGCGCGCTGGTGCCGCTATCGATCGTCTATCGCCGCGGCCTCCAGCGCCCCGCCAGGGTCCACCTCTACGCCTACGGCGCCTACGGCCACGCGATCACCCCGAGCTTCTCGGGCGCGCGGCTGTCGCTGCTCGACCGCGGCTTCGCCTACGCCATCGCGCACATCCGCGGCGGCGACGACCTCGGCTACCGCTGGTACACCGACGGCAAGGCGGAGAAGCGCTGGAACACCTTCCACGACTTCACCGACTGCGCGAAGCATTTGGTCGCGTCAGGCTGGGCGGAGGCCGGCGGCATCTCGATCTCCGGCGGCTCGGCGGGCGGCGAGCTGATGGGCGTCGTCGCCAACACCGATCCGGAGCTCTGGCGCGCCGTCGTCGCCCACGTCCCCTTCGTCGACGTTCTCAACACCATGCAGGACGAGAGCCTGCCCTTGACCCCGATCGAATGGCCCGAATGGGGCAACCCGATCGAGAGCGCCGATGCCTTCGCCCTCATCCACGCCTACAGCCCCTACGAGAACGTCGAGGCGCAACCCTACCCCCCAATGCTGATCACCGGCGGCCTCAACGACCCCCGCGTCACCTATTGGGAGCCCGCCAAATGGGCCGCCCGCCTCCGCGCCACCAAGACCGACGACAACGCCGTGCTGCTCAAGATCAACATGGGCGCGGGGCACGGCGGCAAGTCGGGACGGTTCGAAAGCCTGCGCGAGACGGCGGAGGAATATGCCTTCGTGCTGGCGGCGTTTGATCTCGCCTAAATCCCCCAACCCCCGCTCATCCCGAGCGAAGTCGAGGGACGCACGGCCCCTCAGTGCGTCCCTCGACTTCGCTCGGGATGAGCGGGTCAGAGGGAGTTCTGATCCAGCCACTCTCCTAGAATCGCATTCACCGTCTCCGGCGCCTCCTGTTGCACCCAGTGCGAAACCCCCGGCAGCGTCCTCAGCGTGAAGTCGCGGACGTGGTCCTCCGTCCCCTTCACATTGTCGAAGTCGAGCGCGGTGTCCGCCTCGCCCCAGATCATCAGCGTTGGTGTCTCGATCACCGGCAGCGCCTTTGCGCCCTTGCCGAAGCCCGCGCGCATCGCCGCGCGATACCAGTTGAGCATCGCGGTCAGCGCGCCCGGTCGCTGGGCGGAGGCGGCGTAGACGTCGAGCACCTTGTCCGGGAAGCGCGCCTTGTCCTGTGAGGAGGCGCGGAAGGCTTTCCGAATCCACAGCGCGTCGTTCTTCGCGAGGATGCGCTCGGGCAGGCGCGGGAGCTGGAAGAAGAACATGTACCAGCTCTTTCGCCGCTGCTTCCACGTCTTCAGCTCGCGCGCGAAGCAGGCGGGGTGGGGCACGTTCATGATGACGAGCCCGGTCAGCGGCCGCACCTTGTTGATCGCGAACGCCCAGGCGACCGCCGCGCCCCAGTCGTGGCCGAGCAGCAGCACTTGCCTAGCGCCGCTCGCGTCGATCAGCGCCGCGACGTCGGCGACGAGCTTCGGCACCGCGTAATTCTCGATGCCCTCCGGCTTCGACGTCGCGCCATAGCCGCGCAGGTTCGGCGCCCACACGCGGTAGCCGCGCGCAGCGAGGAGCGGCATCTGGTGCCGCCAGCTATAATGCAGCTCGGGAAAGCCGTGCAGGCAGAGCGCCAGCCGGTCGCCCTCGCCCAGCTCCGCGACCTCGAACCGCAGGCCGTTCGCCTCGACCATCTTCATCGTCGGGCGGCCGGGCTCGTCGGGCCAGCTCCAGTCGGTCATGCCTCGATCTCCGTGGTGGGTTCGCAATCGACGGGGAAATTGACCGAGTTCGCGATGAAGCACTTGTGGTGGGCCTGCGCGTGAAGCGCCTCCGCCTTCGCCGCATTGCCCGCCGCGATGGTGACGCGCGGCCGGAGCGTCACCCGCTCGAACCGCCCGCCGCCGTCGGCGGTCTCGACCATCACGCCCTCGGCCTCATCGACATAGGCGGTGACGATCACCCCCGCCTCGCTCGCCAGGTGCAGATACCAGAGCTGGTGGCAGGTCGAGAGCGAGGCGACGAGCAGCTCCTCGGGGTTCCACCGCGCCGGATCGCCGTTGAAGCTCGGGTCCGACGAGCCGGGAATCGCCGGCTTCAGCCCGCCCGCGCCGATCTCATGCGCCCGGTCATAGGCGCGATAGGCCGACGTGCCGGTGCCCCGATTGCCGGTCCATTCGACCCGCGTCGTGTAGCTATGCCGCTTGCCCGCCATTCGCCTACCTTCCCCGTCATCCCGGCGAAAGCCGGGACCCAGCGGGATGATCGGCTGGATCCCGGCTTTCGCCGGGATGACGGGCATTTATGGATTCCGGAAACGCAAACCCCAAGCTGAGCATAGCGTCAGGCGGCGGCGCGACGACGGTCAGCGGCGCGTCGTCCTTGTAGGGAATCGTCAGCGACCGCGCATGAAGCTGCATCGGCCCATGCGCGTGCCCATAGACCGGATCGCCGAGCAGCGGGTGGCCGATATGCGCCGCGTGCACCCGCACCTGATGCGTCCGCCCCGTCTCCGGCCGGAACTCGATCAGCGCCCGCCCCGGCTTTCGATCAAGCACGCGCCAGAGCGTCCTTGCGGGCTTGCCCTTGGGATCGACGACGATCCGCCAGCCGTCCGCCTTGGTGCTGACTTTCAGCAACGGCGCATCGATCAGACCCTCGTCGGCTGCCGGTGCGCCCTCGACCGCCGCCCAATAGACCTTCTCCACCCGCCCTGCCTCGAATAGCGCCCCGAGCTTCTTCGAGGCCTTAGGATGCCGCCCGAGCACCAGGCACCCCGAGGTGTCGCGATCCAGCCGGTGGGCCGGCTGCGGCATCCGCTCGAAGCCGAAGCGCAGCTCGCGCAGATAGCTCTCCAGGCTGTGCGGCGTCCTCGGCCCGCGGTGCACCGCGAGCCCCGCCGGCTTGTCGATCACCAGCAGGTGCGCGTCGATATACAGTTCGGGGGGTGCGGGCATGGCGGCGCTTATAGCGATTTTCTTGACTTTGGCGCGCCCCGCAGCTACTTCGCCGCCTTCCGTTTTTCCCGAAAAAGATTGGGTGCCCTGATGGCGCGCGTAACCGTCGAAGATTGCGTCGACAAGATTCCGAACCGCTTCGACCTCGTCCTGCTCTCGGCGCAGCGCGCCCGGCAGATTTCGAGCGGCGCCGAGCTCACCATCGACCGCGACCGCGACAAGAACCCGGTCGTCGCGCTCCGCGAGATCGCCGAGCAGACGGTGACGCCGCCGGTGCTTCAGGAGGCGCTCGTCTCCTCGCTGCAGCGCGTCGTCGCGCACGACGACGACGATGCCCCCGACGCCGTCGGCTCGCTCGCCGCCTCGGCCGAGGCGCTCCGCATCACCGCCGCCCAGCCGCCGCGCAATACGAACCTCGGCGCCGAGTACGAATAGGAAACTCCCTCTCCCGCAAGCGGGAGAGGGTTGGGGTGAGGGGCGAAGCGCGCCAGCGCGAGCAGCACCGACCTCACAGCATTCCCTCACCCCGCTCGCCTGCCGGCGAGTCGCCCTCTCCCGCAGGCGGGCGAGGGATTAAATCCCACCAAGGGTTGAGCCGCCCTCCCCCTTCCCCCCATATAGGCGCGTCGCCAACCGCAGGACGCGCCGTGCTTCGTCAGTATGAACTGGTCGAGCGGGTCAAGGCTTATGACCCGGACGCAGACGAGGATCTGCTGAACCGCGCCTATGTCTTCTCGATGAGGGCGCACGGTTCGCAGCTCCGCGCCTCGGGCGATCCCTATTTCAGCCATCCGATCGAGGTGGCGGGCATCCTGACCGACCTCAAGCTCGACGACGAGACGATCGCCACCGGCATCCTGCACGACACGATCGAGGACACGCTGGCGACGCAGGAGCAGATCGAGAAGCTGTTCGGCGCCAACGTCGGCCGCCTCGTCGACGGCGTCACCAAGCTCTCGCGCATCGAGGCGCAGACCGAGAACGAGCGCGCCGCAGAGAACTTCCGCAAGTTCCTGCTCGCGATGTCCGACGACATCCGCGTCCTGCTCGTGAAGCTCGCCGACCGCCTGCACAACATGCGCACGCTCCACTTCATCCCGAGCGAGGAGAAGCGCCGCCGCATCGCGCGCGAGACGATGGACATCTATGCCCCGCTCGCCGAGCGGATCGGCATGTACGAGTTCATGAACGAGCTCCAGGAGCTCGCCTTCAAGACGCTCGAGCCCGACGGCTACGACACGATCACCAACCGCCTGGCGGCGCTCCGCAGCGGCAGCGGCGACCTCGTCAAGCGGATCACCAGCGGCCTCAACCTGCTCCTGTCGCGCGAGGGCGTCGAGGCCGAGATCGCCGGGCGCGAGAAGCGCCCCTTCTCGATCTGGCGCAAGATGAGCGAGCGCCACATCGCGTTCGAGCAATTGTCCGACGTCATGGCCTTCCGGGTGGTCGTCGACACGCCGGAGGATTGCTACCGCGCATTGGGCATCATCCACCGCCGCTGGAAGATGGTGCCCGGCCGCTTCAAGGACTTCATCTCGACGCCCAAGCGCAACGGCTACAAGAGCATCCACACCACGATCGTCTGGGGCGAGCAGATGCGGATCGAGGTGCAGATCCGCAGCAAGCAGATGCACAAGGAGAACGAGCTCGGGCTCGCAGCGCACTGGGCCTACAAGCAGGGCCTGAACGGCGCCGGGCCGCAGCACAACTACCCGTGGCTGAGCGACCTGCTCGAAATTCTCGAGCACGCCTCGTCGCCCGAGGAGCTGTTCGAGCACGCCAAGCTGGCGATGTATCAGGACACCGTCTTCTGCTTCACGCCCAAGGGCGAGCTGATCCAGCTCCCCAAGGGCGCCACCCCCGTCGATTTCGCCTACGCCGTCCACACCGCGCTCGGCGACAAGACCGTCGGCGCCAAGGTCAACGGACGTCTCGTCCCCTTGCGCACCCGCCTCGTCAACGGCGACGGCGTCGAAGTGCTGACCTCGAAGGCGCAGCAGCCCGATCCGGCGTGGGAAGCGTTCGTCGTCTCCGCAAAGGCGCGGGCGGCGGTCCGCCGCCATGTCCGCAACCGCCAGCGCGGCGAGTGGATCGGCATGGGCGAGAAGCTCTATGCCGAGATCGCCGGCCGGCTGAAGACGCCGCTCTCCGACGAGGCGCTGACGCAGGCCCTTCAGCGGCTGAAGCTCGCCGACCGCAACGCGCTCTACGTCGCGCTGGCGAAGCAGACGGTGACCGACGAGGCGCTGCTCGACGCGCTGCTGCCCGGCGCCGGAAGCCCGAAGCGCGGCGCCAGGGTGCGCCAGCGCTCGGCGATCTCGATCGAGGGGCTGACCCCCGGCATGGCCTTCCAGCTCGCCGACGACTGCCACCCGATCCCCGGCGACCGTATCGTCGGCCTGCGCAAGCCCGGCGTCGGCATCGAGGTCCACGTCATCGACTGCGCCGAGCTGGAGCGCGAGGACGACGGGGAATGGCTCGACCTGTCGTGGTCGCCCAACCCCGACAGCGGCGTCGCGCGCCTCTCGGCGATGGTCCGGCACGAGCCCGGCTCGCTGGCGACGCTGGCGACGATCCTCGCCCAGCACGGCGCCAACATCGTCAATCTCCAGCTCAAGCACCGCGACCGCCAGTTCCATAACTACGTGGTCGACGTGGAGGTCGATGATTTGAAGCACCTCACCAACCTGATCGCCGCCCTCCGCGCCGCCCAGGCGATCACCTCGGTGGAGCGGGTGAAGGCGTAGGCCTGTATCGGTGTTCGGCGCCGCGCGGTGCGCCCGGCGCTGTCACCCCCACCTAACCTCCCCCATCAAGAAGGGGGAGGGACTGGTTTGTGCATGCGGCGGGGATGTTCCCTATGCTTTGATCGATGGAACGCCCTTCAACCCGCACGAACAGTCCCTCCCCCTTCGATGGGGGAGGTTAGGTGGGGGTGACACCGCCGGGCGAAAAGCAAGGCGGGTCCAGCCCTGACCCCAGCAGCGATCTTGATTTTTCTCACTTATATGGTTATAATGCAGGCATGCCTCGCAAAGCATCCGGTTCCCGCCCTCTGTTTAAAATTCAGGCGGTTTTCCCCTCTACGACCCTCCACTTCGCCTCCTGCTCCAGCGCGGGCGGCGCTTTGCCAATGGCGCCGAGGATGCTAGGCCGCTCGCCATGACCGACGCCGACGTTCTCGCCGAGTTCCGCGCCGCCGAGGCGCTGCTCGAAGGCCATTTCATCCTGTCCTCGGGCCTGCGCTCCTCGACCTATCTCCAGTGTGCACGGGTGCTGATGGACCCGGCGCGCGCCGAGCGGCTGTGCAAGGCGCTCGCCGCCCGATTGCCCGCCGATCTCGGGATCGAGGCGGTCGTCTCCCCCGCGATGGGCGGCGTCATCGTCGGCTACGAAATGGCCCGCGCGCTGAACGTCGACTCGATGTTCGTCGAGCGGCCGCAAGGGACGTTCGAGCTCCGCCGCGGCTTCGCGCTCCGCCCCGGGCAGCGCGTGCTGATGATGGAGGACGTGGTCACCACCGGCCTCTCCTCGCGCGAGGCGATCAAGGCGATCGAGGCGGCGGGCGGCAAGGTCGTCGCCGCCGCCTGCCTGGTCGACCGCTCGAATGGCGAGGCCAACGTCGGCGTGCCGCTCCACGCCCTCCTCCGCCTCGCCGTCCCGACCTACCAGCCGGACGCGCTGCCGCCCGAGCTGGCGGCGATCCCGGCGGTCAAGCCGGGGAGCCGCGCCGCGTGACGCTCCGCCTCGGCGTCAACATCGACCATGTCGCGACCATCCGGAACGCGCGCGGCGGGCCGCACCCGGACCCCGTCCGCGCCGCGATCGTCGCGGCGGCGGCGGGCGCCGACGGCATCACCGCGCACCTGCGCGAGGACCGGCGGCACATCACCGATGCCGACATCGACCGGCTGATGGCCGAGATCGACCTGCCGCTGAACCTCGAAATGGCGGCGACCGACGAGATGCTGGCGATCGCCCTCGCCCACCGCCCCCACGCCGCCTGCATCGTCCCCGAACGGCGCGAGGAGCGGACGACCGAGGGCGGGCTGGACGCTGCGGGGCAGCACAACCACCTCGCCCCCTTCATCGCGCGCCTCAACGACGCCGGCATCCGCGTCAGCCTGTTCATCGAGCCGAGCCCCCGCCAGCTCGAGGCCGCGGCGCGCCTGCGGGCGCCGGTCGTCGAGCTGCACACCGGCAAATACGCCCACCTCGAAGGCGCCGACCGCGAGGCCGAGCTCGCCCGCCTCGCCAGCGCCGCCCGCGACGGCGTCTCCGCGGGTCTCGAGGTCCACGCCGGCCACGGCCTGACCTACGACAACGTCACCCCCGTCGCCGCAATCTCCGAGCTGGCCGAACTCAACATCGGCCACTTCCTGATCGGCGAGGCGATCTTCGGCGGCCTCGACGGCAGCGTCCGCGAGATGCGCCGCCTGATGGACGAGGCGCGCGCATGATCGTCCTCGGCCTCGGCTCGGACCTCTGCAATATCGAGCGAATCCAAAGTTCCATCGACCGCTTCGGCCGCCGCTTCATCGAGCGCATCTTCACGCCAACCGAGATCGCCAAGGCCGAGCGCCGCGCCCTCACCAACGCCGCGACCTACGCCAAGCGCTTCGCCGCCAAGGAGGCCTGCGCCAAGGCGCTCGGCACCGGATTCCGGCGCGGCGTGTTTTTCAAGGACATGGGCGTGGTCAATTTGCCGAGCGGTCAGCCGACGCTGGCGCTGCAAGGCGGCGCTCTGTCACGCTTGCAGGCGATCACGCCTCAAGGCATGAACGCCAACATCCATCTGACCATCACCGACGATCATCCCTGGGCGCAGGCCATCGTCCTCATCACCGCGAGCCCCAAATGACGAAACCGAAGAAGCAGTTCAACTGGGTCAGCGAGATAGGCCAGCTCGCGCTGCTGGCGCTCGCCGTGCTCGGCGTCCACTCGGCGATCGCCAAGCCCTTTTACATCCCGAGCGAGTCGATGATGCCGACGCTCCTCGTCGGCGACCGGCTGGTGGTGACGAAATATCCCTACGGCTATTCCTATCTCTCGCCGTCGCTGCCGATCCTGCCCGAGATGAAGGGCCGGCTGTTCGGCCGCCTGCCGGAGCGCGGCGACATCGTCGTGCTGAAGTCGCCGTTGGCCCACGAGGATTATATCAAGCGCGTCATCGGCCTGCCGGGCGACACCGTGCAGGTGAAGAACGGCGTGTTGTGGCTGAACGGCAAGGCTGTCGAGCACCACGCCTCGGCCCCGGTCGACGTGCCCGTCTCCGCCAACACCAATTGCGACCGTTTCCCGCAGTTCAAGACCGCGCTCGCCGACGGCACCGCGGTCTGCCGCTACCCGCGCATCCGCGAAACGCTGCCGAACGGCGTCAGCTACGACACGATCGACGCCGACCCGAACAGCATGACCGACAACACCCCGGCCTACAGCATCCCGCAGGGCTTCCTGTTCGTGATGGGCGACAATCGCGACAACTCCGCGGACAGCCGCGTCTCGCCGGAGATCGGCGGCATAGGGCTGCTGCCGTTCGAGAATCTCGTCGGCCGCGCCGAGTTCATCACCTTCTCGCTCGACGGCTCGACCGAGATCGCCAACCCGGTGAGCTGGTTCAAGGCGCTCCGCTCGGGCCGCGCCGGCACCTCGCTCCACCCGGTCCACGGCGGCTGACGCTGCCGGTCGCCGACCTGCTGACGCTGGAGGCGCTCGAGGACGGCGACCTCCGCATCGAGCCGCTGGTGGAACGCCACCGCGAAGCGCTTCGCGCCGCCTGCGACGCCGATCAGGAGATTTGGGCGATCTACCCCTATTCGATGATCGGCGAGGCCTTCGACCAGTGGTGGAGCTCGACGCGGATCGCGCCGGGCCGCGCCTTCCAGGCGATCTTGCACAAGACTCCGTTCGTCCTGAGCTTGTCGAAGGACGAGATCGCACCGCCGAGCGGGCCACGTCCTTCGACAAGCTCGGGACGAACGGACGTGAATGATGGCTGGACGGTCGTCGGCACCTCGTCCTTCTCCGTCACCGACGGGCCAAGCGCCGTGGTCGAGATCGGCGGCACCTATCTCCATCCCGCAGTTCGGGGCACCGGCCTCAACGGCCGCATCAAGCGCCTGATGATCGGCGCGGCCTTCACCTCTGGCGCTCGGCGGCTGGAGTTCAAGGTCGACGGCATCAACACCCGGTCGCGGGCGGCGGTCGAGAAGCTCGGGGCCAAGCTCGACGGCATCCTGCGTTCCAACCGTGTCACGTGGACGGGCCGGGTTCGCGATACCTGTGTCTATTCAGTCCTCGCCGACGAATGGCCGGCGGTCGAAGCGCGGCTTACTCGCGCGGCTTGATGCCCAGCAGCTCGACATCGAACTGCAGCACGGCGTTCGGCGGAATGACGCCGCCGGCGCCCTCGGGGCCGTAGCCGAGCTCGGAGGGGATGACGAAGCGGTACTTGGCGCCCGGGGTCATCAGCTGCAGCCCCTCGGTCCAGCCGGGGATCACGCCGCCGACCGGGAAGATCGCCGGCTGGCCGCGCTGGTAGCTCGAATCGAACACGGTGCCGTCCGACAGCTTGCCCTCGTACATGACGGCGACGGTGTCGCTCGGCAGCGGATGCTCGCCCGCGCCCTGCTTCAGGACTTCGTACTGCAGGCCGCTCGCGGTGGTGATCACGCCGTGGCGTTCCTTGTTCTTGGCGAGGAAGTCCTCGGCCGGCAGCGCCGCGGCGACCAGCTTGTTGGTCCCCGCGAACGCCAGGCCGACGGCGATCGCCAGCAGCAAGGCGCCGGAGATCAGCCATTTGGCAAAGAACGGGCCGGTCTTGCCCTCGTCCTGTGGACTTGTCGCCGACATTGCCGGCGGCCCCGCTTAGCGGGTGCCGTCGCGCTCGACGCGCTTGCGCTCGAGCTTGCGGGCGCGGCGGATGGCGGCGGCACGCTCGCGCGCGCGCTTCTCCGACGGCTTCTCGTAGTGACGACGAAGCTTCATCTCGCGGTAGACGCCCTCGCGCTGCAGCTTCTTCTTCAGGGCGCGCAGCGCCTGGTCGACATTGTTATCGCGAACGATGATCTGCATTCGGGTCCTGTAGGTCGCAAGAAGTTGACGCCGGAGAGCCGAGTCCCCTGGCGCGGAGGCGGTGCCTTAGCAGAGGCCGCCCCCGCGCTCAACCCAAGAATGCTCAAGCCGACGGGCGCCTGGCGTTGACGTTGCAGGCGGCCAGAGCCTCGGCGCTAAAGGCCTCGCCGCGAACGCTGAACGAGGCGATCACGCCCATCTCGCGCGCCAGCCGTGAACACACGTGCTGCGGCGGGCTGTCGGCGGCGCCACGGGTGACGCAGACCGAGTCGGAGCAGGTCCACATCCGGTCCGACGAGACGAGCTTCGCCTGCGTGACCGGCGCCGCGAAGCTCGCGACGTAGGAGGGCGCGGCGGCGAAGGCGGCGGCGCTGCTGGAGAGGAGGATGGCGGCGGCTAACTTTGTCATCATTGTCCACATGACGGGTCTCCGGGTGGTTGTTAAGTTGCTTCATGCAACTTAACTATCGGTTGCTTAAAGGGACTGGAAACGAGTCGCAAGCGGAAAGTTGTTAAAAGAGACTGGAATCGGCTATGCGTTGGCCGCGAGACGAGGACGAGCATGCCAAAGCGTATCGAGGCACCGGGTTTCTGCATGGGCGCGCGGGCGCTCAACTTGCTCGGCGAGCAGTGGACGCTGCTCATCGTCCGCGACGCTTTCTTCGGCATCCGCAACTTCGACGACTTCCAGCGCTCCACGGGTATCGCGCGCAACGTGCTGAGCCAGCGGCTTGGCAGCCTGGTCGATGCCGGCGTGCTGACGAAGCGACCGAACGCGAATGACAAGCGCAAGGTCGAGTAT
The DNA here is from genome assembly GCA_964244885.1 of uncultured Sphingomonadaceae bacterium. Taxonomy (GTDB): domain Bacteria; phylum Pseudomonadota; class Alphaproteobacteria; order Sphingomonadales; family Sphingomonadaceae; genus CAXTKD01. Next base: position 58,796 of record CAXTKD010000012.1, on the reverse strand, counting down.
CGCCTGACGCCGATGGGCCTCGACCTGTTCCCGGTGATCGTCGGCCTCAGCATGTGGGGCAAGAAATACCTGAGCGAGCCCGACGAGCTGGCGCCGTTCGGCCTGATCGAGCGCCAGACCGGCAAGCCCCCCGCCCCCGTCGTCGTGCAGTCGGTCGACGGCCGCACGATCGATCCGCGCGACCTGATGCTCGTCCCCGGCCCCGGCATCACCGACGAGGTGCGGCGCGCCATTCCCGCGCTGCGCGAGGCGCGCTAAGACAGGGCATGGCGCCCTATCCCCCGAACGAAATGACGCTCGACGAGCTACGGCCCGTGCTGGTCGAGGCGATGCTGCCCAACGTGCCGTTCGACGGCTGGACGCTCGCCGCCGCCGAGCAGGGCTGCCGCGATATCGGCGTGCCGCCCGAGCGGGCGCGGCTGGTTTTCCCCGGCGGCGCGGCGGAGATGGTCGAAGCCTATACCGGAAAGGCCGACGCTGACATGGCGGCGGCGCTCGAAGCGGCGGGCATCGCCACGCTGAAGATTCGCGAGCGCATTCGGTTGGCGGTGTGGACCCGGCTGGAGCAGGCCCTGCCTCACCGCGAGGCCGTACGCCGCGCGCTTGGGGTGTTCGGCATGCCGCAGAACCTGGCGCTCAGCGCCCGCACCCTGTGGCGGACGGCGGACGCGATGTGGCGCGCGGCGGGCGACACCGCGACCGACTTCAATCATTACACCAAGCGCATGACCTTGGGCGCGGTCTATGCCTCGACGCTGCTGGTGTGGCTCGACGACGAGAGCGAGGGGCAGGCCGACACCGCCGCCTTCCTCGATCGCCGGATCGACGGCGTGATGCGCTTCGAGAAGGCCAAGGCGAAATTCACCGGCCGTACTGAAAACCTGCCGAGCCTGACGCGCTTCCTCGGCCGGCTGCGTTACCCGGGAGTGTGAGCCGCCCATACTCCCCTGTCAGAGAGGACGTGTAGAATGATCTTGGGACGGCGGGGATTTCTGGGGGCAGCAGCGGCGGCAAGCTTGCCGCTCGGCGGCGTAAGCGCGCAAGCGGCATCGCCTGCGGTGACGCCGATCGGCCGCGACGAGCGGCTGAAGCGCATCACCAAGGCGCAGGCGCTGATGCGCCGGCATGGCCTCGAGGCGCTGCTGATCGAGCCCGGTTCCTCCATGGTCTATTTCACCGGCGTTCGCTGGTGGCTGAGCGAGCGGGTGACCGCGGCGATCTTGCCCGTGGAGGGCGAGGCTTGCATCGTCACGCCGCATTTCGAGGAGCCCTCGGTCCGCCAGACGCTCGGCATCCCCGCCGAGGTCCGCGTCTGGCATGAGGACAGGAACCCGATGGAGGTCGTCGCGGGCTTCCTGAAGGACAGGAAGCTCGCGGGCGGGCCGATCGGAGTCGAGGAGCGGGTGCGCTACTTCGTTGTCGAGGGGCTGATGAAGGCGCTGCCCGGCGTCCAGGTTCGCCCCGGCGCGCCGGTCGTCCGCGGTTGCCGGATGATCAAGACCGCGCCCGAGATCGCGCTGATGCAGCGCGCCAACGACATCACGCTGGCGGCGATGACCGAGGTCCACGGCAAGGTCGCCAGGGGCATGACCCGTGACGACATCGCCAAGATGATAGACGAGGCGACGGAACGGCTGGGCGGCAATGCCGACGGGGCGCTGGTGCTGGTCGGCGAGGCGAGCGCCTATCCGCACGGCTCGCGCGAACGCCAGGTCGTGCAGGACGGATCGGTGGTGCTGATGGACTGCGGCTGCACCGTCGAGGATTACACCTCTGACATCTCGCGCACCTTCATCTTCGGCGAGCCGAGCAAGCACCAGCGGCAGGTGTGGGATCAGGTGCGGCAAGGCCAGGCGATCGCCTTCGCCGCCGCGCAAGTCGGCCGCCCGTGCGGCAGCGTCGACGACGCGGTGCGCGCCTCGTACGAAAGGCTCGGCTACGGCCCCGGGTACAAGCTCCCCGGCCTGTCGCACCGCACCGGCCACGGCATCGGCATGGACGGCCACGAGCCGGTCAATCTCGTCCACGGCGAGACGACGCCGCTGGCCGAAGGCATGTGCTTCTCCGACGAGCCCGGCATCTACATCCCGGGCCAATTCGGCGTCCGGCTGGAGGACTGCTTCCACATGACGCCGGCCGGCCCGAAATGGTTCACCGTGCCGCCGACGTCGATCGACAGGCCGTTCGGGTAACTCTGAGCGAAAACCCGCCTCCGCCCCTCCGGAAGAGCGGCTCGCTTTCGACCCTACGCAATCCATATGCGGGGGGACTTTTCTCTATCTCGATATCAAAGCGCCCGCCGGCCTAATTCTGTGGGAACCGGGCGCCGGCAAAACGGCCCAAGCGCCCGGTCCTGTCGTTTTCGGAAGGAAGGCGGGCATGGCGCGCGTCGCGTCGAATCCGTGGTGGAACACCTCCGTTGGCCGTCATCCGGTTCATTGCGAGAGGGCGATCTATGTTGATGGGATCGGCATGTGCCCGGAACACGAGCCGGCGCCGCCAGGCAACCGGGGCCAGCGCCCCGGGGCGGTCGGCACAACGTTCTGGCCGCGCCTTTTCGGCCTACGGCCGCATCGCAATATCGCCAACGGAAACGCCGGCCACCCGGAGGCCGCCGGAACCCCCGCACCTGCCGGGCAACGAGCGTGATGAATGTCTCGGAACCTCGCGGGGATCACCGTCGCGTTGACACTGCTGGTCGCGCTGATGACTCTGGCCTCTCACCTCCTCTGGCGGCTGCACCACAACCGCGGTCGGAACCGCCGGCTGCGCCGCCGATCAACGCTCGGCGGGAGCGCGACGGCTTCTCGGTACGCGACTTCTGGTCCGAAATCGATCGGGCGGGAGGATGAGCTTGGTCAGCCAGAGACCTGAGCTCGCCGCTCCTCGACGCGAGCGCTTCGCCGGTGTCGCCTTCCTTCGCGCGGCCTGCCTGGGCCTTGGCTTCTGGCTGCTCGTCCCGCCGGTAAGTCTGGAAAATGTCCTGAGGGCGGTGATCGGCACCGCCCCGATCGTGACCTTCTGGTGGTATTACAGGGGCCCGGGGCGGCGCCATCAATGGTGGCCGGCCAGCCTGTTCGGGCTGCTCACGGTGGTGTCCGCGCTGATGTTTTCGCGTGTGCTGCTGATTGCGTTCGGAGAGGAGGGCTCGTGGGCCTTTTCGTAAGCGACAACTCCACCACGACTCTCGTCACCAGCCTGTTCGACGACTATCTCGATGCCTCCAACGCGGTCGTCGAGCTTCAGACGAAGGGCGTCCCGGTCGGCAATATCGCCATGGTGACGAATTTCGGCACCGCTACGGGGGTTGAAACGACCGCCTCCCATCTGGGCGGGGCGTCGGCGGGTTGCTGGATTTTCACAACGCCCGAACTCGGCACCGTGGCGGTGACGGGCTGGCTCGCGCCGGGCTTCATTCGCCGGGCGTTCGATTTCGAAACCTTCATGACGAAGCTTCGCAAGGCCGGCGCGAGCGAATTGGAAGCGACGCGCTATTGGACGGGGCTGCGCCTGGGACAGTCGCTGGTCAGCGCCTGGGTTCCGGAGGATTTCGCGCGGCCGGTACGGGATGTCCTGATGCGCCCGCCCTCCGATTTCAGCCCGGTCGGGTCGGTCGGCCACGAGAGGCTCGATCGCGCGGTTTCCGGCGACTAAGGCGCTGTCGCTGACTTGAAAGCGCTGCTTAGCTATGGCGACCGGACGATGGCTGATCGTCGTCGGCGCCGACGCCCGTTACGCCGCCCCCCATTCCACCGCCCATGCCCACTCCGCCACCCATGCCCCCGCCGCCCTGACGCGCACCGTCCTGCCCGCGCCCCGCCTTCTCGCGCCCGCCCGAACCAGATGGCCGCGTCGGGCCCTGCATCGGGATCGCGAGATCGGCTGGGATGGGATCGAGGTCGAGCGCGTCGCGGATGAAATCGCGGAGCGAAACGACGAGTTCTTGCGTGTGCACCGGCCGCCCGCCGACGAGCTCGCGCGCTGCCCGCTCCGCGAGGCGGACATGCGCCTCGGTTCCAAGCAGGATGATGTCCGACAACGCCGCCTCGACGGCGTCACGGGTCCGCCGCGTGCGATCCGACCCCGCCTCATCCCCGGGCAAGACGTCCGGCCGTTGGCGCAGATCCCGAAGATGCGTCGGATCGACGGTCAGATTGCCCGTGAAGGAACCGCCCAGAACCTTGTAGGCCGCGATCAGCGTTCGCAGGCGCTCGTTGATCTGGCGATTCATGCGCTCGCGGCGCTGCTGGATGGTGACCATCATCAGCAGGCGGATGCCGACGCTTGTCAGCGCGACCAGCGCAAGCCCCAGGAGCGTCATCAGGACGCTCTGCCACGAGCTGAAATCGATGTTGCGCACTGGCGCCTCCTGCGGTGCCGAACGTCACCATCGGTGAGGGAACGCGCGCCGGCAGAAGCGGTGCCATCCCGGCAGCCGCGCGCCTTGGCCGCGCTCACGCTCAAACGGCCGCCAGGCTGCGGAGCTCGCGGATCGAGATCCCGTAGGTTTCGCAGATATGTTCACGCAGGCGCTTCTTTGCCTCCGCCATTTCCTGGAAGGCCTCTTCCTCGGCCGCTTCGGCGCTTTCGACGACATCGAAGCGGTTGGGGACAAGGGCTTCCCACGTGCTGTTGTGGCTTGCCGCCGCCCTTCGGACCGCGACGACCAGATCCTTGCCTTGCACGCACCCCTCCTTCGTCAAAGCCGATCAACGCGGCGGCGGGGGATTGGTTCGGGCGGCCGTCCGGAGAGCGCTAGTCCCGCTCGCGATGTCCGCCCATCGTCCAGATATGTTCTTCCTCCCAGCCGTCCGGGATCGGGCGGCCGGCGGCGTCACGGCCGGGCTCGAAGCGGAAGCGCTGGAGGATGAGGCGGCAGGTGGTGTCGTCGAGCTCCGGGCTGCCGCTCGACCGGGCGACGCGGCAATCGGTCACCCGGCCCTCGACGCCGACGGTGTAGCGGACGGTGACGGTTCCCTCCACGCCGGCGTCGCGCGCGGCGCGCGGGTAGTCGGAGCTCTTGATGCGGCCGGCGACGCGGCGGGAGGGGGTGCGGCCGCCATCGCCGTCGCCGTCCCCCTCGCCGCCCGCCCCCGCGCCGGCGCCGCCGTCGCCGCTTCCGGGGCCGAAGATGTCGGCGAGGCCGGCTTCGCGCTCGTCGCCGAGGCCGGCCACGGGCGCGGCGACGACCGGCGGCGGCGGCGCGGGGACGACGACCTGCGGCTTGGGCGCGACGACCTCGGCGGGGCGGGCCTTCAGGTTCCTGGGCGAGTCGGGCTGCTTGCGCCGCGTACGCTCGCCGCTGGTGGTGTCGACCGGTTGCGGCGGCAGGGGGCGGAGGTCGATCAGCGTCAGGCTTTCGGCGACCCTGGCGGGCATTTTTACGCCGAGACCGACGAGCAGCGCCCAGGCGAGCAGGATGTGCAGCGCCGCGACGCCGATGGCGAATCTGAGCCGGCCGCGCTCGGCGCTATGGGGCGTCTTGGCCATTGCCGGGTCGAACGCGCGATGGCGCGCGGCGGTGCCATCGCGCCAACTCGCCAACCTGCATCAACCTCCGGAACCCCGCCCTCGAGATGACGTTCTGCCCCGGTAACAATTCTGGGAGAACGACCGTGGCCGACCAACCCGATGCGATCGCGCTGCTGAAGGCCGACCACGACAAGGTCGCGGGCCTGTTCGAGAAATTCGAGAGCGCCAAGGGCGACGGCGCGAAGCGGAAGCTGGCGATGCAGATCTGCATGGAGCTGACCGTCCACACCGAAATCGAGGAGAAGATCTTCTATCCGGCCTGCGAGGGCGTGGTCGAGGAAGACCTGCTCAAGGAGGCTTATGTCGAGCATGACGGCGCCAAGGTGCTGATCGCCGAGATCGAGGCGGGCGGGCCCGACGACGAATATTACGACGCCAAGGTGAAGGTCCTGTCCGAGCAGATCGAGCATCATGTCGAGGAGGAGGAGAAGCGCTCCGAAGGCATGTTCGCGCAGGCGCGCAAGGGCGGGCTCGACATGGAGGCGCTCGGCGCCCGGATGGCGGCGCGCAAGGCCGAGCTGATCGCGACCTACAAGGCAAGCGGGCTGCCGACGCCGAAGACGACCACGCTCGAAGTGACGACTCTGAATTAAGCGGAGCAGGCTGGGCGCGACGGCCCGGCCTTCTCCTTATGCCTTGCGGCGGCGGCGGCTCAGGCTGAGGCCGATCGCGCCAAGGCCGAACAGGCCGAGCATCGCCGGCTCGGGCACGCGGGTGCCGCCCGGCGGTACCTCGAAGCCGTCGGCGACGGCGTAGCCGCTGACCAGCTGGCGGTTCAGCAACACTTCCTGGTTACTGAAGGTCTCGAAAGAGTCCGTGAAAAGGCCGGTAAGACTGAAATTGTAGAGGCCGGCCTCTGCCCACGACCCATCAATGGACAAGAGCAGTGTGTGAAGCCCGTTGCCACCCTCCGAGAAACTAATATTGTGATCGGCGCTGCCGCTGCCGAAGTAGGTGAAACCTTCGTAGGTGGTGCCTGCGCTCGTATGCGCGCCTCCCGACCAGCTATGGAGATCGGTGTCGTAGTTGAAGCTGCCGACCACCGTACCGCCGTCGTCGAAAACAGCGTCATGGATCGTGTAGTGGATCACTCCGGCAGACGCCGGAACGGCGGCGAAGCCAATCGCCAGGGCTGCAAACAATCTCTTCATCTGAACCTCCAGAAATCTCTGGGGGAACGTTAAGCACGATTCGTGCCAGGGCTTTCCGTCTCGGGACGGCACGATGTCGCAGGCCCAACTGTAAAAATTATCGACACGGCGCGGCTCTGACTTACCGCTTCCCTAGTGCAAACGCATATGATAATCGTTCGCAATTCCGGACGAGGATGTCAGGCGTGCAGCAGCGGATCGACCAACTGGCGGCGGGGAAGCGGGCGGTGATCGCCGGCATCGACCGCGACGGCGACCCCAAGACCGTGCGCCGGCTCTACGAGCTCGGCTTCGACGAGGGCGTCGACGTCGAGGTGCTCCACCGCGGCCCCGTCGGCGGCTGCCCGATCGCGCTCCGGGTCGGCAACATGACGATCGCGCTCCGGCGCGCGCAGGCGGCGATGATCTCGGTCGAGCCGATGCTGCTCGCCGCCGAATGAACGCGCCTGCGACCGCGCCGGTCGCGGCGCTGGTCGGAAATCCCAACGCCGGCAAGACCTCGCTGTTCAACGCGCTGACCGGCTCGCGCCAGAAGGTCGGCAATTATCCCGGCGTCACCGTCGAGCGGAAGACCGGCAAGCTCCCGCTTCCTGACGGCCGCCTCGCCGAGCTGATCGACCTGCCCGGCACCTACAGCCTCGAGCCGCGCTCCCCCGACGAGGCGGTGACTCGCAACGTCGTGATGGGCGTGCAGGCCGGCGAGCGGCGGCCCGATGCGATCGTCGCGGTGGTCGATGCGACCAACCTTCGCAACCATCTGCGCTTCGTGCTGGAGCTGAAGCGGCTCGGCGTGCCGATGGTGGTTGCGCTCAACATGGTCGACCTTGCCGAGCGCGACGGGCTGACGATCGACGTGGCGCGCCTTTCGGACCGGCTCGGCCTGCCGGTGGTGCCGACGGTCGCGGTGCGGCGCCGGGGCCTGGCCGAGCTGGCGGCCGAGCTCGGGCCGAAGCTCAGCCTCGGCGCGGGGCCGTCGGCGCCGCCCGAGGACATCCGCGTGCTGCAGCGCGAGGCGCGCGACATCGCCTATGCGGTGACGCTGTCGGTCGGCGGCGCGACGCGGTGGAGCGAGCGGATCGACAGGGTGGTGCTGCATCCAGTGGCCGGCCCAATCCTGCTCGCGGCGATCCTGTTCGTGATGTTCCAGTCGGTTTTCGCCTGGGCCCAGGCGCCGATGGAGCTGATCGCCAGCGGCTTCGCCTGGGCGCAGGCGCAGGTCTCGGCGCTGCTGCCCGACGGCTGGCTGAAGTCGCTCCTCGCCGACGGCGTGATCGCCGGCGTGGGCGCGGTGATCGTCTTCCTGCCGCAGATCCTCATCCTGTTCGCGTTCATCATCGCGCTGGAGCAGTCGGGCTACATGACTCGCGCGGCGTTCCTGATGGACCGCGTGATGGCGCGCGTCGGCCTCAACGGCCGGGCGTTCATCCCGCTGCTCTCCTCCTTCGCCTGCGCCATTCCCGGCATCATGGCGACCCGCACCATCGACGAGCCGCGCGACCGGCTGACGACGATGCTGATCGCGCCGCTGATGACCTGCAGCGCGCGCCTTCCGGTCTATGCCATCATCATCGCGGCGTTCATTCCGAACCGGCAGGTGTGGGGCGTGTTCGGCCTCCAGGGCCTCGTGCTGTTCGCGCTCTATGCCTTCGGCGTGGCGGGCGCGATGGCCGCCGCCTTCGTGCTGCGGCGGACGCTCACCAAGGGGGCGGGCCAGACTTTCCTGATGGAAATGCCGAAATACCAGTGGCCGGCGCTCCGCGACATGAGCATCGGCCTCTGGCAGCGCGCCGAGGCCTTCCTGCACCGCGCGGGGACGATCATCCTCGGCTCGACGATCGCGCTGTGGGCGCTGGCGAGCTTCCCCAAGCCGCCGAAGGGCGCGACCTTGCCCGCCATCGACTATTCGATCGCCGGGCATATCGGCGCGGCGCTCCACGTGATCTTCGCGCCGATCGGCTTCAACAAGGAGATCAGCCTGGCGCTCGTCCCCGGCATGGCGGCGCGCGAGGTCGCGGTGTCGGCGCTCGGCACGGTCTACGCGCTGCAGGGCGACGAGGGCGCGGTGGCGCAGTCGCTCGTCCAGCGCCTCCAGCACGCGTGGAGCCTGCCGACCGCCCTCGCCTTCCTCGCCTGGTTCGTGTTCGCGCCACAATGCCTGTCGACTCTCGCCGTGGCGCGGCGCGAGACCAATGGTTGGAAATGGCCGGCGTTCATGTTCGGCTATCTGTTCGCGATGGCCTATGTCGCCGCCGGCGCGACCTTCTGGATTTCGCGCGCCCTGCTCGGTTGATTTGTAGAACTGTTCATGATATGTTCTAAAGGCGCAAGCTAGAGGTTGGCCCGTTGTGCGCGTAATTTTATTGCCGGTTCGCGCAACGTAATTGCTGAACCACCGTGACTCTAGGGACTCTAAGCCCGAATCGCCCGCCGATCGCCGCGCGGGTTTCGTTCGGCGGATGGGGTGGCTAGGGTGCTCCAAATCGAATCGCGAGGAACAAGACGCATGGCCGGTTCAGTCAACAAGGTGATCCTCGTCGGCAATCTGGGCGCGGATCCGGAAAGCAAGACGATGGGCAACGGCGGCAAGGTGGTGAACCTGCGGGTCGCGACGTCCGAAAGCTGGAACGACCGCGACGGCAACCGCCAGGAGCGGACCGAATGGCACCGCGTCGTCATCTTCAACGACAAGCTGGGCGAGGTCGCCGAGAAGTATCTCCGCAAGGGCAGCAAGGTCTATCTGGAGGGCGCGATCCAGACGCGCAAATGGACCGACCAGTCGGGCGCCGAGCGCTATTCGACCGAGGTGGTGCTCCAGCGCTTCCGGGGCGAGCTGACCCTGCTCGACCGCCGCGAGGGCGGCGGGGGGGATTATGGCGGCGGCGGCGACGATTATGCGGGCGGCGGCAGCGGCGGCGGCTTCCGCAGCGCCCCCCCCAAGGCCCCGGCGGGCGGCGCGTCGAAGCAGTTCGGCGGCAACTTCGATGACGATCTCGACGACGACGTGCCGTTCTGATCTGCAAATCCTTCCAAACGCCCGTTCGTGGTGAGCCTGTCGAACCACGTGGCACGCGCGGCGGTACGATCTGGTCCTTCGACAAGCTCAGGACGAACGGACACCGTAAACCTAGTTCGCCGGCGTGACCGACACCGTCATGCTCGTCTGGAAGCAATTGCCCTTGGTCGTCAGGAAGGCGATGTCGGCGGCGTCGCGGCCGACGGCGATGCGGACGAAGCCTTCGATCGGCGCCAGGCGCGTCGCGTCGACGAACCACCAGCGGCCGTCGAGATAGACTTCGAACACCGCGTGGAAGTCGGCGGGGTTGAGCTTCAGCGCATAGACCGCGACGGCGCGCGCCGGGATGCTGACGGCGCGGCACAGCGCGATGCCGAGATGCGTGAAGTCGCGGCAGACGCCGGCGCGGTCGATGAAGGTGTTCTCCGCCGTCGTTCCCGAATCGCTGGAGCCCGAGACGTAATCGACGTGGTTGTGGATCCAGTCGAGGATCGCCAGCACCTTGGCGCCGCCGGTCAGGTGGCCGAACTCGCGATAGGCGAAGCGCAGGAAGCGGTCGGCCGGGCAATAGCGGCTCGGCATCAGGTAGGGCAGCGCCTCGGGCGGCAGATCGGACCAATTGTGCTCGACGGCGCCCGGGTGGAGCAGCTCGCGAACGCCATTGTCGACCGTCGCCTCGTAGGCGAGCAACACGTCGCCATCGAGCCAGCCGCGCAGCGTCCGCGCCCCGGTCGAAGGTTCCTCGTAGACGACGAGGTCGGTCTGCGGCGCGATGGCGAAGGACTCGGACAGGATCGTCTGGTCGAGCGCGTGCGCCGCCTGGACGATCGCCATGATCTCGGTCGGCTCGGCGAAGCTGTAGCCGAGCCGGCATTGGACGTTGAGCAGCAAGCGAGTGGCTCCCGGGCCTTGAGGTAGCGCGCCAACGAAGCGAGGGCGGCGGCGTTCCGAGCACCCTACTCTCTTCTGTCATTCCCGCGAACGCGGGAATCCAGCTCGTGTCCAGAATCCGGCGGAGTGCCCAACCGACCAAGGCTGGATTCCCGCGTTCGCGGGAATGACAGGCAGGGAAGTGGCGAAATGCGCCACTGCTTGGCGAAGCGCGCCACGCGAAAATCGCTGATTTGAGCCTTCGCCGAGGAGAGGAGGTGTTTGGCATGACTAATGCAGTGGATAGTTCGTGGACCGGATCGGCCGGCCCCCAGATCCAAGGAGACACTCCCATGCGCAACATCCTCATCCTCGCGTCCGCCGCCGCTCTGGCGGTGACCGTCTCGGCCCCGGCGTCGGCCGGCGGCTTCGAGATCGCGCAGACCCAAGAGGTCAGCTACGGCGACCTCAACCTCGGCAGCAGCGCGGGCGTCGCGGCACTCAAGCAGCGCGTGCGCTCGGCCGCGAGCGCGGTCTGCGGCAAGAGCGACGCCCGCGACACCGCCAGCACGACGCGCGCCCGCGCCTGCGTCAGCAATGCGATCGACGGCGCGAACGCCTCGGTCGACCGCGCCATCGCCACCGCGCGCGGCGCCTGAGTCCAGAACCGGGGACGGCGGCGAAAGACCGCCGCCCCCGGGCTGGCGCGCGCCCGGCCCGGCGGCTAAGACCGCCGCCGATGACCGAGGTCCTCCGCTTCTCCGAACTGCTGAGCCGGGTCGTTTACGAGCACCCGGCCGAGCGAATCGGGCCCGCCGACCTTGTCGCCACCATCGGCGACCGAACGCTCGGCGCGCTCCTCCTGCTCTTTGCGCTGCCCAATCTGCTGCCGCTAGTGCCGGGCATGTCGCTGGTCACCGCGATCCCGCTCATCCTGATCTCGGCGCAGATGACCGCGGGCAAGCACCAGCCGTGGCTGCCGAGGTGGATCATGCGCGCGTCGATCACCAAGGCGCAGGCGCTGAAAGGCCTGCCCCGCGTGCTGACGTTCATGCGTTGGGTCGAGCGGCTGATCCGGCCGCGGCTGGCGGCGCTGACCGAGCACAATGGCACGCGGCTGATCGGCATCATGGCGCTGCTGCTGTCGCTGATCGCCTGGCTGCCAATCCCGGGGCTTCACTATATTCCGGCTTTGGTGATCGCGCTGTTCGGGCTGGCGCTGATCAACCGCGACGGGCTCCTGGCGCTCGTCGCCTGGCTCGCGGGCGCCGCCGGGATCGTCCTGCTTTCGGGCCTGATCGTCGCGGGGGCCGAGGCGCTGATCTATCTGGCGGAGCGCTATCTGGGCGTCTAGCTCGCTTGCCTCCCCTCCCCGCTTCCGCCAATACCCCGGCCATGACTGGACCCCAAGTAAAGCCGTGGATCGCGGCGATCGATGCCTACGTCCCCGGCCGCGCCGTGGCCGAGGGCGCAGGCAAGACCGTCAAGCTTTCGTCGAACGAAAGCCCGCTCGGGCCGAGCCCACGCGCCATCGCGGCGCTGGAGCGCGAATCGAGAACGCTCAACCGCTACCCCGACGGCGGCAGCACCGCGCTTCGCGACGCGATCGCCGCGCACCACGGGATCGAGCCCGAGCGCGTGGTATGCGGCACCGGATCGGACGAACTGCTCTATCTCGTCGCGGCGGCCTACGCCTCGGCCGGGGACGAGGTGCTCTATGTCCACCACGGCTTCATGGTCTATCCGATCGCGGCGCGGAAGGCCGGCGCGACGCCGGTCGAGGCGCCCGACGCCGACTACACGACCGACGTCGACAAGCTGCTGGCCTGCGTCACCCCGCGCACCAGGCTCGTCTATCTCGCCAACCCAAACAACCCGACCGGCACGATGATCGGCGGCGCGGAGGTGCGGCGGCTGCACGCCGGGCTACGCGACGACATTCTGCTCGTGCTCGACGCGGCCTATGCCGAATATATCGACGATCCTGATTATGAGGACGGGATCGAGATGGCGCGGCGCCTGCCGAACGTCGTCACGATGCGCACCTTTTCGAAAATCTACGGGCTGGCGGGCGAGCGCATCGGCTGGGCCTACGGCCCGCAGGCGATCATCGACGTGCTCCACACGACGCGCCCGCCGTTCAACGTCACCACCGCCGGCCAGTCTGCGGCGATCGCCGCGCTGGCCGACCAGGACTGGATCGACAAGGCCAAGGCGCACAACAAGGAGTGGCGCGCCTGGCTGACCGCCGAGATCGAGTCGATGGGCAATTGGGGCGTCCGCGCGGTGCCATCGGCGGCGAACTTCGTGCTGGTGATCTTCCCCGACGAGGGACCTCGCACCGCCGAAGCGGCGAACCGCTACCTGACCAGCCAAGGCTATCTGACTCGCTGGTTGCCCAAGCAGGATCTCGCCAACGGGCTGCGCATCTCGATCGGCACAGAGGAGGAGACGCGCGGCGTCGCCGCTGTGCTGCGCACGTTCCTGGAAACCGCCGATTGATGCTGGCGTTCGGCCGCATCGCGATCATCGGCATGGGGCTGATCGGCTCCTCGCTGGCCCGCGCGGTGCGGCAGCACATGCCGACGGTGGCGATCGCGGCCCATGACGCGGACCCCGCGGTGCGCGCACGGGTCGAGGCGCTGCAGATCGCCGACGACGTCTCGGACACGCCGGCGGGCGCGGTCGGCGACGCCGATCTCGTCATCCTGTGCGTGCCCGTAGGTGCGATGGGCGAGGTCGCCGAAGCCATCGCGGGCGAGCTGGCGCCGGGCGCCGTCGTTTCCGACGTCGGATCAGTGAAGGGGCCGGTGCTCGACTCGCTGATCGCGGCGCTGCCGGGAGTCGCGGTGGTGCCGGCGCATCCGGTGGCGGGGACCGAGAAGTCCGGGCCGGACGCCGGCTTCGCCTCGCTGTTCCATGGCCGCTGGTGCATCCTGACGCCGCCCGAAGGCGCCGACGAACTCGCGGTCGAACGGGTGCGGAGCTTCTGGACGGCGCTTGGCGCCGAGGTCGAGGTGATGGACGCGCGGCACCACGACCTGGTGCTGGCGGTGACGAGCCACGTCCCTCACCTCATCGCTTATTCGATCGTCGCCACCGCTTCGGACCTCGAATCGGTGACTCGCTCCGAGGTGATCAAATATTCGGCGGGCGGATTCCGCGACTTCACGCGCATCGCGGCGTCGGACCCGACGATGTGGCGCGACGTCTTCCTCGCCAACAAGGAGGGCGTTCTGGAAGTCCTGCAGCGCTTCAGCGAGGATCTGACCGCGCTTCAGCGCGCCATTCGCTGGGGCGACGGCGAGGCGCTGCACGCGCTGTTCAGCCGATCGCGCGATGTCCGCCGCGCGATCATCGACGCAGGACAGGACACGGCGGCTCCTGACTTCGGACGGGAACACCCGTAACCCCACTCGCCGGCGCCACCGCGCCGACAGGGCCCGAGAAGGCGATGCGTTGAGAGCGGCGGGCGCGGAACTCGCGGGCGCCGGGGCGGCCCGAAAGCAGCGCCGCCACGTTCGCGGGGCAGATCGTGTCGACGGTGCCGGCGATGAGCGCCTTGCTAGATGTGTCGGGCGAGGCGGTCGCGGTGAGCGTCGCGACGACGCCGTGCCTGTCCGCGAGGGTGAGCTTCTTGAGCTCCAGCGTGGCGCCGTCGAGCACCTTGGGGCCGCCCGAAAGCGGGGCGCGCGCGTCGATTCCGAACTCGGCGTTGAGCGTCAGCGGGTCGCCGCCGGCGTAACGCACCCCCTCGCCCTCAAGCACGAGCTGCGCCTGCTCGGGGAAGGCGGGCGATCGACTGGCGGGGTCGAGCGCCTGCGGAGTCTCGCGGACGTGGACCTCGAAATGAGCGGCGGTGGCGGACGACGCGAAGGCGGCGGCGCGGATGGTTGCGCCTTCGAAGGCGTTGGAGGCGCGCGCGACGATTCCGCCCTCGCCGAAGCGCAGGCTGCCGATTGCGCTGGCGGCGGCGACTTCGAGCTTCGACAGCGGCAGCGCCGTAAGCTGGACGCTCGCCACCGGCTTCAGCGCACGGAGCGCGGTCAGCGGGCGGCCGATCGGGGCGCGGTTGATCGCGATCTCGTCGGCGGCGAGGCGGACGGTTAGCGCGGGGGTGACCCGCGAGAAGGCACTGGCGCCAAGGGTCGCCTCCATCCGGTAGGGAAAGCCGCCGATCTCGATCGGTGCGCCGCCCAGAACCTTGTGGAGCTGCTCGGCGAAGGCGTCGCGCTGGCCGTTCCACCAATAGAAATAGCCGAGCAGGCCGACGGCGAGCGGCAGCAGCGTCAGCCAGAGGGGGATTCGCTTGCTCATGGCGCCCGGTTGATCGCGGCGTGGAGCCGCGCCTCGAACTCGTCTCGCGGCAGGCCGGGCGGGATCGGCTCGCCGAAGCTCATGGTGATCGTGCCGGGGCGCTTGACGAAGCTCTGGCGCGGCCACAGCCGGCCCGAGTCGAGCGCCATCGGGACCACCGGGAGCTTCAGCACCTTGTAGAGGCCCGAGACGCCGGCCTTGAGCGGCGGCGATTCGCCGACCGCGATTCGCGAGCCCTCGGGGAAGATGATGATCGGCTTGTCGGCGGCGATGGCGGCGCGCGCCGCCTTCATCATCGCGCGCATGGCGCCGGTCTGGCCATCGCGGTCGACCGGGATGCAGCCGAAGCGGCCGGCGAGCCAGCCCCAGAAAGGCACCTTCATCAGCTCCGCCTTCATCACCGGGGCGGGGCGCTTGAACAGGCGGAGTATGGCGATCGTCTCGAACGCCGACTGGTGCTTCGACGCGACGATCACCGCATGCTGCGGCGGGGTGCCTTTCACGACGACCCGGATGCCAAGGACCGCTCGAGTCAGGACCCAAAACAGATTGCCCCAGATCCACGTCGTCGCCGTGATGCTTGACGGCCGAACGAGCGCCACCAGAGTGCCGAACACGACGATCGGTACGCTGGCGCTGTAGAACAGCAGCGCGAACAAAGCGGAGCGGATCCAGGCCATCAGGCGCCGACCAGCACCGCGCCGCGGCGCAGCGCGTATTTCATGAACTCGCGAACCAGCGAGCCTATCGGCGGCTTGCTGGCGACCGGGTCGGCGACGACCATGATGCCGGGACCCATCACGGTGCGAAGCTCGAGCGCGGCGCGGGGCATGTGGTCGGCGGAGGTGACGAGGCGGAGCGAGCGGTAGTCGTGGACACGCATCCAGCGTGCCGTCTCGGCGGCGTTCGAGCGGGTGTCGACGGCTTCGCTGCCAAGATCGACGCAGCAGTCGAACAGCGCGCGCGAGGCGTGCGCCTTGGCCGCGAGCTCGGGCGGGCGAACCGCGGGATCGACGCCCGAGACGAGCAGGCGTTTCGCGCGTCCGGCGCGCAGCATGTCGAGCCCGTGCGCGAGACGGCCGGGACCGCCGGTCAGCACGACGATCGCGTCGGTGCGCGTGTTCGATGGCGCGGGCCTGGGCGGCGCCAGGGCGAACCACAGAAACCAGCCAAGCACCCCAAGCACCAGGAGGCCGAGCAGACGGATCACAATTGCTCCCGCAAGGCGCGCCCGACGCTGAGCCGCGCCACCAGCGCCGCGAGCAGCGCGACCGCGACCGGGACCGCCGCCAGCGCCAGCCACGCGGCCGCCGGCGGCGCGCCGAGGCCGAGAGCTCTTGCCCCCTGTCCGAATGTCGCCATCACCGCGCTTGCGCATGCCACTCCGATCGCCCCGCCGATGAGGCCGTGCAGCAGATAGCGGTATTGGAAGACGCGCGCGATATCCGCGTCCTCCGCCCCCATCACATGAAGCAGCTCGATCGTCGGCTGGTGCCCGCCGAGCCCGGCGCGGGTGCCGAGCGCCACGACCGCCGCGGTCGCCAGCGCCACCGAGGCGACGATGGCGGCAGCCAGCCACGACAGCCCGCCGAGCAGCCGCCCGAGCGGCGCCAGCCAGCGCGCCTGCACGTCGAGACGCGCCGCCGGGGCGACCGCGCGCAGGCGCCGGGCGAGGGTCGGAGGGTCGGCGCCGGGGCCGAGCTGGATGTCGATCATCGTGGGGAGCGGCAGCAGCGCCGGATCGTGCGCCTCGCCGCCGAGCCACGGCTCGAGCAGCCGCTCGATCTCGACGCGCGGTAGCGGGCGGACGTTGGTGACGTCGGGATCGCGCGACAGCAGCGCGATGACCGCGCGGGCCTGAGGTGCTGCGCGGTCGGGATTGGGCTCGACGATCTGCACCGTCGCATCGCGGCCGAGCGAGGTGCCGAGGCGCGCCGCACCGCCCGCCAGCAGCAGGCCGCCAACGAGCGCCAGCGCGGTCAGGAAGCTCATCACCGCGATCAGCGGCGTCACCAGCCGGCCCCCGCCCGCCGGCAGGAAGCCGAAGCGCTGCGCCGCGGGCCTGAGGCTCATGCCCGGACCGCATGGCGCGGCGCGCCGAAGGGGTCGGACAGCCGGCCGTGATCGAGGCGGCGCATGACGACGTTGGGCATCGAGGCGAGCAGGTTGGCGTCGTGCGTCGCGACGAGGACCGTCGTGCCGATGCGGTTCAGCTCGTCGAACAGGTGGACGAGGCGGGACGCCATCTCGGGGTCGACGTTGCCGGTCGGCTCGTCGGCGACGAGCAGGTCAGGGCGGCCGACGACGGCGCGAGCGATCGCGACGCGCTGCTGCTCGCCGCCCGACAGGATCGCCGGCACCGCCTCCATCCGCTCGGCGAGGCCGACCCAGTGCAGCATCTCGGTGACGTGGGCGCGCACCTCCTCCGCAGGCTTGCCGGCGATGCGGAGCGGCAGCGCGACATTGTCAAACGCCGACAGGTGCGGGACCAGCCGGAAGTCCTGGAACACCACCCCGATCCGCCGCCGGAGCGCCGGCAGCGCGGTTCGCGGCAACGCGCCGATGTCGCGGTCGAACACCGAGACGAGGCCGCGCGTCGCGCGCTGCATCAGCGTGATCAGGCGGAGGAGCGAAGTCTTGCCCGCCCCCGACGAGCCGATCAGCACGTGGAAGCTGCCCGCCTCCAGCCGCAAGTCGAGGTCGCGCAGCACCTCCGGACCCGTGCCGTAGCGCAGGCCGACACCCTCGAAGCGGACGACGCTTGCCATCGATTTCCGGTGTCGCATGGCAAGCCAAGGGGTTCAACGGCGGCGGCGCTTGCTTTAGCAATGCCCGGTCCATGATCCTCACCTGCCCCGCCTGCGCCAAGCGCTACCGCGTCGCCGACAACGCGGTCCCGCGCGAGGGACGAAAGGTGCGCTGCGCCGCCTGCGGAGATTCGTGGTTCCAGGCCTATGTGCCGCCGGAGCCGGCCCCACCGCCGCCCCCGCCGCAGATGTGGGCCGAGCCGGTTGCAGCTAAAAGCCCCCTCCCCCTTCCGGGGGGAGGGCTGGGGAGAGGGGACGATACCGGGCGGAGTGCCTGGCTCAGACCCCCTCTCCCAAACCCTCGCCCCGGAGGGAGGGCTTCAGGCCCGCGCTTCGGGACCGCGGATATCGCGGCAATCGGCGTCTCGGCCATGCTGTTCGCCCTCGTCGTCCTTGCCAAGCCGGGCGGCATCGGGGGCTTCGACCCCGCCGGCGCGCTCGCGCCCGAGCAGCCGAACGAGGTGCGGCTTACGATCGACGCGCCGCTGATCGGCCCTGGGATCGACGGCGCGGCGGTACTGACGTTGTTTGGCAAGCTCGGCAATCCATCGAAGCGCGCGCAGCGCGTGCCGCCGATTCATGTCGACGTGCGCGACAGGAACGGTACGCTGATCGCCAGCTGGACCTCGCCGCCGCCGCTGCCGCTACTCGACGCGGGTACCAGCGTGGCGTTCGAGACCGCGGCTGGCGGCATCCCGGCAAGCGCGGCGCACGCCCGAGTCAGCTTCGCGGCCGAAACCCTACCAAACTGACAGCGCGACCGCGGCGCGCGGCGCGCCTAAGCAGGGGCGACCATTATCCGGAGCGATCCCCATGAACTTCGATTATTCCGACCGCACTAAGGACATGCTGGCGCGGCTCCGAGCGTTCATGGACAGGCACGTCTACCCGAACCAGCAGCGCTTCCACGACGAGCTTGAAGCGGGCGACCGCTGGCAGCCGATCGGCCTCCTCGAGGAACTGAAGCCGATCGCCCGCGAGGAAGGCCTCTGGAACATGTTCGTGCCGCCAAGCCATGGCGGCAAGCCGGTCAACGAATTCCACTTCGACGGAACGCCGCTCACCAACCTCGAATACGCGCCGCTCGCCGAGGAGATGGGCAAGGTCACGTGGGCGGGCGAAGTGTTCAACTGCTCGGCGCCGGACACCGGCAACATGGAGGTGCTGGCGCGCTACGGCACGCGCGAGCAGCAGCAGAAGTGGCTGGTGCCGCTGTCGAACGGCGAGATTCGCTCGGCCTTCCTGATGACCGAGCCGGCGGTCGCCTCGTCCGACGCCACCAACATCGAGACCTCGATCCGCCGCGAGGGCGACGAGTACGTCATCAACGGCCGCAAATGGTGGTCGAGCGGCGTCGGCGACCCGCGCTGCAAGGTGGCGATCGTCATGGGCAAGACCGACATCTCGGCCCCCAAGCACCTGCAGCAGAGCCAGATCCTCGTGCCGCTCGACGCGCCGGGCGTAAACGTCCTCCGGATGCTTCACGTCTTCGGCTACGACGACGCGCCGCACGGCCATGCGGAAGTGGTGCTCGACAACGTCCGCGTACCGGCGAGCTCGATCGTCCTCGGCGAAGGCCGCGGCTTCGAGATCGCGCAGGGGCGTCTCGGGCCGGGCCGGATCCATCATTGCATGCGGACGATCGGCGCGGCCGAGGCGGCGCTGGAGGCGATGGTCCGACGGCTGCTCAGCCGCGAGGCCTTCGGCAAGCGCTTGTCCGAGCATAGCGTCTGGGAGCAGCGGATCGGGGAGGCGCGCACCGACATCGAGATGACGCGGCTGCTGTGCCTCAAGGCCGCCTATATGATGGATACCGTGGGCAACAAGGTCGCGCGGAACGAGATCGCGATGATCAAGGTCGCCGCCCCCCGCATCGCGCTCAAGATCATCGACGACGCGATCCAGGCGCATGGCGGCGGCGGCGTCAGCCAGGACTTCGGCCTCGCCAGCGCCTACGCGCACATTCGCACGCTGCGCCTCGCCGATGGCCCCGATGAAGTCCACAACCGCACCATCGCGCGTGGCGAATACGCCAAATACGCCGGCAACTCGGCGCGCGCCGCCGAGGCGGATGCGAGGACCGAAGTATCGGGAATGCGCTGACGCTTACGCTATTGAGGCGCGCTGGGCGCTCTGCTACATGGCGCGCCTTGCCAATCGCCGGGCCGCTCTCAAGCCCGGTTTTCACGTGCGGTCGTGGCGGAATTGGTAGACGCGCAGCGTTGAGGTCGCTGTGGCCGAAAGGCCGTGGAAGTTCGAGTCTTCTCGACCGCACCAGTTTTTTCGATGATTTACCTGGCCGGCTTCAGGCGCCCTCGGGCCTGCGCCGATCCCACATGCGGGTTGGTAACCGCGGCGAGATAGGCGCGCATCGCCTCCGCCGCGTGGGGCGACAGGGTGACGAGGACGCGGCGGCGGTCGCCCGGGTCGCCACGGCGGACCACGAGGCCGCGATCGCAGAGCACCGACACCCACCGGAGCGTCGTCGTCGCCGGAATATTCGCCTCGATGCACAGGCTCGACACGCAAATCTCGCGCCGCTCTTCATACGCAGCGAACAACTCCAGAAGGATGTCGAGCGCCGGGTCGGCGAACAGCTCGGCATCGAAATAGCGGCCGAGGCGGGCACGGTCGCGGCTCAGCGCGCGGGCGACGCCGGCGAGCGGCATGGCCTGCCTGGGGTCGTCGTCGTTGGCGACCGGCCCTGCCGCCTGTTCGACCGACGGCAGTAGCCCCCGGGCGCGAAAGCTTGTGATGCCGAACCGGCCGACGACGAAATGGTCGTGGACGACGATGTCGAGCGTCTTCGCCGCCTCACAGATGCGCCGCGTCTCCAGGATGTCGGCGAGGCTTGGTTCGGGGTCGCCCGACGGGTGGTTGTGGACGAGGATCAAGGCGGTCGAGCCGACCTCGATCGCGCGCTTCAGCATCTCGCGCGGATAGGCGCGGACGCCGTTGACCGTGCCGCGGAACATCACCTCGTCGCGAAGGATCGCGTTGCGCGAATTGAGGAACAGCACGCGCATCTGCTCGTCGGCCAAGTGCGCGGCGCTCGCCAGCAGATAGCATTCGAGCGCCTCGGTGTCGGTCAGCACGATCTCCTCGGCGACATCGGTCCTGAGCGCCTGGAGCATACCGGCGCGGAGCAGCGCGACGAAGCCCGAGACCGCCGGCTCATCAGGCGCCGCCTTGGCCAGCGCGTCCTCCGGCGCGGCGAGCACCGCGCCGAGCGACTTGAACTCGGCGATCAGCGCCCCGGCGGCTCGCGGCGCGTCGGCGGCGACAGGGGCGAGGAGACGCTCCAGGAGGGATCGGCACCCGCCGACAGGAGACGCTCCTGGTGCCGCCGCGTCGCCACCGCCAACAGGATCAGGATCGGATAGCTCCAGATCGCCAGACCGAAAGCATAGGCCCACGGTATCACGCCGGGGTTCAAGGCCATGGCGGCGTGAACCATCACGCTCACGCCCTGAAGGCCGGTCATCCACATGGGCCAAAATCGATTCGCCTTCAGTGACAGGAGGAAAAAGGCCACGAGCATCAGCGCGTCGACGACAAGCACCCCGAGACCGAGCGAGCTAAAGCGCTCGGCATAGGCGCGCTGGACCAGGATGGTCAGGATGTCGCCGACGATGATGGTCCAGGCACCGATCCGCTCCGGTGTCCCGCCCCGCCGCAAGGCGTAGGCGAGAGACAGGAGAAGGACGGCGTTGAACAGTAGCCTGTGGATCACGGCCCGAACGGACCAGTCTCGACCGGCCCGGTCAAGCCGCTGATTCAGGCGACGACGCGAAGACGATCGGTCCGGGTCGCCGCGGGCGAGATCGGCGGGCAATCGCTATTGTCGCCAAAGCCGAGCTCCTGTGGCCCCAGTCGGTCGAGGCCGACCTGGGTCTGCGCCTCGCGCAGCCGCTGGTGCGCGTCGACGATATGGCGCATCCCCTGCGCGAACGACGCATAGGCGGCGGCGGCGCTGTCGAGCGCGTCCTGACCGACGACGACCGAGAGCTTCGCGGCCGCCCGGGAAGTCAGCATGACGGTGTTGAGTTCGGCGGCGGCGACCATCGCGGTCTCGGTCGCCTGCTCGGCGGAACGAAGGCTGCTGGCGATCCTGACGGCGGCTTCGCGGCGTTGCTTGAGCATGATTGTCCCCTCCCGCGCGGCGGGAGCGGCGCGGCTATAAAATGATTTCAGGAAGCGTGGCTCGAGACGGTCCGAACGATCACCCCGAGCGAGGTCAGGCCGGAACTCAGGACGCCGAACGCGATCGCGAACAGCAGTGTAATCCCGACGACCCAGCCGATGCGTTGCCAGACATCTAGGTCATTGCCCCCTCCGCTGTGCTGGCGGACTGGCATCCGAAAAGTCGGTTGCACGGGAGATGGGGAGAAGAACCTTGCCTGTTCCTCGCGAAACCCGTCCGATGCCGCCGTTTCGTGGTGCCTGCCCGTTCGATTGAACGATGGCCCGATCATCAGCGAATGGAGGGTTGAGGCAACGTCCGGCGCTTGGTCCAGGGGGTCCGGCGATTGGTCCCGCTCGTGATCGGCGAGCATCCGCGCCGCTTCGAAGCGGCTGGCAACGCCCAGCTTGCGGGTCGCGCTCTTGAAGCGCTTGTCCACGGTGTGATGGGTAAGCCCGACGAGCGGCGCGATGTCCTTCGACCCCTGGCGCGTCAAGGCGAGGCGCAGGCATTGCCGCTCGCTCTCGGTCAGCAGGTCGAAACGGGGCTCGTTCATCCCCCCAATCTAGACTCAAATTCGCAGCAGGCAAAATGTCCGGTCAGCCGATCCGTTTGAAGTGGATGCGCCGGATGCGGGTGAGCGAGCCGTCGAGGCCTTCGATCCGGCCGCGCCCGTCGCGCGTGAAACGCAGCGTCCAGCTCGATTCGGGGGCTTCGAAGCCGTCGCGGTAGACCGGCGACAGCGGCTGCGCGGTGCCGCGCGGGTCGATCCAGACGAGCTTGCCGTCGGCAACGGCAATAAGCTGGTCGCCATCGACATCGGCGCTCCTGTAGCGCCCGGCGAACGCGCCGAGAGCTGGAGCTGGAGCGGTCTCGGCGAGCAGACGCGCAGGCGCATTGCCGATTCGCGACAGGACGATCTCGGTGACCTGGCCACGGCTTCCGCGCCGGATCGTCGCGGTCCGCCGCCCGTCCCGCGTCGCCAACCTGTCGCCACCCGCCGCGACGAAAGGCGCGCCGCCGTTGACCCGCAAGGCGGCGCCGTCCGCGGTGATTGTCACCACCGCATCGTTCGCCGCATTGCGATAGAGGCCGGCGACCCCGCGAGGCGGCGCATTCGCTGCCACGGGTGCAGACGGCGCTTTCGGCGTGGCGGGAAGGTAGAGCGCAGCAAGCTCTGGCCCCAGGTCCTCGGTGTTGAGGCTGCCGGCATTGCACAGCAGCGCGACCGACAGGCCGTCCCTGGGAAAACGGCCGAGCCAGGAGCGGTAGCTCGCGGTCGAGCCGGCGTGGCTCAGCGCGGGCCGGCCATCAACGTCGCCAAGCTCGAGGCCAAGGCCATATTGCGTCACGGTGCCGTCCAGAAGGCGGCCGGGCTGCGCGAGCAGCGCCGTCCAGGCGCGAGCTTCGGGCCGGGGGTTGTCGAGCGTGGCGTTCCAGCGTTGCAGGTCGCCGACGGTGGTCAGCAACGCGCCCGGCCCGGCGACGTCGCCGAACGGCATGTCGAGCTTCCAGGCGCCTTTGTCATCGGGCTGGTAGGCCTGGGCGCGCCCTCGAACGACGCGGCGGAAGTCGTCGCGCCACTCACTTCGCGTCATCCCGAGCGGGGCGAACAGCGCGCGGCGCGTGAAGGCGTTGAAGCTTTCGCCGCTGGCGCGTGCGACGACCGCCGCCGCGAGGACGTAATTCGAATTGCTGTAGAGATATTCGGCGCCCGGCCGGTTGTTGAGCCGGCTCTGCCGCGCGATCGCGGCGAGTGCCCACGCCTGATCGTAGATCCGGGTTCCTTCGGGCCAGCCGGTAAGCTCGGCGAGATTGTCCCAGTTGCGGACGCCGCTCGTGTGGTTGAGCAGCATGCGGATGGTAACCGGCGCATAGAGCGGCGGCAGCTTGGGCAGCCAGCGGCGGACGCTGTCGTCGAGCGACAGGACGCCGCGCGTCGCCAGCACTGCGACGGCAGCGCCGACGAACTGCTTCGACACCGAACCGGCCTCGAACACGGTGTCGGCGTCGATCGCGCGGCTGCCTTCCAGATCCGCCATTCCGTAGCTGCGCTGCGCGATGATTGCGCCGTGGCGGCGCACGTCGACTGCGCATCCCGGCGTGTCAGGGTGATCGACGCCGGCGAACAAGCGGTCGAGCTCGGGCATGGGAGTGGCGGCGGCAAGGAGGAAGGCGAGTGCAAGGGGTGGCATGGTGGCGCTCCGTTGGGGAGCCGCGGTGTTCGCGTCAATCCGCCGCCGCGGTCGCCTCAACTTCGGCGAAGGCCGGCGATTGGCGGATTTCGGGACGCGAGTGACGCGCCCGCCACGCCGAAGGGCTCAGGCCAGTCGATGCCTTGAACGCCCGGTTGAAGCTCGCCTTCGATGCGAAGCCGCAGTCGAGCGCCAGCGTCAGCAAATCGCGGTCCTCGGCGGGGTCCCGCAAAGCGCGCTGGACGGCCTCGACCCGCACGCCGTTGACGAAGGCGTTGAAGTTCTGGCCGCCGCCGGTGTTCAGGCCGCGGGATAGCGTGCGTTCCGAAACCGCGAGCCGGCGCGCGAGGTCCGGCAACGTCAGCGCATCCTCGCGCCACCATCCGGACTCCTCCAGACGCTCGCGCCAACGCGCGGACATCGCGCGATAGTCGACCTTCGCCTCAGGTGTCGGCTCCGGCAGCGAGAGCGCGGGGTGGGGATAGGCTATTCCCCCGTACCGCCAGCCAAGCAGCCCCAGCGCGTAGGTCAGCACGCAGAAGCCGAGCATCACCGGCAGGCGGCCGAAATAGTCGAGCGGCGCGACCAGCCAGTCCCACAGCGCGAAGCCGACAGTGAGGGCGAGGAACGCGGCGAAGGCGAGGACGAGGCTTCGCAGCCAACCCAGCCGCCATTGCTCGCGATTGGCGAAATGGCTGTCGAGCCAGGCCTGGTAAGCCGCGTAGCGGCGGAGCGACAGCGCGGTATAGGCGGCCGCCGACAGCAAGATGAGCACCATCGCTGCCGGCTCGACCCGATCGAGGTGGCCGCCGCCATACCAGTCCCGCTTCGCCTGCAGCGGCAGCGCGAAGCAGAGGCTGTAATAAGCCAGCTGGATCGCCGCCGGGGTGAGGTGGACGCGCCAATGCCGGGGCGGGGCGCCGCCGGTCAGCGTCGCGACATAGAGCCAGAGAAGTGGCGCGAAAGCGAACGACAGGTCGAGCGGCAGGAAGGTCAGCCCGGGATCGGCGTCATAGGCCCCCACGAAGCCAAGGATGTAGATTCCGAGCCGGAGCGACACGAGCGCGATCAGCGCAGCGAGGAAGCGGTTGGCGCGCCGGTTCTCGCGAAGCCCCGCCACCAGAACGGCGAGCAGCGCGCCATTGAGCGCGCCGACGAGCAACAGGGTGGACGCCATGCCCATCGCCGCATCATGCCCGGCGCGCGCGCGGATTGCCATGCGGACGGCGCTCGGCTAGCCGCGCCGGACAATGGCGATGGAGGGCGGCGTGATCCGGACGATGCTGATGGGGGCTGCACTGCTGGCCACCGCGCCGCTCCCCGCGCAGGCGATCGATCCGGCGCGACTGTCCGAGACGGTGAAGGTGCTGGCCTCCGACGCCTTCGAGGGCCGTGGGCCGGGAACGCCCGGTGAGGCGAAGACGCTCGCCTACCTCACCGAGCGGTTCAGCGCGCTGAGGCTGGAGCCCGGCGGCCGGAACGGCAGCTGGACGCAGGCGGTGCCGCTGGTCCGGACACAGATCGGCGCGGGGACGATCCGCGCCGGAGCGCTGGCGCTGATTCAGAAGGACGGCATCTACGTCAACACTGTCCGCCCGGTCGACCGCGTTGCGATCGCGAACGCGCCGATGGTGTTCGTTGGCTATGGAGTCGCCGCCCCCGAGCGTCAGTGGGACGATTTCAAGGGCGTCGACCTGGAGGGCAAGGTCGCGGTGTTCCTTGTCAACGATCCCGACTTCGAGGCTACCGCGCCGGGCAAGTTCGGCGGCAAGCGCATGACTTATTACGGCCGCTGGACCTACAAATATGAGGAAGCCGCGCGCCGCGGCGCGATCGCCGCGCTGATCGTCCACGATACGCCGGGCGCCGGCTATCCGTGGGAGACGGTGATCGCGCCGGGCGGCGAGAACTATGACATCGTCCGCAGGAACCCGAACGAGCGCGTGCTGCTGCAGGGCTGGCTGCGCGGCGATACGGCCGAGGCGCTTTTCAAGGCCGCGGGCCTCGACCTCGCGCAGCAGCGCAAGCTCGCGCAGCAGGCCGACTTCCGCCCCGTCGAACTCAAGGGCCAGCGCTTCAGCGCCGATCTCGGCGTCACGCAGAAGCGGGTCGAGAGCCACAACTTCCTCGCCCGGATTCCCGGCGGCAAGCACGCCGACGAAGTCGTGATGTTCGGCGCGCATTGGGACGCCTACGGCCTCGGCATGCCCGACGCACAGGGTCGCAGGGTGCGCCCGGGCGCTAACGACGACGCGCTTGGCGTCGCCGGCCTGTTGGAACTGGCGCGCGGCTTCGCGACTGGCCCGCGCCCTGACCGCAGCATCGTCTTCGGCCTCTGGACCGCCGAGGAGCGCGGGCTTCTGGGGTCGGAAGCCTATGCCGTCGATCCGGTCTATCCGGCCGCCAAGACCGTCGCCAATTTGACGCTCGACATCCTGCAGACCGGCGGCAAGTCGCGCGACGTCATGCTCGTCGGCCAGGGCCAGGACGACCTTGAGGACGACCTCGCCCGCGCCGCCGCCGCCCAAGGCCGGCGCGTGACCCCCGAGACGCTGCCCGAGCGCGGGCTGTTCTACCGCGCCGACCATTTCTCGCTCGCCCGACGCGGCGTGCCGACCCTGCTGCTGATGGCGATCAGCGGCGCGCCCGATCTCGTCGACGGCGGCCGCGCCGGCGGTGAAGCTTGGCTCAAGAGCTACATGGCGTGCTACCACCAGACCTGCGATCTCTGGGACCCGAACTGGAAGCTCGATGGCGCCGCTCAGGACGTGGCGCTGTTCCAGACGATCGGAAGCGACCTCGCCAACTCACGGCGCTGGCCGCAATGGCGACCCTCCTCCGAGTTCAAGGCAATCCGCGACGCCAGCGTCGCCGAGCGGCGCTAGAGGCCCGCTGCCGACAGCATGGCCGACGCGCCCTGCTCGGCGCCGTCCGAACCGTGCCGCATGAAGGCAAACAGCTCGCGCCCCGTTCCGAGCGGGGCGGGTGGGGCGGCGGCTGGCTCGCGGGCGTCGAAGTCTTTGGTCTTGAGCAACAGCAATTCGCCGCGCTCGGCGCAGAGCCGCACGACATCGCCATCGCGCAGCTTGGCCAGCGGTCCGCCGCCGAGCGCCTCGGGTGTGACATGGATCGCGGCCGGCACCTTGCCCGACGCGCCCGACATCCGGCCATCGGTGACCAGCGCCACCCGAAACCCCTTGTCCTGAAGCACGCCGAGGGGCGGCGTCAGCTTGTGCAGTTCCGGCATCCCATTGGCGCGCGGCCCCTGGAAGCGCACTACGACGATCACGTCGCAGTCGAGCTCGCCCGCCTTAAACGCCGCCATCACCTGATTCTGGTCGGAGAAGACGCGGACCGGCGCCTCGATCGTCCACCGCGACGGGTCGACCGCGCTGGTCTTGAAAGTGGCACGGCCGAGATTGCCCTGCACCAGCCGCATCCCGCCATCGGGCGAGAAGGGATCGGCGACAGGGCGCAGCATGCTCGCATCGAGCGACTCGGCGGGCGCGTCGCGCCATGCCAGACCCTCGCCGTCGAACACCGGGTCTTTGGCGTAATCGCCGAGATCGCGGCCGGCGACGGTCAGCAGGTCGCGGTGGAGCAGCCCGGCGTCGAGCAGGGTCGCGATGACATAAGCCATGCCGCCCGCTGCCTGGAAATGGTTCACGTCGCCCGAGCCGTTGGGATAGACCCGCGCGATCAGCGGCACTGCCGCCGACAGCCGGTCGAAATCTTCCCAGTCGATGACGACCCCCGCCGCGCGCGCGATAGCGGGCAAATGGATGGCGTGATTGGTCGAGCCGCCGGTCGCCAGCAGGCCGACCGCCGCGTTGACGATCGCCTTCTCGTCGATGCAGCGGCCGAGCGGGCGATAATCGCCGCCGTCCCAGCCGATCGCCGCAAGCCGATGGACCGCGGCGCGCGTCAGTTTTTGCCGCAGCTTGGTGCCGGGATTGATAAAGGCGGCGCCGGGGATGTGCAGCCCCATCACCTCCATCATCATCTGGTTCGAGTTGGCGGTGCCGTAAAAGGTGCAGGTGCCCGCGCCGTGATAGCTTGCCGCCTCCGCCTCCAGCAGCTCCTCGCGGCCGACCTTGCCCTCGGCATAGAGCTGGCGGACGCGCTGCTTCTCCTTGTTGGCGAGGCCCGAGGGCATCGGGCCGGCGGGGACGAGGATCGTCGGCAGGTGGCCGAAGCGAAGCGCGCCGATCAGCAGACCCGGCACGATCTTGTCGCAAATGCCGAGCAGCGCAGCGCCCTCGAACATGCCGTGGCTGAGCGCCACCGCGGTCGACAGCGCGATGGTGTCGCGGCTGAACAGCGACAGCTCCATGCCGAGCTGCCCCTGCGTGACGCCGTCGCACATCGCCGGCACGCCGCCCGCGACTTGGCACGTGATCCCAGCTTCGCGGGCGTAAAGCTTCATCTGCTCGGGGTAGCGGCCGTAGGGCTGATGCGCCGACAGCATGTCGTTGTAGGCGGTGACGATGCCGACGTTCATCGCGCGGCCGGAGCGGATCTCCGCCTTGTCCTCGCCCGCCGCCGCAAAACCGTGCGCGAGGTTGCCGCACGACAGTTGCGGCCGGTCGACGCCGCTGTGGCGCTCGCGCTCGATCAGGTCGAGATAGGCCTGCCGCCCCGGGCGGGACCGCTCGATGATGCGGTCGGTGACCGCGGCGATGGCGGGGTGGAGGCTCAGACCGCGCTCCAGTGGATGTCGATCGGATGCTCGTAGCCGGCGAGGACGCGGCCGATCGGGGTGGTCGGCGTGTCCCCGTCCTCGATCGCCTCGATCGCCGCCTCGACGACCTTCCGCTTCTCCGCCCCGCTGAGCACCAGCATGACGCTGCGCGCCGACTGGATCGCCGACTTGGTCAGCGACACACGCGCCACTGGCGCCTCCTTCGGCATCGGGTCGGGCATCACCCCGATCGCACGCTGGATCGCCGGCGCGCTGATTGCCGCCTCGAGGTCCGGCCCCGCAAAGATCGACGCGGTATGCCCATCGGCGCCGACCCCGAGGCAGACGAGGTCGGGCGGCCACGGCAGGTCCTGCAACCGCGCGTCGGCCGAGACGCCGGCGCGCCTATAGTCGGGAATCGACGCGGTGATCGGGATCACCCGCGCTTTCTTCGGCAGGAAGATCTTCGCCAGCATCGCGACGTTCGACAGCGGGTCGTCCATCGCCACCAGCCGCTCGTCGGTCGGGATGATCGTCACGCGCTTCCAGTCGAACTTCTGCTCGGCGAGCTTCTCGAACGCCTTTACCGGAGTCTTGCCGCCCGACAGCGCGATCAGCGCCGAGCCGCGCGCGTCCAATGCGCTTTCGATGATGAAGCCGATGTCGCCCGCCACCGCGTCGGCGAAGCTATCGGCATCGTCATAGTCCCACCATTCGGCTTCAATCATGCCAGCTCACTCCGTCGCGTTCGGTCAGGGCGATCGCAGCGGACGGCCCCCAGGTTCCTGCCGCATAGGGCTTTGGGGTCATGCCCGCCGCCGCCCAGCCGTCGCGGATCGCGTCGATCCACGCCCATTGCGCCTCGACCTCGTCGCGCCGCACGAACAGGGTCGGGTCGCCCTCGATCAGGTCGAGCAGCAGGCGTTCGTAGGCGATGCGCCGACGCCCGCCGGCGAAGGCGGTGGTCAGCGACAGGTCGAGCGGCACTTCACGCAGGCGAATACCATCGCGGTCCAGCCCCGGTTCCTTCGCCATCACCAGAAGGCTGATGATTTCCTCGGGCTGCAGCCGGACGATCAGCTTGTTGGCGGAGAGCGGCCCGGTGCGCTTGTCGAAGATCGAATGCGGGACGGGCCGGAACTGCACGACGATCTCCGACTGGCGGCTCGGCAAGCGCTTTCCGGTGCGGAGATAGAAGGGCACGCCCTTCCAGCGCCAGTTGTCGACATGCGCCTTGATCGCGACGAAGGTCTCGGTGCCCGACGGCTTGCCCAGCTCCTCGGCGTAGGCCGGGACGGTCTCGCCCCTGATCGCGCCGGTCGCGTACTGTCCGATCACCGTGTGCGCCGCGACCTCGGTGCGCTCGATCTTGCGCAGCGAGCGCAGCACCTTGACCTTCTCGTCGCGGATGGCGCGGGCGTCATAGTGCGAAGGCGGCTCCATCGCGACGAGCGCGACGAGCTGCAGCATATGGTTCTGCACCATGTCGCGGAGCGAGCCAGAGCCGTCGAAATAGGCGGTGCGGCCTTCGAGGCCGACGGTCTCCGAGACCGTGATCTGGATATGCTCGATGCCCTGCGCGTTCCACAGAGGCTCGAACAGCATGTTGCCGAAGCGCAGCGCCAGCAGGTTCTGCACCGTCTCCTTGCCGAGATAATGGTCGATGCGGAACGTGCGCCCTTCCGGGAAATATTCTGCGACCGCGTCATTGATCTCGGCCGACGATTTGAGGTCATGGCCGAGCGGCTTCTCCAGCCCGATGCGAACCCCCGGCCCCGCGAGCCCGGCCTTGCCGAGGCCTTCGATGGTCGAGCGGAACAGCGAGGGCGCGGTCGACAGGAAGATCGACAGGCCGTCGGCGGCCGAGCCGACGGCCCGGGCCAGCTTGTCGAAATGCGTGGGGTCCGTCGCGTCGACCGCGACGTAGTCGAGACGCGCGAGGAAATGCGCGACCTTGTCCGGCTCCAGCCGCGCCGTATCGACGAACCGCCCCAGCGCTTCCTCGGCGAACGCCCGGAAGCTGTCCGCGTCATGCTCGCTGCGCGCCGTCGCGATGATCCGCATCATCGGGGGCAGCAGCCCATCGGCGTCGAGCCCGAACAGCGAGGGCAGCAGCATGCGCTGCGACAGGTCGCCGGTCGCGCCGAAAAGCAGCAGCGCGGTCAACGGAACGGTCCGGAAAATGTGGGGACGGCCGCCTCCTTCTGAATCGGGCGCGGCGATACCTAGCGAAATCGTCCGGCTCCGCCTAGCGGCGCGGGGGCGGATAGTTCGCGCCCCGCGAACGTTCTCGCGCCATGGTTGTCCAGCCCAGCCTGTTCGAGACGCGCGAGCCCATGGGACTCGCCTACCGTGCCGATGTCATCACGCCGGCGGAAGAAGCGGCGCTGCTCGCCGATCTCGAAGCGCTCGATCTTGCGCCGTTCCAGTTCCAGGGTTGGGAGGGCAAACGGCAGGTGATCTCGTTCGGCTGGCGCTACGACTTCAACGAGGCGCGCTTCCATCCCGCGACGCCCATCCCGGTCTTCCTGCTGCCGCTGCGCGCCAAGGCCGCCGCGGTCGCAAGCCTCGCGCCCGCCGAGTTCGTGCATGCCCTCATCACGCGGTACGATCCCGGGGCCGGTATCGGCTGGCACCGCGACCGGCCGGTGTTCGAGACCGTCGTCGGAGTCTCGCTACTGGCGCCCGCGACGCTCCGCTTCCGTCGCCGTACGCCCGCCGGCTTCGACCGCGCCTCGCTGCGCGCCGAGCCGCGCTCTGCCTATGTGCTCGATGGCGAGGCGCGGCACGGCTTCGAGCATAGCATCGCGGCGATGGCCGAACGGCGCTGGTCGGTGACGTTCCGCAGCCTATCCGAAAAGGGGCGTAAAATCGCTGTCCGGTGAAGCGCCGTTTCCCCGGCTGACGCGTTACCCTCGCTCCAACACAAGACGGAGCGTATCGATGAGCATTTTCGGCAGTATCCTCAGCAAGATTTTCGGTCACCACAGTCCGGCGGCGGCCGCGCCCGCATCGCAAACCACGACGTCCGCGACGGCCCCTGCAGCCGCACCCGCGGCGCAGGTTGATGTCGGCGCGGTACTGTCGCAGCTCGCGGCGGCCAAGGGCGGCGGCGGCAACTACCAGTCCTCGATCGTCGACCTGCTCAAGTTGCTCGACCTCGATTCGAGCCTCGATGCGCGCAAGGAGCTCGGCAGCGAGCTCGGAGTCCATGCTGGCGCCGACGGCAGCGCCGAGCAGAACATCGCGCTCCACAAGGCGGTGATGGCCAAGCTCGCCGCCAACGGCGGCAAGGTGCCGGACAGCCTGAAGAACTAGAATTGGCGCCGGGGCTTTGGCCCCGGCCGCCTTCACAAGGATCAGATTTTGTACAATCGCTGGCTTCGCCTCACCATGGACAGCTGGGCGCTCGGCATCGAGGCGTCGACGGTGATCGGACTGCGCACGATCAAGCTCGCCGCCGGCGGCGCCGCAGCGCAGGCCGAGACGTCGCGGATGATCAGCGAGAAGATCGAATCCGGCCTGGCGCTCCAGGCGCGCGCGATGACCGGCGGCCTCGGGCTGACGGCGCATGGCGCGGCGGGAAAGACGATCGCCCACTACCGCCGCAAGGTTCGCGCCAACCGACGCCGGCTGTCCACGCCTTAAACAGGCGTTCTATGCCGCCTTGGGCAGCGCGGTCTTGAGGACGATCTTGGTGTAGTCGTTCTGTTCGTTGTGCCAGTGCTTGTACATGTCGGGCGCGTCCTCAAGCGAGGCGCGGTGGGAGATCATGAAGGTGGTGTCGAGCTTGCCCTCCTGAATCATCTCCAGCAGCGGCTTGGTGTATTTCTGGACGTGAGTCTGGCCGGTCTTGAGCGTCAGGCCCTTCTCCATGAAGGCGCCAATCGGGAACTTGTCCATCATCCCGCCATAGACTCCGGGGATCGACACCCGTCCGCCCTTGCGGACCGCCATCAGCGCCTGGCGCAGGCCGCCCGGTCGGTCGGTGCCGAGGAAGGTGTGCGCCTTCACGGTGTCGATGATATTGTCGATACCCAGGCCGTGGGTTTCCATGCCGACGCAATCGATGCAGGCGTCCGGGCCTATGCCGCCGGTCATCTCGAACAGCGCCTCGCGGACATCGGTTTCCTTGAAGTTCAAGACCTCGCAGCCCATCGACTTCGCGAGTTCGAGCCGACGCGGATAATGGTCGATCGAGATCACGCGGTGCGCGCCCTGAACCAGCGCCGACTGCGCCGCGAACAGGCCGACCGGCCCGGCGCCCCAGATCGCCACGGTGTCGCCGGGCTCGATCATCGCGTTCTCGGCCGCCATCCAGCCGGTCGGCAGAATGTCCGACAGGAACAGCACCTGATCGTCGTCGAGCCCGTCCGGAATGACGATCGGACCGACATCCGAATAGGGCACGCGGACATAGTCCGCCTGACCCCCGGCGTAGCCGCCGGTCAGGTGCGCGTAGCCGAAGGCGCCGCCCATCGGATAGCCGTAGAGCGTTTCCGACATGTCCGATGTGGTCGCGGGATTGGAGTTGTCGCAAGCGGCGTACTGATGCTTGCCGCAGAAGAAGCACTCGCCGCACGACACGGTGAACGGCACGACGACGCGCTGGCCGATCTGGAGCGTGCTCTTAGCTCCCGTCTCGACCACCTCGCCCATGAATTCGTGGCCCAGGATGTCGCCGTGGCGCATCGTCGGGATATAGCCATCGTAAAGATGGAGGTCCGAACCGCAGATCGCGGTCGAGGTGACCTTGATGATGCAATCGCGCGGATTGACGATCTCGGGATCGGGGACGGTGTCGACCTGGACCTTATGGCGGCCCTGCCAGGTAACTGCGCGCATGGGTGTTCTCCTAGAGGGCTTGCTCGGTTGGGGATTCGGACTTGCGGCCCGAGGGGCTGGCCGAGCTCGTGACCTCGCCGGTCTCGAGGAACTGCTTCAGCCGCCGCAGATCGCGCCGCGTCTGCACATTGGGCTCGCGCTGCAGGAGCTTGGCGATCCACGCGCCGACGACGCCGCCGGGCGGGTCGTAAGTGATCGTCGCGCGGACCATCGTGCCGCGCCCGGGCGCCGCGTCGAGAAACTCGACGCGGCCGGCGTTCCTGACGTCGGCGCCCTCCGCCGATTCCCAGGCGATCAGCCGGTCGGTCCGGTCCTCGGTGATCACCGCGTCCCACTCGACCGTCTTGCCGGCGGGCGCCTTCACCACCCAGTGCGAGCGCTTGGCGTCGAGCACGTCGATGCGCTCGATATTCTCCATGACGCCCGCGAGGTTCGTGAAGTCGCGGTAAAAGGCGTAGACCTCGCTCCGCGGGCGGTTGATCGTCACGGTGCGGCCGACGATCGCGCCTTCGTCCCGCTCGACCGCGCCTGCCTCGCCATCGCTGTCGCGCGAGGCCGTCGCGGGCCCGTCGTCTTCGGGATATTCGGCTGCCATGTCGCTCTCCGTGGGACGGCCGCCAGCCGGCGGCGGGAAGCCTTTTGAACCCGAGGCGAGCGAGCAGGTTCCGGCGCTTATCCCAGGTTAGGAAGGTAGCGCAGCGACCAGCCTTCGTCCGAGCGGTTCAGCTGGACCCGAACGTCGTAAAGCTCGCCCAGCATCGCCGCCGTCACCGCCCCGGCGACCGGGCCGGCGGCGACCACGCGGCCATCGCGCAGCGCCACGACATCGTCGGCGACGCGGAGCGCGAGGTCGAGATCGTGGATCGCCATCACCACCGCGCAAGCCCCGTCGGCGCGGGCGCGCAGCCGCGCCACGGCGTCGAGCGCATGGCGCGGATCGAGGCCGGCGGTCGGCTCGTCGACGATCAGGACGTGCGGGTCGCCGACCGTCGCGCGGGCGAGCATGGCGCGCGCCAGCTCGCCGCCCGATAGCGCGGTCGCCGGACGGTTGCGAAGACCGAGCAGGTCGTGCGCCGCCAGAGCGGCGTCGATTCGCGGCTGGACGCCGGCGGGGAGCTGGCCGAACGCCGGCAGCGACGGCGTGAGGCCAAGCGCGACGACACGCTCGACGCTGATCGGCCACTCGGCGCGCGCGTTCTGCGGCAGGTAGGCGCGGCGGCGGGCCAACGCCTTGCGGCCGATCGAAGCAAGCGGCGCGCCGTCGAGCGTCACCGCTCCGGCATCGACTGGCAGCAGCCCGGCGGCGACCGCCAGCAGCGTGCTCTTGCCCGCGCCGTTCGGTCCGATCACCGCGGTCAGGCGGCCGGCCTCGAAGCGCGCATCGACTCGGTCGAGAACGAGCCGCTTGCCGCGCCGCGCGGAGACGCCTTCGAGCGCCAGCACGCTCATGGCGCGGTCCTGCGCAGGTGGACGACCATCCACAGGAAGAACGGCGCGCCGACGAGGCTGATCAGCACGCCGAGCCGAAGCTCCGGCCCGATCCGCACCAGCCGCGCCACGAGGTCGGCGAGAGTCACGATCAGCGCGCCGAGCAGGCTCGCGGGCAGCAGGGTCGCGCCCGGCCGGTGGCCGACGAACGGCCGCACGATATGCGGCGCGAGCAGCCCGACGAAGCCGATCGCCCCCGCCACCGCCGTCGCCGCGCCGACGCCGAGCGCGGTTCCGGCCAAGGCCAGCAGGCGGGTGCGCCGGAGGTCGATGCCGAGGCTCTCGGCCTGCGCCTCGCCGAGCGCCAGCGAGTCGAGCGCCGGGGCGGTCAGGAACAGCAGCGCCGCCCCGGCGAGCACGAAGGGCGCCGCGAGAACCACATGATCCCAGCTGCGATCGGCGAGCGAGCCCATCAGCCAGGTCATGATCTCGTAGGCGCCATAGGGATCGGGCGCGAGATTGAGCGCCAGCGCGATCCCCGCGCCGGCCAGGCTGGAGATCGCCGCGCCCGCGAGGATCAGCGCCAGCGTCCCGCCGCCGCGCGAGAGGGTCAGCGCCAGCCCGGTCGCAACGCC
Source organism: uncultured Sphingomonadaceae bacterium (assembly GCA_964244885.1). Classification (GTDB taxonomy): domain Bacteria; phylum Pseudomonadota; class Alphaproteobacteria; order Sphingomonadales; family Sphingomonadaceae; genus CAXTKD01. The sequence continues at coordinate 23,139 of CAXTKD010000012.1, read as the reverse complement.
CGCCCCGGCGAGCGCGAACAGCGGGGTGGCGAGCGCGAACTGCTGCGCGAAGCCATAATAGATCGCGATCACCGCGCCGAGCGCCGCCCCTGGCGAGACGCCGAGCAGGCCGGGCTCGGCGAGCGGGTTGCGCAGCAGGCCCTGCAGCACCGCGCCCGACAGGCCCAGGATGCCGCCGGCGAGCAACGCGAGGATCAGGCGCGGCAGGCGAATGTCGAGAAGGATGAGGCGGGGGAGCGAGGCGTGGGTGTCGGCGAGGCCGGAGAGCAGTTCGCTGGGGGTAAGCCAGACCGCGCCTGCGAGGAGGGAGGCAGCGGAAACCGTTATGAGGGCGAGGAGCAGCGGAAGCGGGAGCTTCATCGTCACCCTCCCACGCCCGTTCGTCCTGAGCTTGTCGAAGGACGTGGCCCGCGCGGCGGTGCGATCTCGCCCTTCGACAGGCTCAGGGCAAACGGAGGTTGGGGGTTTGGGGAAGCAGCACGGCGCAGGTCGCGGTTCAGCTGCACCGCCGCCCCGACCGTCGCGGGGGTGCCGCAGACGAATTGCTCCTGCGGGATGGTGATCTGGCGGTTGCGGTAGAGGCGGCGCGCGAGGGGGTGGCCGACGAGGTCGGCCTGGCGACCCGAGGTTTTCAGAATCTTGTCGTCGTGGAGCAGGAAATCGGGGCGGCTGGCGAGGAGGGCCTCGGTGCGGAAGCCGCCGCGCCTTGCCGCCTCGCGCCCTACGTTGCGTGCGCCCGCCGCCGTGATCGCGGCGTCGTAGAGCGAGCCTTTCGGCGGCAGGCTGCCGCTGCCGTCCCACGCGGCGACGCGCGGCCGCCCCGGAACCGGGGATACGGCGAGCGATGCTAAAGCGGCATCCATCTTCGCCGCCAAAACGCGGGCGCGCGGCAGCGCGTCGGCGGCCTTGCCCAGCATCAGGGTCGCCGCGCGGATCGTGGCGAAGTCGCTGGCGTAGGGCAGCTCAATCATCGGCACACCGAGCCGCTTGAGCATGCCCTTGGTCGCCGGATCGCTGAAGGCGTCGGCGACGACGAGGCCGGGCCGCTGCCGAAGCACCTCCTCGGCGCTCTGGTGGTTGACTCCGACCTTGCGCGCCGCCGCCGCGACGGCCGGGCTGGCCGCGTCGCGCGCCAGCCAGGTCACCGAGGCGATTCGCCGCGGCGGCAGCAGCGCCAGCACATATTGGTCGGCGCAGAGGCCGATCGACATGACGCGCGTCCCCGCCGCCGCACCGCCCGGGAGCAGGCTCCCGAGCAGCAAGGCGGCGAGGACGCGCGCGTGTCGCATCAGAAGCGGAGCTTCACGCCGGCGTAGGCGGCGCGCTTCGGCGTCGCGTAGCTGAACAGGTCTTCGTAATTATCGTTCAGCAGGTTCTCGACACGTCCGAACACCGAAATTCCCCTGGCAACCGTCCAGTCCGCCGACAGGTTGACCAGCGTATAGTCGCCGAGCGTCACGCGGACCGGCACGAAGCTCGGATCGATATAGGCCAAGTCCTTCTGCGCGCCATTGTAGCGCACCGTGAGCGTCACGCCGCCCTTGTCCTCCGGCGCACGCCAGTCGAGGTTGAGGCTGGCGATGTTGGGGGCGCGGCGCACCTCCTCCAGCCCCGCTTCGCGGGCGTGGAGATGCGTGTAGCTGGCGTCGAGCTGGAAGCCCTGCCCCAGCTTCGCCTGCGCGAACGCCTCGATCCCGCGCTGGCGCGAGGTCGCGGCGCTGTTGGCGGGCGACGCGACGAACGTTGGCGCCGGGTAGGTGGTGACGATTTCGTCCTCCAGCCGGTTGCGGAAGTAGGTGACGCCGATCAGCGCGTCGCCAAACGCCTGCTCGACGCCCGCTTCCCAGCCCTTCGATTTCTCCGGCTTCAGGTTCGGATTGCCGACGTAGCGGCCGTCCGAATAGCCGTAGAGCTCGTAGAATCCGGGGTTCTTGATGCCCGAGCCCGCCGCGGCGCGAAGGCGGGTGCCGCTGGCGAAGCGGTAGCTGCCCTGGACCCGGTAGGTCGTCGCATCGTCGAAGCGGTCGTTCTCGTCCCGGCGGAGCGAGGCGCCGATCGCCAGCGCGTCGTTAACCGTGACGTCGTACTGGCCGACGATGCCAAGGTTGTCGGCATGGCGCTTGCCGGTGAAGGCGAAGCCCGACGGGTCGGTATTCTGGTAGCGCTCGCGCTCGGCATCGACCGCCAGCGTGACGCGCTGCTTCACGCTGTCGCTGCCGAAGCGGAACGCGCCTTCGTAGGACGCCTTGGTGCGCAGGCCCTTGTCGCCCGACGAGCGGCCGAAGGACGCGTAGCCGTCGCGCTTGGTGTCGGCGACCTGCGCCGACAGGACGTTTGTCAGCCGGTCGTCAAGCGACGACAGCTCGCCCTTTATCAGGCCGTAGAGAGCGCGGTTCTTGCTGTGGGAACCGGGCGTGTCGACGATGAACCCGAACAGCGGGCCGGCTGCGAAACTGCTGTTGTTGGTATCGGCGTCGGTGTCGCTGTAGCGGCCGACCGCGGTGAACTTGAGGGTCTCGGTCACTTCAAGCGTCGACTTGAACGACAGCGCCAGGCTCTCGACCCCCACGTCGCGCGTGCCGTTGCGGGCCGTCGGCGTGCCGTCGCTGCGCAGGTAGGATGCGGACAGTGCGTAATCCAACGCTCCCGACACACCGGCGGCGCGCGCCGCGCCGCTGAACGTGCCGAACGATCCGCCCTCGGCCCGCGCGCTGAAGCCCGGCGCTTCGCGGCCGCTGAGCGTGATGTAGTGGATGACGCCGCCGATCGCGTCCGATCCGTAGAGCGCGCTCTGCTGGCCGCGCAGCACCTCGATCCGCGCGACATCGTCGGCGATCAGCGTCGAGTAATCGAACTCGCCCTGATAGGGGTCGGATACCTCGATGCCGTCGATCAATGTCAGCGTGTGGTTGGCCTCGGCGCCGCGCATGCGGACCTGGGTGAAGCCGCCGGGGCCGCCCGAGCGGCTGACCGCGACTCCCGGCACGTCGCGAAGGATGTCCGAGAGGACGCGGGTCTGGCGATCCTCGAGCTGCTTGGCGTCGATCACCGTGACCGACGAGCCAAGCATGTCGACACGGATGGGATCGCCTGAGCGCGAGGCGGTGACGACGATCGTCTCGTCGGCGGCCTCATCGGCGGCAAGCGAAGGGGCCGACGCGACAAGCGCCAGCAGCGAGATTGAAAATTTGAACATGGGGATCGTCAGGCTCCGTGCGTCGGCGACAACCGACAGGGGCCTGCCGCGAGCGGCCGGCGCGCCTCGCCGAACGGACGCATGGCGCCCGGCGCGGCACACCGAGACGGCCCCCGCCGCCTCTTCGTCGCTCAGACGGAGTTCCGTGCCGCGGCCAATCCCTGGGCCAAGGCAAGAGCGACCAATGCGCCGGCAGGTCTCCTGGCTCGCGGGTCACAGCTTGATGCACACCTTCCCAGGCTTTTGGCCCAGTGGCTGCTCCCCCTAGAGGAGCCCGTGCATCGCGCTATCCGCTTACAGTTGCAGGGACAGCCGCGGATTTGGGTGGCTTGCCCACCCGCACCGCATTCCCGATTAAGCCTTCTCGCGAAGGCACCGGCGCGATCTGAAGCCCGGACGAACCCGGCCTTCGAGCGCGGCATTGCGGCATTCTCGATTCAACCGCAAGACCCGGAGTGCGAGCCTGGACGCGCGCCGCCATGTTGCCCTCATCGACAGGACGCGAGAAGGAACAGACCATGGCGACGCAGATGACGACCGAGCATGACCCGCGCTGGCCGCGCGTTCTGGCGCGCGACAAGACGGCGGACGGCGACTTCTATTATTCGGTTGCGACCACCGGCGTGTACTGCCGCCCGTCCTGCGCCTCGCGGCCGGCCAACCCTAAGAACGTCGCCTTCCACGCGACGATGGCGGAGGCCGAAACGGCGGGCTTTCGCGCCTGCAAGCGCTGCAAGCCAGACGAGGGAGACGGTCCCAACGCCGAGCGGATCGCGCGCGCCTGCCGGATGATCGAGGCGGCGGAGGAGCCGCCGCTGCTTGCCGAACTGGCGGCGGCGGTGCGCTTGAGCCCGCACCACTTCCACCGGCTGTTCAAGGCGGCGACCGGGGTGACGCCCAAGGCCTATGCCGACGCGCACCGCGCCGCCCGGGTTCGCGCCGCGCTCGCCGGGGGCGGCAGCGTCACCGAAGCGCTGTACGACGCGGGCTTCAACTCGAGCGGGCGGTTCTACGAGAGCGCCGGCGCGATGCTCGGCATGACGCCGGGGCGCTATCGCGACGGCGGCAAGGACGCGGCGATCCGTTTCGCGGTCGGGGAGGCGTCGCTCGGCGCGATCCTGGTCGCGAGCAGCGAGAGCGGCGTCTGCGCGATCCTGATCGGCGACGATCCCGACGCCTTGGTCCGCGACCTGCAGGACCGCTTTCCCAAGGCGACGCTGACCGGCGGCGACGCCGAGTACGAGGCGCTGGTCGCCAAGGTGGTGGGCTTCGTCGAGGCGCCAAAGCTCGGCCTCGACCTGCCATTGGACGTGCGCGGCACCGCGTTCCAGCAGCGCGTGTGGGCGGCGCTTCGCGACATCCCGGCGGGCGCGACCGCGAGCTATGCCGAGATCGCCGAATCGATCGGCGCGCCCGGATCGGTGCGCGCCGTCGCTGGCGCCTGCGCCGCCAACGCGCTCGCGGTCGCAATCCCGTGCCACCGGGTGGTGCGCAGCGACGGTGCGCTGTCGGGCTACCGATGGGGCGTCGAGCGCAAACGCGCGCTGCTCGACCGCGAAGCGAAGGCGGCGTGACGGACTGGCGAAGAGTCGAGGGTGACCTCGACGCGCAGGGCTGGGGGGTGCTGCCCGCCCTGCTGTCGCCCGCCGAGTGCGACGCCACTGCGGCGCTCTACGACGGCGAGGGCTTCCGCAACCACGTCGTCATGGCGCGGCACGGCTACGGGCGCGGCGAGTACCGCTATTTCGCCTATCCGCTGCCCCCGCTGGTCGAGCGGCTGCGCACCGCGCTCTACCCGCCGCTCGCCGGGTTCGCGAACCGCTGGCACGAGCGGATGGGCGTCGACACGCGCTTCCCAGCCGACCATGCCGACTTCCTCGCGCGCTGCCACGACGCAGGGCAAGTCCGCCCGACGCCGCTGCTTCTCCGCTATGGCCCCGGCGACTATAATTGCCTGCATCAGGATCTCTACGGCGAGCACGTCTTTCCGCTTCAGGTCGCGGTGCTTCTATCGGCGCCGGGTGCCGACTTCGACGGCGGCGAGTTCGTGCTGACCGAGCGGCGGCCGCGCATGCAGTCGCGCGTCTCGGTCGTACCGCTCAGCAAGGGCGACGCCGTGGTGTTCGCGGTGAATAGACGGCCGGTGAAGGGTTCGCGCGGCGATTACCGCGTCGTGCACCGCCACGGCGTCAGCGCGCTGCGATCAGGCCGGCGCCACACACTCGGGATTATCTTCCACGACGCGGCGTGAGGCTATGCCGCCACTACCCGATCGCGGCCTTCGCCCTTGGCGCGGTAGAGTGCGGCGTCGGCGCGTTCGATCAGGCTGTCGGCGCTTTCGCCGGGCCGCCTGGTGGCGAGGCCGACCGAGATCGTCACCCGGCCGATGTCCTTGCCGTCGCCGCGCCGCTTGAGCGACCGGGCGCTGATCGAGGTGCGGAACTTGTCGGCGACCGCCAGCGCCTCGCACGGCTGGAGCCTGGGCAGGATCGCCACGAATTCCTCGCCGCCGTAACGCGCCGGGAAGCCGCTCGCCTGGAAGGCGTCGACCATGCGGACGCCGACCAGCCGCAATACGTCGTCGCCGATTCGGTGGCCCCAGGTATCGTTGAATTTCTTGAAGTGATCGACATCGCAGAAGGCGAGCGTCAGCGGCGCGCCGCCGGCGTCCGCCGCCGCCGACAGCTCGGCGATCTGCGCGTCGAAGGCGCGGCGATTGGGAAGTCCGGTCAGCGAATCGCGCATCGTGTCGCGGCGCGCCTTGTCGAGCTCGCGCCGCATCTGCGCGACCTCCTCGCTCGAATGGCGAAGCCTGGCGTTGAGCTTGGCGGTCTGGGCGACCATCTCGTCGGTCGCCGCCGCGAGCCCCGCGAGCAGCCGCGTGGCGCGAGTCTCTTCGACCGCAAGCGAGATTTCGCTCCGCCCTGCTTCGAGCGCCTTACCATAGGTCTCGGCGTCGCCACTGGCGTCCTTCAAATAGGCGCCGACCTCCGCGAGCTGGCTTTCGACCCTTGCCAGGAACGGCGCCGAGCCCGGGCCGTCGGGCGTCTGCCCGGTCTGTTCCTGGATTTGCGTCAGCGCCTCGGCGGTCAGCCGGCCGTCCTTCCGGATCGCATCGGCGACCGCCGCCCAAACCGCCTGGTCGCTGTGCGTCACATAGCGGTGGCAGACATCGTAATTGGCGGGAGTCGGCAGGATTCCGCCCTCGTCCATCAGGCGGCGAATCTCGTCGAGGATGTCGAGCGGGCGGGGCATCCCGCCACCCTGACGCAGAAGCCTTGCAGTCCGGTTAACTACAGCAGGCCGTAGCTCTCGAGCACGGAGCGCAACGTCGGCGCATCCTCGAAAACGTGGCCTACCAAGCCGGCCGCCGCGCCCGCCGCAACGTTGTCGGCGCGGTCGTCGACGAACAGCGCCTCGCCGGGCTTTAGGCCGAAGCGCTTCATCGCAAGCGCGAAGATCGGCGCGTCGGGCTTCACCATGCGCTCGACGCCCGAGACGATGATGTCGCGGAAGTGGTTGAAGACCGGCGCGACGTCCAGCAGGCGCGGCCAGAATTCGTGGCTGAAGTTGGTGATCGCGTAGAGCGGGACGCCGTTCGCCGCGAGTTCCTCGACGATCTCGATCGAGCCAGGCACCGGCCCCGGGATCATCTCCATCCAGCGCGGCTCATAGGCCTCGATCAGCGCGCGTTCCTCAGGGAAGGCGGCGATCAGCTCCGCGGTGGTGTCGGCGGCGTTGCGGCCCTCGTCGTGCTGGAAATGCCACTCCCGCGTAACGACGTTGTCTAGGAACCAGGCGAGCCGGTCCGGATCGTCGATCAGCTTCGAATAGAGGTAGCTGATGTTCCAGTCGTAGAGGACATTGCCGACGTCGAAGACGACGGCGGTTGGGTGTCCGCTCAGCCCTGGCGCGCCTTGAAGCGGCGGTTGGTCTTGTTGATCACATAGGTCCGGCCACGGCGGCGGATCACGCGGCAGTCGCGGTGACGACCCTTGAGCGACTTCAGCGAGTTACGAATCTTCATGACACGTCCGGGCAAGGCTGGATGTTGGAAAAGAGCGGCGTCCCTACGGGCGGAGGGGCGCAAAGTCAACCGGGACGGCGCTTGTCCAGCGACTTCTCCCACGCCAGCGCGTGGCCGACAATGGTGTCGAGCTGGGCGTGCTTGGGCTGCCAGCGGAAGGTCTCGACGATTCGGCGATTGTCGGCGACCAAAGCGTCGGGATCGCCGGCGCGGCGGCCCGCCAGCGTGCGCTCGACGCGGACGCCGGAGACGCGCTCGACGGCGTCGAGCACTTCGAGCACCGAGAAGCCGCGGCTGTAGCCGCAATTGAGCGTCATCGAGGTCTTGGGGTTCTCGATCAGCTTTTCCAGCGCGATGACGTGCGCGGCCGCCAAGTCGCTGACGTGGATATAGTCGCGCACCCCTGTGCCATCCGGCGTGTCGTAGTCGGTGCCGAACACGGTGATTCCCGGCCGCTTGCCGAGCGCCGCCTCGACCGCGACCTTGATCAGGTGCGTGGCGCCGGCGGTCGACTGGCCGGTGCGGCCATCGGGGTCGGCGCCGGCGACGTTAAAGTAGCGCAGGCAGATATGGTTGAGCGGGTGCGCCGCCGAGACGTCCTTGAGCATCGCCTCGGTCATCAGCTTCGACATGCCGTAGGGGTTGATCGGCGCTTTTTCGATATCTTCGGTCACCGTCGTCGCATCGGGGATGCCGTAGACCGCGGCGGTCGAGGAAAAGATGAAGTGCCTCACGCTATTGCGCACCGCCGACTCGATCAGCGTCCGGCTGTTGGCGGTGTTGTTGCGGTAATATTTGAGCGGGTTGTCGACCGATTCGGGGACGACGACCGAGCCCGCGAAATGCATGATCGCGATCGTGCCCTGCTCGGCGACGATGCGGTCGATGAGCGCCTCGTCGGCGATGTCGCCCTCGTAGAAGGCGACATCGTCCGGCACCGCCCAGCGGAAGCCGGTGACGAGATTGTCGATCACCGCGACCTTGAAGCCCGCGTCCCTCAGCGCCAGCACCGCGTGGCTGCCGATATAGCCCGCCCCGCCCGTTACCAGCACCGCGCCCCTGTCGCTCATTAGCTTCACCTATGTCTTGAATCACGCGCCAAACGGCTGTGCAGCCCAAACGGTTGCCCGAGCGTTATAGAGGTTCAATCGCATTTATCGAGGATGCCCATGACTGCCCGCCGCCTCTCCGCCGCCATCGCCTTAACCGCCGTTCTTCTTGCGTCCTGCGCGACCTCCGACGGTGGCATTCAAGTGACGCGCTTCCATCTCAACCAACCCGTGGCGCGCGGTGCGGTCTACATTGAGCCGGCTCGCGCCAGCGACGGCGGCAGCTTGGAATACCGCACCTATGCCGGCGCGGTCGCAGGCGAGCTCCGCGCCGCCGGCTTTACGCCGGTCGATAGCCTCGGCGGCGCCGAGATCGTCGGTTCGCTCGACTACACCCGGACGACCCGCGCCGGGATCACCGGCGGCCGCTCGCCGCTGACGATCGGCATCGGCGGCGCGACCTTCGGCCGCCATCTTGGCGTCGGGCTCGGCACCAGCTTCGGGATCGGCAAGCCGAAATCGACCGACACCGCGATCGACACGCTGGCGCTCCAGCTTAAGCGCCGAAGCGATGCGAGCGTGATCTGGGAGGGCCGCGCGGTCATGGAGGCGCGCGTCGACTCGGCGGCGGCGGACTCGTCGGTGCCGCGGCTTGCCCGCGCCCTGCTCTCCGGCTACCCCGGCCCGTCTGGCAAGACGGTCACCGTGAAGGGCTAAATGATCCATATCTCGTCCGCGTTCGACAGCGGCAATATCGAAGTCCGCAAAGCTGACGGCCCCCAGGCGATCGAGCTGGCGATCCGCCGCGATCGCCAGTCAGACTTCTACCAATGGTTCCACTTCCGCCTGACCGGGGCGGCGGGCGACCCCTGCGTGATCAGGATCGTTGACCTCGCGGGCAGCGCTTATCCGGGCGGTTGGCCCAACTATCGTGCCTGCGTGTCCGAGGACCGCGAGACGTGGCTCCGCACCGACACCGACTATGCCGATGGCACGCTCACCATCCGCTATACGCCGGAGACCAACAGCGCGTGGTTCGCCTATTTCGCGCCCTATAGCATGGAGCGCCACGCCGACCTCGTCGCGCTGACCGGCCAGGCGCCGGGCGTCGGCCTTGACGTCCTCGGCCAGACGCTCGACGGGCAGGATCTCGACCTGATCACGCTCGGCGAGGGCGAAAAGAAGGTCTGGCTGATCGCCCGCCAACACCCCGGCGAGAGCATGGCCGAATGGTGGATGGAAGGCGCGCTGGAGCGCCTGACCGACCCCGCCGACCCGATCGCGCGCAAGCTCCGCACGCTCGCGACGTTTTACATCGTCCCCAACATGAACCCGGACGGGTCGCGGCGCGGGCATCTTCGCACCAACGCGGCGGGCGTCAACCTCAACCGCGAGTGGCACGAGCCGACCTTGGAGCGCAGCCCCGAGGTCCATCATGTGCTGGAGCGGATGAAGGCGACGGGCGTCGACTTCTGCCTCGACGTCCACGGCGACGAGTCGATCTCGCACAATTTCATCGCGGGCTTCGAGGGGATCCCGTCGCTTGTCGAGCGGCAGACCCGCCTGCTGGCCCGCTATATCGAGACGCTGGCGCGCCTCAGCCCGGACTTCCAGACCAAGGTCGGCTACGGCATCGCCCCGCCGGGCAAGGCCAACCTCAGCATGAGCACCAACGCGCTTGCCGAGCGCTTCGGCGCGCTGTCGATGACGCTGGAGATGCCGTTCAAGGACGCCGACGACATGCCCGATCCTGTGCAGGGCTGGTCGCCCGAACGCTCGATGGCGCTCGCCCGCGACTGCCTCGCGGCGTTGCTGGAACTCGTTGAGGACCTTCGCTGATGCCCACCCTCGTTCTCCTCCGCCACGGCCAGTCGGCGTGGAACCTCGAGAACCGCTTCACCGGCTGGTGGGATGTCGACGTCACCGAACTAGGCGCCGCCGAGGCCAAGGCTGCGGGCGCGCTGCTGTCGGCGAAGGGCTATGACTTCGACCTGTGCTTCACCAGCTTCCAGACCCGGGCGATCAAGACGCTCGACCTGGCGCTGGAGGCGATGGGGCGGCTGTGGCTGCCGGTGATCAAGGACTGGCGGCTGAACGAGCGCCATTATGGCGGGCTGACCGGGCTCAATAAGGCCGAGACGGTCGCCAAGGCGGGCGAGGCGCAGGTCAAGATCTGGCGCCGCTCGTTCGACGTGCCGCCGCCGGAGATGGAGGCGGGATCGCCCTTCGACCTTTCGGGCGATCGACGCTACGCCGGCATCAAGGTGCCGCCGACCGAGAGCCTGAAGGACACCATCGCGCGCGTCCTGCCTTATTGGGAGAGCGCGATCGCACCTGAGCTGAAGGCGGGCAAGCGCGTAATCATCTCGGCGCACGGCAATTCATTGCGGGCACTGGTCAAGCATCTGTCGGGCATTTCAGATGCGGAGATTCCGCTGCTCGAAATCCCGACAGGTCAACCGATCGTCTACGAACTGGCGGACGACCTGACGCCGACCGAGCGGTTTTACCTGAAAGATCGCTGAGCCCGGACGCCGGTCGACCTAGTCTAGCGAAGCCGTCTGAATGCGGGCCGGCATCGCCGCAGTCTGCGTTCGGGCCCCGAGCGCCGCCGCCACCGCCGCGTCGCGGTTGTACGGGTCGCCCAGCAGCGTCACGCTGCCGTCGCTCGAAACCGCCGCAGTGATGTAGGTGATGTAGACCGGCATCGGTGCGGCGAGACGGGCATTGGCCGACTTGCCCGAGGCAAGCGCCTCGTCGACCCGCGACGAGTCCCACTCGCTGCCGTCGAGCAGCTCGTTCACCATTTCGACCGGCCGATCGACGCGGACGCAGCCCGAGGACAAGGTGCGCTTCTGGCCGGTGAACAGCTTCCGTTCCGAAGTGTCGTGCAGATAGATCGCATAGTCGTTCGGCATCACCAGCTTGATTTGGCCGAGCGCGTTCTGCGGCCCCGGCGCCTGGGTGATGCGGACATCGTTCGCGGTGTAGGACACGCTATAGCCCATCCGGCGCGCCGCCGCAGGGTTCTTCTTGTAGAGCGCCAGCTTCTTGGCCTTTAAAAGCGGTGGCACCGCCCACGACGGGTTGAGCGCGACCGCACTCACCGTCGACGCAAACGCCGGAGTTGGCGTGTCGGGCTTGCCGACGATCGCATCGTGCTCGGCGACGACCTGGCCGTCGCGGACGATCCTCACCTGGTGCGCCGGCACGTTCACCATCACATGATTTTCGCCAAGGCCGCGCGGCATCCAGCGCCAGCGCTCCATGTTGACTCGCAACTGCTCGGCGCGCGCGGTGTCAGGCGACGCGTCAGCAAGCGCCTCGCGCAACGCCTTATATTCGGGATTGTTCGGCAGCAGCCCCTCGATGGCGGTCGAGACGCGATGATTGGCGAGCGCCTGCTCGACGAAAGGCATCATCGTGCCGGGCTTGGGCACCGCGCCCATGTGCCAGTCGATCCGCATCGCGGTCGGGGTCCGGCCATAGCGATAGTCGGTCGCCAGCTGGAGCGCCGCCGCCGTCGCCAGATAGTCGATGCCGACCTTGTCTTCCGTCTCGATCGCGAGCTTCAGCGCGTCATAGCCGTAGCTGGCGGGGTCCAGCCCCTCCTTCTCCGCTTTCGCGACGGTCTTGAGCAGTGCCTTGGCGTCACTTTCGCCCCAGCTCAGCGCCTGGACCGGGGCGACGGCCGGAACCGGGGTTTGCGCTATCGCCACGGAAGAAGCCGAGCCGAGAGCCAGCGTGATCGCGGTCGCCACGGCCCGGCCGCTGAAGGTCTTGAAAATTGCTATTGACATTTCCGTTTTCCGCCACGCCACACCAAACTTGAGCCATTCAACGCACCGTCTTCACGGATAGTTTCCCCTTGGCCGAAGATTCTTGACACATGTGATAGCGGACAACCCGCGGTCGCCCGTGTAGCGCTTCGCAGCGTTGGGGAAGGACCTGCCATGAACCTCGATTTCAGCGCCGAAGATATCGCGTTTCGCGACGAGGCGCGCGCCTTCATCGCCGCCAACTACCCGCCCGAGCTGCGCCGCGTCGGCACCGACCGCGAGGACCTCGGCAAGGAAGACATGCTGCGCTGGCACCGCATCCTTGCCGCCAAGGGCTGGGTCGCGCCGGCGTGGCCCAAGGAGTACGGCGGCCCCGGCTGGACGCCGGTGCAGCGCTATCTGTGGGGCGAGGAGCAGGCGCGCGCCGACACCTTCCCGATCCTGCCGTTCGGCATCAACATGGTCGCGCCCGTCATCTACACCTTCGGCACGCCCGAGCAGAAGGAGCGCTTCCTTCCCGGCACGCTCAACGGCGACATCTGGTGGTGCCAGGGCTATTCCGAGCCCGGCGCCGGCTCCGACCTCGCCTCGCTCCGGACCAAGGCCGAGCGCGTCACCGAGGACGGCAAGGACTATTATATCGTCAACGGCCAGAAGACCTGGACGACGCTCGCGCAGCACGCCGACTGGGGCTTCTTCCTCGTCCGCACCAATCCGGACGTGAAGCCGCAGGAGGGAATCAGCTTCCTGCTGATCGACATGACCAGCCCCGGCGTCACCGTCCGCCCGATCATCACGCTGGGCGGCGAGCACGAAGTCAACGAGGTCTGGCTCGAGAACGTCAAGGTGCCGGTCGAGAACCGCATCTACGAAGAGAACAAGGGCTGGACCTGCGCCAAGTTCCTGCTGGCGCACGAGCGCAGCGGCATCGCCCGCGTCGCCGCCTCCAAGCGCGCGGTCGAGAAGCTGAAGACCATCGCCCGAACCGAGCTGGACGAGGACAAGCCGCTGATCGAGAACCCGCTGTTCCGGCGCAAGATCGCCGAGCTCGAGATCGACCTGATGGCGCTGGAATATAGCGAGCTTCGCACGCTCGCCTCGGAGGCCGCCGGCAAGGGCCCGGGGCCGGAATCGTCGCTGCTCAAGATCAAGGGCACCGAGGTCCAGCAGCGCGTCACCCAGCTGACGCTGGAGGCGGTCGGCCATTACGGCGCGCCGTACTTCCGGGGGCCGGGCGGCAACGAGTACGAGATCGGGCCGGACTACGCCCAGCGCGCCGCGCCGGTCTATTTCAACATGCGCAAGACGAGCATCTACGGCGGCTCGAACGAAATCCAGCGCGGCATCATCGCCAAGATGGTGCTCGGCCTCTAGCCCCAACTCAGCCGTCATCCCGGCGAAAGCCGGGACCCAGCGGGACGATCGCCTGGGTCCCGGCTTTCGCCGGGATGACGGACAAAGGAAGCGACCATGGACTTCACGCTCGACGAAACCCAGACGATGCTCCGCGACACGCTGGAGCGCTTTCTGCTCGACCGCTACGGCCACGAGACTCGGATGAAGATCGCGCGCTCGGAGGCCGGCTGGTCGCCCGAGATGTGGAAGAGCTTCGCCGAGGAGCTCGGCATCCTCTCCGCGCCGTTCAGCGAAGCGCAGGGCGGCCTCGGCGGCGGCCCCGTCGAGAACATGATCGTCATGGAGGCGCTTGGCTCGAAGCTGGTGGTTGAGCCCTATCTCTCGACCGCGGTGATCGGCGGCGGCTTCCTCAAGGCGGCGGGCCGCGACGAGCTGATCGGAACGCTGATCGGCGGCGGCGCCACCATCGCCTTCGCCTACGCCGAGCCGCAGGGCCGCTACGACCTCGCCGACCTGACGACGACGCTCAGGAAGAGCGGCGACGGCTATGTCCTCAACGGCCACAAGGCGGTCGTCCGCGACGCGCCATTCGCCAGCCACCTGATCGTCACCGCGCGCAGCTCGGGCAACCGCCGCGACCGCGCGGGCGTCTCGGTCGTGCTGGTCGATGCCAGAGCGCCCGGCATCTCGACCCGCGACTATCAGACCGTCGACGGCGGCCACGCCTCCGAAGTTCACTTCGAGAACGTCGCCGTCCCCGCCTCGGCGCTGCTCGCGCCCGAGGGCGAGGCGCTGCCGCTGATCGAGCGGATCGTAGACGAAGCCATCGCCGCGCTGTGCTCGGAAGCCGTCGGCGTATGCAAAGAGATTCACGCTCAGACAATGGACTACGCCAAGCAGCGCAAGCAGTTCGGCCGCGCCATCGCCGACTTCCAGGTGCTCCAGCACCGCATGGTCGACATGTTCATCGAGGTCGAGCAGGCGCGCTCGATGACCCTGATGGCGACCCTGAAGCTCGACCTTCCCGACGCCGAGCGCAGCGCGGCGGTGTCCGCCGCCAAGGTCCGAGTCGGCAAGGCCTGCACCTTCGTCGGCGAGGCGGCGATCCAGATCCACGGCGGCATGGGCATGACCGACGAACTCGCCGTCGGACATTATTTCAAGCGCGCGACGATGATCGAAAGCCAGTTCGGGTCCACCGACCACCATCTGCGACGGTACGAGCGGCTGACGATGGGGGAGGCGGCGTAGAGGCCGCTCGTTTGGCGTCGGATTGCCGTTCGCCCGGCGTTGTCACCCCCACCTAACCTCCCCCATCGAAGGGGGAGGGACTTGGCTGTTACTGTCAAGAAGAGCGTCCCCTCCCCTTCGATGGGGAGGGGTAGGGGTGGGGTGACACCGCCGGGCGCAAACTACCGCGGTTCGGAGCCTGACCTGGACCCCCTCGCCCGCTTGCGGGAGAGGGCGACTCGCGGCAGCGAGCGGGGTGAGGGAAACCGCTGAGGCCGGCGCTGCTTGCGCTGGCGCGCTTCGCCCCTCACCCCGACCCTCTCCCGCTTGCGGGAGAGGGAGCTAGAATAGCGCCTTCAGCTCGTTCTTCAGGATCTTGCCATTGGCGTTCCTTGGCAGAGTCTCGCGCTGGAGGATCACCCGCACCGGCACCTTGAAGCCCGCCAGCCGCTCGGCGACATGGGCGCGAAGCTCCGCCTCGCCCGCTTCGGCGCCGGGCTTCAGCGACACCACCGCGCCGGGCTCCTCGCCCAGCGTCTTGTGCGGGATGCCGACCAAGGCCGCGTCCATTACTGCCGGGTGGTCGTAAAGGACGTTCTCAACCTCGATGCAGTAGATGTTCTCGCCGCCGCGGATCAGCATGTCCTTGGCGCGGTCGATGATGAACAGGAAGCCTTCGTCGTCGATGCGCCCCAGGTCGCCGGTCCGCACCCATCCGTCCTGGAAGGTCTGCGCCGTCGCCTCGGGCTTGTTCCAATAGCCTTTGACGACGTTCGGGCCCTTGCCCCAGATCTCGCCGACCGCCCCTGGCGGCACCGGCTCGCCATCGGGCCCGAGCACCTTCAGGTCGCACACCGGCACCGCCGGCCCTGCGCTGTCGGGGCGGTTCTCGTAATCCTCGCCGCCATGGTTGGTGAAGGTCGCCGAGGTCTCGGTCATTCCCCAGCCGTTGCCGGGCTGCGACTTCGGCCAGGCTTCCTTGATCCGCCGCACCAGCTCGGGCGCCGAGGGCGCGCCGCCATAGGCAACCGATTCGAGGCTGGAGAGATCGTATTTGGCGCGCGCCGGGTGCTCGAGCAGCTGCCAGGCGATGGTCGGAACGCCGCCGGCGCTGCTGACCTTCTCGCGCTCGATCAGCGCCATCGCCGCCTCGGGCTCGAACCGCCACATCAGCACCAGCTTGGCGCCGGCGAACAGCGACGGGCTCATCACCGCGAAGCAGCCCGTGGCGTGGAAGAACGGCACCGTCAGCAGCGTCGCCTTCTGCACCGCCTGGTCGGGCGCGGGCGGCATCTCGCCGCGCCGCAAATAGGTCCGAGCGGCGGAAATCCCCGATGCGGCGATGTTCGACAGCAGGTTGCGCTGCGTGCCGAGCGCGCCCTTCGGCTTTCCGGTGGTGCCCGAGGTATAGAAGATCGTCGCATCGTCGTCGGGCTGGATCTCGACATCGGGCAGCGGCCGCTCGGGCAGGTTCGCCCAGCTGTTGGGCTTGCCGATCACGTCTTCCAGCCTGCAGGCGAGCGGATGGGCCGGTTCTTCGCTCGCGCGCGCCACGTAGATGCGCTTCAGGTCGGGGCAATCGGGCAGGTGCCCGGCCAGCCGGCCGTAGCGCTCGGCATCGACGATAAGCACCTTGGCTCCGGAGTCGACCAGGCCGTATTCGAGCTCGGCGCCGGTCCACCAGGCGTTGAGCGGCGTCGCCACCGCGCCGAGCAGTGCGGTCGCGTAGAAGGCGACAGGCCATTCGGGCAGGTTGCGCATGACGATCGCCACCCGGTCGCCCTTGGCCACGCCGCCGGCAGCCAGCGCCTCGGCCAGCACCAGCGTGGCGCGCCCGAACGCCGCGAAGGTCACTCGCTCGTCGTCATGGACGATGAAGACGCGCTCGCCGTGGGCGCGGCCCAGCTGGAAGGCGTCGCGCAGGGTCGGCGGGATGTTCTTCCACACCCGCGTCGGCACGCCGCGGATCGTCACCTCGTCCATCTCGAACGGCGCGCCCGGCGCGGTCAGCAGCGCATGCGCCCGGGCGATCGACATCGCGGGCCAGCCATCGGGCAAACTCATCGGCACTCCCCAGGGACGTTCCGTCCTGGGGTCATCAGAGCCGATCAGCCGTCGGCCCGCAACCTGCGGCTGGTGACAGCCCAGAAGAGCAGTCCGAGCATCACAAGCGCGCTCGCCAGATAGGGCAGCGGCTGGCCGAGCTCGTAGAGACCGACGCCGATCGCCGGCGCGGCGATGAACGCCGATCCGTTGACCGCCGTCACCGCGCCCGCGACGCCGCCCTGCTCCTCGGGGCCGACCGCCAGGCTCGCGCCGGCGGTGGAGGCGGGGCGGATGAAGCCGTAGCCTGCCGAGGTCAGCGCATAGGCGAGCACGGTCGCGTGGTAGTCGGGCGCCATCGCCGTCGCCACCAGGCCCGCCGCCGCAAGCGCCGCGCCCCAGCGCATCAGCCCGGCGGGTGCAAGGCCGACCATTCGGATCAGGCCCCATTGCACCAGCAGAGTCGCGCCCGCTCCGGCCATGAAGGCGAGGCCGATCAGCGGCTGCGCGGCGATCGCGTCGCCGCCGACCCTGTCGATGACGAGGAATCCCATCGACTGCCCGGTCGCCGCCTGCGCGCTGCCCGCGAGCAGGCCGAACAGCGTGTAGGGCAGGATGCGCCGGTCGCGCCATGACAGGCGCCGGTCGGTGCCCGCCAGCGCGGCGGTTACCGTCGCGCCGGTCGAGCCGCCACCGATCGTCGGCATGCTCGCCGCCGCGCCGCCGGCGCTGGCATCGTCCGGTGCGTCACGATGCAGCAGTCGGCTGAGCAACAGCAGCGTCGCCGCGCCGATCGCGGCGAAGGCGAACAGCGGCCCCGCCAGCCCGAACGGCCGCACCACGAACAGCGGCGCGACCGCCGGCCCGAGGATCGTGCCGAGCCCGAAGGCGGACGCCAGCGTCGCCAGCGCCGTCGTGCGCGCGGCGATGCTCGTGCGGCCCGCGACATAGGCCTGCGCCGCCGGGTTGGAGGCCGAGCCGAACAAGCCGAACAGGCAGCGCGCGAGGGCGAACAGCGCGACCGTCAGCAAGGGGCCGATCCAGCCCTCGATCCCGCCATGGATCACCACGCCGCAGAGCACCATCGACACGGTGAAGCCGGCAAGCCCTACTTGCATCAGCCGCTTGCGGCCGCGGAGGTCGGATGCCCGCGCCCAGGCCGGCGCGGAGGCCGTCCAGATCAGCGCGGATAACGAGAAGATCATCGCGATCAGCAGGTCGGGAATCCGCAAGGACCGGCCGATCGCCGGCAGCACCGATTGCAGCGCGGTGTTTCCCGCCGCCACCGTCAGCAGCACCATGAAGACGATGGCGAAGTCCCGGCGGGGCAGGCTGAAGCGGCTCATGCTCTCCGTTACGGTGCGCGGAACCGCTTTGCCAACCTGCGGCGAAACACAGTTCCACCACGGCGCGATGCTGCTATGGGACAACCACTTCCAACGGAAATAAGGCGAGCGCGTGCAGGCAAGTGGTCCATCGACGGCGGCGCAATTGTCGTTGTTCGCGCGCAATTTCTTCAAGCACCCGAAAATGCTGGGCTCGATCATCCCGAGCTCGCGCTACCTCATCCGCGCGATGCTGAAGCCGGTCGACTGGTCGAAGGCAAAGGTGTTCGTCGAGTACGGCCCGGGCGTCGGCACCATCAGCGTTCCGATCCTCAAGAAGCTCGGCCCCGACGCGAAGCTGGTGCTGATCGAGACCAATCCGGATTTCGTGAAATTCCTGTCGGAGACGATGACCGACAAGCGGGTCCACGTCGTCCACCGCTCCGCCGCCGACATCGGCGCGATCCTGAACGAGCTGGGCGAGAGCGGCGCCGACTACATCATCTCGGGCATCCCGTTCAGCACCATGCCCGCCACCGTCCGCGAGGCGATCCTCAAGGCGACGAACGCCGCGCTCCACGCCCACGGCGTATTCCTCGTCTATCAATTCTCGCCCAAGGTCTCGGCGGGGCTGAAGCGCTTCTTCGGCCGCATCGACCACGATTTCGAAGCGCTCAACGTGCCGCCCGCACACCTCTATTTCGCGCACCGCAAGCCGATCGGCTAGTCTCCGGCGCGGCGGGCCAGCAGCAGGTCGACGGTGGTGAACAGGAAATAGGCGAACGCCCAGCGCGTGCGGTTCCACCATGTCGCTTCGCGCTCGAAGGCTTCGCGGTCGACGGGCTTGCTCGCGGCGAAGTCGGCGTCGAACAGCGCCTGCGCCTCCGCCGCGACTCCCGCGTCCTCGATCCGCAGCATCACCTCAAGGTTGATGTAGAGGCTTCGGATGTCGAAATTGCCCGAGCCGATATAGACCGCGTCGTCGACGACGATCAGCTTGGCGTGCAACCGGCACTTGTCATATTCGGCGATCCGCACGCCGCGCCGCATCAGGTGGCGGTAGGTGGCGCGCGCCGCGAGTTGCGAGGTCAAAAGGTCGGTCTTGCCCGCCGTGATCAGCCGCGCCTCGCCGCGCGTCGCCACGGTGCGCATCTGCCGCAGCATCCGCCGGTTTGGCGCGAAATAGGCCATCATCATCGACAGTTTGCTCGCGGTCCTCAAGTCGGCGCGCACCTGCCGGGCATAGGGGCTGACCGGCCCCGGTCCGCCGAATACCCAGCGCAGCCTTCCTTCCTTTTGCGTCATCCGCTTCAGCATGCGGCGAAGCGAGCGAACCGACCGCTCGCCGCGAATCCCCTGATGCATGGCATCGTAATAGGCGGCGAGATGAGCGACCGCCGGGCCTTCGATATGGAGGCCGAGGTCGCGCCAGCCGGCGGGGCACTCCGGGTCGAAATAGCCGATCCCGACGTTGAAGCCGCCGATCACCGCGCGCGCACCGTCGGCGATCGCCATCTTCTGGTGGTTGCGCAGCACGTAGCGCCGCCCGAAGTCGGGGTTGAAGCGGCAGAACTGCCCGCCCGCCTCGACCAGCGGCTGGAAGAAGGCGACCGGGGTCTTGTGGCTGCCGAAGCCGTCGATCACCAGCCTGACCTCCACCCCGCGCCGGCGCGCCGCGACCAGCGCGTCGAGCACACGCCGCCCGGCGGGATCGTCGAAGAAGATGTAGTAGAGCACCCTGAGGTCGGTCTTCGCGCCGTCGATCAGCGCGATGAGCGTTTCGAGGCCGGTCGGACCGTCGTGGAGCAGCGTCAGGCGATTGCCGTCGATCTCGTGGACCTGGCGCGGCGGCACGTCATCGAGCTTGGGGGCGGTGGCCATGCGAGCGAAACCCTCGTCGATCATTTCCGTGCCATATCGACCTTCCGCCCGCGCGGCGCTATCCTTGTGTCGATACGATCCGAAGGGGACACCAGATGGGCAAGATACTGAGCAATCTTTCGTGGGCGTTCGTCCTCGGCATCCTGCTGGCGGTGCTGCTGCTGGTGTTCTCGCACCATGGCGACATCCAGGATCACAATCCGCTGTTCGAACTGGCGTTCCTGCGCTGGATCCACGTCTTCCTCGGCATCCTGTGGATCGGCCTGCTCTATTACTTCAACTTCGTTCAGATTCCGACGATGCCCAAGGTTCCGGCCGAGCTGAAGCCGGGCGTCAGCAAGTTCATCGCGCCCGAGGCGCTGTTCTGGTTCCGCTGGTCGGCGCTGCTGACGGTGGTGATCGGCGCGGTCCTCGCCTGGCGCTATGGCTACCTCGTGCCGGCGCTGACGCTCCAGCCGCCCTATACGCTGATCGGCATCGGCATGTGGCTCGGCATCATCATGATGCTCAACGTCTGGGGCATCATCTGGCCGAACCAGAAGCGCGCGCTCGGCATCGTCGAGGCCGACGCCGACACCAAGGCGAAAGCCGCCCGCACCGCGATGCTCGCCAGCCGCACCAACTTCGTGCTGTCGCTGCCGATGCTCTACGCGATGACGACGTTCCAGACGCTGGGGCACTAGACGGCAAAGGGAGAGGTCGCGACCTCTCCCCCACGTCCGCAACTTCAGCGCAACAAACTTAGCGCGTCGTCAGTGTCGTCGTCGTCTTCTCGGTCACCACCGGGCGCGCCGCCACGGTCGTGGTCTTGCGATGGACGATCTTGCGCTTGGGCTTCACCGTCGTCCGGGTGACCACGGGAGTCGCGGTCTTCACTGTCTCGGTCGTGACGGTCGCCTCCGGCGCCGGCGCCGGCGCGACGATCACCGCGCTGCGCGCCGCCTGCGCGTCGGCGGTGGCTGCGGCGGCCGCCTGCTCGGCCGCAGCGGCGCGGGCGTTCGCCGCATCGGCCTGCTGCTGCGCGCTGGCGACCGTCGCGGCCTGCGCGTCGGCATTCGCTTCGCTGCGCTGCTGGGCGCGGCCGATCGCGGTGTCGGCGAACTGCTGCGCATCGATCGCCGCCTTGATCGCCTTCTGCTCGTGGCCGCTCTTCAGCTCTTCCTGAGCGAGGCGGACGGAGGCCTGCGCCCGGGCCAGCGCCTCGGGCGAGACGTCGCCCGCCTTGACGCGGGTCGCGGCGTCGATCTTGCCCTGCGCCTCGGAGATCGCGGCCCGCGCGCGCTCCTCGTCGCCGGCAAGCGCCGGAACCGCCGCCATCAGCGCCGAAGCGACGATCGCGCCGCGCATCATCAAACCAAAGTTACGCATAACTGCTCCTGGGGAAATGAACGCCCCTCAAACGGGTGCGCATCGGCGGAGTTCCCTAAAGCAGGCGCACGGCGGCTTTACGCCAGGCTCTTGCTCGCCACCTCGTAGACGTCCTTGGACAGCCCCGGCCGCGCCAGCACGCGCTCCAGCTCGGCGCGCATCAGGGCGGCGCGCTTTTCGTCGAAGCGCTTCCAGCGGCCGAGCGGCTGGACGAGGCGCGCCGCCGACTGCGGGTTCATCGCGTCGACCGCCAGCACCTCGTCGGTGACGAAGCGGTAGCCCGCGCCGCTGGCATCGTGGAAGCGCGCCTGGTTGGCGGCGAAGGCGCCGACCAGCGAGCGCAGGCGATTGGGGTTGGCGCGCGAGAAATCGGGGTGGCGGCTGAGCGCCACGACCTGGTCCAGCGTATCGTCGCGGTTCGACAGCGCCTGGGCCGTGAACCATTTGTCGATCACCAGCGGGTCGGCGGCATAGCGCGCGTGGAACCGAGCCAGCGCCTCCTCGCGCTCGGGCGCACGGGTGCTGACGAGGAAGCCGAGCGCTGCCAGCCGGTCGGTCATGTTGTCGCTGTCGCGGAACTGCGCGAAGGCGGCTGTCACCGCCTCGCTCGTCTCGGTCACCGTCAGATAGCCGAGAGCGACGTTCTTCAGCCGCCGCCGCGCCTTGGCCGGCCCGCTCATGTCGTAACGGTTGTCGGCATTGTCGCGATACGCCTGCCACCAACGGTCGCTGAGCTGGTCCGACAGCGCCCGGCGAAGCGTGTCGCGCACCCGGTGGATCGCATCGGGATCGACGACCGCCATACGGTCGCCGACGAAGCTCTCGCTCGGCAGCAGCACCGAGTCGGCGACGAACGCCGGGTCGAGGCCGCTGTCGAGCGTCGCGCGCACCGCAGCGACGATCTCGGCGCCGTCCTCGGCCACGCCGCCCACGCCCGAGACGATGACGTCGAGCGCCAGCCGCTGCGCCGCCTCGTAGCGCGCGAAGGGGTCGTCGTCGGCTGCCGACAGCAGCGCCAGGTCGGCGCGCGAGGTCGCCGCCTCGATCGTCACCGGCGCGGTGAAGCCCCGGTTGAGCGAGGGCACCCCCTGCCCGTCGAAGCGCACCAGCGTCTCGGCGTCCTTGAGCTCGACCAGCCGCTCCTCGCCCACCATGCCGTCGCGCCCGTGGAGCGCGACGCGGAACGGGATGTGCATCGGCTGCTTGACCGGCTGGCCGGGCGTACTTTCAAGCGACTGCCGAATGCGGAGCAAAGTGCCCTTGCCTTCATGCTCGACGGTCACCGACACCTGCGGCGTCCCGGCCTGCGAGTACCAGAGCCGGAACTGCTTCAGGTCGACGCCACTCGCGTCCTCCATGGCGCGGACCCAGTCCTCGACGGTCACCGCCTGCCCGTCGTGCCGCTCGAAATAGAGGTCCGTGCCCTTGCGGTAGTTCGCCGGCCCGAGCAGCGCCGCCATCATGCGGATAACCTCGGCGCCCTTGTTGTAGACCGTCGCGGTGTAGAAGTTGGAAATTTCGATATAGCTCTCGGGCCGCACCGGGTGCGCCAGCGGTCCGGCGTCCTCGGGGAATTGCGCGGCGCGAAGCCCGCGCACGTCCTCGATGCGCTTGACGGCACGGCTGCCGTGATCGGCCGAGAATTCCTGGTCGCGGTAGACCGTCAGCCCTTCCTTCAGGGAGAGCTGAAACCAGTCGCGGCAGGTGACCCGGTTGCCCGTCCAGTTGTGGAAATATTCGTGCGCCACCACCGCCGCCACCGCGTCGAAATCCGCGTCGGTCGCGGTGTCGGCATCGGCCAGGATGTACTTCGAGTTGAAGACGTTGAGTCCCTTGTTCTCCATCGCGCCGAAGTTGAAGTCGGCGACCGCGACGATGTTGAACA
>CAXTKD010000011.1:0-113323 GCA_964244885.1 uncultured Sphingomonadaceae bacterium | reverse complement strand
CCCGGCAGGTGCTGTGGCCCGAGCTCGACGTGCAGGCGACCTCGGTGACCGAGCATTGGGCGACCTATGCCGTCGCCGGGCCGCGCTCGCGCGGGCTGGTGCAGGGGCTGTTCCGGCATTTCGACCTGTCGAACGAAGCCTTCCCGTACATGGCCGCCGCCGAGACGACATGGAACGGCGTCACCGCGCGGATCTACCGCCTCTCCTTCTCGGGCGAGCTGGCCTATGAGGTCAGCGTCCCCTCCACCTCCGGCGACGCGCTGGTGCGCGCGCTGTTCGAGGCGGGTCGCGCGTTCGATGCGGTTGCCTACGGCACCGAGGCGCTGGGCGTGATGCGGATCGAGAAGGGCCACCCCGCCGGCAACGAGCTCAACGGCCAGACCACGGCGGGCGACCTCGGCATGGCGAAGATGCTGTCGAAGAAGAAGGATTATATCGGCCGGGTCATGGCGCAGCGGCCCGGGCTGGTCGCGCCCGATCGGCCGACGCTGGTCGGGCTCAAGCCGGTCGACCCGAAGGCGCGGCTGCGCGCCGGCGCACATCTGCTGGCCACTGGCGCCAAGGCGGTGGCGGCGAACGACCAGGGCTTCGTCACCTCGGCTGCTTACTCGCCGACGCTCGGCCATTCGATCGCGCTGGCGCTGCTCGTGCACGGCCCGGAGCGGCACGGCGAGCGGATCGTCGTCCATGATCCAGTACGCGGGGGCGATCTCGAGGCGGAGGTGTGCAACCCGGTGTTCGTCGATCCGGAAGGGGTGCGCGTCCGTGGCTAAGCCGGTGGTCGTCGAAGAGCGCATCGGCTTCGGCCTGGCGACAGTGATGGCACGCAAGGGCGTCGAGCCGGCGGCGATCGGCGCGGCGCTCCGCGTCGATCTGCGCGACGGGCCGACTTGCTCGACCTGCGACGGCATCGTGCTGCTCGGCACCGGGCCGGGAAGCTGGCTGGCGCATAGCGATGCCGCCCCGGCGGAGTGGGCGGCGGGCCTGCGCGACCGGCTCGGCCCGCTCGCCTCGGTTTCCGACCAGTCGGGCGGCTACGCCATCTTTCGCCTGTCGGGGCGGGATGCGCGGACGGTGCTGCAACGCGGCGCGTCGATCGATTTCCACCCGGCGGCGTTTGGTCCGGGCGCGGTCGCCACCACGGTGATCGCGCATATCGGCGTCGTCATCCGGCAGGTCGACGACGCGCCGACGTACGACATCCTGCTGTTTCGCAGCTTCGCCGGCAGCTTCCGCCACTGGCTCGACACGACGATTGAGGGATTATGACCATGCAGCCACCATCCGCCCACCCCACGGTCACCGCCGCGATCGCCGGTTCCGATCAGACCTACGCGGTGCGCCGCATCTATTGCGTCGGCCGCAACTACGCCGCGCATGCTCGCGAGATGGGCCATGCGGATCGAGCGCCGCCGTTCTTCTTTACCAAGTTCGCCGACACATTGGTGCCGTCGGGCTCCACCCTGGCCTATCCGCCCGAGACGTCCGACTATCACTACGAGGGTGAGTTGGTCATCGCGATCGGCGCCGACACTTTCCAGGTCACGCCCGAGCAGGCGCCCGACCATGTGTTCGGCTATGCCTGCGGGCTCGACATGACGCGGCGCGACCTTCAGCTTGGTTTTCGCGACCGCAGCGAGCCGTGGGATTTCGGCAAGAATTTCAGCCAGGGCGCGGTGATCGCGCCGATCCACCGGGCGTCCGAGGTCGGGCATCCGGTGACGGGCAGCCTAGTGCTCAAGGTCAACGGCGACGTCCGCCAGGACGCCGACCTTTCCGACCTGATGTGGCCGTGCGCCGATGTCGTCGCCTATCTCAGCCGCTTCGACCGGCTCGTGCCCGGCGACCTCATCTATACAGGCACGCCGGCCGGCGTCGGGGCGGTGCTGCCCGGCGACCGGATCACGCTTGAGATCGACGGCCTCACGCCGCTGTCCGCGACCGTCGGCGAGCGCTGGACCTGACCCGAACGAACACGAACTTGGAGACGATCATGTTGAATACCGCCCAGATCCAGCATCTGACGGAGGTCACCGCGGCAACGACCGGGCTGGCCGGCGAATTTTTCACTGCGGACGCGGTCTTCGCGGAGGAGCGCCGTGCGCTGTTCCATGGCGGCTGGATGTGCATCGGCACGCGCAACGATGCCGGCCGCCCCGGCAGCATCTTCCCGATCAGCATCGGCGGCGTCGACCTGCTGCTCGCGCGCGACCGCGCCGGCACGCTGCGCTGCTTCTTCAATCATTGCAGCCATCGCGGCGCGATCCTGGCGGACAAGCCGCGGCAGAACTGCCCGACGATCGTCTGTCCCTATCACTCGTGGACCTACAGCCTGGCGGGCGAACTGCGGAAGATGCCGCACGTCGGCGGCGTCGATGTCAACGAGGCGGAGGGCCTCGACCCCGCCAAGCTCGGCCTGCGCGAAGTGCGGCTCGGCGAATGGGGCGGGCTGGTGTTCGTCAACATCAGCGGCACGGCCGAGGACTTCGACAGCTTCATCGCGCCGCTCGCCGAGCGGTTGCGGGACTATGACCTGTCGCTCCTCCAGACGAGCGGGGAGACCGCGACGGTCGTCGAGGCGAACTGGAAGATCGTCGTCGAGAATTTCGTCGAGAGCTATCACCTGCCGTGGATTCACCCGTCGATGAACCGCTACAATCCGATGGAGGATCATTATCAGATCCTCGGCGGCGACACCTACCTCGGGCAGGGGCTGCTCGGGCTCGAATTCGACGACGAGGCGGCCAACCTGCTGCCGCGCTTCCCCAACCTGAAACCCGAACACCTGACGACGGGCGAATCGCACTTCCTGTTCCCCAACGTGCTGTTCGGCGTGATGATCGAGCAGGCCTATGCCGTCATCCTCGACCCGGCGGGGCCGGGGCGGACGCGCGAACGGGTCGTCGTTATGGTCAACGGCGCCGAAGCGGCGACCGATCCCGCGCTTCAGGGCGTGCGCGACATCCTGCTTCAGCGCATCGTCGAGGTGAACGCCGAGGACATCGGCATCGTCGAAAGCGTGCAGCGCGGGCGGTTCTCGCCGGCCTTCGCGGGCGGGCAATTCTCGCCGGTGCAGGAGCGGACGTCGCGGCAGCTCCAGCGCGCCTACGCGCTGCGCATGCTTAAGGGCGGCGGACATCCCGTCCGCGATGTCGAGCTCGAATGGGGCGAGGTTCATTTGCCCCATATGGCGGCGAGTCCCGAGGCGGCGGACACGGCGGTCCAGCCCGCCATTTCGTGATCCGAATGCGGGAGCCGTCGCACAGCGCCAATTCCCCATGTCTCTGCGGCACAAGCGACGACCATGCCGAATTGCGAACTTGGGGGGATATAACAAGGGGCGGGATGCGATGACGGACACGGTTGCTTTCGATGTGGTCGACCGCATCGCCTGGGTGCGCTTCAACCGGCCCGACAAGCGCAACTGCATGAACCCGACGCTGAACCGGACGATGCTCGAGGTGATCGAGGCGTTGGAGTTCCGCGACGATGTCGGCGTGCTGGTGCTGTCGGGCGAGGGCAGCGCCTGGTCCGCCGGCATGGATCTCAAGGAGTACTTTCGGGAGAACGAGGGCAAGGGGCTGGGTGCGACACGCGCGGCGCAGCGCCAGGCCTATGTGTGGTGGGAGCGGCTGCGCTGGTACCAGAAGCCGACGATCGCGATGGTCAACGGCTGGTGCTTCGGCGGCGGCTATGGCCCGCTGTTCGCCTGCGACCTGGCGTTCGCCGCCGAGGAAGCGCAGTTCGGGCTCAGCGAGATCAACTGGGGCATCCTGCCGGGCGGCGGCGCGTCGAAGGTGGCGACCGAGCTGATGCCGTTCCGCAAGGCGATGTACCACGCGATGATGGGCGAGAACCTCGACGGCAAGGCGGCGGTCGAGGCGGGACTCGTCAACGAGGCGGTGCCGCTCGCGGTGCTGAAGGATCGCGTGACCGAGGTCTGCAACGTCCTGCTGAAGAAGAACCCCTGGGCCTTGAAGGCGACCAAGGACGCGATGCGCCGGGTGCGCGAGATGACCTACGACAACGCCGAGGATTATCTGATCCGCGCGCAGGAAGCGGCGAACAGCTTCGACGCCGAGGGCCGCAAGGAAGGCACGCGGCAGTTCCTTGACGAGAAAACCTACAAGCCGGGGCTGGGCGCTTACGACACGTCGCGCCAGAAGGCCTGAACTATCAGATGAAGGCTCGTCAGCCGCTTCCCGCCTGCGCGATCAGCCGGTTGCTCCGGCCGCGCTCGGTCGCGATCGTCGGCGCGTCGGCGACCCCCGGAGCGCTCGGCCACTCGCTGCTGGTCAACCTCGAGCGCGCGGGCTTTGCCGGCGACATCCACCTCGTCAACCCGCGCCGCGCCGAGATCGACGGGCGACCATGCCTCAACGCCATCGAGGTGCTGCCCGAGGATGTCGACGTCGCGGTGCTGGCGATCCCCCGCGCCGCCGTGCTCGACACGCTGCGCTCGCTCGCCGCGCGCCGGGTCGGCGCCGCGATCATCTTCTCTGCCGGCTTCGCCGAGGGCGGCGAGGAGGGCATCGCGGAGCAGCGCGAGATCGGCCGGATCGCGGCGGAGTCGGGAATGGTGGTCGAGGGGCCGAACTGCCTCGGCATGATCAACTTCGTCGACAACGTGCCGCTGACCTTCGTCGACATGCCGCAGCCGCGGGTGGACGAGGGAAAGCGGGTCGGCATCGTCTCGCAGTCGGGGGCGATGGCGGCGGTGATCGCGACGACGCTGATGGCCAAGGACGTGGCGCTGTCCTACTTCGTCTCGACCGGCAACGAGGCGGCGAGCGGCATAGAGGATTATGCCGACTGGCTGATCGACGACGACGACACGCAGGCGATCGCGCTGGTGGTCGAGCAGTTCCGCGATCCGGCGCGCTTCCAGGCGCTGGCGCGGCGCGCGCGGGATGCGGGCAAGCCGATCGTGCTGCTCCACCCCGGCCGGAGCGCCGCCGCGCGCGAGTCCGCCGCGACGCACACCGGGGCGATGGCGGGCGATTACGAGGTGATGCGCGTGCTCGTCGAGCGCGCCGGCGTGGTGCTGTGCGGCGACCTGGAGGAGGTGGCCGACGTGCTCGACCTCGCGGTGCGCTGCGGGCCGATCAAGCCGGGCACCGCGATCCTGGGCGAGTCGGGCGCATTCAAGGCGCTGGCGCTCGACGTCGCGGAAGCGATCGGGCTCGACCTGCCGCCGTTCGACGATACGCTCAGCCCCAGGCTGCGCGCGGCGTTGCCCGACTTCGTCGGCGTGTCCAACCCGGTCGACCTGACCGCGCAGGCGCTGGTCGATCCCGACCTCTACCGCCACACCTTCGACGCGCTGCTCGACGACGACAGGCTGGGCGCGATCGTCCTGTCGATCATCCAGACCGACGAGCGCACCGCGCAAGTCAAGTTTCCGCCGATCATCGACGCCATCCGCCAGCTGAACCCGCAGAAGCCGGTGATCTTTACAGGCGTTGACGAAGGCGCGGGAATCCCAGCGGACTATATCGCCGCGCTGCGCGGCCTCGGCGTGCCCTATTTCCCGACGCCGGATCGCGCCTTTCGCGCGGTGGCGCGGTGGAGCCGGCGCCAGGCGAGCGGCGCGGTCGCCGCCGATCTGTCCGCTCGCGCCCTCGACCTGCCGGCGGCAGGTGGGGTCGTCCCGGAATATCGCAGCAAGCAGCTGCTCGCGCCGCTCGGCGTCAGCTTCCCCGCCGGCCGCTTCGTCATCAGTCTCGACGAGGCCAAAGCGGCGGCGCGAACGCTCGGCTGGCCGGTGGTGCTCAAGGTCCAGGCGGCGGCGCTGTCGCACAAGAGCGATGTCGGCGGAGTCGTCCTGAACCTGGCGGACGAAGCGGCGCTGGCCCAAGGCTGGGCGAAGCTCCACGCCGATGTCGCGCGGCATGCGCCCGGCGTGCCGATCGACGGCGTGCTGGTCGAGGCGATGGGCGCGCGCGGGCTGGAGATGATCGTCGGCGGGCGCAACGACCCCGACTGGGGACCCGTCGTGCTGGTCGGCGCTGGCGGCGTGATGGCCGAGCTGTTCCACGACGTGCGGCTGCTCCCCGCCGACCTGAGCGAAGACGAGATCATCGAGCAGCTTCACGCGCTGAAGAGCGCCGCGCTGCTCACGGGCTTCCGGGGCTCGCCCCCTCTCGACGTCGCGGCGCTGGCCGGACTGGTCGGCGCCGTCGGTTCGCTGCTTCGCTCCACGCCGCGTCTTCGCGAGATCGATCTCAACCCGGTGATCGTCTATCCTGCGGGCCAGGGCGTCGTCGCGCTGGATGCGCTAATGCTCACGGCGGACGACCGAGAGAGTTGAAAAGGACGCGCTATGGAAAACCTCAACCGGACACTGGACGGCATCCGCGCCCGCGGCGACTCCGGCCTGTTCATCGACGGCGGATGGCGCGCGGGGCGGGGCAGCGCCCAGCTCGAGGTCGTCGCCCCGCATAACGAGGAACTGCTGCTCAGCTACCGCGAGGCGACTCCGGCCGACATCGACGCGGCGGTCGCCGCCGCGCGCACGGCGTTCGACAGCGGGCCGTGGCCGCGCCTTTCCCCGCAGGAGCGCGGTGCCGCGCTCCGCGTCGTGGCGGCGAAGCTGCGCGAGCGGCTTCCCGAGCTGGCCGAGGCGTGGACCGGGCAGGTCGGCGCGGTTCTGGGCTTCACCAAGATGGCATCCGGCCAGTCGCCCGACCTGTTCGATTTCTACGCCGGCCTCTGCGACACCTACCCGTTCGTCGAGGAGCGGCGGCGCTCGTCGGGCGGCCTGGCGCGCGTGGTGCAGGAGCCGGCGGGCGTCGTCGCGGCGATCACGCCGTGGAACGCGCCGCTGGTGCTGCTGTGCTACAAGGTCGCGGCCGGGCTCGCGGCGGGCTGCACGATCGTCGCCAAGCCATCGCCCGAAACGCCGATCGACGCCTATATCCTGGCGGAGTGCATCGAAGCTGCGGGCTTGCCCGCCGGCGTGTTCAACATGCTGCCGGCGGGCCGAGAGACGGGCGAGTACCTCGTCAATCATCCCGGCATCGACAAGGTCAGCTTCACCGGCTCGACGATCGCCGGCAAGGCCATCGCGCATGCCTGCGCCGACCGGCTGGCGCGATTCAGCCTCGAGCTCGGCGGCAAGTCCGCCGCGATGATCCTCGACGACGCCAAGGTCGAGCAGGTGCTGCCGAGCCTGGTGCCCTATTCGATGCCGATCACCGGCCAGGTCTGCTTCTCGCTGACCCGCGTGCTGACGCCGCGCGCCCGCCGCGACGAGTTCGTCGAGGCCTATGTCGAGGCGGTCAAGCGCATCAAGGTCGGCGATCCGTTCGCCGACGGCACCGGCATGGGGCCGCTGACGCTGTCCCGCCAGCGCGACCGCGTCGAGGGCTATATCGAGAAAGGCCGGGCGGAGGGCGCGCGCACCGTGCACGGCGGCGGACGCCCGGCCGAGCTCAACCGCGGCTATTTCATCGAGCCGACGGTGTTCGTCGACGTCGAGCCCGGCATGACGATCGCCCGCGAGGAAATCTTCGGCCCCGTCGTGTCGTTCATCGACTATGACGGCGAGGCCGACATGATCGCCAAGGCTAACGCAACCGACTACGGGCTGCACGGCGCGGTTTACACTGCCGATGCCGAGCACGGCTACAACGTGGCGCGGCAGGTGCGCAGCGGCAGCCTGACGGTCAACGGCATGGTCGTCGACATCGAGATGCCGTTCGGCGGCTTCAAGCAGTCGGGCATCGGCCGCGAGGGTGGGCTCGAGGGCCTGAAGACTTATCAGGAAACCAAGACGATCTATTTCGCCTGAGCGAACAGCGGGAACCACCATGACGCATATCGAGACGACGCACGTCGGCAGCCTGCCGCGCAGCCCCGAGCTGGCGCAGATGCTGATCGCCCGCGACCACGGCCGCGAGATCGACGACGCGGCGTTCGAGGCGCTGGTCTCGGGCGAGATCGCCGAGGCGGTAGCGCAGCAGGTCGCGAACGGCATCACCATCGTCAGCGACGGCGAGCTCGGCAAGGTCGGCTACGCGACCTACGTCACCGAACGGCTGGAGGGGTTCGGCGGGCATGTCGACCGCACGCCGGCCAAGGACCTCGCCGACCTGCCCGAGCTGCGCAAGAAGCTGACCGCGATCATGGGGTCTCAGGAGTTCGTCCGCGCCGCCTGCATCGGCCCGGTGCGGCTGCGCGAGGCGAACTGGGAGCAGGACGACATCCGCCGCTTTCGCGCCGCGCTCGACGCGCAAGGGGAGGGCGTGCGCGGCTTCATGAACGCCGCCTCGCCGGGGCTGATCACGGCGTTCCAGCCCAACCAATATTATCCGACGCACGAGGCCTATCTCGCCGACCTGGTCGATGCCATGCGGCCCGAATACGAGGCGATCGCCGCGGCGGGGTTCGACCTCCAGCTCGACGCGCCCGACCTCGCGATGGCCGCGCATACCGGCTTCCAGGGGCTGGAGGAGGCGGAGTTCCTGAAGCGCGCAGCGCAGAACGTCGAGGCGCTCAACGCCGCCACCGCCGGCATCCCGGCCGAGCGGATGCGGATGCACATCTGCTGGGGCAATTACGAAGGCCCGCACGACTGCGACATCGCGCTGGAGAAGATCATCGACATCGTGCTGTCGGCGCGGCCCGCGCAATTGCTGTTCGAGGCGGCCAACCCGCGCCACGACCATGAATGGACGGTGTGGCGCGACGCCGGGGTGCCCGACGACAAGGTGCTGGTGCCCGGGCTGATCGACAGCTGCTCCAACTATGTCGAGCATCCCGAGCTGATCGCGCAGCGCATCGAGCGCTTCGCCGGCTTCGTCGGCGCGGAGCGCGTGATCGCCGGGTCGGACTGCGGCTTCGGCACGTTCGCCGGCTACGGCAAAGTCGACCCCGCCGTGACGTGGAAGAAGTTCCGCGCCCTGCGCGAGGGCGCCGACCGGGCGGCGGCGCGGCTGTAGAATCCGATTGGCCTGAGTTCCAAAGCCGCGTGAATTAACCGCCTCGGGTGACCGGGATGTGCCGGTCGATGATCGAGACGCCGACGATCGACGACAGGGTCAACGCGCCGCACACGACGAAGAACGGCAGCGTGCTGTCGCCGTCGAGGCTGAGCAGCGCGCCTCCGAACAGCGCCGCGGCCGCGCCGCCCACGCGCCCCATCATGATCCCCACGCCGATTCCCCGTGCCCGGCACGACGTGGGATAGCCGAAGGCCAGCAGCGCATAGGTCAGTGCGATCGCCGCGCCGTTGAAGCCGCCGATGCCGGCGCAGCTGATCGTCACCATCAGGCGTGTCGTGGAGGATGGCGCGCCATTGGCATCGGCGAGCGTCAGCGCGAGCAGGCAGATGCACAGGAACGAAGCCGCGCAGCAGACCAGGAGCGGAACGCGAGAGCCGAGCCGCCGGATGACGAGCGACGTCAACGCCGCGAAGCTGACCGCGGTCAGGCTGTGGATGAAGACCACGCCGATCGCCTGCGACAGGGGAAAGCCCGCCGCCGTCAGATAGACCGGAGTCCACGCCGCGATGCCGTAGGCGACGAAGTTGATCCCGACGAACAGCAGCCAGATGCCCGAGTTGAGCCTGCGGTAGGAGCTGGCGAACATGCTCTCCACCGCCCCCTCCGCGGGGGCCGGCGTCGTCGCGACGGTCGCCACACCAGCGGTGTCAGCCAGCGTCGCGTCGTGCCCTAGCACCCGCTTCAGCAACGCCTCGGCGCGGTCACGCCTGCCTTTCGCGACCATGAAGTCGGCCGACTCGGGAAGGAAGAGGGCGATCGCCACGGCGATGACCAGCGTCACGATGCCGCACAAAATGAAGCAGCCGCGCCAGCCGTAGAGCGGAAGCAGCCAATACACTCCGGCCGCGCCGATCAGGCCGCCGACCGGGACCGCGGCGCTCATCAGGCCGATCGCCCGCGACTGCGCCCGCTTGGGAAGCCATTCGCTGAGCAGCGCGATGCCGTTGGGCGCGGCGGCGCCGAAGCCGAGGCCGGTGATCAGCCGCAGCACCGCGAGCGGTGTGGCGGCGTGGGTCAGGCTCGCGCCGATCGTCGCGGCGCCGAACAGGACGATCGACGCGGTCAGCGTCGATTTGCGGCCGTAGCGGTCCCCGGTCCATCCGCCGAGGCCCGCGCCGATCGACATGCCGATCAGCGCCGCGCCCATCGCCGGGCCGAACGCCGCCTTGGTGATCGCCCATTCCTTCAGGATCACCGGCGCGACCAGCGACAGGAGCTGGATATCGACCCCGTCGATGATCAGGGCGAGCAGGACCAGCGCGACGAGCAGGACCTGCAAGGGCCGCATGCGGCGGGCATCGACGATGTCTGAAATGCGAATCGGTCTTCCCCTTCTCAGCCCGTCGTGAGCACGATCTTGCCCACATGCCCGCCGCTTTCCATCAGACGATGGGCCGAAGCCGCATCGGCCAGCGGAAAGCTCGTGTCGAGCACCGGCCTGAACTTCTTGGCCTCGATCCACGGCCAGACGACGCGCTCGATCTCCGCCGCGAGTCGCGCCTTCTCGTCGGCGCTGCGCGGACGGAGCGTCGATCCGGTGACGATCGCGCGCTTCTGCATGATCGCGACGATCGGCAGCACCGGGTCGGCGGCGGCCCGGTTGGCGATGAAGACGATGCGGCCGCCCGGCTTGAGCGCGTCCAGCTCCCTGGCGAAATAGTCGCCGCCGACCATGTCGAGCACGACGTCGACGCCGCCCGCCTGCTTGGCGATCGCGCCGAAATCCTCGGATGCCGCATCGACCGCGATGTCCGCGCCGAGCGCGCGCGCCTTCTCCGCCTTGTCGGCGCCGCGCGCCGTGGCGATCACCGTCGCGCCGGCCGCCTTGCCCATCTGCATGGCGGCGACTCCGATGCCCGACGTCGCGCCGTGGACGAGCAGCGTTTCGCCCGCCTTCAGGCCGCCATGCTCGAAGACGTTGGCGTAGACGGTGAAGGCGGTCTCGGGAAGTGCTGCGGCCTCGCGCCAGTCGAGCCCGGCGGGGACGGGCAGCGCGTGGCGCGGGTCGCACACCGCATATTCGGCATAGCCGCCGCCGCCGAGCAGCGCGCACACGCGGTCGCCGACCTGCCACCGCCCCGCCGCGACGACCACCTCGCCCGCGACTTCGAGGCCGAGGATGTCGGAGGCGCCCGGGGGCGGCGGATAGCGGCCCGACCGCTGCATCAGGTCCGGCCCGTTGACGCCCGCGGCGCGAACCCGGATCATCAGCTCGCCGGGCTTGGGGCACGGCACCGGCACCTGCGCCGCCTTGAGCGCGGCGGCGTCGCCCTTGCCGCCCTCGACGACAATCGCGGTCATCAGTCGGGTCGGAACGCCGTGCGGCGGTGTGGAGTCGGTCAATGGCTTTTCCCTGCTGTCGGAGATGGGGCGGGCGCGGGCCAGGGGGTGGACCGCTCGATGTCGCCGAGCGCGCAGGTGCCCATCATCGACATGCCGGTGCGGACCTCCTGACCCATTGCCTGGACCAGATCGACGATGCCCTGCTCGCCGTCCGCCGCCATCGCCACCACCCAGGCGCGCCCGAGGAACACCGCGTCGGCGCCGAGCGTCAGCATCTTGAGCACGTCGATGCCCGAGCGGACGCCGCCGTCGACGAACACCCGGCCGCGCCCCGCCACCCGGTCGGCGACCGCCGGCAGCGCCTTGGCCGTCGCCAGCGCGCCGTCGAGCTGCCGGCCGCCGTGGTTCGACACGACGACGCCCTCGGCGCCGAGGGCGATGGCGGTCTCGGCGTCCTCGGGATCGAGGATGCCCTTGATCGCCAGCGGCCCCCGCCAGGTGTCGCGCACCCAATTGACGACGTCCCAGTCCGCCGCTGGATCGACGTTCTTCATCGTCCAGGTGGCGGGATCGTCGGTCACGCCCTGGTCGTCCATGTAGTTCTGGATGTTGCCGAAGACGTGCGGCTTGCCGTGCAGCCCGACGCGCCACGCCCACGACGGCTTGCGCGCCGACTGGAGATAGCGGCGCAGTTGCGTGCGGAAGCCGGGCGGGCTGTACATGCCGGTTTTGAAGTCGCGGTAGCGCGTGCCGAGCTGCGGCTGGTCGACGGTGAGGACCAGAGCCGAGCACCGCCCCTCCGCCTCGCGCATCTTGGCGGCCATGAAGCCGCGGTCCTTGAAGACGTTGAGCTGCAGCCAGAAGGGACGCTCCGTCGCCGCCGCCACCTCGGCGATCGGGCAGATCGCGTAGTTGGACATGCAGTACGGAATGCCGAGGCGCTCCGCCGCGCGGGCGGCCGAAACCTCGCCGCGCCGCGCCATCATCCCGGCCAGCCCGACGGGGCCAAGCACGATCGGCAGCGCAGATCTCGTCCCGAACAGGTCAACGCCGCTGTCAATCTCCGAGACGTTGCGGAGCACGCGCTGGCGCAGCGAAACCTCGGCGAGGCTCGACCGGTTGGCGCGCAGCGTTTCCTCGCCATAGGACCCGCCATCGAGATATTCGAAGAGGAAATGCGGCAGGCGGCGCCGCGCCGAGCGCTCATAATCCTCGAACGTCTTCATGCCGGTCCTTCGGATCGCGGGCGGCCGGCGCCGGGGGGCCGCCTCATGCCGTTTCAGCCATCCAGCTTCGCGTCCGCCTTGTCATAGGCGATCGCCGTCTCCCCCCGCTCGTGCATCTCGTCGAAACGACGGCGCTGGGAGAGGAAGACCGGCGGCAGCGGAACATGGCGATCGGGATTGACCCAGAAGCGGATCAGCAGACGCGACTGTTCCGGCGTGTCGTTGAACTTGGCGCGCGCGTGCATCACGCGGAAATTGTGCCAGATCATGATCTCGCCCGGCTGCAGGATGAAGTTCAGCTGGACGTCGGGGCGGTTGGCGACCTCGGCGAACAGCTCGGCTGCGTCCCTCATCTCGGGCGACATCGGCGTGCCCAGCGCGCGCTCGGCGGCCTTCATGAACAGCGGCTGGTGATAGCCGCTGACCACGCCGTCAACCTCGGCGATCAGCGGCACCGGGCCGTCGGACATCAGCCCGGCGGCAGACGAATCGTGCGGGAAGCCTTCCGCGAGCAGCGGCAGGACCTCGGGAGCCTCTTCGGCCAGCACCTGGCGGAGGCCCGCGAAGCTCGTCAGGCCGCTCTCGCCGCCGCCGCCGGCGGGCGCGGTGCGGATCGAGGCCAGGGCGACGATCTCGTGGAAGTCGGTATGCGCGTTGAGCTCGATGTCGGCGGTGTAGCCGCGCGCGTTGGGATTGTTGCGCTCCTTCTGGACATAGCCGATGCGGTCGCGGCGCGGCGATTGCGGCGCGAGGTCGCCCAGTTGCTGCATGAGCCCCGCGACCGCCTGAACGAACACGTCCTGGCCCAGCGCGTCGACGTCCAGCCCGGTCAGGATCACCGCGCCCGGCCCGTGATCCAGCCGGTCGGCGACCTCCGCCATCAGGCGAACGATCGCGGGCGCGGCGAAGTCGCCCCGCGATGCGAACTGCGACCCTCCCGCCTTGGCGTTCTCGTCGGCCGTCCGGGCGGCGGCGATTGCCGCGTCGCGCGCCTCGGGCGCGATCGGCAGGAGCAGCGGCTCGCGACCGCCGAGCGTCGCCGAGGTCCATCCCGCCTCGACCTGCGAATCGCGAACCTTTCGTGCCAACGCCATCACTCATCTCCTGTCTCTCGACTGTCGACGCCATCTAACAGCCGAGGCCAACTTCGTATACCGGAAACCTTCACATGAATGAATACGGCGTGGCGTACGGTTAGACCGAAGCAAGTCTCCGCCGGGGCTCGTTCGCGCCGATGAAATCCCCGGCACGCGACAGATACCAGTCGAG
The DNA here is from genome assembly GCA_964244885.1 of uncultured Sphingomonadaceae bacterium. Lineage (GTDB taxonomy): Bacteria > Pseudomonadota > Alphaproteobacteria > Sphingomonadales > Sphingomonadaceae > CAXTKD01. The sequence continues at coordinate 99,540 of CAXTKD010000011.1, read as the reverse complement.
GAACTGCATCACATAGGCTTCGCGCTCGGGCGTGTAGGGCCCCGGCAGATAGCCGAAGCCACTGACGCCCCGCTGGTTGTTCTCGACGAGCGCGCGATCCTGCAGGTTCGTCTGGTCCCACATATAGGTCAGGCGCTTAAGGTCGTAATCGACGCCCTCGACCGCGTCCTTGTGGACCAGCCATTTCGCGGTGACCTCGGTCGACAGCGGCCCGGTGGGGTTCGCGGTGAACATGAACGCCACGTCGCTCGTCACATGGCAGAAGCTGTTCGGCTCGGCCGCCCAGCGGAAGGTCCCCAGATTGCCGCCGTTGGCGTCGTTGAGGAACTTGTTGACGAGCGGCTTGCCGTCGATGGCGAAGGACGAGAAGCCGTCCGACAGGCGGATGCGCCCGATCTTCCACCAGTCGCCCTCGCTGCCCTTGGTCTCGAAGCCGAGGCCGCGCATCGCCTGCATGAACGGAGTCGCATCCTCGCCGTCCGGAAAGGGCGAGCCGCCGTCGATCAACTCGGCGGGGAAGGCATCCTTGAACTCGGGATGGCCGGCCATGCAGTGGTTGCACTCATGGCCGTTTTCCATGACCAGCTTCCAGTTCGCCTTTTCGTCGAGCTTGACCTCGTGCGCGAGCTTCAGGTCCTGCAGATTGTGCGGCCTGAGCGCGGGCTCGAGCGCGCGGCGGAAGGGCGCGAAGTCCGGCGCGTCGTCCGACAGCGCGACGTAGATGCAGCCGGCGACGACCTCGACCCTGATCGGCCGCAGGCTAAGGCCGGTGAGGTCGAAATCCTTGCTCGCGCCCTGCGCCGCCAGGAGACGGCCGTCGAGCGCATAGGTCCATTGATGATAGGGGCAGACGAGCTTGGGGACCCTGCCGCTGCCCGTCGGGCAGATCTGCGCGCCGCGGTGGCGGCAACTGTTGTGGAAGCCGACGACGTCGCCCTCTCGATTGCGCAGCACGACGATCGGAGTCGGCCCGACCCACGACGCCAGGTAGGAGCCGGGACGGCCGAGCTCGGCCTCGAAGCCGACCATCAGCCAGCTGCGGTAGAAGATCGCCTCCAGGTCGAATTGGTGGACTTGCGGATCGGTGTAGAACGCCTGCGGCAGGCTGTATCCCGGCTTGTGGCTGGCAAGAAGTTCGGCAATCCTCTGGCGATCGTACATTCGTGCTACCCTTTCAGTCCGCCGCCTTGGGGAAGGCGGGCAATTTCGCGATGTCGCGCGCGTCATGCTGGATGATCACCGTCGCCTTCAGGTTCTTCGCGAGGCCCTTCATCCGCTCGATCGAGGCGATCGTCTCGGCGCGGCTGGTGTTGCCTTCGGGCACGCCGCCGGTGTCGTAATTCTCGTGGAAATGCACGGCGTCGCCGGTCAGCAGGACATAGCCCATGCGGTTCAGCCGCACCAGCAGGCCGTGGTGGCCCGGAGTGTGGCCCGGCAGATCGATCATCGTCACCGTGCCGTCGCCGAAGACGTCGCGATCGCCCTCGACCGCGTCGACCTTGCCCGATCCGCGAAGCCAGGGCGCGAGCGGCGGCAGGTCGCTTTCCGCCGGCGGGTGATCGGCCCGCAGCGCGTCGAGATCGGCCTTGCCGATCATCAGCGTGGCGCCGGGGAACGATGCGGCCTGCCCGACATGGTCGGAATGATAATGGCTGATGCCGACGATCGAAACCTGCTCGGGCCGGAGCTGGAGCGTCGCGAGCTGTTCGACGAGCGTCTTGTCGAGCGTGAACGACAACGGGTCCGTCCGGTTGACCGGCGCGGCCTTGAGGCTCGCGGGCAGGCCCGTGTCCCACATCATATAGACCGCGCCGTGCTTGATCAGGTAGCAGCCCGCGCTGCCAGCCTTGCTCTGGCCCGGATAGGCCTTGGTGTCCGAAAAGAGGTTCAGCTGGTTGATCCAGCCGCCGCCGCAGTCGAGTCGCCAGAGCTTGACCGGCGCGGCCGCCACCTGATGCGGATCGGGCGGCACGGCCTGGCCCGACGGCGCCTGGCCGAGCGCGGACTGGCTGATCAAGGCGGCTCCGCAAACGGCCGCGACCAAGGCGTATTTCATGGCAACCTTCTCCCCATCGTTTCGACATGCTTGATGTCGTTTGCCGTACTCGCGGCGGAGTGCGCCATGATTAGCGCCGCGCCGTCCACTTGTAACGGGCCGTCGAACCTAGCCCGGTCATCGTCGATTGACAAACAAGTTTCTTGAGAGGAAATACACGGCTTAGAAAAAATCGGGCCGCTTCGGTGATCGAAGTAAGCTTCGTGTGATTTGGGTGGAGGGAATCGGGCGCCGTCGACATGAGGCGCTTGTCACGGATTCGATGGGGCGATGCGATCGCCTCGTTCCGCGATGAGGCGACGGTTGCCGGTCATCGCGGCCGATGGCCCGAATCATCCTCTACTCAAGTCCCGCTTTGGAGAATGTCGATGCTATCATCCGCCCAGGTCGATCATCTGGAGGCCGTCGCACAAGCGCGATGCGGCCTATCGGGAGACTATTTCACCTCGGACGCGATTTTTCAGGACGAGATGCGGGTGCTGTTCCACGGCGGGTGGATGTGCATCGGCACCTCCGACGACGTGCCGACTCCGTCCAGCATCTATCCGGTAAGCATCGCCGGGCAGGACCTGCTGATGGCGCGCGACAAGGCGGGGACGCTGCGCGTGTTTTTCAATCACTGCCGGCACCGCGGCGCGATCCTGGCGGAGGCGCCGCGGCGCAACTGCGCGCGGATCGTCTGCCCCTACCATTCCTGGAGCTACGATCTGGAGGGGCGGTTGCGCACCACGCCGCACGTCGGCGGCGCCGGAGTCCACACCGCCGACGAAATCCATCCGGAGACGCTTGGCCTGCGCGAAGTCCGGACCGGGCAATGGGCCGGCATGGTGTTCGCCAACCTGAGCGGCGAGGCGGAGAGCTTCGAGGACTTCATCGCGCCGATCGTCAAGCGCACGAGCGCCTATGACATGAGCCTGCTGCGCCTCGGCGGCGAGGCGCCGGCGGCGGCGGACGCCAACTGGAAGGTGGTGGTCGAGAACTTCGTCGAGAGCTATCACCTGCCGTGGATCCATCCCTCGATGAACCGCCACAACCCGATGGAGGATCATTACCAGATCCTCGGCGGCGACAATTATCTCGGGCAGGGGCTGCTCGGCCTGCGCTTTGACGACGACGCGGCGAACCGGCTGCCGCGCTTCCCCAATCTGAAGCCCGAGCAGCTGACCAGCGGCGAGAACAACTACCTGTACCCGAACCTGATGTTCGGCGTGCTGCTCGAGTTCTTCTACGCGGTGATCCTGCTGCCGATCTCCCCGACCCGCACGCTGGAGCGCGCGGTGATGCTGGTGAACGGCGCCGAGGCGGCGACCGGCCCGGCGCTGGCCGAGGTCCGCAAGCAGGTCGTCGAACGCATCACCAGCGTGAACAACGAGGACATGGACATCGCGCACAGCGTCCAGCGCGGCCGCTCGTCGCTGGCCTTCGACGGGGGCCGCTTCTCCCGCATGCAGGAGCGGACCTCGCAGCAGTTCCAGCAGACCTATGCGCTTAAGATGCTCGCCGGCAACGGCCACGACGTGCCGGACGTCACGCTCGGCTGGGGCGAAATCCACCATCCGCGCGTCGCCGAGCCCGCCTGACAACCCATCATCCCAAGGAGGAAAGAATGACACTCAAGCGATTCGGCGACGGCCTGGTCAGCACGTCCGGCGTGGACCTTCCGCTCACCTCGGCGATCGAGATCAACGGCATCGTCTATCTGTCGGGAACGCTCGGGCTGCGCGACGGCAAGATAGCCGGCGATGATATCGACACGCAGGCCAACGTGCTGTTCGACAATGTCGAGGAGCTGCTCGCCAGGGAAGGCCTTGGCCTCGGCAACGTCATCAAGGTGCTCGGCTGGCTCGCCCGGAGAGAGGATTTCGCGGGTTACAACGCGGTGTTCGCCAAGCGGCTTTCCAAGCCTTACCCGACGCGCACGACGCTGCTCAGCGGCCTGCTCTGCCCCGGCGCGCTGATCGAGGCGGAGATCACGGCGTACCGGCCGCCCGCGTGATTTGAGGCGCAACGATCGCAATCGAATTGGGGAGGGATGCATGACGGCCGCCGAAAAAGCCCGATGACCGGGTCGCTGAAACTTTCGCCGCGAACCGCCTATTTCATCGTGGCGCTTTCGGCGGGCAACGTCATCGCGCATCTGTGCACGTCCGCGATGCCGCTTCAGATCGGTTCGCTGATCGACGGCTACGGCCTGTCGGCGACCGCCGCCGGGTCGGTGGGCTTCTTCCAGGTCGGCTGCATGGCCGTGGGCATGATCCTGTTCTCGCGGATCGTCCATCGCTTCGGGCTGCTGGGCGTCTGCCTGAGCGGGGTCGCGGTGGCGGCCGTTGCCGATGTCGCGCTTTTCGCCTCGCCCGTGAACCTCGCGCTGATCTGCCTGATCGCCGCCATCAGCGGGGTGGGTTATGCCCTGATGCTGTCGGCGACGGTGGCCGCGCCGGCGGCCTCGGCGCAACCCGACCGGGTCTACGCCATCTCGAACTCGCTGGGGCTGCTGATGCTCGTCGGCGTGCTGTCGCTGCTGCCGCTCGCCAACAGCTATTTCGGCGTCCGCGGGGTGTTCCTCGGCATCGCCATCACGCTGACGGCGAGCGTGCCGCTGATCCTCGGCCTGCGCTTCGCGCGGGCGAAGACCAGCGCCGCCGCCCCGGTCGTGAGCGGCCCGCTGCCCGGCCGGATTCCGATGGTCATCATGTGGAGCCTGGCGTCGATGGGCATGGGCGCGCTCTGGCCGTTCGCCGAACGGATCGGCCACTCGCTCGACCTGAGCAGCCCGCTGATCGGCCTGATCCTGTCGATCGGCGTCTTCCTGAGCGTGTTCGGAAGCGCCGCGGCGGCGTTCGTCAACAAGCTGATGGACCGCCGCACCGCCCTCGTGATCGGTTTCGTCGGGTCGGCCGCGTCGTGCCTGTTGCTGTCGCTTTCGACCGGCGTGTGGATGTTCGCGATCTTCGCCAGCCTGTTCTGGGTGTTCGCGATCTACCTATTCGTGCTGCTGCTGGGGACGTCGGCGACGCTGGATTCGACCGGCCGCCTGGCGACGTTGTGCACCGGCTGTGAACGCCTCGCCTACGCGATCGGCGCGCCGATCGGCGGGCTGTTCGTCGACATGGGATCGTTCAGGGGAATCGGCATCTTTTCCGCCGCCGCGTGCCTTGTCGCGGTGCCGTTCTGCATGCCGGCTCTCGGCAAGGCGTTGCGGAATGCCGACAATGGTCCGGCGATGCCGGACGCCGACACCCCGATTGCTTCGGCCATCTAGCGGGCGTTCCGGCGATTCCGCCGACGCCGTTTCGGACTATGGGAGACGATCGATGCGTTATGATTTCCGGCTGGTTCTTCTCGGCGCGCTCGCGCTTGCCGCCGTGCCCACGGCGGCGCAGGTTCCCGTCGTCGGCGTGGAAAACCCCGATGCGCTGTTCACCAGCCCCGACCCGCAGCTCCACGCCAACAAGCAGGTCGCCTACCATATCGTCAAGGACCTGGAGGAGGCCGGCCATTGGGAACTGGCCGACCGCTACATCGCCGACGACTATCTCCAGCACAGCCCCCAGGCGAAGTCGGGCCGCGACGCCGTGGTCAGGTTCTTCGTCGACGTCCTGAAGTCGAAGCCCACGCCGATCCCGGAAAAGATGAAGACCGAGATCGTCGCCGTAGTGGCGGAGCGCGATCTTGTCCTGGTCGTCTATCCTTATGTCATCAAGGACCCGCGCGACCGTTCAAAGACCTATGCCACCGCAGGCTTCGACCTGTGGCGCATCAAGGACGGCAAGGCGGTCGAGCATTGGGACCCTTATTCGGACTGAGCCTCGGTGCCTACAGGCCGTGCACGCCAGGCGCGAAGGGATCGGCATCGACGAACGCCGGCTCGCCGTTCATCAATTCGGCGAGCAGGCGGCCCGACGACGGCCCGACCGTCAAGCCCTGGTGGCCGTGGCCGAAATTCAGCCAGAGCTGCCTGTCGCGCCCCGAGCGGCCGATGACCGGAAGCATGCCCGGCATGAACGGCCGGGTGCCCATCCATGTCTCCGTCCTTTGCCGCGCGCCGAGGTCGAGCAGCCGCCGCGCCGCCGCCTCCGCGCGCTCCAACTGATGCAAGTCGGCGGGCGCGTCCAGCGCCGCGACGTGGACCCCGGTGGTGATGCGCAGGCCTTGCGCCATCGGCGCCATCAGGTAGCCGTTGTCGGCGTCAACCAGCAGCAGGTCCAGCGGCGACGGGCCGGCGATATGCGTGTGATAGCCGCGCTTGGGAATCATGCGGACCCGGCCCCCGAACCGTCGCAGGAACTCCGGCGCCCACGGTCCTAGCGCGACGACTAGATGCTCGGCCTCGATCGCCCCTTGCGGGGTGTCGATCGACCAGCCCGTCGCTGTCCGCCGGACGTGCTCGGCATCGCCATGCACGATCGATCCGCCGTGCGCCACGAGAGCGTCGGCATAGGCCGCCGCCAGTCCGCCCGGATCGTTGACGGTCCACGCCGCCCTGAACTGGATCGCGCCCTCGGCGGCTTCGCGGAGCGAAGGCTCGGCGGCGGCCAGCGCCGCGCGCGACATCGGCGTGAACGCAAGTCCGTGCTCGCGTTTGAGCCGCGCCGCCGCATCGACGGCGCGGTCGAGGCTGCGGGCGTCGCGGAACATCACGCGATAGCCGTCGCGCCGGATGAAGCGCTCGGCGCCCGCCGCGGTGATCCAGCGCTGGTGCTCGGCCTTCGCGGCGGTGACCAGCCCGGCGTAGGCGTCGGACAAGCGGCCGTGCCGGCGAGCCTCCGAATGCCACCAATATCGCCCCAGGGCCGCGGCGTGACCGGGCAATTCCCGAAGGCGATAGCGGATATCGTTAGAGCGTCCCGTGGCGATCGCCGCGAGGCGCCCGAACGCGCGGGGCATGGCCGGCGGTTCCGGCGTGTCCGCCTGAATGATCCCGGCATTTCCGAAGCTGGTTTCCAGGCCGACGCCGCGGCGATCGACGAGGGCGACGTCCCATCCCATCGCGCGCAAGCTCAGCGCGGTGGAAACGCCGATCATGCCGGCGCCAAGGACGATCGCACTGGGCATCTTCGCGCTCAACCTGCCATACGGGAACCGCCCGCTTTGCCTCGTCCCGTAGCGACAAGCACTTTGTCACAGCCGTACAAGTCGAAGGCGGGTTCGTCTGCTAGAGGAATCCCTACTGTCAGGGAAGCTGTTGCCCGTGGCGACCAAAACGGCGCCAGGGGGAAAAGGGAGGGCTTATGAAATCACTGTCTTATCTGTCGACGTCGTCGGCTGCGCTGGCCATCGCCGTCGCGATGGCCTCGCCGGCCTACGCCCAGGCCACGCAACCAGCGCCGAGCCAGGCGGCCAGCGCGTCGCCGGCGGCGGCGCAGGCCCAGAATACCCAAGGGGACGGCGATCGCACGGAGGAGATCGTCGTCACCGCGCAGTTCCGGTCGCAGAACCTGCAGAACGCGCCGGTGGCGATCACCGCCGTTAACGCGGCGATGCTGGAGCAGCGCGGCCAGACGAGCATCTACGAGATCGCCGCGCAGGCGCCGAACGTCACCCTCGAGCCGGCGGGCCAGTCCTACGGTTCGGGCATGGTCGCCTTCATTCGCGGCATCGGCCAGTACGATTCGTCCTACGCGCTGGAGCCCGGCGTCGGCACCTATGTCGACGACGTCTATTATTCGACGCTGGTCGGGTCCCTGCTCGACCTGATGGACCTCGATCGAGTCGAGGTGCTGCGCGGCCCGCAGGGAACGCTTGCCGGCAAGAACTCGATCGGCGGCGCCATCAAGCTCTACACCAAGAAGCCGACGGGTGACGGGGGCGGTGCGATCCAGGCGACCTATGGCTCCTTCAACCGGATCGAGCTGCGCGGCTCCGCCGACCTGACGATCGTGCCCGATAAATTGTTCGTGCGCTTCTCCGGGGCCTCGAAGAGCGAGGACGGATATATCGACCGACTGGACTATGGAAAGACCCACCCAGGCTCGGGGGTTCCGACCGATACGTCCGTTGTGAACGGCAAGCTCGGCACGCTGGGCGGGAAGTCCTACACCGCCGGCCGTGTCGCCCTCCGCTGGGTGGCGACGCCGGACATCGAAGTCAATGTCGCGGGCGACTATACCAACGACAAGTCCGAATCGGGGGCGGCGGTCACGGTCTTCGCCAACCACCCGGCGACAAACGCCCTAGGAAACCCCTTCGTCAGGAGCACCATCACCGGCGCAGGCATCCCGTTCGATTGCCGGTTCGTGCCTTATGGCGCGAATTCCTGCGATACGCTGACCGGCTACAATCGCAAGTACGTCGCCTATTCGACGTATCTCGACGGCTCTCCGGCGATCGCCCAATCGCCCTACAAGCCGCTCGCCGTCTCCCCAATCTCTTACCTGAACGCCTACGGCGCCCAGGGCACGATCGATTGGACGCTTGGCGACGGACTGACGCTGAAGTCGATCACGGGCTACCGTCATTACCGGAACAAGTTCTCGACCGACGAGGACGGCTCGCCGATCCCTCTTTCGACGCAGGGTTATGACCTGAGCCACCGGCAGTTCAGCGAGGAACTTCGGCTCAACGCCGATCTTCTCGACGGCAAGCTCGCCACGACGGTCGGCGCATTCTACTTCGACTCGCACAGCACCACCGCGGCTCGGGTGGACATCGCCTATACCTACCTCGATTTCCTGAGCGGCACGGACAAGATCGACGTCAAGTCGAAGGCTGCGTTTGCGCAGGCGATCTACCACGTCACCGACAGCCTGAACCTGACGGGCGGCGTCCGTTACACGACCGACGACAAGACCTATCGCTACGCGCGCTCCAATCCGGACGGGTCGGCGGTTCAGCCCTGCTATCCGGGCTATCCGTTCGCGCCCGATCAGGCGCCCAATTGCGCGATCTTCGGGCTCGACGGCGCGCAGGACAAGGCGTCCAGCAAGCGTTTCGATTATCGCGCGGTCGTCGATTATCGGTTCAGCGACGAGCTGCTCGGCTATGCGCAATTCTCGACCGGCTTCAAGGGCGGCGGCGTCAATCCCTATCCCTATTACGGCCCGGGCAGCCCGAACAATCAGGTCAAGCCGTTTTCGCCTGAGACCCTCAAGACCTATGAAGTCGGCCTGAAGAGCGATTTGTTCGATCGTCGCGTGCGCATCAACGCGGCGGCGTTCTTCAACAAATATTCGAACATCATCCTGACGCTCAATCAGCTCTGCCCGCCGATCCCTCCGTCGACGACGCCTTCATTCCCTTGCTTCCAGCCGAACAATATCGGGACCGCCGACGTCAAGGGCTTCGAGATCGAAGGTCAGTTCCATCCCGTCGACGGCCTGACGCTCGACGGCTCGGCCAGCTACCTGGACTTCAAGTACAAGAAGCTCTTCAACAACGCGTTCACCACGGTCACTCTCGACGATGTCACGCCCTACACGCCCAAGTACAAGTGGAGCGCGGGCATCCAGTATGACCATGATGTTGGCTCGGGCGAGATTACCGCGCGGGTCGATGGCTCCTATCAGTCGAGCGTGTACACCGATTCGAGCAATGCCGCGTCGAACCGGATCGACAGTTATTTCCTCGCCAACGGCCGCTTGACGTATCGGACTGGCGACAAGGACTGGGAAATCGCCGCCGAAGTTCAAAACATCTTCGATAAATACTATTTCCGTACGCTGATCGAACAGAGCTACGGCACCAGCGCGGGACCCGGGATGCCCCGGACCTGGGCGGTGACTCTCAAGCGCTATTTCTAAATAGCCCGATCGACTCTCAGGGCCGCCGGCTTCAAGGCGGCCCTTTTTCATGCTCGCCGAAGATCGGCTGGCCTCGCCTCCGAACGCGCCGCGCGCCCGCTGCGCGGTTCGCGAGAGCGCTTCGTGCTGGCTTGAGGCTGACTAGGCCGGGTTGAAGCGGCGGCGTCTTTTGCCAGGCGGTGTCACGCCACCTAACCTCCCCGGGATCAGGCTGTGACCGGCAAGAGGAGCGTCCCCTCTCCTCCCCTTTGATGGGAGGGCGTAGGGGGCCTTGGTGATCAGATGGCCGGACTTCGCGGCTACACCAGCGGTATCGGAACCGCTTCGACGTGCCGGTCGGCGTGGGCGCGCTTCACGGTTCGAGCCAGCGCGGGCAGGCAGAGCGGGGCCAGAACCGAGCAGCTGACCAGCGCGAGCAGGCCGATCCACAGGAAGGATCCGAAATCGACGAACAGCCCGCCGATCGGCGCGCCGAACGCGAAGGCCAGACGCTCGCAGCCGGTTCCGAGCGTCGCCAGGCGGCCGGTGGGGTCGATCGCGGCCGCCGTGCCGAGCATCAGGACGTAGAAGAAGATGCTGAAAATCCAGTAGAGGACGGCGGCGGCGGCGAACATCCACAAGCCGTTGGAGAGCGCCAGCATCAGGCAGGCGCCTCCGCCGCCGACTAGGCCGATGCCGATCGCGGTCGCGCGCCCGATCCGGTCGCTGGCGAAGGCGGCGAGCCCGCTGCCCACCAGGCTCATGAAGACGCTAATCGAAAAGATGACGCCGATCGTCGGTCCCGGAAGATGCAGCGCGTGACCGATCCGTTCCGCGAAGGACCACATCGCGCCGGCGCCCAGGGAAAACAGAACCCAGATGGCGAGCAGCGAGACGCCGCTCTTGAAGGTGCCGGTCGACGACGCTTCGACCTTTGCGCCGGCTTCGATGTAGCGAAAGCCCCACAGCAGCGGGATCGACAGCATGAGCAGGATCGCGATGCCGATGAAGATGCCGCGTACGCCGAAATAATTGTTGGTGAGCGGCAGCAGCGAGAGCAGCCCGACGAGCAGCAGCAAGCCCCCCGAACTCGATGCCGCGTAGACTTTGTCGGCTTCGGCCGACGCGGCCGGAGCGCCCACCGTCGCCGACAGCATAAGGCAATAACCGAAGCCGCTCGCCAGGCCCAGCAGGCACAGCAGCGGCAGGCTCGCCGCGGAAAAGTAGATCGCCAGGTTGGTGGCCGCGGCCAGCAGCAGGCCGGTGATGCAGATGAGGAACGGCGGGTAACGATGCGACACTGGCGCGAACAGGATCATGCCCAGCGCCAGCGCGCCGACCTGAAAGAAGCCGACCAGTCCGGCGCCAGTCGCCGACAGGCCGAAACCATCGATGAGCGCGCCGACCTGCAGCGGCATGGCGCTGGTGCAGAGATGCGCCACGGCGTTGCCGACCGCGACCGCGAAGACGAACGCCAGGAACTGCCAGGAAAACCGAGGCTGTGTCATGTGGACTGTCCTTCTGCCGAGGCATCTCTCGCCGGGCCGGGATGGGGCGGACGCTTCGGCCCGGCGTCTTCGCCGGTCAGGGTTGTCCAGGGGGTCGTGCTAAGCAACAAGTTTCGCATAGGCGTCGATCCGTGCTGCTCCCGCCCGCATCGCGGCGATCGCCGCCGGAAGGCGTTCGAGCGTCACCGACAGGCCGTGGCGTCCGCAGGCCGCGAGTCCCGCGTCGTCCGAAGCCGCAAGCCGCGCCCCGGCCCAGCCGTGCGCGACGAGAGTCGCCGCTTGCAGCGCGGCGCGGGCGGCGGCGTCGATCTCGAGATCGCTTCGCGCCGGATCGCGCAGCCAGCCGGTCGCCGCCGCGAGCTGGCCGAGCGCCGCGCGCAGCGGCTCGCCGCTCTCCGGCGGAAGCGTCGCCAGATCGTCCTCGATCAGAGCGACGAAGGACTCGTAGCCGCTGTCCGGCGCCAGCCAGCGCCGCCGCACAAGATCGAGCGCCTGCATGCCTGTCGTGCCTTCGTAGATGGCGAGGATGCGCGCATCGCGCAGGTGGCGCTCGATCGGCCACTCGGTCGTGTAGCCCGCGCCGCCGAATAGCAGGATCGCCTCGCCGGCGATGTCGTAGGCGGTCTCCGCGCCGCTGTTCTTGACGATCGGCAGCAGCCATCCGAGCAGCGAGGCGGCGCGCGCCCGATCGGCGTCGTCGGGCTCGAGATCGGAGAGATCGGCGGCGACGGCGGCGGTATACACGATGCCGCGCAGCGTCGCGATCCGCGCCGCCATCCCGATCAGCATCAGCTGGACATCGGCATGGTCGGCGATCGGCACCGCCGGCAGCTGGCGCGGGCCGCCCTGTCGTCGCTCGACGGCATAGTGCGCGGCGGCGATCAGGCAGGCGCTCGCCAGCCCCAAGCCTTGCGTTCCGACCTGAAGCCGCATCGCGACGATCATCCGGAACAGCTGCGGCACGCCCCGCCCCTCCTCGCCGATCAGCATCGCCTCGGCATCCTCGAAGCCCAGCGCGCAGGTCGGCGAGCCGTGCAGGCCGAGCTTCTCCTCGATCCGCCGCACGACGACGCCGTTGCGCCGAGTGTCGCCGTTCGCGGTCTCGATCACGCTCGGAACGAGGAACAGGCTGAGGCCGCGCGTTCCCGCCGTCTGCGGGTCGGACCGGGCGAGGACCAGATGCGCGATCTGCGGGCTCAGCGGATGATCGCCGTAGGAAATCCAGATCTTCTCACCCGACACCCGCCACCCGTCGCCATCACGCCTTGCCGCCGTGCGGATGCGGCCGACGTCCGAACCCGCGTCGGGCTCGGAGATGCAGATGGTGGCGCTGGCGTCGCCGGAGGCGAGGCGGGGAATCCAGGCCTCGGCGATGCCGGGCGCGGCGTGGGTCCGCAGCAGCCGCGCCGCCGATCGCGCCGCGCCGGGGGCCATGCCGAAACTCACCGATCCGCGATCGAACAGCTCCTGCACCGGGATCGCCAGCGCCGCGGGAAGGCCCTGCCCGCCATGCGCGACCGGGATGTCGGTCGCGCCCCAGCCGGCGTCGCGATACGCCGCCCACGCCTCGTCATGGCCCGGCGCCAGAATCACGCGGCCGTCGCGCAGCGTGCACCCCGACTGGTCCGCTTGGCGATCGAACGGGGTGAGGTGGCCGGTCGAGAAACGGTCAGCTTCCGACAGGATCGCCGTCATCATGTCCGGCTGCAACAGATCGTCGGTGAGAAGGTCGCGCAGACGATCCAGGCCTGGCGTCAGGGCGATCTGGCGCAGAATGGCGTCGGTCGACGCGATGTCCGCCGCCGTCACGGGCAATCGTTCAGGCGTACGAGGATCGCTGTCGGGAGGCCGCCAAGGGTCGCGAGCAATGTCTTTGCGTGGTTGCCGGACGACGAGCGCATCGATGGTCTCACTCCTGGCGAACGCGCCGGCCGATCTATCGCGGCGACGGCGTCGTCCTTCCCATCATCATGCGGCGGTTGCCGAACGCGCTCTTGCCTGTCCGTGACGACGGGCTTTGCGTGTCGTGCTGCCTTCAGGCGGCGAGCTGCCGCCTGACGTCGCGGGGAGCCTTCTGATAGGTGTTGCGGAAGGCGCGGCTGAAATGCGCGGCGTCGTTGAAGCCCCATCGAAACGCGATCTGGGTGATCGACAGATCGTCCTTGGCGCGATCGAGCAGGTCCTTCCGGCAACGGGCGAGCCGCTGGTCGCGAATCCAGCTGCACACCGACCAATCGGTGTCGACGAAGGACCGATGCAGCCGCCGGATCGAGATGCCGCATCCCGCCGCGATCTGCGCCGGGCCGAGGTCTGGATCGGCGAGGTGCGCGTCGATGAAGGCCCGGATCCGACGGTCCGGCAAAAGATTGGGCGCCGAGTCCGACCGGGGCAGGCGATCGCGCTCCACGATATGCTTGACGATGCCGATCAGCGTCTCGCGCGCGTGGATGGCGTCGTCGTCTTCGAATCTGTCGGCCGAGCGGGCGATCGTCATCAACGTGGATCGCGCCAGCCCGCCGAGACCATATCGCCCCGACCATAGCTGCGGGCGGGCAAAGGCGTTGGCCGGGCACCTGGTCATCAATTCCGCTGCTGGAATATAAGCCGCCAGCTGTCGGTTCGTGCCCTCGAAGCGGCAGGTGAACGGGCGGAACGTGTCGATGATCGCGATATCGTTCGCATTGATTTCCGTATCGGTATTGCCTTGGGTCAGGATCGCCCGGCCTCCCAATTGAACGACAAGCATCATGTGACCGCAGCGCCCATTGGTAAGCGCCCGCTTGTCGTGCGCGATCTCGCTGGCGTTATGCGACAGGTAGCCGATGCCGATGCCGCCGACGTCGCGGATCTTGATCGAGGCGTGAAATCCGTCATCCGAGAAGCGCAATGTCGCGGCGCGTCCACACAGCGTGGCGAGCTGATCGCTCCAGGCGTCCCGACCCTGATTTTGACGCATCGCGACCGTCGAAAAATCGATCATGGCGCTTTCCCCGTCCCCGTGCCTCACGCCTCGTCCGAACTTTCGCGGGCATGATGACCAAACTTGCTGCACCGTCTCGCTGCAACAATCCCGGCTGTCGCAAGCAAGCAAGATGTGTATTTTCTATATGGCCTAGGTTGGTCCGCCGCAAGAGATTTCAGGCAACATTGTTTCCCTAGGGGAATAATTGGCAAAGCTGTGACAAAAAGGACGACCTTTCATCATGCATGGAGCGGCGCCATCTCTAGCGGAAATGACCGGCGCTGAGAGCCTGCTGCGTACCGTATCGAGCGCCGGCATTCGCCTGTGCTTCGCCAACCCCGGAACGTCGGAGATGCACTTTCTCGCGGCGCTGAACAAGGTGCCGACGATCCGCCCCGTGCTCGGACTGTTCGAAGGCGCCGTGACCGGCATGGCGGACGGCTATGCGCGGATCACCGGCCTGCCCGCCCTGACTCTGCTGCATCTCGGCCCGGGCTTCACCAACGGAATCGCCAACCTCCACAACGCCCGGCGCGCCAAAAGTCCGATCGTCAATATCGTCGGCGATCACGCGACCTATCACAGCCAGTGGGACAGCCCGTTGAAGTCCGACGTCGCGGCCCTGGCGCGGCCGGCATCCGACTGGCTTACGATCTCGCTGAGCGCGGGCACGGCCGCCGCCGACGGCGCGCGGGCGGTCGCGGCGGCGCGCGAAAGGCCCGGCCGGATCGCCACGCTGATCCTGCCTGCCGACGCGGCCTGGGGGATGACCGACGGGCCGCGCCTGCCGCTTCCGGCCCCGCCGCCGGCGACCGTCGACGCCGAAGCGGTCGAGCGCGTCGCGCGGATCCTGCGCGAGCGGGGAAGCAGTAGCGTGATCATCGTCCGGGCCGCCGCCGGGCACGCCGCCGGATTGGACGCGCTGGAACGAATTTGTGCGCGCGTCGGCGCGCGGGCGATGATGGACCTCGCCACAGGCACGACGCTGCGCGGCGCCGGGCGCTTCCCGATCCCGCGCGTACCGTATCGCGCCGAGGACACGGTGCGCGCCCTAGCCGGCGTTACCGACCTGATCCTGGCCGGCGCGCATCCGCCGGTGGCACCGTTCGCCTATCCGAACTACCCGAGCTGGTGCCTCCCCGATACCGCCGCGATCACCTATCTCGCGCACGAGCATGAGGATGAGGTCCGCGCGCTCCAAGCGCTCGCCGACGCGCTCGGCGCGGGGGCTGTGACGCTCGCCGGCGCACGAGCGCCGGATCGCGCGCGGCCGGCGGGAACGCTCGACGCGGCGGCGATCGGCCGCTCGGTCGCTCGGCACCTGCCCGAGGGCGCGATCGTCTCCGAGGAAGCGATCAGCAACGCCTTTCCGATCGTCACCGCGCTGACCGACGCGCCGTCCTACACCCATCTCGCGTTGACCGGCGGCGCGATCGGGCAGGGCATCCCGGTCGCCACCGGCGCCGCGATCGCCGCTCCGGACCGCAAGGTCGTCAACATCCAGGCGGACGGCAGCGCGATGTACACGCTGCAGGCGCTGTGGACGCAGGCGAGGGAACGGCTCGACGTCGTCACCGTCATCCTCGCCAACCGCTCGTATGGCGTGCTGCGGGCCGAGGTCGACCGAGTCGGCGCGCAGATCGATGACAGCCTTGCCGCCGGGCTGCTCGACATCGACGATCCGGCGCTCGACTGGGTGGCGCTGGCGCGCGGCATGGGCATCGAGGGGTGCCGGGCGACCTCGGCCGAGCAGTTCGACGACATGTTCGCCAGCGCGGTCAAGGCGAAGGGGCCGAGGATGATCGAGGCGGCGATGACCCGCTGATAGCGGGCGCCGAAACAGTTGACGGACATTGCGCGGCGGATGCTAAGTCGAGGCGGAGGGGAGGCGCGCGAGGGGCGGATGTTGACCAACCAGACTCAGCAGCGAAGCGGCGGCGATCCCGAGGACTATCGGACCGGCTCCAGCGCGCCGGTGCTGGAGCACCGCACGCTCGAGCGAGCGCTCGGTCTTCAGATCCGTCTCCTGCGGCGCCGGCTCGATCTTTCCGTCTCCGATCTCGCCAGCGCGTCCGGCATCTCTCTCGGCATGATGTCGAAGATCGAGAACGGCCAGATCTCGCCGTCGCTGAAGACCATGCAGGCGCTGGCCGGCGCGCTTTCCGTGCCGATCTCGTCGCTGTTCGCCTCGGTGGAGGAGCGGCAGGACTGCTCGTTCGTGCGGTCTGGCCAGGGGGTCAACATCGAGCGGCGCGGCACCAAGGCCGGGCACATCTACCAGCTACTCGGCCATTTGCTGCGTGGCGACGTCGTGGTCGAGCCCTATCTCATCACGCTCAGTGAAACCGCGCAGCCGCATGCCAGCTTCAGCCACCAGGGCGTCGAATTGCTTTACATGCTGGAGGGCGAGGTCAGCTATCGCCACGGCGGCGAGGTCTATCTGCTGCGCCCGGGCGATACGATGATGTTCGATTCGAATGCGCAGCATGGGCCGGAGCAGCTGCTCCAGCATCCGATTCGCTACCTGTCGATCATCATCTATCCGCGCGGGTCGACTTAGGACGCGGGGGAACGCCCGCGGTTTTGGCGCGCCGTGCCAATGCGGATTGTTGCTGCGCGACACGCCGGGGAGAAGCGCGAAAATTGCCTTGCGCGCCCGAGGCGTCCGTCAATAGACGACAATAGCAGGGGGCCGCGCCGCGGCTGGCTCACGGGCGAGCCGGTTTGGCTACATCGCGCTCGGCCGCGCCTGGGAATCGAAGGTCGGTCATGAAGCAGTTCGAAGACTATCTGCGGCTCAGCCGCCGCCGCCTGCCGCATTTCCTGTACGAATATATCAACGGCGGCACGTTCGACGAGATCACGCTGCGGTCCAACCGGGAGCGCCTCGCCCAGATCACCCTGCGGCAGCGCGTCATGCGCGACATGTCGGAGATTTCGACCGAGGTCGGCCTGCTCGGCGAGCCGTGCGCGATGCCGGTGGTGCTGAGCCCGGTCGGGCTGGCCGGGATGACGGTGCGGCGGGGTGAGATCCAGGCGGCGCGCGCCGCGCGCCGGAGCCATATTCCCTATTGCATGTCGACCTATTCGCTGTGCCCGATCGCCGAGGTCGGCGACAGCCTGCAGTCACCGTTCTGGTTCCAGATCAACATGTTCAAGGATCGCGGCTTCATCCGCGAGACGTTGGAGGAGGCGGGGCGATACTGCTCGGCGCTCGTCTTCAACGTCGACCTGTCGGTACCGGGCACCCGCTACCGGGATTATCGCACCGGCTTGTTCGCGCCGGGCGGGCTGCGCGGCGGCGCGATGCGCTTCCTCCAGGCGGCGGCGCGACCGGCGTGGAGCTGGGACGTTGGGTTGCGCGGCCGGCCGCACGGCCTCGGCAACATCCAGCGCTATCTCGACGCGCACCAGATTCCGCAGGACACCCACCATTGGACCGCGGAGAATATCGATCCTTCGACGACGTGGCGCGACGTGGCGTGGATTCGCGAGCAATGGACGAAGCCGCTGGTGATCAAGGGCATCCTCGATCCCGACGACGCCGAGGACGCGGTCGCCGTCGGCGCCGACGCGATCGTGGTCTCCAATCACGGCGGGCGGCAGCTCGACAGCGCCCTGGCGACCGTCGACGCGCTGCCGCCCGTCGCGGCCCGCGTCGCCGGCCGCTGCACGGTGTTCGTCGACGGCGGCGTGCGGTCGGGGCTCGACGTGCTGAAGATGCTGACGCTCGGCGCCGACGGCATCTTCCTCGGCCGGGCGTGGGTGGCGGCGCTGGCGGCGGAAGGCGAACAGGGCGTCGTCGACTTCCTCGCCACGATGCGGGCCGAGCTCGTCCAGGGCCTGGGCATGACCGGACACCGCAGCGTGCAGGATATCGCGCGGCCCTTCTAGCCAGCTATTTTGTCCCTCCGCGGCCAGCGGCGTGGCACGACGAAGCAAGACCGGCGCGCCCCGAAACGCTCTACCTGACAACTTAGTCAAAGGAGCCAGAATGCAAGACCATGCCAGAGTAGTCGTGATCGGCGGCGGCGTGATCGGCTGCAGCGTCCTCTATCACCTGACCAAGCAGGGCTGGACCGATGTCGTTCTGCTGGAGCGCAAGGAGCTGACGGCAGGATCGACCTGGCACGCCGCCGGCGGCTTCCACACCGTCAACGGCAACGCCAACATCTCCCGACTGCAGGCCTACACCTGCGGCATCTACAAGGAGATCGAGGAGCTGTCGGGGCAGGACACCGGCGCGCATTACGTCGGCGGCCTGCTGGTCGCGGCGACCGAGGCGCGGTGGAACTCGCTGCTCGCCGAATATACCCGGCACCGCGTGCTCGGCCTCGAATCCGAACTGGTCGGGCCGGAGGAGATCAAGCGGCGCGTGCCGATCATGGACGTGTCCGAGGTGATCGGCGCGATCTGGGACCCGATCGAGGGCTATATCGACCCGTCGAGCGCGACCAACGCCTATGCGATCGCGGCGCGCAAGGCCGGCGCGACGATCTACAAGCATACCAAGGTCGAGGGGCTGTCGCGCCGACCGAGCGGCGAGTGGGAAGTGCGCACCGACAAGGGCACGATCGTCGCCGAGCATGTCGTCAACGCGGCGGGCCTGTGGGCGCGCGAGGTCGGCCGGATGGCCGGAGTCGAGCTGCCGCTGGTGCCGATGGAGCATCATTACCTGATCACCGAGGACCTGCCCGAGCTCCAGGGCCTGCCCGAGCTGCCGGCGGTCGCCGATCTGGATGGCGGGCTCTACATGCGGCAGGAGCGCGGCGGCATGCTGCTCGGCGTCTACGAGGCCAAGGCGACGCCCTGGGCGGTCGAAGGCACGCCGTGGGACTATGCCGAGGACGAGCTGCTGATCCCCGATCTCGACCGGATCGGCGACGAGCTGGCGCGCGGCTTCAAGCGCTTCCCGGCGATCGAGCGCGCGGGCATCAAGCGCATCGTCAACGGCCCCTTCACCTTCTCACCCGACGGCAACCCGCTGGTCGGGCCGATCGCTGGCCTGCCGAACTTCTGGGTGGCGTGCGGTGTCATGGCGGGCTTCGTCCAGGGCGGCGGTGTCGGCCGCTCGCTCGCCGAATGGATCATCGACGGCCAGCCGACGATCGACGTCTTCGGCATGGACGTCGCGCGCTTCGACCCCAAGCTGCCCGAGCCGGTGGTCGTCGCCCGCGCCCGCGAATTCTACGGCCGGCGTTTTGACGTGCCCTATCCCAACGAGGTGTGGCCGGTCGGCCGCCCGCTCAAGACCTCGCCGCTCTATCCGGTTCACAAGGCCAAGGGCGCGGAGTTCATCAGCAGCTACGGCTACGAAGGCCCCGCTTATTTCGCGCCTGTGGGCGAGGGGTTCAAGGAAATCCCGACCTTCGGCCGCTCGAACGCCTTCTCGATCATCGGCGGCGAGGCCCGCGCGGTGCGCGCCAGCGTCGGCGTCGTCGATATCTCGTCGGGCTCGAAATTCCTCGTCCACGGGCCGGACGCCGAGGCGTTCCTGCGCAAGGTCATCGCCTCGCCGCTGCCACAACCGGGTCGGTCGGCCTCCGCCCTGATGCTGGCGGCGACCGGCAAGATGCTCGGCGACCTGACCGTCACCCGGCTGAAGGACGGCCGCTGGCTGCTGACCGCCGCCGTCTACATGCAGGCGATCTACCTGCGCTGGTTCGGCCAGCATTCCGCCGGCCTGGCAGTGACGATCGACAATGTGTCGGAGCAGCTCGGCGGGCTGTACGTGATCGGGCCGAACGCGCCGGCGCTGCTCGATGCGCTCACCACGCACTACCGGATCGGCAGCGCGCTGTCGGCAACCGAGACAACCGATACGGTGGTCGGCTATGCGCCGTGCCACGTCCTCGCCTCGAACAGCACCGGCGAGCGCGGCTTCGAGCTCTATACGCCGTCCGCCTATCTCTACGGCCTCTACGAGCAGGTCATGGCGGCGGGCGCTGAATTCGGCATCCGCGACATCGGCATCCGCGCGCTCGGCAGCCTGGCGATGGAGCATTCCCCCGGCGCGACGCTGCGCGAAATCTCGCAGGACCACACGGTCGCAGAATGCGGCTACGACTATCTGCTCGATGCCGGGCGCGACGACTACATCGGCCGCGCGGGTGCGCTGGCGTCGCTCGCCGAAACGCCGAAATACCGGCTCGCCGGCCTCCGCGTCGAGACCAAGGCCGCCGACCCGGTCGGCGACGAGCCGGTGTGGGCGGGCGACGCCTATGTCGGCTACACCAGCTCGGGCGCCTACGGCCACACCGTCGGCTACGCGATGGCAATGGCGTTCCTCGACGAAGCCGGCCTCGCCGACGGAGCGAAGCTCGAAGTGACCGTGCTCGGCGAGCGCTGCCCGGCGCGGGTGGTGCCGATCCCCTTCCCGAAGGACGCGGGCTGACGCTGAAGGGGGCTTTAGCTACTCCCCCGCGTTTGAGCGTCCGGCGTCGCCCCGCTCCGGGCGGCGGCGCTTGCCGCCGCGAAACCCTGCGCGACGACGCCGATGTCGTTGGCGGCGACGCTCGCGGCGAAGCCCTCGTCGAGCCGGCGGCGCGCCGCCTCGGCGGTGGTGGTGAAGATGCCGCACGGCACGTCCGCCGCGAGGCAGGCCGCGCGGATCGCCTGGCAGGCCTGCTCCAGGCGCTCGTCGACGGCGGGAAAGCAGCCGACCGACAGCGCCAGGTCGCCGGTGCCGATGAGCACCAGGTCGAGGCCGGGCGTCGCGGCGATCGCCGCCGCCTCGGCGACGCCGCGCGCCGTCTCGATCATGATTCCGACCAGCGGGCGGGAATGGCGCTCGACATAGCCAGCGAAGCCGTCGGCGAGCGGCCGCACCCCGCCGCCAGAGCGGATACCGGCGGGCGGGAAGTTCGCCGCCGCCACCGCCGCCCGCGCCTGTTCGGCGGTCTCCACCAGCGGCACCAGCACCCCTGCCGCGCCGCTGTCGAGCGCCTCGCCGATCGCCGCCGCGGTGTTGGCCGCGACGCGCGCGATCATCGGCACGTCGCCGAGCGCGCTGACCGCGAGATGCGTCGAGAGCCGGTCCCACAGGCCGTGCTGAAGGTCGATCACCGCCGCGTCGAAGCCGCGCGCCGCGCCAATCTCGATCAGCGGCACCGATCCCATGCAGAACCAGGCGAGCAGCAGCCCCGGTTCGCGGAGCCGGGCGCGCAGGGTGTCGGCCGGGCCGGTCGCCGCCGCCATCGACCTAGTAGGCGACGCTGAAGCGCTTGCGCGAGTGCGCGTTCGTCTCCAGCTCGTCGACGAGCGCGATCGCATAGTCCGCGAAGCTGATGCGGCTGTTGCCCTGGGCGTCAGTCAGCAACTGATCGCCGCCGACCCGGAACTTGCCGGTGCGCTCGCCGGGCTCGATCAGCGCGGCGGGGGACAGGAAGGTCCAGTCGAGCTCCGTCTCGTCCTTCAGCAGCGTCAGGAAGGCCATGGCGGCGCGCGCCTCGGGCTCATACTCGGGCGGGAAATGGGGGCTGTCGATCAGCTTGCCGCCGTCCGCCGTCTGCAGGCTCGCAGCACCGCCCATCACCAGGAAGCGCGGCACACCCGACGCCTTGACCGAATCGATCAGCGCCTTCGCGTCGGTCGGCAGGAAATGGACCGCGCTGATCGCCGCGTCGTGACCGCGCAGGAGCGCCACGAGGCCGGCGCTGTCGGCGACGTCGCCCTGCTTCGCGGTGACGCCGTCGCGCCCGCCGAGCTTGTCGACGTTGCGGGCGACAGCGGTCACCTGATGACCGCGCGACACGAGCTCGTCGAGGATGCACGAGCCGCCGCGTCCAGTGGCGCCGAGGAGAGCAACTTTCATCAAACGAAATCCTTGCTTGGTGACGAATGGATACCAGATGTCGTATCGAAATCTGGATGACAAGAACGCACCGTCGCGCCACCTGATAACCTTGGAGATACCACGATGATACCGGCATCCGAGCGCGGCGACACGCTCAATCCGCTTTGCCCCGCCCGGCTGGTGCTCGACCGGATCGGCGACAAGTGGGCGATGCTGATCATCAACAGCCTCGCCGGCGGCGCGCAGCGCTTCAACGCCCTGCGCAGGCGGATTGGCGGTATTTCGCAAAAGATGCTGTCGCAGACTCTCAAGAACCTGGAGCGCGACGGGTTGATAACACGGACCGTGATCGCAACCGTTCCGGTCACGGTCGAATACGCCGTGACACCGCTCGGCAAGGAGCTGGCGGGGATTGTCGGCCGGCTGACCAGCTGGGCGGAGGACAACCTCACCCCGATCCTGGACGCCCGGGCGCGGTTCGCGGCGGAAGCGCAGTAGGACTGGCCCATGACCGTGCACGCCAATGTGATGGAGCGTTCGAAGATCGTGCCATTGCTCGCGGCGCGGAAAAAGGGCCACAGCCTGCCGCAGGCCTTCTACGTCAGCGACGAGGTCTTCGCGCTGGAAATGCAGGCGATCTTCCATCGCAGCTGGACGATGGTCGGCTTCGAAGTCGAGCTCGCGCGGCCGGGCGCCTATATCGCGATGACCGTCGGCGGCAGCCCGATCCTCGTGCTGCGAGACCGGAGCGACGCAATCGTCGGCTTCTTCAACAGCTGCCGGCATCGTGGCTCTAAGCTCTGCCAGGACGGCGCCGGCCGCGTGCCGCGGATCGTCTGCCCCTATCACCAGTGGACCTACGACCTCGACGGCCACCTGCTCGCCGCGCCGCGCATGGGCGCCGACTTCGACCGCGCCGAGCACGGCCTGATCCCCATCCGGGTCGAGGTCGTCGCGGGCTGCATCTACGCGGCGCTGAGCGACGACGTGCCGGATTTCGCGGCGTTCCGGAAGACGCTGGAGCCGGCGCTGCTGCCGCACAACCTGCGCGATGGCAAGGTGGCGCATATCGAGGTGATGGACGACGTCGCCAACTGGAAGCTGGTGATGGAGAACGGCCGCGAGTGCAATCATTGCGAGGCCTGCCACCCCGAACTCAGGAACGTCTTCGCGCTCGCCGATTTCGCCGAAGGGGAGGGTTTCGCCGAGGACGGCGAGAGCGCATTCGAGGCGCAAATGCGCGCCGCCGGGCTTGATCAGCCGTCGGTCGAGAGCGACTGGTGGCAGGTCGGCCGGATTCCGTTCGTCGACGGTGCGGTGTCCTATTCGATGGACGGCACGGCGCTCGTCGCGAAGAGGCTGACCGATCGCAACGGTGGCAATGTCGGCTCGCTGCGCTGGGCGATCGAGCCCGCCAATTTCTGCCACGCCAGCGGCGACTGCGCGGTGATGGTCAACGTCGAGCCGGTCTCCACGCTCCACACCCGGGTGACGACCAAGTTCCTCGTCCACAAGGACGCGGTCGAGGGCGTCGACTACGATGTCTCCCGCCTGATCCATGTCTGGGACCAGACCAATCGCCAGGATCGCGCGCTGGCGGAGAACAACCAGGCGGGCGTCAACGGGGCGGGATACCGCCCAGGACCCTACGCGCCCGACTCGGAGCGCTTCGTGGTCGCGTTCATCGATTGGTATCTGAATCGGATGGGGGAATTCGCCACTCGGATGGCGGCATGAGAATCTTTCTTTACAGGAAACACTAATTCTCTTCAATTGACACAGTAAGGCGGGTCTGCGTAAAAAACCGGGACGAAACGGAAAGGCATGGCGGGGCAGATGTGCGGGATCGTTGGGCTGTTTCTGAAGGACCGCGCGCTGGAGCCGAAGCTCGGCGCGATGCTCGCGGGCATGCTGGAGGTGATGACCGATCGCGGCCCCGACAGCGCCGGCTTCGCGATTTATAGCGACGCCGCTCCGGGACAGGCAAAGCTCACCGTCCGCGGCGCCGGCGCGGATGATGTGGCGACGGCGCTCGGCGAGGCGCTTGGCGCTCCTGTCACCGCGACGCCACACGACAGCCACACCGTGCTGACTCTGCCCGAGGCTCAGGAAGACGCCGCGCGCGACTGGCTCGCCGCGCATCATCCCGGTCTCGCGATCATCGGCGCCGGGCGGCGGATCGAGCTCTACAAGGAGGTCGGCCTGCCCGCCGACGTCTCGCGCCGCTTCGGCCTGCCGCAGATGGCCGGCAGCCACGGCATCGGCCACACCCGCATGGCGACCGAGAGCGCCGTAACGACGGCCGGCGCGCATCCCTTCTCGACCGGCGCGGACCAGTGCCTCGTCCACAACGGTTCGCTCTCCAACCATGCCAGCCTGCGCCGTACGCTGAAGAAGGAAGGCATCAGTTTCGAGACCGAGAACGACAGCGAGGTCGCCGCCGGCTATCTCACCTGGAAGATGCGCGAGGGCGCGACCCTGAGCCAGGCGCTGGAGGCGGGGCTCGACGATCTCGACGGCTTCTTCACCTTCGTCGTCGGCACCGAGAACGGCTTCGCCGTCGTGCGCGATCCGATCTCGTGCAAGCCGGCGGTGATGGCCGAGACCGACGGCTATGTCGCCTTCGCGTCGGAATATCGCGCGCTCGCGGGCCTGCCGGGGATCGCCGAGGCGCGGGTGTTCGAGCCCGAGCCGGCGCGCGTCTACGCCTGGGAGCGTCAGTAATGCAGCAGGTCGATGTCGCCGAAACCGGGCGCAGCGCGCTCAACGCCCAGCTCCAGGCGCTGCCCAGGGCGACCAACGAGACGCTGTGGCGGGTGCTCAATCCCGCCGGCCAGCATGCCCTGGCGGTCGGGCTCGACGCGCCGATCACCGTCACCATCGCCGGCCACGCCGGCTATTATTGTGCGGGCATGAACCAGCAGGCGACCGTGATCGTCGAGGGCAATGCCGGGGTCGGCGTCGCCGAGAACATGATGTCGGGTAAGGTCCACGTTCAGGGCGACGCCAGCCAGTCGGCCGGCGCCACCGCGCATGGCGGCCTGCTGGTGATCGACGGCAATGCCTCGGCGCGCTGCGGCATCTCGATGAAGGGCGTCGACATCGTCGTGAAGGGCTCGATCGGGCCGATGAGCGCGTTCATGGCGCAATCGGGCTCGCTCGTCGTGCTCGGCGACGCCGGCGACGCGCTGGGCGATTCGATCTACGAGGCGAAGCTCTACGTGCGCGGCGAGGTCAAGAGCCTCGGCGCCGACTGCATCGAGAAGGAGCTGCGCGACGAGCACCGCGCCGACCTGCGCCGCCTGCTCGACGCCGCCGGCCTGGAAGAGGTGAGCGCCGACTCGTTCCGCCGCTACGGCTCGGCGCGCACGCTCTACAATTTCCACGTCGACAACGCCTCGGCGTATTGAGGGGGCACGCGCCATGGACCTGACCAACATCCCCCGCACGCTGCCGCGCCAGTCGGCGACCTTCGATCCCTATACGATGTCGGAAATCCGCCGCGCGGCGGCGACCGGCATCTACGATATCCGCGGCGCCGGCACCAAGCGGTCGCTGCCGCATTTCGACGACCTGCTGTTCCTCGGCGCCTCGATCTCGCGCTATCCGCTGGAGGGCTATCGCGAGAAATGCTCCACCGACGTGTGGCTCGGCACGCGTTTCGCGAAGAAGCCGATCCATCTCAAGATTCCGGTGACGATCGCCGGCATGAGCTTCGGCTCGCTGTCGGCGCAGGCCAAGGAGGCGCTGGGGCGCGGCGCGACGATCGCCGGCACCTCGACAACCACCGGCGACGGCGGCATGACGCCCGAGGAGCGCGGCCAGTCGCAGACCCTCGTCTACCAATACCTGCCCTCGCGCTACGGCATGAATCCCGACGACCTGCGAAAGGCCGACGCGATCGAGATCGTCATCGGCCAGGGCGCCAAGCCCGGCGGCGGCGGAATGCTGCTCGGCCAGAAGATTTCGGATCGCGTCGCGGCGATGCGCACGCTGCCCAAGGGCATCGACCAGCGCTCGGCCTGCCGCCACCCCGACTGGACCGGCCCCGACGACCTCGAGATCAAGATCGAGGAGCTGCGCGAGATCACCGGCCACGAGAAGCCGATCTACGTCAAGGTCGGCGCGACCCGGCCCTATTACGACACTGCACTGGCGGTGAAGTCGGGCGCCGACGTCGTCGTGCTCGACGGCATGCAGGGCGGCACGGCGGCGACTCAGGACGTGTTCATCGAGCATGTCGGCCTGCCGATCCTCGCCGCCATCCGCCCCGCCGTGCAGGCGCTCCAGGATCTCGGCATGCACCGCAAGGTCCAGCTGATCGTCTCGGGCGGCATCAGGAACGGCGCGGACGTCGCCAAGGCGCTGGCGCTCGGCGCGGACGCGGTGGCGATCGGCACCGCCGCGCTCGTCGCGCTCGGCGACAACGATCCGGCCTATGAGGCGGAATATCAGGCGCTCGGCACCACCGCCGGCGCCTATGACGACTGGCAGGACGGGCGCGACCCGGCCGGCATCACCACGCAGGACCCGGCGCTCGCCGCGCGGCTCGATCCGGTCGCGGCGGGGCGGCGGCTCGCCAATTACCTTTCGGTGCTGACGCTGGAGGCGCAGACGATCGCGCGCGCCTGCGGCAAGAGCCATCTGCACAATCTCGAGCCCGAGGATCTGGTCGCGCTGACGATCGAGGCGGCGGCGATGGCGCGCGTGCCTCTCGCCGGCACCGACTGGATTCCGGGATCGGCACGCTTTTGACCGTCACGGCGGCGAACAGGGGGAACGGCAATGGCTCTTGATCTGGTGGAGGCCGCGAAGAAGCGGTCGATCAAATATTTCCTGATCTCCTACACCGACCTGTTCGGCGCCCAGCGCGCCAAGCTGGTCCCGGCGGCGGCGATCGGGCCGATGGCGAAGAACGGCGCGGGCTTTGCGGGCTTCGCGACCTGGCTCGACCTCAGCCCCGCCGACCCCGACATGTTCGCGGTTCCCGACCCCGACAGCCTGATCCAGCTGCCGTGGAAGCCCGAAGTGGGCTGGCTCGCCGCCGATCTCTACATGGACGGCAAGCCCGTCTCGCATGGCCCGCGCAACATCCTGAAAAGCCTGATGGCCAAGGCCGGCGAGCAGGGCCTTGAGATGAAGACCGGCGTCGAGTGCGAGTTCTTCCTGATCACGCCCGACGGCAAGGCGATCGGCGACGCCGCCGACACGCAGGACAAGCCGTGCTACGACCAGCTCGCGCTGATGCGCCGCTACGACATCATCACCGAAATCTGCGATGCGATGCTCGAGCTCGGCTGGGAACCCTACCAGAACGACCATGAGGACGCGAACGGCCAGTTCGAGATGAACTGGACCTACGGCAACGCGCTGATCACCGCCGACCGTCACGCCTTCTTCAAGTACATGGCGAAATCGATCGCCGAGAAGCACGGCCTGCGCGCGACCTTCATGCCCAAGCCCTTCGCCGGGCTGACCGGCAACGGCTGCCACGCGCACATCTCGCTGTGGAAGGACGGCACCAACGTCTTCGTCGACGAGGCCGGCGAGCTTGGCCTGTCGGCGCTCGGCTACCAGTTCATCGGCGGGCTGATCCATTCGGCGCCGGCGCTGGCGGCGCTGCTCAACCCGACGGTGAATAGCTACAAGCGGCTCAATGCGCCGCGCACGATCTCGGGCGCGACCTGGTCGCCGAACACCATCAGCTACACCGGCAACAACCGCACCCACATGATCCGCATCCCCGAGGGCGACCGGCTGGAGCTGCGCCTCGCCGACGGCGCGGTGAACCCCTATCTGCTCCAGGCGGCGGCGCTCGCCGCCGGGCTCGACGGGATGGCGAACAAGCGCGATCCCGGCAAGCGGCTCGATATCAACATGTACACCGAAGGCCATCTCGCCCCCGATGTCGGGCGTCTGCCACTCAACCTGCTCGATTCGCTGCGCGCGCTCGATGCGTCCGATGTGCTCAAGAACGCGATGCCGGGCCTGGTGCCGTCCTACCTCAAGCTCAAGATGCAGGAGTGGAACAGCTTCAAGAGCCATCTGAGCGAGTGGGAACGCGCCTCGACGCTCGACTGCTGAGCCGCCGGATGATCGACCACAACCGCCGATGCGCCGTGGCGCTAGCCGACCGCCGCGCGCAGGCAGGCGAGCGCGCCCGCGTCGTCACCGGCGGTCTCCAGCCGGCCGAAGTCGATCAGCGCCCGTTCGTGCGCGACGAGCAGCGCCAGCGCCGGCTCGTCGCCCGGTCGCGCGGCGGCGTGCAGCGCCTCGAAGCGCGCGACATAGGCGTCGAGGCGCGGCCCGAAGTGGGCGATCAACGCCTCCCAGCTGCCGACCGCCAGCGCCCGCTCGCGCGCCCGGTCGGCGAGGTCCTCCCGATCCGCCGGCAGCGCGCCCAGCCGGGCGACGATCGGCTCAAGCGCCGCGCCGACCCGCGCCTCCAGCCGCCGCAGCAGGTCGAGCTTCACGGCGCGCGTGCCATCGGCCGCGAGATGGTCCATCAGCACCGCCGACGTGATCTCGCCGCCGATCTCGCCTTCATAAGCCGCCAGAATCTCGGCGCGATATGCCGCATCGTCCATAATCCCTAACACCACAGGAGAAACACCATGTTCAAGCAGATTGGCGGCCCGCTCGTCAGCACGTCCGGCGCGGTCATGCCGCTGTCGTCCGCCGTCGAGGTCGACGGCATCCTCTATCTGTCGGGCGCGCTGCCGCTCAAGGAGGGCAAGCTGGCCGGCGACGACATCGAGACGCAGACCAACGCGCTGTTCGACAATATCGAAGCCCTGCTCGCCAAGGAGGGCCTCGGCCTCGCCAACGTCTTCAAGGTGACGACCTGGCTGACCCGCAAGGAGGATTTCGCGGGGTACAACGCGGTTTATTCCAAGCGCCTCGCCGATCCCTTTCCGTCGCGCTCGACGGTCATCTGCGATCTTGCCATGCCCGGCGCCTTGATCGAAGTCGAAGTCACCGCCTCGCGCGGCTGATGCGGAAACATTTGCGGAAGAACGAGGACCACCATGAAGACGCGCGCCGCCGTCGCCTTTGAGGCGAAGAAGCCGCTCGAGATCGTCGAGCTCGACCTTGAAGGCCCGAAGGCCGGCGAGGTGTTGGTCGAGATCATGGCGACCGGCATCTGCCACACCGACGCCTACACCCTCGACGGGCTGGACTCCGAAGGCCTTTTCCCGAGCGTTCTGGGCCACGAGGGCGCGGGCATCGTGCGCGAGGTCGGCGCAGGCGTCACCTCGGTGAAGCCCGGCGATCACGTCATCCCGCTCTACACGCCCGAGTGCCGCCAGTGTAAATCGTGCCTCAGCGGCAAGACCAACCTCTGCACCGCGATCCGGGCGACGCAGGGCAAGGGGGTCATGCCCGACGGAACCTCGCGCTTCTCCTACAAGGGCGCGCCGATCTTCCACTACATGGGCTGCTCGACCTTCTCCAACTTCACTGTGCTTCCCGAGATCGCGCTGGCGAAGATCCGCGACGACGCGCCGTTCCAGACCAGCTGCTACGTCGGCTGCGGCGTCACCACGGGCGTCGGCGCGGTGGTCAACACCGCCAAGGTGCAGGTCGGCGACACGGTGATCGTGTTCGGGCTCGGCGGCATCGGCCTCAACGTGCTCCAGGGCGCGCGGATGGCGGGTGCCGGCATGATCGTCGGCGTCGACATCAACCCCGACCGCGAGGAATGGGGCAAGCGCTTCGGCATGACCCACTTCGTCAATCCCAAGGACATCGATGGCGACATCGTCGCGCATCTCGTCGCGCTCACCGACGGCGGCGCGGACTACACCTTCGACTGCACCGGCAACACGACCGTGATGCGCCAGGCGCTGGAGGCCTGCCATCGCGGCTGGGGGACCAGCATCATCATCGGCGTCGCCGAGGCGGGCAAGGAGATCGCGACGCGGCCGTTCCAGCTCGTCACCGGGCGCAACTGGCGCGGCACGGCGTTCGGCGGCGCGAAGGGCCGCACCGACGTGCCCAAGATCGTCGACTGGTACATGAACGGCAAGATCGAGATCGACCCGATGATCACGCATCTGCTGAGCCTCGACGAGATCAACAAGGGCTTCGACCTGATGCACGCCGGCGAGAGCATCCGAAGCGTCGTGGTTTATTGATGGAGACGCTGTCGACCAGCCGCGCGCACGGCGGCGTGCAGGGCGTCTACCGCCACGCCTCGGCCGTTACCGGCACCGACATGACCTTCTCGGTCTATGTTCCGCCGCACGCCGAGGGCGCGAGGCTGCCGGTGGTCTGGTATCTGTCGGGGCTGACCTGCACTCACGCCAACGTCACCGACAAGGGCGAGTATCGCGCCGCCTGCGCCGCGCTCGGCCTGATCTTCGTCGCCCCCGACACCAGCCCGCGCGGTGACGGCGTGCCCGACGACGCC
Source organism: uncultured Sphingomonadaceae bacterium (assembly GCA_964244885.1). Lineage (GTDB taxonomy): Bacteria > Pseudomonadota > Alphaproteobacteria > Sphingomonadales > Sphingomonadaceae > CAXTKD01. The sequence continues at coordinate 69,088 of CAXTKD010000011.1, read as the reverse complement.
GCCTACGACATCGGCCAGGGGGCCGGCTTCTATGTCGATGCGACCGAGGCGCCGTGGTCCGCGAACTTCGCCATGTGGCGCTACGTCACCGAGGAGCTGCCCGGTCTGATCACGGACAACTTCCCCGCCGATCCGGCGCGGCAGTCGATCATGGGCCATTCGATGGGCGGGCATGGCGCGCTGACGGTCGGGCTGAGCTTCCCCGATCGCTACCGGGCGGTATCGGCATTCGCGCCGATCGTCGCGCCATCGCAGGTGCCGTGGGGGCGCAAGGCGCTCGGCGGCTATCTCGGCGACGACCGCGCGGCGTGGCGGGCGCACGACGCCGTCGCGCTGATCGAGGACGGCGCCCGCCTTCCCGCGCTGCTCGTCGACCAGGGCGGCGCCGACCAGTTCCTCGCCGAACAGCTCCGGCCGGATTTACTCGAAGCGGCGTGCGCCCGGGCAGGCATCCCGCTGACGCTGCGGATGCAGCCGGGCTACGATCACAGCTATCATTTCATCTCGACCTTCATGGCCGACCATCTCGCCTGGCATTCTGATCGGCTGAGGCCCTAGCTCCAATCGCTCAACAATCGCGCCTCGCGCCGATGCGAGATAGGCGTGGATGTCGCGCGCCACGCTCTTCGCAAATCCTCCCGATCACAGCCCGCGCGCTTTCAGCCTGGCGTCGAGGCGCGGGAAGACCCGCCGCGCGTTGCCCTCGAAGATCGCGCGGCGTTGCTCCGGCGTGACGGGCAGCGCCTCGACATAGCGCTTGGTGTCGTCGAAATAATGGCCGGTCCGCGGATCGATGCCGCGCACCGCGCCGACCATTTCCGATCCGAACAGGATGTTCTTGGTGTCGATCACCTCGGCGAGCAGGTCGACGCCGGGCTGGTGGTAGACGCAGGTGTCGAAGAACACATTGTTCATCACGTGGCTGTCGAGGTCCGGCTGCTTCAGCATGTCGGCGAGGCCGCGGTAGCGTCCCCAATGATAGGGCACCGCTCCGCCGCCGTGCGGGATGATGAAGCGCAGCGTCGGGAAGTCCCTGAACAAATCGCCCTGGATCAGCTGCATGAAGGCGATGGTGTCGGCGGCGATGTAGAAGGCTCCGGTCGCGTGCAGCGCCGGGTTGCAGCTGCCTGAAACGTGGATCATCGCCGGCACGTCCAGCTCGACCAGCTTTTCGTAGAACGGATACCAATAGCGGTCGGTCAGCGCCGGAAAGGCGAAATGCCCGCCGCCCGGATCGGGATTGAGGTTGCAGCCGATGAAGCCCAGCTCGGTGACGCAGCGCCTCAATTCGGCGATCGAGCCTTTCAGGTCGGCCTTGGGCGACTGCGGCAGCATGCAGACACCGGCGAAGGTCTCGGGATAAAGACCGACGACCCGCGCGATCAGGTCGTTCGAGGCGCGGCTCCAGGCGATGCTGACCGCCTCGTCACCAACATGGTGCGCCATCGTCGAGGCGCGAGGGCTGAAGATCGTCATGTCGGCGCCGCGCTCCTTCAGGAGCTTCAGCTGGTTCGCCTCGATCGTCTCGCGGATCTCGTCGTCGGAGATCGAAGGGTATGGCGGTGGCGCTTCGCCCGCCTTGAACGCCGCCGTCTGCGCGTCGCGCCAGGCGTCGTGCTGCGGCGGCGCGGTGGTGTAATGGCCGTGGCAATCGATGATCAGCGTCATGCGGCTTGGGCCTTGTCCGAAGCGTTGAGGAGGGCGAGCTTGGCGGCGAGACCTTGCGGCGGCGTGGCGCCAAGCACACCGATCGCATGCTGGCGAACCACCGTGGCGCGCGTCATGTCGGAGCCGGTGCCGAGCGCATCGAGCGTCTTCACGACTTCCTCCATCTCGGCGGAGCGGCGCAGACCATGCGCCATCATGCGGTCGAGATTATAATCGGCGCGCGTGGTCCAATTCGAGGGTGGCGGGCTGGCGTCGAGCGAGGCGAGCACCTCCTCCAGCACTCCGGCGCGGTCGGCGGCGCGCACGCATTCTGCGGTGAGCGCCTCGATGCCCTTCACCATCACGGAGCGGACCATCTTGATCGACGACGCACGTCCCACCCCTCCCTCGACGACGCGGACGTTGCCGAAGCCGATGCGGCGCAACAATTCCGCGCCGCTCCCGGCGTGCGAGCCCGAGACGAGAAGCGGCACGCGGGCCTTGGCGGGGTCGACCGGCGCCATCACCGCGACATCGACATAACGCCCGCCCGCGCCTTCGATAATGTCCGCCGCCGTACGCTTGGTGTCCGGCGCCACGCTATTCATGTCGAACCAGAACGCGCCCGGCACCAGATGCCGCGCGCCGTCCTGCGCGGTCGCTAGCGCCTGATCGGCGGTGACGAGCGACAGCACCCCGCCCGCGCCAGCAATCGCCTCCCGTGCGCTGGCGCAGCCGGTGACGCCCGCCCGCTCGAAGTCAGCTAATTTTGCGGCCCGCGCTTCCGGACGATCTGTTAAGATATCGAAGGCGCGCACCGGCGGCGGCGCGGGCCAGCTGGTGGCGAAGGCTTGTCCCGCCTCGCCGAACCCGATGATCGCGATCCCATCCATTTCGCCGCCGTAGCCGAGCGCCGGTCAGCGCGCTTATCGAAAGGCGCGCCGCGCTATTGATTTTCCGGAACTGCGGGTGGCGCGCTGCGCTTCAGAATGTCGAGGAACAGCGCTTGCATCGCGGTCGGCCGCCAGCCAGCTCGCGTCGTCACGCCGATGGTCCGGAGGGTCCCCTCCAGTGGCGCGCCGATCGCCGCCAGTACCTCGCTCTCGATCTCCAGCGCCACTTGGTCCGGCGACAGCAGCGTCAGGAAATCGCTGTCTCGCAGGATGCCGCGAATCGTCATCACCGACCCGCATTCGATCGGGGCGGGCGGCAACCGACGGCCATCGAACAGCGCTTCCCACTGCCGCCGGAGCGGCGTCCCGGCATGGCCTACGATCCACGGAAAGTGCGCCAGGTCCGAGAGCGACGGCGCGCCGCGCCGCGCCAGCGGATGCCTCGCGCGCCCGACCACGACCAGCCGGTCGACCAGCAGCGGCGCCTCGGCCAGGTCGGCATAGGCTGGCGAGCCGCGCAACGCCCCCACCATCAGATCGATCACGCCGTCGCGCAGCGGCTCGACCAGCTCGCGATGCGATCCCTCGACGATGTCGATCGTCATCCGCGGCGCGGCGCGCGCGAACGCCGCGATCGCCTTCGGCAGCAGCAGCGCCCGCGACAGCGGCATCGCACCGATCGAAATACGCCCGGCAGGCGCCTCGTCGGGCGCCGCCTCGGCGATGGCCGCCGCGATCTCGCCCGCCGCCAGCCGCGCCGCCCGCGCCAGCCGCCGCCCCGCGACCGTCAGCGCGACGCCACGCCCGCGCCGCTCGACGAGCGCGATGCCGCTCACCTGCTCCAGGTCGCGCAGCGCGCGGTGCAGCGCCGGCTGCGAAATTCCCGTCGCCTCCGCTGCGCCGACGAAGCTGCCCGCCTCCGCAAGACTCAGCAGCGCGCGAAGCTGCGTCGCGGTCATCAGCTGCTCCGGACGTGCGAAGCCGCGCGGCCCGCGCCGCACCCCCGCCGCCAGATGCTCGAACGCCGCCCGCGCGCGCTCGGCCACCGCATGGCCCGCCGCCGTCGCCGTCATCCCGTTCGGCCGCCGTTCGAACAGAGTGATGCCCAGCTGCCCCTCCAGCTTGGCGAGCCCCTGCGTCAGCGCCGGTTGCGACAGGCTCACCGCCTCCGCCGCCGCGCTCATGCTCCCCCGCGCGACGATCGCCGCCAGCGCGCGCAGGTGGCGGAGGTTGAGGTCGAGCGTCCTGATCACCGCACACCCATAGCAAAAACTTATCGCCATCGCGCAATTGTGAATTGAGGTTCTGATGCTTGCGCCCGAAAGCCGCTGCCGAAGGAGATCGATATGGCAGGACGCGTCGTCCGCAACATTGAGCGCGCCGAGGGGAGCGTCATCGACGGTCTCGCCGCATGCGGCGTCGCCACCGTCCACGAAGCGCAGGGCCGCATCGGCCTGCTCGGCTCGCGCCTACGACCGATCTACCCCGGCGCGCGCATCGCCGGCTCTGCCGTCACAATCTCCTCGCCGCCCGGCGACAACTGGATGGTGCATGTCGCAATCGAGCAGCTCCAGCCCGGAGACATTCTTGTCCTCGCGCCAACCAGTCCTTGTGAAGACGGCTATTTCGGTGACCTTCTAGCCACCTCCGCCCAAGCTCGCGGCTGCCGTGGCCTCATTCTTGACGCCGGTGTGCGCGATGTTCGCGATCTTACCGCGATGGCCTTCCCCGTCTGGTCGAGAGCGGTGTTCGCGCAAGGCACAGTCAAGGCGACGCTCGGTTCGGTCAACGTGCCGATCGTCTGCGCCGGCGCGGCGATCGACGCGGGCGATGTCATCGTCGCCGACGACGATGGCGTCTGTGTGGTGAAGCGCGCCGACGCGGCCTCGGTGCTGCAACAGGCGCGAGCTCGCGAGGCGAACGAGGAATCGAAGCGCCAGCGCCTCGCGGCGGGCGAGCTCGGGCTCGACATCTACGACATGCGCGGCAAGCTGGAGGCGATGGGCCTTCGGTATGAGTGACGGCGTCCGCTGCATGTGGATGCGCGGCGGCACGTCGAAGGGCGGCCTTTTCCTGAAAGACGATCTTCCCGCCGACAGCGCGGCGCGCGACGCCTTCCTGCTCCGCGTCATGGGATCGCCCGACGAGCGCCAGATCGACGGCATGGGCGGCGCCGACCCGCTGACCTCCAAGGTCGGCGTGGTCAGCAAATCGGAGCGTGACGGGGTCGATGTCGACTATCTGTTCCTTCAGGTCTTCGTCGACAAGGCGCTGGTCACCGACTCGCAGAATTGCGGCAACATCCTCGCCGCCGTCGGTCCGTTCGCGATCGAACGCGGCCTCGTGCATGCGCAGGACGGCGAGACACGCGTCGCGATCTTCATGGAGAACACCGGGCAGGTGGCGGTCGCGACGATCCGCACGCCCGGCGGCCGTGTCGATTATGCCGGCGACGCCTCGATCAGTGGCGTTCCCGGCACCGCCTCGCCGATCCCCCTCACCTTCCGCGACACCGCAGGCTCCAGCTGCGGGGCGCTGCTGCCCACCGGCAACGGCGTCGACGAGATCGACGGCGTCAAGGTCACGCTGATCGACAACGGCATGCCCTGCGTCGTCTTCCGCGCCGAAGATGTCGGCGTTAGCGGTTACGAGGATCGCGACACACTCGACGCCAATGCGGGCATGAAGGCACAGATCGAGGCGATCCGCCTCAAGGCCGGCCCGCTGATGAACCTTGGCGATGTGACGGAGAAGTCGGTCCCAAAGATGATGCTCGTCGCCCCGCCACGGCAGGGCGGCGCGGTCACCGTTCGCTCCTTGATCCCACACCGCGTTCACGCCTCGATCGGCGTCCTTGGCGCGGTGAGCGTCGCTACCGCCTGCCTGATTTCGGGCTCGCCCGCGCACGCCGTGGCGCAAGTGCCCGAGGGCCGCAGCAAAAACCTCGGCGTCGAGCATCCGACTGGCGTTACCGAATGTGTGGTGGCCGTCGACAACCAGGGGCAGCCCGTCGAGGCGGGCATGCTGCGAACGGCGCGCAAGCTGATGGATGGGGTGGTGTTCGGATAAGTCCGCAGTTGAGATTGCCGGCTCGAAAAGCAGCGTTGGCAGAGAGGAGTTTGTGCGGACTGAACGTTTATGAACCGATCTCACTCGTTCAACCGCCGCGCCAAGTCGATAACGCGCGTTACGTTGAGCGGGACCGCCAGTTCATATCCAGCTCGCCCCCAAGCGCAGCCTATTGACCACTTTGTACTATATGCTTCGCAACGTCCGCGGCGTCGGGCCCAACGACCGCATGGAGCGTTCCAAGGCCATCGTAGAAACAGCCGCGCAAACCGCACTTGGTAAAGGCGGAACTCGCAGGCTTCGAGTCTTCTGCGAAGGCGATTAGCAGCCGGCTTGACCGGACTTCGAGGCGCTCGATCCGGTGGCCCGAAAGCGCCTCGAGAAGTAATCGGGCGACCTCTCGACTCTGATCAGTGGTCGATTTGCTGGCGGAGCGGATCTCAGCCGCGACCTGATCGGCAATCGGTCCGAGGACGACCTGCAACGCGTCACCGCCGGGCCTGATAATGCCGCGGGCGGCGAGATGCTTTAGCTTTGCTTCATTCACGCGCGACAGGTCACCGACACGCAATCGGAGCCGGGTGGTGCAAGCGTCGATCGCGAGCAGGTTCTCGCGCCCGCCCAGTGCGTCAAGGAATGCGGCTCCGCGCTCACCAGGACGGACGGCCACGCCGGTGGGGCCGCTCGACGCTTCCCTGCCAGGCGTCTTCAGGTCGAAGCGCCGGATGCACCATGAAAAGCTGGCGTAATAGAGGAGGAAATAAACGGCACCGACCGGGAGCAGCAACAGCGGCCGCGTCGCGAGGCCGTAGTTCAGCACATAGTCAAAAAGACCCGCGGAGAAACCAAAGCCAAGGCGAACGTCGAGCGCGTTCATCAGAACCATGGCGGCCCCGGTAAGGACTGCGTGCACCACGTAGAGAAGCGGCGCCAGGAACATGAAGCTGAACTCGATGGGTTCGGTGACGCCGGTCAGGAACGACGTCGCGGCAAGGCTGAGCAGCAGCCCACCGACGGCCTTGCGCCTCTCGGGCAACGCAGCCCGGTACATGGCGAGGCAGGCCGCGGGCAGCCCGAACATCATCACCGGAAAAAACCCCGACATGAACGCTCCGGCGCTCGGGTCTCCCGCGAAGAAGCGCTTCAGATCACCTGTGCTGCCGTGAAAGTCGCCCAGGATGAACCAGGCGATGTTGTTCAGGATGTGATGAAGGCCGGTGATGATCAGCAGCCGGTTGAGCACCCCGTAAGCGAACAGACCGAGGGGCCCGGAGTTCACCACCCACTGGCTCAGCGTATCGATCCCGCCCGCTATAGCGGGGAAGCCGACGCCGAACACGAGCGCCAGCGATAGTCCTGCGAAACCGGCGGCGATCGGCACGAACCGCCGCCCGCCAAAGAAGGCGAGATAGTCCGGCAGCTTGATGTCCCAAAAGCGGTTGTAGAGCACCCCTGCCGCCAGGCCCGACAATATGCCGGCGGGCACGCTGAGCTTGTCGAGCTGGGCCGTTCGCCATGCCGCGACCACGGTGTCGCGCACCCCCGCATCCATCAACCCCCGGCCGATGTCGCCCGGAACGACGAGCAACGCCTTCGCTCCCTCGACCGCGACGAAATAGCAAACGGCACCCGCGAGCCCGGCTGCGCCATGATTTTCGCGCGCCAGCCCGACGCCGACGCCGATGGCGAAGAGCAGGCCCAGATGGCCGAAGATCGCCTGGCCGGCGGCGGCGATGAAGGCGATGTCGAGCAGGTCTGGCTGGCCAAGCCGCAACAGAAGGCCGGCGATCGGCAGCACGGCGATCGGCAGCATCAGCGCGCGGCCGAGGGGCTGCAGCCGAGCCGGCGACAAACGTTTGGGCCACCAGCTCATGTGCCGTTCTCCGCCAGCGATGGGCCGTGCAGCAGTTGCCGCACCTCGTTCGCATCGGCGCATTCCAGCGCGCGTTGCGCGAGCTGCCGGCAGTCCGGGACACGCAACGTCCGGACGATCGCCTTGATCGACGGCACCGACGCGGGCGCGACCGACAGCTCGGTGACGCCAAGGCCGATCAGGATCGCCGCCGCCGATGGGTCCGATGCGATCCCGCCGCAGACGCCTATCCAGCGCCCATGCGCCGCCGCGCCTGCCGAAGCTTCGGCGATGAGCCGCAACACCGCCGGGTGAAGCGCGTCGAGCCGCGCCGCCGTCGCCGCGTTGCCGCGATCGCAGGCCAGCGCGTATTGAGTCAGGTCGTTGCTTCCGATCGACAGGAAATCCGCCTCGGCGGCGATGGTGCGGGCGAGAAGCGCCGCCGCCGGCGTTTCGATCATCACGCCGAGCGGCACGGCGGCGCTGACGCCGACTGCGTCGCGCGCCCGGTCGAGCGCGGCTCGCACCGCGCGCAGCTCGCCGACCTCGATCACCATCGGAACCATGATCCGGCACTGGCTCGCCGGAACGCCGCGCAGGATGGCGCGCAATTGCGTGTCGAGCAGGTCGGGCCGCGCGAGGCTCAGGCGGACGCCGCGAAGGCCGAGGGCCGGATTCTCCTCCGCCGGCATCGGCAGATAGGGCACCGGCTTGTCGCCGCCGTTATCGAGCGTCCGGACGATCAGTGGGCGATTTCCGAGCGTCGCGGCGATCACCGCATAGTCCCGTGCCTGCTCGGCCTCGCTCGGCGCGGTGTCGCGATCGAGGAACAGGAATTCGGTGCGCAGCAGCCCGCAGCCTTCGGCGCCCGCCGCGACCGCGGCCGCGGCGTCGTCGGCCGAGCCGAGGTTCGCGAAGACTTCGATCCGCAAGCCGTCGGCGGTTCGCGCGTCGTCGTGCGCCGCCGCAAGCGCCGCCGCGCGCCGGTGGCGCCGGTCCGCGAGGCTGGCCTCGGCCGCCGCGAGCAGCACCACGCCGGGATCGGTTTCCAGCCGCCGCGAGTCGGCATCGAGTACCAGCGTGCGGCCCGTCGGGATGTCGTGGATAGCGTGCCCCGCCGCGACCAGCATCGGAATCCCCGCCGAAGCGGCGAGGATCGCCGCGTGCGATGTCGGGCCGCCGGCCGCCGTGCAGATGCCGGCCACCCTGGCGCGGTCGAGCGCCATGAAGTGCGAGGGCAGGAGCTCCTCGGCGAGCAGGATCGCGCGCTCGGGAAGCGGCGCGGAGACGCCGCTCGCGACGCCACCGAGCGCAGCCAGCACCTGGCCCTCGAGATCGAGGAGGTCGGCGACGCGCTCGATCAGCAGGGCGTCGCCCGTGGCCTTCAGCGCGTCCGCCGTGCGCCGCGTCGCGCCGCGCCAGGCGTGGCCGGCGCTTCGTCCCGCCGCGATCTCTTGTTCGACGGCCTGTCCAAGCATGGGATCGTCGAGCAATCCGGCGTGCGCTTCGGCGATCTCCGCCCCCGCTCCCTTGTGCGCCGCGAGCGACGTCCGCACCCTGGCGAGCGCGCCCGCCAGCGCCTCGCGCTCGTTGGCGACGCCAGCTCCGTCGCGCTCCACCGCAATCTCGGCCAGGCGCACATGGTGGGCGACGCCGATCGCCAACCCCGGCGACGCGGTAACCCCGCCGATCACCGACCCGACCGAGACGACCGAGACGGTCTCCTCCGGGCTCGGCGGTGCGGCCGCCTCGCTTTCGCCCATCCCGCCTTCGATCAGCGCCGCCACTGCATCGGCAGCCGCCGCGGCGTCGGGGCCGCTCGCCGAGATCGTCAGCGCATCGCCGTGCTTTGCCGCCAGCAGCATCAGCGCCACCGTGCTGCGCGCGTCGGCGTCGTGGTCGTTGGCGGCAAGGCTCACCCGCGCGGTGAACGGCCTGAGCGCCGCGACGATCCGCGCGGCGGGGCGGGCGTGGATGCCATGCGCCATCGGCACCCGAACCCGGCGCTCGACATGCGCGGTGGTGTCGACGCTCGGCCCTGCGGCCGCGCCGCCGCTGACCGTCGCCACCGCGTCGCCATGCGCCACCAGCCGGCCGAGCGTTTCGAGCGCGATGGTGTCGCCCTCGCCGATGACGAGCACGGGCGTGATCAGCGAGCGCGCCCGGCGGCCGACGAGCGCGATGTCGAACTCGATCACAGGGTCGCCCTCCGCCAGCCGCGCGCCGACCACGGTCCTTGCCGTGAAACCCTCGCCGCCGAGCGCCACGGTATCGAGGCCGACGTGAATCAGGATCGTCGCGCCGTCATCCGTTTGCAGCGTTACCGAGTGGCCGGTCGGCGCGAGCGCGATGACGGTGGCGTCGCACGGCGCGCGGACCAGCCCGTCGATGGGGTCGATGGCGAAGCCGTCGCCCATCATCCGTTCGGCGAAAACGGGGTCGGGCACTTCGTCCAGAGGGCCGAGCCATCCAGCCAGCGGCGCGACGAGGCGGATCATGGCGAGGGCACCAGCCTGACGCTGTCGATCGCCCACAGCGGATCGGGGCCTCGCGCGGTGTAGCTGAAGCACAGATCGTGGGGGCCGGACAGCGGTGGCAGGCTGGCGCGAAGCGCGGTCACCCTCGGGCTGGCCACCGCCGGCGCGAGCGGCAGCACCGCCAGCGGCGGCCCGTCGCAGCGGTCGGCGCGCACCTCGAACTCGCCGGCCGGCGTGGCGGGCGGACGGAACTTGATGGCGTCGCGGTCCTTGCCGATCTGGAAGTTGAACGGCAGCTGCCCGACCGCGATCTCGATCGTCCCGATCCCGTCCATCGCGGCGCCCCGCCATCGCCAGCACGGATCGAGGATGTCGACGAGGAACTTGGCGCGCCGGCCAGCCGCCGGCGCGTCATCCTCCAGATACAGTTCGAGCTTGTTGCTGCACGTCGTCAGCGCTGTGCTGTCGCGGCGGCGACGATCGGTCGCCTCCGGCTCAGCGAAGGCCGTGGTCGCCGGCTTCAGGCCGAGCGGCGCCATGCGCGCCAGCTGCGGCTTCAGCCGGGCGAGGAAGTCCGCGTTGCTCGTCGGCCCGGGCGACCAGCCGATCTCCGCCACCGCCATGGCGCGTGGAAAGGCCATCCACTGGACGCGGTCCTCCGTCCGGACATGCTCGGTGAACAGCGTCGCCTGCAGCCCGATGACATGCTTTCGATCGTCCGCCCTCAGCGCCGCCGGAACCGGGTCGAAGCCGTAAACTTGCTCGAGCGTTTCGGGCAGCCCGCGTCCCGGTGGCTCGAGCGAAGTCGAGCCCTGGCGGTGGTCGAGATAAAGCTCCGGGGCCGGCGCCAGCACGGCGTCATGCCCGGCCCGCGCCGCCTTGACCGCGCCTTCGACCCCGCGCCACGACATGACCGTCGCATCGGCCGGAAGGCCGCCGTCGAGGATCTCGTCCCAGCCGATGAGCTTGCGGTGGTGCTTAGCCAGGAAGCCGCCGATCCGGTCGATGAACCAGCTCTGCAGCCTGGTCTCGTCGGCGATGCCGAGCGCCTTCATCTTCGCCTGTACCGCCGGGCTCGATCGCCACTGGTCCTTGACCGCCTCGTCCCCGCCGATGTGGATATAGGGCGAGGGAAACAGCGCCATCACCTCGGTCAGCACGTCCTCGAGGAACCCGAAGGTCGGCTCGTCGACATTGTAGAGCCAGGGAAACACCCCCCAGTCGCTCTCGACTCCCGGCGGAACGGCCACGCCCGTGCCGAGCCGCGGATAGGCGCGGATCGCCGCCAGCGCATGGCCCGGCATCTCGATCTCGGGCACGACCATGACGCCGCGCGCCGCCGCGAAAGCGACGATGTCGCGGACCTCGCCTTGCGTGTAGAAGCCGCCGGTTTGCGGCAGGACCGGCGCGCCGGGCGCGCTCGCGGGGGTGCGCCACGCCGAGACGTCGGTGAGCCTTGGATATTTGCGGATTTCAAGCCGCCAGCCCTGGTCGTCGACCAGATGCCAGTGGAAGCGGTTGAGCTTGTTCAGCGCCATCCACTCGATGAACTGCTTGATGAAGGCGGGCGACTGAAAATGCCGAGCGGAATCGAGCATGATGCCGCGCCAGGCGAAGCGCGGCGCGTCCCGCACTGTCACGACCGGGATCGACGCTGCGGCGCCCGCCTGCGTCGCGAGCTGCCAAAGAGTCACCGCGCCGTAATAGAGCCCGGCGCGATCGGACGCCGTCACGGTGGCCCCGGCGGGAGTCACCTGAACCTGATAGGCTTCGGGCGCGAAGCCGGCGACGCGGCGAAAATGGATCATGCCATGAGGCGCGCCCGGCCGGGCGGGGCCGCCCTTGACCATCCAGGGCTCAAGGGTGACCGGCGTCATGAACACGGCGGGCGGCTTCGCGTCCCACAGCGTGCGCCGCATCAGGTCGGCGAAGGCCGCGCCTGCTTCCTTGTCGCCCGTGATCGGCGTCTGCGGAGAGAGGTGGAAGCTCCCCTGTCCGACCGTCATCTCGGCCGGACGCGGGAGCAGCGCCGGGGCTGCCTGAGCCGCCGGCGCCGTCCGGAGAAAAATGAGGCCCGCGAGAAGAAGGATAGGTTTCACGCGGACCTCAGGCTGGGGTTCATCAAGCTCTTAGTAGCGCACCCGCACCCCGGCGTAGAAGATGCGGCCGTTGTCGTAGAGGGCGCGGAAGCGCGTCTCGGTGGCGGCGTACTGGTGGATCTTGTCGTTCGTGAGGTTCACCGCGTCCGCCGTCAGCGAGATGTTGTCGGTCACCTTGAACGCCAGCGACGCATCGACCGACTGGGTATCGTCCTGGTTGAGCGGCGAGTTGCGGTCGATGTTGATGAAGAACTTCGACCGGAAGTTGTAGGAGACGCGCGCCGACAGCCGGTCGTTCTCATAGAAGCCCGTCAGGTTGAGGGCGTGCTTCGAGTTGCCCGGGATCGGGTCGCCCGAGTCCGACTTCGCGTCGGAATAGGTGTAGTTGGCGATCGCGCCGAAGCCGCCCCACAGCGGCCGCGAGACCTGGATCTCGAAGCCCTTGTTGGTGCCGCCCGAGCCGTTCGACCGCCGGTTGATGTCGAACAGGCAACTGTAGAGCTGGTTGGCGGCGTTGACGAGCGTGCAGCGCGACAGGTTGGGTGTCGAGGTCTGGACCGGGAAGGTCTCCTGAACCGTGGTGTTGACGATGTAGGACTGGATATCCTTGTAGTAGAGCGCGCCCGCGATGATCGTGTCGCGGTCGGGATACCATTCGACCGAGACGTCGTAGTTGTTCGAACGGTAGGCGTCGACGCTGGGATCGCCGCCGTCGCCGGTCAGCGTGCCCGGATTGAGCGACACGCGCGGCACGATGTCGGTGTAGTCCGGCCGCGCGATGGTGCGGCCGGCCGCGAAGCGCAGGATCAGCTTGTCGCTCAGGTCGATCGCGAGGTTCGCGCTCGGCAGGATGTCGGTGTAGTCGCGCTTCACCTCGATCGGCAGGTAGGTGCCGAAGGGGTTGGCGATGGCGCCCGGCGTCGTCGCCGGAACGCCGAGCTGGTTGCCCGTCGACGTCTGGTCGGTGCGGATCACCCGAACGCCGAAGTTGCCGTGATAGCCTTCGCCCGCACCGCCGATCTTCGCCATGACGTAGCCGCCATAGGTCTTCTCGTTGATCGTGTAATTCTCGGGCGGATTGAGGACGCGGGTTGGGTTCTGCGCCTTGAGGATCGTGCTCAGCGTCTTCGTGTTGACGTTGAAATAGCTGGTCAGCGTTCCCGGCTCGGCGATATTCTTGAGGAAGTTGCCAGGCGTCAGGCCGTCGGCGAAGCTCGCCGAGGTGCAGGGCCCGCCGCAGCCGGTCGCCGCGAGCGGCAGGTAGAAGCCGCCGTAGGTCGTCGCGAGGAACGACGAGTCGCGGTCATGGTCGGTGAACTTGCCGCCGACCTTGATCGCGCGGACCGGCCCGAGCTCCAGTTCCTTCTCGTAGTCGGCGTAGGCGTACTTTTCCTCATCGGTGTTGCCGATGCGGTGAAGCGAGGCGAAGTCGAAGACGAGGTTGTTGGGAACCGTCGGGTTGACCCCGGTGAAGCTCACCTGCGGCACGCGCCCGGTGATGTCGAAGGTGAACGCGCCCGGCGCGCCGCCTTCGTAGAACGGCTGCGCCGCGGTCCGGCCATTCGCCTTGGTGTAGCCGAGCTTGACGTGAAGGGTCGCGTCGTCGGACGGGTTCCAGTTGACGTCGACATCGCCCGAATAGGTCTGGGCATAGGCCTCGCGGTAGATCGCGTCGTAGACCACGGCGCGGCCGGTCGGCGTCGAGGTGACCGTGCCCTTGACGACGGTCCCGTCCGCGACCGTCGCATTGGTCAACGTGCCGCCGCCGCCGAGCGCGTTCGACGTCCACGCCAGGTAGTTCTGGTTGAAGTTGTCGGCGTTGAAGCGTGAGTAGAGGCCGGTGAGGTTGACCTCCAGCGTGTCCGACGGCTTCAGCTGAAGCGTGATGTTGCCGCCGTAGCGCTCGCGGTTCTGCTGGAAGAGCGCCGAGCCGATCAGCGACGGGACCTGCGCCGTGGCGCCGGCGACCGTCACCGGCTGGTAACCGAGGATCTCGACGCCGTCGCGGCGGATCTCGCGCTTCTGATAGATGGCGCCGACCAGGATGCCGACGGTCTCCGCGTCGTTCTTCCAGCTGAGCGTCGCCGACCCTTGCGGATTGAGCTTGTCCGAACGCTCGGTGTAGGCGCCTTGGAGCGAGCCGGAGAGCGTCCAGCGATCGAGATCGAGGGGCTTGCGCGTATGCACGTCGATGGTGCCGCCGATGCCGCCCTCCTCGACGTCCGCCTCGGGGCTTTTGTACACGTCGAGCTGGCCGACGATCTCGGCCGGAAGCGTCAGATAGTTGAAGCTCCGGGTCGCCGAAAGCTGGTCGAGAATGAACCAGTCGGCGGTCGCGATGCTGTGGCCGTTGACGAGCGTCTTGGTGAGGTTCGGCGCGGTTCCGCGGAGCGACACGCGCTCGCCCTCGCCGAACTCGCGGTTGATGACGATGCCGGGCACGCGCTGGAGCGCTTCCGCGACGTTCTTGTCCGGGAATTTGCCGATGTCCTCGGCCGACAGCACGTCGGCGACGACGTCGGACAGGCGCTTTGCCTGGATCGATTTCTGAAGCGAGGCGCGAAAGCCCGTCACGACGATTTCGTCGGGCGCGGCGCCGTTGTCGCTGGGCGCCGGCTTGGCGTCGCCCGAGGGCGCCGAGTTGGCGGGCGTCGATCCCGCCTGCGCGAAGGCGGGCATCGAGGTAAGCAACGCGATCGCGCTTACGGTACCGATAAGAATGTTATGCTTGGCCATTGCCTTTTCCCCTTTTAGCCGGCCGTCCACCGACAGGTCCAATCAGATACCAATTGAAGACCACGATGCAGACCACCATAAGCCGACCGCCGTCGTCAAGAGGCAGATTCAAAAAAATTCACCGAGTTGCCATAAAAACGACTTGGCACTGGTATTTGATTGGTATTATCAAGATTGGAGAGCAGGGGCGAAGGCGTCGATGGGACTGGCGGAGCAGATCGGAGTGCTGGAGGGCGACAGCCACGCTCCCTTGTACCGCCGTCTTCAGGCGGCGCTGCGGGGCGCGATCGAAAGCCGTGTCCTGAAGGCGCAGGACGCGCTGCCCGCCGAGCGCGAGCTCGCCGACGACTTCAAGGTATCGCGCATCACTGTCCGCAAGGCCCTGGACGGGCTGGTGACGGAAGGCTTGCTCACTCGCCGCCATGGCGCGGGCACCTTTGTCGCGGGACGTGTCGAAAAGCAGTTCGCCAAGCTCACGTCGTTCTCCGAAGACATGGTGGCGCGCGGTCGCGTGCCGCGTAGCGAATGGCTGACGAAGGCCGAGGGCACCGTGACACCGGACGAAGCCCTGACGCTCGGCCTGTCGCCCGGCACCACGGTCTATCGTTTCCACCGCATCCGCTATGCCGACGACCTGCCGATGGCGCTCGAGCAATCGACGATTTCGGGCTTCGGCTTGCCGGGTATCGAGGCGGTGGATGTCTCGTTGTACGCCGCGCTGGAAGCCGCCGGGAACCGCCCGGCCCGAGCGCTTCAGCGGCTTCGCGCCGTCCTGTTCACGAAGGAGCAGGCGGCGCTTCTCGGGGTTCAGTCCGGCGCGCCCGGCCTGTTCATCGAGCGCCGGGGCTTCCTCGAGGACGGGCGCACGATCGAGACGACGCACAGCTGGTATCGTGGCGACGCCTATGACTTCGTGGCGGAACTCAACGCCCTGTGACGCCGCCGTCCGAAACGTTCATGCATCGCGAGGCCGCCGAGGCGCCTGCCGCCGTGGCGCGAATGCTCGCCGCCAACGCCGATGTCGCGGCGCGGCTTGGCTCGGCCCTGCGCGCCCGCCCGCCCGGCGCGGTCCTGACCTGCGCGCGCGGCAGCTCGGACCATGCCGCGACCTTCGCCAAATATCTGATCGAGACCCGGACGGGGACTCTCGTCTCCTCGGCCTCGCCGTCCGTCGTGTCGCTCTACGGCACCGAGTCGCGCCTCGCAGGAATGCTCTGCCTCGCCATTTCGCAATCGGGCGCCAGCCCCGACCTGCTTGCCACCGTCGATGCCGCCGCCAACGCCGGGGCGGATATCGCGGCGCTCGTCAACGTCACCGACTCCCCGCTCGCCGATCGCGCCGATTGGCTGCTGCCGTTGCAGGCGGGGCCCGAACGCAGCGTCGCCGCGACGAAATCCTATATCGCGGCGCTCGCCGCGACCGTGCAGATCGTCGCCGCCTGGCGGGAAGACGCGGCGCTGTCCGCCGGGTTGAGGTCGCTGCCGGCGTTGCTCGCCGAAAGCTGGGCGCTCGACTGGACACCGCTCGTCGACGGCCTCGTGAAGGCCCAAGGCCTGTTCGTGATCGGCCGGGGGCTTGGCCTGGGAGTCGCCCAGGAGGCCGCCCTCAAGTTCAAGGAGACGTGCGGGCTTCATGCGGAAGCCTTCAGCTCGGCCGAAGTCCGCCACGGCCCGATGGCCCTCATCGGCCCTGAAATGCCGCTCCTGGTCTTCCGTCAGGCGGACGAATCGGCCGATGGCGTCGACTCGGTCGTCGCCGAAATGGCGGCGCGCGGAAGCCGCGTGTACGTCGCCGGCGCGCGGATTCCCGGCGCGGTGACCCTGCCCGCGCTCGAGGCCGAGCCGGCGCTCCAGCCAAGCCTGCAGATCCAGAGCTTTTATCGAGCCGTCAACGCGCTTTCACTGGCGCGCGGATTCAATCCCGACTCGCCGCCGCACCTGTCCAAAGTCACCGAAACTGTCTGATGGCGACCGCGCTCATCAACGGCCGCGTGCTCATCGATGGCGCCCTTCGCGACGGGGTGGCCGTGGTCGTCGGCGACACGAAGGTTGTCGCGGTCGTCCCGTTCGCCGAGGCGCCCGCCGACCGCATCGACCTTGCCGGCGACATTCTCGCGCCCGGCTTCATCGACACGCAGGTCAACGGCGGCGCCAACGTCCTGTTCAACGACGACCCGAGCGTGGAGGCGATCGCGCGGATCGGCGCGGCGCATCGCGCCTTCGGCACGACGGGCTTCCTGCCGACGCTGATCAGCGACGACATCTCGGTCATCACCCTTGCCGTCGACGCGGTCGACGCGGCGATCGAGGCCGGCGTTCCCGGCGTCCTCGGCATCCACATCGAGGGGCCGTTCCTCAACGTCGAGCGAAAGGGGATCCACCGGGCCGAGAAGATTCTCGCCCTGGATGAGGCGGGCTTCGCGCAGCTGGTGCGCCTGAAGCGGGGCTGCACCCTCGTCACCCTCGCCCCCGAGCGAACCACGGCGGACTTCATTCGCCGTCTCGTCGGCGCGGGCGTGCGGGTCGCCGCCGGGCATACCGAGGCGAGCTACGAGGAGGCTGTCGAGGCGATCGAGGCGGGTCTGTCCGGGATCACGCACCTCTTCAACGCGATGCCGCCTCTTGCCAATCGCGCGCCCGGCATCGTCGGCGCGGCGCTGAGCCATTCGTCGGTGATGTCGGGCATCATCGTCGATGGCCGACACGTCCATCCGGCGACGCTCAAGATCGCGCTAAGGGCGCGCGGCCCGGAGGGCTTCATGCTCGTGACGGACGCGATGCCGAGCGTCGGCGGCGCGCCCGACTTCATGCTTCAGGGCACGCACATTCGCGTCGAGGGCGGGGTCTGCGTCGACGATTCCGGCACTCTCGCCGGTTCGAGCCTCGATATGACGACGGCGGTCCGCAATTGCGTGGAAATGCTGGACGTGCCCGCCGCGACGGCGCTCGAAATGGCCTCGCTCCACCCGGCGCGCTTTCTGCAGGTCGACGATCGCTATGGCACGATCAAGCCGGGCACGGCCGCGAACTTCGTCAGGCTGAGCGCAGGCCTTCGCGTGGCCGGCACCTGTTTCGAAGGGCGATGGTCGGATTAGGTCGCGGGGTGGCTCTTTCTCGCGAGAACGAAGTCCCACTCGACCGCCCAGAACGGCGACGCCAGGCCCAGGTCGGCGGCGCGCGCCGGATCGTCGACCCTGGCGAAATCGGCGACGAGCGACGGCTTGACCCCGAACACCGCGTCCTCGGCGAGATAAGGGCAGTCGGGGGTGAAGATGTGGGTGACGACTGTGTCGTAACCCGGCGCGGTGACGATGAAGTGGAGATGCGCGGCGCGGTTGGGGTGGCGGCCGAGCGCGTAGAGCATCTTGCCGACGGGGCCGTCGTCCGGGATGGGATAGTAGCGCGGCTTGGCGGAGCGGAACCAGTATTTGCCGTCCGAGTCGCTCTCGAACACGCCGCGCAAGTTCCAGTCGGGCTGGATGCCCTTTTGCTGGACGTCGTAGAAGCCGTCCTCGTTCGCCTGCCAGACGTCGAGCGTGGCGCCGGCGACCGGCCGGCCCGCCTCGTCCAGCACGCGGCCCTGCACCACGACCGGCTCGCCCTTGCCGTCGAGGCAGATATTGGCGCCGTGCGGATAGCGCGGCGCGTCGGGCAGGTAGAAGGGGCCGAGCACGGTGTTCTCGGTCGAGCCCTCCGGCCGGTCGTGATTGATCGCGTCGACCAGCATCGAGACGCCGAGCGCGTCCGACAGCAGGATGAACTCCTGCCGCCAGTCGCTGCACATCTGCCCGGTTTCGGTCAGGAAGCGGATGCCCTGCATCCACTCCTCCCCGGTGATCCCCGCCTCCCGCACCGCGGCGTGGAGGTGCTTGACGATGACCGTCATGACCTCCGCCAGCCGAGGGTCGACGTCGGGCCCCATGCGCGCGTTGACGACCTCGACCGAACGATCGGCCTCGAACAGCGGGAAGCTGGCAGCTGGCGATACGTGGTTCATGGCAGCGTCTCCTGATCGATGTCGCCGCCGGTCTCCGGCGGTGCGCCCGCCCAGGCGCGGCCGAGCAGGTCGCGCAAACCGTCGCGGTCGAGCGGGCGGGGATTCCAATAGGCGTTGGTGAGCGCGCGATCGGCGGCTTCGTCGATGCCGCCCTCGGGCATTCCGAGCTCGGCGAGGCCGCGCTTCGCGCCGACGCGGCCGGCGAGATCGTAAAGCGCGCGAGCGGGATCGTCGCCGAGGATTCCCCGCAGCCGCTCCATCGCCTCGGGAATCGCGGGCGCGTTATAGGCGAGCGCGTGGGGCAGGACGGCGGTGTGCGTCTCGGCATGCGGCAGGTCGAACGAGCCGCCGAGCGTGTGGCAAAGCTTGTGGTGGAGCGCCATTCCGACCGCGCCGAGGCAGGTGCCGCACAGCCAGGCCCCGTACAAGGCATCCGACCGCGCCGCGCGGTCGAGCGGGTCGTCGACGATCGCCGGCAGCGCGGCGGCGAGCTTGGCGATTCCCTCCAGGGCCATCAGCGATATGATCGGGTTGCGATCGCGGGCGTACAACGCCTCGACCGCGTGGGCGATCGCGTTGATGCCGCTGGTCGCGGACAGCGCGGCGGGAAGCGTCATGGTGAGATCGACATCGTAGATCACGACCTCGGGCAGGATGCGCGGGCTCGACTGCGTGACCTTCTGGCCGTCCCTGGTCTCGCCGAGGATCGGCGTCATCTCGGAGCCCGCGTAGGTCGTCGGAACGACGATCTGCGGGAGGTCGGTCCGCAGGGCGATCGCCTTGGCCAGGCCCGTCGTCGAGCCTCCGCCAACCGCGACCAGGCCGTCGGCACCGAGATCGGCGACGATCCGCAACGCCTGCTCGGTCACATCGACCGGCGTATGCATCACGGCGCCCGAGAAGATGCCGGCGCAGCGGCCTTCGAGCAACGCCGCGGTGGCCTGCGCGTCGCCCGCCTGCGGCGGTGTCGCCAGAACCAGAACGCGGGACAGTCCGAGCCGGGCGACTTCGTCGCCCAGTGTCGCGAGCGTTCCTTCGCCGAAGACGACGCGCGCGGGATTTGCCTGGTAGACGAAGGATCGGGCCGTCATTCGGCAGGCTCCGCGCGGCCCGCCCCGATGGCAGCGACCGACGGCTCCCGGCCATAGCGATAAGGGCCGAGCAAGGCGAACAACAGGCCGGCGCCGATGCAGGAGGCCATGAGGATCGCGAGGCCCCCGACATAATGGCCGCTCGAGTCCCGCATCGCCCCGACGGCGACGACGCCCGCCGCGCCGCCAAGCTGGAACGCGGAGTAGAGCAGGCCATAATACAGGCCATAGCGCGGCACGCCGAAATAGCGCTTCACGACGAAGCCCAGCACGTCGATCTCGGCCCCGATCAGGATGCCGACGAGGGCGGCGGCGACGATCGCCGCGATCCCGATCATTCCGCTCGCCAGCATCAGCAGCGCCACCACCGCGGCGGCGATGAAGACCACCATCACCAGCCGCACCGACATCCGGTCGACGAGCACCCCCGAGCCCAGTCGCCCAGCGATCATCATCGCGCCGAGAGCCGCCTGCGCGACCACCGCGTCGTGCCGGTCCATCCCGTTGTCGATCAGGATGCTAACCAGATGGAACAGGATCGACGTGCTGTAGACGCCGAGCAGGAGGAACGCCGCGATCAGCATCCAGAAGGTGGAGCGGCGGTGCGGGCCGTCCGGCTGCTCGATCACGCGGTCGTGGCGCAAAGCCGACTGGGGCCCCCGGTCGCGGACGAACAGGAAGACGACCGGCCAGGCGATGGCGACCGCGCCGAGGCCGATCAGCGCGAAGGCGTTGCGCCAGCCGAGCGTTCGCGCCAGCAGATCGACCGGCAGCGGGAACACCGCGGCGCCGATGCCGATGCCGACCGTCGCGACGGCGATGGCGACTCCGAGCCGCTTGTCGAACCAGCCCGCTGTCGCCTTGACGTAGGAGGCGGGCCACAGGCCGACGGCGAGCGCCGCGACGGCGCCCCAGCCGACGTAGAACTGCCAGATCTCGCTCGAGACCAGCGACAGCGAGGCGTAGCCCAGGCCGAACAGCGGCATGCTGATCAGAATCATCCTGCGCGCGCCGAAGCGGTCGACCAGAAGTCCCTGAAGCGGCGACAGGATCGTCACCATGATGGCGAGGATCATCGCGGCGACGCTGATCTGCCGCAGGCTCCAGCCCAGGTCCTCGTGCAGATAGGGCGCGAACACGCCCAGCGACATGACCTGCAGGACGCTGGGGCTGAAGCTCAGCCCGACAAGCGAACCGAGCGACGTCCGCCATCCCTGCCGAATCCGGCCGTCCGCGCCGCGGAACGACTCCGAAAGGGTGGTCGCCTCGGGAATTGCGGACATGGCAGGACTTTCGAAAGGACGATCAGGCGTGGCCGGCGGACCCGAGGTCGACGCCGTCGAACAGCGCGTCGTAGTAGCCGAGGTCGACGTGAATGATCTCCCACCAAGTGTAATTCAGGTCCTGGAGGCGAAAGGCGCGCAGGCCTTCGATCTCGGTCACGTCCTCGACCTTCTTGATGCCATAGGCCTCGCGGTGCCGGATCGCCGCGTCATGCGCGGCGTCGACCTCGGCGGCGGTGGCGACGGCGAGCTTGAACAGATTGTCGGGCGTCTGGTCCTTGGCCTCGCCGCCGTCGACGCACACGCAGACCACCGTCCACGGGCCCCCGCGATAGATATATTGCGCCTCGACGAACGGCCGGTGAATGTCGAGGCCGAGGAATTCGGTGAAGAATCGACGCGTGGCGACCATGTCGGAACATTCGACGGTCCCGTGCGAAAGCGTGTCGTTCTGAAAAAGCGGAGCGGTGGTGATCACGGCCGTGTTCCCTCAATCGTGGAAGAGATCGCCCCGGGCGCGCAGGACGTCATAGGTCAGGTCGGGCGCGCGATACTCAAGCTCCCACCAGTTCGAATCCTCGTCTGTGAAGTAGAAGGCATAGGACCCGTTGCGGAAGCGCGGCTTCTGAACCCGCGCCACGCCATAGGCCTCCTTGTTGTCCTTGAGCTTCGCGTAGGCGTCGTCGACCGCCGCCTCGCTCGGTGCCGCCATGCCCCAGTGATTGAGCATTTCCTGCTCCACCATCACCTGCGCGGTCTCGCGGACCTCGAGCACCCAATAGGGCTCGCCACGCTTCGCGCCGCCGACTTCGAAGCCGCGGTCGCGCGCATAAAGGATGCCTTCGCGCGGCTGGACGCAGTGCAGCCCGAACGCGGCCTCCAGCATGTGCCGGACGCGCTTCAGGTCGGTGCTGACCAGCGTGCCGGCGATCAGCGAGGTCGGATTGACATAGGGGGGCGTGTCGGAGGCGGTGGCGGTCATAGCGGGCTCCATGGCTAAGCTCAGAGATCGAGCACGAGCGTCTGCCCGGGCTTGGCGCGCGACACGCAGACCTGCAGCGCCTCGTCATGCTCGTCCTCGTCGAGGAAATCGTCGCGGTGATCGACCTCGCCCGAGATCAGACCGACCCGACAGGTGCCGCATACGCCGTCATTGCACAAGGAGCGGATGCGGACGCCCTCGGCCTTCAGCACGTCGAGAATCGAACGGTCGGCAGGCACAGTCAGGGTCTTGCCCTGCTTGCGAAGCACGATATCGAACGGCTGGTCCCGGACTCCGGTGGCGATGTCGGAGCCCGAGCCCTTGAACAGCTCGTAATGGACGGTCCCCGAGGGCCAGTCGCGGCCAGCCTCGCGAGTGGCGCGAATCAGGCCCGCCGGTCCGCAGACATAGGCGTGGGCGGCCGGCGGGCGAGTCTTGAGAAGCGTCGCGACGTCGAGTCCGCGCGAGATGTCCCCCTCGTCGAAATACAGGGTGACGCGATCGCCATGACGTTCGAGGATCTCGTCGACGAACGCCGCCTCGCTCCTCGCCCGGGTGCAATAATGGACATGATAGTCGCGGCCGAGCTCCTTGAGGCGCGCGGCCATCGAAAGGATCGGCGTGATGCCGATCCCTCCGGCGATCAGGATATGGTGTTCCCCGGCCTCGCTGAGACGGAAATCGTTCGAAGGCGGAGTCGCGCGCAGGACGTCCCCCTCGCGCAGGACGTCGTGCATCCAGGCGGAGCCGCCGCGCCCCTCCTGCTCGCGCAGCACGCCGATGACATAGCGGTGGGTCTCGCCCTGATCGTTCAGCAGCGAATAGGACCGTTCCTCGCCGTTGCCGAGCTCGACATCGATATGCGAGCCCGCGGTGAACGGCGGCAGGCTGCCGCCGTCGAGCGCCACCAGCTCGAAGACCCGAATGCGCGCCGTGGCATTATCGATCCGGCTGACCCTGAGCTCGCGCATCACGCCAGCTTCGGGTCGGCGGCGGCGACGAAGGTCGTGTCGAAGCTGCCGAGAGGGCCGATCGAGACGGTGACGACGTCGCGGTCCTTGAGGAACAGCGGCGGATTGCGGCCGAAGCCCACGCCGGCCGGCGTTCCGGTGGCGATGATGTCGCCCGGCGAAAGGGTCATGATGGCCGACACATGGGCGATGATCTCGGCGACCGAGAACAGCATGTTCGATGTCGAGCTGCTCTGGACGACGTCGCCATTCAGCCGGCATTCGATCGGCAGCGCCTGGGGATCGGGAACCGCGCCCGCCAGGGTGATCCACGGCCCGAGCGGCGTGAACCGATCATGCCCCTTCTGCATCACCCAATCGATACCGAGCGACGGCCGGCTCTCGATCCAATCCCGCGCCGACACGTCGTTGAGCGGGAGGTAGCCCGCCACGAAGGCGAGCGCGTCGCGGGCCGGAACGTGGCGCGCCGTCGTTCCGATGACGACTCCGAGCTCCGCCTCCCAGTCGACCATCTTCGACATCGCGGGCAGCGTCACGGGGCCGGCCGGCGGCGCGATCGTGGTCAGCGGCTTCAGGAACGCATAGGGGAATTGCGGGTCGGTCGGGACCCGCATTTCGGCGATGTGATCCCGGTAGTTGGTGCCGATGCACAGCAGGTGCCGGGGGCTGACCAGCGGCGCGAGAAACGCGCCGACCGCCGCGCTGTCGATCGCCACGCCTTTCGGCGTCGCGGCTTCCAGCTGCGGTCCATAGCGATCCCAGCGCGCGAAGATCGGGTCGAGATCGCCTTGGTCGACACCAGGAGCGTCCGGCAGGTGATCGGACAAGCGATAGACGACGCCATCGATCTGAATCAACGCGGTCGTGGCGCCGGCGACGGCCGCCCGGCCGATACGGACGGTGCTCATGCGCGCAAAGCCTGAACCGGCGCGCGGTCGCGGCGGGCGGGCGCGCATGGCAACCATTTAAGATGATGCCTCATCGATCGCACCCCCACTGCGGACAACGCGCCGCCTGACTGACTGGAGTTTCACTCCTTGATTCGACACTATTCCATTTGCAACTATTGTCAATACACATGTTTGATCGCCAATGTTTGTGCGGTAGGGCAGGTCACGGAGACCGAAATGTACAAACTCACGACCTCAGTTCCCTTCCTTCTGGCGCGCCTCGGGGTGCGGATGGGAGCGTTATTCAGCCAGCGCATCTCGATTTATGATCTGACCCTGCCGATGTACCGCGTCCTGGCGGCGCTGTCCGAACGGCCCGACCAGAAGCTTAGCGAGCTGAGCGCGATGACGACCGTCGAGCTCTCGACGATGTCGCGCCTGATCGGGACCATGGTGACTCGCAACCTCGTCTCGCGCCATCGCCAGCCGACGAACGAGCGCACGGTGAGGATAAACCTGACCGCCAAGGGCACCGAGATCGCAGCGGTGCTGCGCAAGGAAGCCCAGCATTACGAGGATGTCGCCGTCAGCACGCTGAAGCCCGCCGAGATCGAGCGGCTGAAGCTTACCCTGAACACGATTTATGAGGCGATCGACGTCCTCGAAGCCGAACTGGTCGCGACGGTTCCCCTCGACGCCGAGGCCGCGGCCCCCAAGGCGCGAGCGGCCAAGCTTCCGGCGATGAAGCTTCCGGCGATCAAGCCGCGGCGACGCTGAGCGCGGCCATCGCTGCGGCGCCCCGCTTTTCGGCCCGCCGCACCGAGGGCCGGCCGGCAAGCTGCTCGGCGTGGCGCGCGAGCGACGGATAGGCCGACACGTCGAACGCCGTGCTGGTGACGCGGTACCAGATCCAGTTGATGTAGACGTCCATCATCGACCATCGGTCGCCGTACCACCATTCGCTCTCGCCAAGGCGCCGCTCGGCGATCGCGAGGTTGGGGATCATCGCGGCGGCGGCCATGGCATGGACGCGCTCCGGCCCGCCGGCGATGTCGCAGAACATATGGGGCAGGCACAGCCGCGTGGTGAGGGGATGGAGCCCCGCCGAAGCGAACGTCAGGTCGGACTGGACAAGCGCGTCCTCGAACGCGCCACGCCCGAGGGGAAGAAGCTCCGCCTCGGGGTAGGTGCGCGCCAGCCAGGTCAGGATGGCCGGCGTTTCCGTGAGCAGCGCGCCGTCGACCAGGAACGCCGGAACCTTGGCCTTGGGGTTGACCGCCCGATAGGCGGGCGAGCGCTGCTCGCCCTTCGCCATGTTGACCAGCCGCAATTCGTATGGCGCGCCGGCCTCCTCAAGCGCCACCAGCGTGATGCGCGCGCAGGTGACCGGCGCGTAGTACAGGACCAGCTCGGCCATACGAATTCCCTAGAAGCTGTAGCCGAGCGACGCGCCGTACGTGCGCGGCGGATCGAACGCGCCGACGATCGGGAAGCGGCTGAAGCCGGCGCTGACCTGTGCCGACGAGATCGTCCGCTTGTTGGCGATGTTGCGGATGAACAGCGACGCGGTCACGCCGTTGCGGTCGTTCTTGTAGTTGAGGAACGCATTGTACTTCCCGTAGCCGGCCTGCGAGACTTCCGGGCGGTTGTAGAAGGAGAAATAGACCCGGTCGGTCCAGGCCCCCTCGCCGCGCAGCGTGAAGTCGCCCGCCGGCGTCTCGATCGTGTAGGCGGCGGCGAGGTTGATCGTATAGCGAGGCGCCTGCGGCAGGCGGTTGCCGTCGATGGTGATCACGCCAAGCGCGGGCCGCGACGCGTCCGAGGTCGCAAAATCCTTGATCGTCGTGTCGAGATGGGAAAAATTGCCCGACAGCTCGAGATTCTGCACCGGCCGAACCGCGATCTCCGCCTCGATGCCCTTGACGACAGCCCGCCCGGCATTGAGCGGAACCGCGACCGTGCCGAGGATCTTCTGAAGCTGAAGGTTGGTGTAATCGTAATAGAAGGCGGCCAGGTTGGTGCGGAGCGTGCGGTCGAAGAACTCGGCCTTGATGCCGCCCTCGTAGTCGGTCAGCTTTTCCGGTTCGAGCGGGTCGCCGAAGGCGTTGTTGTTGAAGCCGCCGCTCTTGAAGCCCTTGGCGTAGGTCGCATAGAGCAGCATGTCGGGCGTCGCCTTGTACTCGATGCCAAGGCGCGGCGTGAAGCTGTTCACCGACTGGCTCGCCACCTGGAACTGCGTGTAAACGAACGGCACCGCCGGGTTATAGGGGGTGGCGAGGTCCTGCATCCCCATGTGGTCGATGCCCCGCTTCTCGTGGCTGTACCGGGCGCCGGCCGACAAGGTCAGACCGTCGACCAGCTCGTAGTCGAGCTGCCCGAACACCGCGGAGGCGCGCGTCGTGCTGTCGCCCCGGAAATCGACGCCCTGCGCGAAGCCGAACGGCGGGGCCGGCCGCCTGAGCGGCGTGAAGGCGTTGTTGCCGTAGATGTTCTCGTTGAAATAATAGACGCCGATCAGATATTTCAGGTGGGAGACGTCGCCGGCGAGCCGCAGCTCCTGGCTGATCTGCCTCGCGCGCTCTTCGATATGGAAGGTCGCCGTGACCGCGCTGGTCCCGTCCGCCTCGCTGCGATAGTCGGTATAGGAGTGGCGGTAGCCGGTGACCGACGTCAGCGTCGCGAAGCCGAGATCAAGATTGGCGACCGCGCCGAAGCCGTAGAATTTCCGGAAATTCTCCTGCGGCACGTCGGCGTTGGTGTCGCGCGGATTGGCGGGCACGGTGCCGCCAAGCGCTTGGCCGAGCGGGACCACGCCGGGGCTGCCGACGCCCAGATAGTGATAGACGAACGCCTGGTCGTTCTCGTGGCTGTAGTCGGCGGACAGCACCACGTCGAACGTGCTGCTTGGCGCGAACTTGATCTTGCCTCGGAAGGCGTAGGTCTTCTCGTTGTCGATGTCCTCGTCCAGCGCGAAGTTGTGGCCGTAGCCGCCGCGGTTGACCGTCTGGAACGCGAAACGCGCCGAAACCGTGTCGGACAGGCCGCCGGTCACGGCGCCGTTGGTCTCGACCAGCCCGTAATTGCCGACGGTGACCTTGCCGTAGCCGCCGAAATCCTGCTCGGGATCGTTGGTGATGACGTTGATCGCGCCGGCGGTCGCGTTGCGGCCGTAGAGCGTGCCCTGCGGCCCGCGCACGACCTCGACCCGGTTGATGTCGAAGAAGGTCGCGATCACCGCCGAAGGCCGGCTGATGTAGATGCCGTCGGCGTGATAGGCGACGCGGCCCTCCTGCCCGATCACGGTCGTATCGAGACCCACGCCGCGAATCGCGACGCGGGCAAAGCCCACGTTCTTGCCGAAATTGACGTTGGGTAGGCTCGGCGCAAGGTTCTCGACCGAGTTGATCTCGCGCGACCTGAGGTCGCCGCCGCCGAGCGCGGTGATCGCCAGAGCCGTCTTCTGGACGCTGCTCGAGCGCTTTTGCGCCGTCACCACGATATCGGGAATCGCCTCGTCATCGGCGGGCGTCGCGGCTTGCGGCGCAGCGGTCGCGGCGCTGGTCGAGTCGACCGAGCTGGTGGCCTCCTGCGCCGACGCCGGCGCCAGGGCCACCGCGGCGGCTGAAGCGAACAGCAGCGCACGAAGCGGGAAATAGCTGTGCATTATATCCTCCCCAACATGGCCCTTCGGGCCGTTCTTGCCAGAAACCTAACTCGACTCGTTCACGTTCACGCTTCCGTTCCGACCGCGACGGTTACGCGGCCGCCTCGCGATAGCTCGGCTCGCCGCCGCCGGACTGTTCACCGGCCGCGACCGAGGCGCCGGCCTCGCCCAGCTTGAAGAGCTTCTGCGCGTTGGTGCGGCCGATCTTGAGCCGGTCCGACTCGCTGATCGAGGCCGCGTCGAACCATCTGGCGGCGTGATCGACGTTCTCGAACGGCCAGTCCGTCGAGAACAGGATGCGGTCGGCGCCGGTCTCCAGCATGGTGTCGATCAGCGACTGCGTGCGGAAATTGCCCGAGGTGGTGATGTGGAAATTGGCGTGGAAATAGTCGGCGATGGGCCGCTTGGCGGCGTAATGCTTGGGCGATTGCACCCAGGCGTTGCGATTGTCGACGCGCCACATCGAGAACGGCAGGCCTTCGCCCATGTGGCCGATGACGATGTCGAGACCGGGATGCGCGTCGAACAGCCCCGATCCCATGAGCCGGAGCGCGTGGACGGCGGTTTCCTGGCCGAAGGCCCAGGTCGGGCCGAGCAGCCACTCGTGCCCCGCGTAGATCGCCGAATCGGCGGGCAGCGGGTTTCGCGGGTGGAGATAGAAGGGCGCTTCGAGCCGCTCGCACTCCGCCCAGAAGCCGCGAAACATCGGCAGGTCGTAATAGAGGCTGCGGTCGCCGGCCTGCGAGAAGCCGTTCACCAGCGCGCCCTTGAACCCCAGCGTCGTCATGCAGCGGCCGAGCTCCTCGGCCGCCATGTCGGGATCCTGCATCGGCAGCGCCGCGAACGCTCGGAAGCGATCCGGGCGCTTCGCGACCTGCTCCGCCAGATAGTCGTTGGCGCGGCGCGCCAGCTCGCCGGCGCGGGCCGGATCGCGCACCGCCTGGACAGCGGGCGCGTTGAGCGAGAGAATCATCATCTCGACGCCGTTCGCGTCCATCTCGCGCAGGCGGCGGTCATGGATGTCGAGGAGCCGCGCGCTGAGCTCCCGCCAGTAATCCTCGGGCACGAAGCCCGCCGAATCACTAAGGGTCTCCGGCAGAGCGAAATGTTCTTCGAGAGCGATTTTGCCGTCCATTCGATCCCCTCTGCGCCACCCCGTTCGGAGCCGGCGCTTCTGAGCTTCCGCTCACCCCAGGCGGCCGAACCGGCCGCGTTTCCACATCGCCCGTATTTTCGGGCGTCTTCGCCGTAAACTAAGTTGCAGTTGCAACGTTTGTAAAGGGAAATGTATAGGATGCACGAAATCTTTCTTGCAGACGCAACAGTTGTGCGCAAAAATGGATACTGAGGCCCGGATGGGTCGAGTGGATGAGACGATGATCGAACATCGCTCGAGGGGAGGCCGTGATGAGCGTGAATGTCTATGACGTGGCGGTGGTGGGCTACGGCCCGGTCGGCATGGCGACCGCCGCCTTGCTGGGACAGGCCGGGCACCGGGTGATCGTGCTCGAGCGCTATCCCGACAAATACAACCTGCCGCGCGCCGCGATCTTCGACGACGAGACGATGCGCACGTTCGCGCGCCTTGGGGTCGCCGACGTCATGCTGCCCAAGATTCACGCCCAGCGGAACTACGAATGGCGCAATGCGGCCGGTGACTTGCTGATCGAGCACGACTTCGCGGCGGTCGGGCGAAGCGGCTGGGCGGAATGGTACATGATGTATCAGCCCGACCTCGAGGACGCGCTGGATGCGGTGTGCCAGAACGCGCGGAGCGTCGAAGTGCGGTTCGGCGCGCCCGTCACGCACATCGAGCAGGACCGGAACGTGGCGCGCCTGACGGTGGAGGGCGGCGGCGAGCCCATCGTGGCGCGCTACGTCGTCGCCTGCGACGGCGGCAACAGCTTCGTCCGCCGCTCGCTCGACATTCCCCAGGACGATTATGGTTTTTCCGAACCGTGGATGGTCTGCGATTTCCATATCGACCGTCCCGTCGACGTGCCGATGGCGCGGCAGGTCTGCGACCCGGCCCAGCCGATCTCGATCATCTCGCTCGGCCCCGACCACCATCGCTTCAGCTTCATGCTCGGCGCGGACGAGGACCCGGAGACCGAGCGCCAGCCCGACCGGGTCTGGCGGCGAGTCGCGAAATATCTCGCGCCCAGCCACGCGACGCTGATCCGCGCCGCGACCTATACGTTCCGCTCGCTCGTCGCGCAGCGCTGGCGCGAGGGGCGGATCGTGCTGGCGGGCGACGCCGCACACCAGATGCCGCCGTTCCTCGGCCAAGGGATGTGCTCGGGCGTGCGCGACGCGCTCAACCTGTCGCTGAAGTTCGATCTGGTGCTGACCCACGGCCAGCCCGATTCGATCCTCGACACCTATCAGACCGAACGCGAGGATCATGTCAGGGCGGTCATCGTCAAGGGTATCGAGCTCGGGCGCATCCAGACGATGCGCGATCCGGTCGCCGCGGCGAAGCGGGACCGCGACCTCATCGCCAGCCGCGTCGCCCGCTCGAAGCCGGAGAAGATCGCCTTCCCGCCGCTCGGCGCGGGCCTGTTCGGGTCCGGGAGCGGAGCGCGCGAATTGTTCGTGCAGGGCTTCGTGCGCCTGAACGGCGAGGTCGGCCGCTTCGACGCTCTCGCTGGCTATGGCTTCGTCATCATGATCCGCTCCGATCTCGCCGGCGCGATCAATCCCGCGACGACGAGCATGGCGGCGGCGTCGGACGTCAAGCTGGCCTTTATCGGTCGCGGCCCGGCCGGCGAAGGCGTCTTCGAAGACATCGACGATACCTATGTCGCGTGGATGGACGCGCATGGCTGCGACGCGGTCGCGGTGCGGCCCGATTTTCACGTGTGGGGAACCGCCAGCGGCGCCCAGGGCGTCGCCCAATTGGTGCGCGAAGTGTCCGAACTGACGGGCGCCTCAAGTCCCGCCGAGGCACTGGCCTTCGCGGCGAGCGCCGAGTGACGGCCCGGGTCACTGTAGCGGCCGTCGGCTGACTTAACCCAGCCGAGCGGGATGGCGGCGCTTTGTTGTTCATGCCAGCTTGGAACGCGCCAGGGTCCGGCTCAATTGGGTTGCACCGCTTGTGCGTTCACGCCCGGCGGTGTCACCCCACCCCCACCCCTCCCCATCGAAGGGGAGGGGACGCCCTTCTTGCAACGCACAGCCTGATCCCTTCCCCTTGATGGGGGAGGTTAGGTGGGGGTGACACCGTCAGGCCGGGAGCACCGCGACTCTCATTGAGTGCGGACCCTAACGCCTGAAGGCGAGGCGGCGGAAGATGTGATCCTTCACCACGAACTGGTGATAGAGGGCGGCGATCGTGTGGACGGCCACCGTGGCCGCCAGCAGCGTCGTCAGCACCGCATGCGCGGTGAAGCTCGGATAGGCTTCGAAGGACGGCGGAAGCGGCTCCCCAGATCCGCCGAAGACGATCTCGGGAAGGCCCGAAAGCCGGGCGGTGACGAAACCGCTGGCGACGACGAGAAGGATGACAAGATAGAAACCGCGGTGGACCCAGGTCGCCGCGCCGTCGAGCAAGCGATAGCCCGAGCTGGCATGCGGCGGAAGCGTCGTCCGCCAGCGAACGAGCGCGCGGACGACCAGCAGGGCGAAAACGAACATTCCGCCCGCCATGTGCAGCCGCAAGATCTGGATCTTCGCAGGGTCGCTGTTCGGCGTGTTGGCGAGCGCCAGGAAGCCCATCGCGAGCATCGCGATGATCGCGACCGCCATCACCCAGTGAATCGCCGCCAGGGCAGGGTGATAGCCGGCGGCCGCAACCGGCGACGCTTCGAGGCGCTCGTTCTCGTCTGACACCTTAGCTTCTCCGTGGATCGACCTGCGTGACCGTATGAAAAGAGCGCTCCGGGCCTAGGCGGCTCAATGCTTCTTGGGTTCTCCGAAGCCCGGAAGGCCGGCGACGAGCCGGCCATAGTCCTCGAAGGCGGTCTCGATGTTCATCTGGCCGTGGAGCGTCAGCGTGAGCGTGTCGCGAGCGATGCGCTGCATCGGGTTGCTGGAGTGGATGGCCGTCGCGCCGCTCGCGCGGAGCCCGATGTTGGCGATCTCGTTGCAAAGCGTCAGCACATAGGCGCTGGCGCAGCGGATCCGCGAGTTCGCCAGCGGCGTCGGCGCGACGCCCTGCTCCGCGTCGCTCTCCATTCTCGCGAAGGACCGTTCGGCGACCGCCTCGGCCGCGTTCAGCTTCGAATGCATCTCACCGAGCTGCAGGTGCGTGACCGGAGCCTCGATCTGCGACTGGTAGTTGGTGAAGGTGATCCCGCGTCCGTTGGCCCGCTCCATCAGAAGCTCGATCGCCGCGCGCGCCAGCCCGATGCCGAGCGCGGAAACCGAGCCCGCCGTGAACTGGATCAGGTTGATCTTGTAGAGCACGCCGGCCTTGGGAAGTCCCGGGCGCTTGCCGGCGAAAAGGTCGGCGGTCCGGACCACGCGATGCTCCGGCACGAAGACCTCATCGCGCAGGATGATCGTGTTGCTGCCGGAGCCTTGCATTCCCATGACGTACCAGTCGTCAAGGATCTCCACGTCGGTGTGCGGCACCTGGCAGACGATCGGCTCCTTGCCGCCCTCGGTCTCGACGAGCGCGCCCATGGTGTGGAAGAGCGTGTGGTGGCAACCGCTGGCGAACGGCCATTTGCCCTTGATCATGTAGCCGCCGGGAACCCGCCGCGCGACTCCCGGGCCGCCCTTGTTCATCGCGCCCGATTGCAGGGGCCCGACGAAGTCGGCGCCGAACATCTCCTCCTGGAATTGCTCCGAATAGGCCGTCATCCACTGGGTGCCCGTCGAAGTCACCCAGGCGACCCAGCCCGTCGAGCCGCAGCCCCGCGCGATTTCGGCGAAGACCGGGGCGATCTGGCTGGGGGCCAGCGCATAGCCGCCATATTCGCACGGCACCGTCATCTTGAACACGCCGATCTCGTCGAGCTCGCGGATCGTTTGCTCGGACACCCGGCGAAGCTGCTCGGTTTCCAGCGCGCGGGCGCGCAGCGTGGGCACCAGATCGCGGACGCCGGCGAGAATCGATTCGGCGCGCGACTGCGAGGCGGGGGCGAAGTTCGCCACTTTGGCGACATCGGCCGCCTGGTATGATTTCAGGGTCATGAGTCTTTGCCTTTCAGCCGGTTGATCGACAGCGTTCGCGTTCGCGCCGTCACGCGGACCAGCGAATCGGCCGGCTCTCGTCGCCCTTGCCGAACTCCAGATTCACGACGTCCTCGAAGATCGCGGGGTGACCCTTGACGCCTTCGATGTCGTACTCGGTCGGGCGATAGTCGGTATGGGCGGTGCGCCAGGCCTCGGCGCTTTCCCAGCGCGCGATGTTGATGAACTGAAACGTGCCGTTGCCGACGCCGGTATTGCGGTGGAGGTGAGTCTCGACGAATCCTTGCACGTTGGTGGAGAAGTGAAGCGCGGTCTTCTTCCACCGGGTGAGGAACTCGTCCTTCATATCCTCCGGCACGATGAACACGTTGATCAGGGTCGCAGCCACTTTTCATCACTCCCCATTGAGGCTTCGGATCGGTTCCGCCCGGCACCCCGCCGAGGCAGCAAATCCTTGCCGTGTTTTGCTCGATCAGATGAGTCCGATCATCATCTCATTTGCAACATTTGTCAAAGCAATTGTCTGGGTCATTTGCCAGCGAAGCGCTCGATCCAGGCGCCGAACGCCGCCATGAAGCTCGTGAACAGCTTGACGGCGTCCTCGCCCTCCAGCTCGCCGTCGGCGCCGAGCACGGTCTTCGAGCGCGGCAGGTAGATTTCGGGCTGCGGCAGCGTCGGCATGTTCAGGAAGACAAGCGACTGCCGGATCGCATGATTGGCGAGCGTCGCGCCGAGCGGGCCGGGGGCGTGCGTGAACACCGCCGCCGGCTTGCCGAGCAGCGCGCCCCGGCCATAGGGGCGCGAGCCGACATCGATCGCGTTCTTGAGAACGCCCGGCACGCTCCGATTATATTCGGGGCTGGCGAACAGCACCGCGTCCGAAGCCTGGAGCGCCTCGCGGAACGCGGCCCAGGCGGGCGGGACGTCGCCGTCCAGATCCTCGTTATAGAGCGGCATGTCGACCGGCACGATCGCGCAACTGAGCGACGCGGGCGCGCGGCCGATCAGGGCCTTGGCGAGCTTTCGCGTTATCGACTCCGCGCGCAAGCTGCCGACCAAGACCGCCACCGAATAGGTTCTCGACACGGCTCGTTCCTTTGAAAGATCATCGATACCGGCCGGCGCTTACGCACCGGCGGTATCCGAGCCCTAGAATTTCGCGCGCAGCGACAGCGAAACCAGGCGGCCGACGGCGCTGGCCTGGGTCGGATCGTAGGCGCCGTCGAGGTCGACGAACGGCGGCTTGCGATCGAAGAGGTTGGTCACGTCGAGCCCGATGTTCGCGTTCGCGAACGGCAGGTTCATCCCGAAGTGCAGATCCATCGTCGTGAAGCTGCTCACGTCGGGATGCGCCGTGGAGGCCGGGTTCTGGTAGCCGTTGGCGAAGTTGACATAGCCTATCGCGTCGAAGCGGTCGGAGCTCCACCCGAGCGAGCCGCGAGCCTTGAACTTCAGCGGATAGTTGAGCCGGTTGAGCTGATCGATGGTCGGCGCCGTGCTGGTCTGCTGCACCTTGAAGTTGAAGAAATAAGCTCCGGAAACATTCGCACGAAGCTGGCCCGATCCAAGGTCCGTTTGATAGGCCAGGTCGAAATCCAGGCCCTGGGTCTTCGTCCGGCCGAGGTTATAGGGCCGCGCGTCGATGATATAGCGCGTCGTGGCGGGGATCGTCTGGGTCGGCCCGCCGGCGGCGATCAGGCCCGCCACCACCGGGTCGGCCAGGATCTGCGCCGTCGTTAGCGGGGGGGAGAAGGTCCGGATGACCGACTGGAAGATCGAGGCGCGCTGAAGGATCGTCAGATCGTTCTGAACGCTGGTGATCTGGTTGTCGTAATCGATCGAGAAGTAGTTGAGGACGAACTTGAACCCCGGAGCGGCGACAGGCGCGATCGTGGCGCCGAAGGAGTAGGTCTTGGCGGTCTCCGGCTGAATGTCCGGATTTCCGAAGATCAGGATCACCACCGGCACCTGGGCGTTCGCGGCCAGCGGATCGGCGCGCGTGACGCCCGAGATGAGCGCGCCCGGCTTCAGGGTGATCGTGTCGTTGAGCGTCGGAGCACGGAACGACGTGCCATAGCTGCCGCGGAGCTCAAGTCCGTTGACCGGCTTCCAGGTCAGGCCGATCTTGGGATTGGTCGTCCTTCCGAAATCGTCATAGTCGTCGCGGCGCAGCGCCGCCGACAGGCCGAGCGACTGAAACCCGGCCGTGGCATTCTGCTCGCCGAAGATCGGCACGAACAGCTCGCCGTAGAACGACGTGACGTTCCGCTTGATCGAGGCAGGCGCGAAGATCGGCGCCGCCAAGGTGCCGCGGTGCGTGCCGCCGAAGTAGCTCGTGTGGATATGCTCGCCGCCGACCGCCGCGCGGACATCGCCGCCGGGGAGGGAGAACAGTGGCCCGTCGGCGCGGCCCTCGACAGTGCGGATCTTGCTGGTGCCGTCGGGCTGGAAGACCGACGAGAAGATGCTGTCGATCAGCGCGCGGCTGTTCGGGCCGAAGGGGTTGAACGCAACGGCCGGATCGCTGCTGGTCCGGACGGTGTTCAGGACGGTCGCGGTGATCGCCGGATTGGTCGAAAACGCGTGGTTT
This sequence comes from uncultured Sphingomonadaceae bacterium, assembly GCA_964244885.1. Taxonomy (GTDB): domain Bacteria; phylum Pseudomonadota; class Alphaproteobacteria; order Sphingomonadales; family Sphingomonadaceae; genus CAXTKD01. Next base: position 33,708 of record CAXTKD010000011.1, on the reverse strand, counting down.
TTCCCGATCACGCCGCCGACCGACGCCTTCCAGCTCGCCGGAAGCACGAAGTTCAGGCCGCCGATGAGGTTGTAGGTATGCTCGTAGCCCGAATATTCGAGCGGGCCGTATTGCGGCGCGAACGAATAGTTGACCGTCTCCGAGGTCGCCGTCGTCCCCGCTGGCCGGATGAAATAGGGGTTGGTGTTGGGAATGACGATCGAGGCGTTCTCGCTCGTTCCGCCCTGGCCGACGAACGCGCCCGAGAACTTGCGCGACATGTACTGGCCCTCGGCATAGATGCTCATCCAGTCGGTGATATCCTGCGAGAACGTGCCGGCGAGCGCGTGGCGCTCCTGCCGCGGAAGAATGTCGCCCAAGGGAGTGAGATCGCAGCGGTTCGGAGTCCCCGGGACCAGCGACGCCGAGGTCACGGTTCCAGCCGGAATGGGATAGAAGGTCGTCCCGATCTGCACCGTGCCGGGGTCGCACTGCGAGGCGCGATAGTCGGATCCGCCGTTCGCGCGGTTGTCCGCCGTGAAATAGCTGCGATCCACGCCCGCCAGATTGGAGCGATTGGTATATTCGTAGGCGAGCAGGACCCGGCCGCTATCCCAGCGTTGCCCGCCGACCACGCCCAGCGCGAGCTGGTGAAGGCCATCGGCGAAGCCGTAGCGCGCGCTCGCCTCGAACCCGTCGAGATTGCGGCGCAGGATCAGGTTCGCGACGCCCGCCACCGCGTCCGCGCCATAGATCGCCGATGCGCCGTCCGCGACGATCTCGATCCGCTCCAGCGCGTTGGCGGGCAAGGCGGACGGATCGATCAAGGTGCCCGACGTGCCGTTCGACGAAAGCCGATGGCCGTCGAGCAGCAGCAGCGTCGCCTGCGGCCCGAGGCCGCGCAGGTTGACCGCGCCGGCGCGGGTGGAATTGATGCCGCCGAAGGGGCTGGTGAACGTCGCCTCGTTGAAGCCGGTGCCGACGTTCTGCGGCACCTGGTTGATCAGATCCTGGGTGGTTATCGCCGCCGTCTTGGCCAACGCCTCCTGCCCGACGCTGATGACGTTGGACCCGATCGGCGCCACGCCGCGGATGCGGCTGCCGGTGACGACGATTTCGGACACGTCGTCATTGCCGCTCGCGGGTTGCGAAGGCGTCGCTTCGCTGCCCTGGGTCGCGGTCGGCATGCCTGCCGGGTCGGGCAGGGACTGCGCCAGGGCCTGGCCGGATTGCGCGAGCAATGCCAGCGCGAGCGCGACGCCTCCGGCGGTGCGCGGACGAAAGCGGATGCTGCAAGACGCGCCTGTGTTCTTCATGATCTATCCCCCTGGACTGCTGTTATTTTTGCAAGGCGTTCGCCGGCTGGGCCGGATTCCGAGATTTTTGCGGGACGCAGGCGGGCCCTGTGCGCGTGGTCACCCAGATGCCGTCGCCGCGGTGGCCCCGGCAGCTCAGGAACGCCGGATCGGCGAACATTATCTTGCCGTCGACCATCGTCAGGAGAGACCGGATCTTGCGCACCTGGTGGTCGCTCACGTTCAGATAGTCGTCCGAAAGCACGGCCAGGTCGGCCAGCTTGCCCGTTTCAAGCGACCCGAGCTTCGCATCGTCCGCGCTATGCCAGGCGGAGCCCATGGTGTAGATGCGCAGCGCCTCGAGCCTGGAGATCTTCTGCGCGGTGTTGACCGGCGCTCCGTTGATCGCGAGCCCCGTCGTCATGAAGTAGATGTTGTGCCACGGGTTGAAGTGCCCGAGGAACGTGTCCGTGCCGGCGCCGACGTGGACGCCCTTGTCCAGCATCATCCGGTACATCGGCCCCGATGGCTTGGGTTCGACGCGGCCCCGGATGACGTTCGTGTAGGACATGCTGGTGGTGGTCGCCCCGGCCCCCATCGCGGCCAGGCGCTCGGCGTTGCGCTCGCTCAGCTGCGGGACATGCGCCAGCGACCAGTGCAGGTTGCGAATCGGGATGTCCTTGTTGACCTTCTCCCACGCGTCGAGCTGTTCGGTCGTCTGGACCGAATCGAGCGAGTGCTCCTCGTGGGTCCAGCCGCGCTCCGCCAGCATGCGAACCGCTTTCTCGTACGTCGGCAGGATGGGCCCCGACCACGGATAGTGGACGATGTGCTCGCCCTGCCCGCCGAGCTTCAGCCAGTCGTCGCCCGAGCTTTGCTGCATGTTGTCCAGCCGGACCTTCAGCCGGTCTAAGTCCTGGCCTTCGAGATCATATTCGCCGAAATAGGCGCGCATCTGAGCGACGCTTTCGAGGCCGTGCCGATCCGCGTTGCTGACGAACATCACCGAGCGGACGGACATGCCGCCCTGCCGCCAGAGCTCGGTCAGCTGATCGTAGCCGTGCAGCCGGTCGAGAAACGAGAAGCGCCGGAAATTCTTGTTGCCGTTGGTTCCGGCATGCATGTCGTGCCAGCCCGTGAGCCCGAACCGCACCATGAAGCGCATGATGCCCTGAAGGGATTGCCGTTCGTCGGCCGGGCGATTGAGCTCCTGAAGCGCGTTGAACGCCTGGTTGAAGGTGTTGCCGCCGGTCGCGTCGACCAGCCGCCCGTCGTCCTGGACCGCGACGCCGAGGGTCCTCAGGATCCGGATGCCGGCGCTGTTGGTCTGGGCCGGCCCGTAGGACTCGGCCGCGCCGCCGACGTTTTCGTAGAGAAGCACCGGATTGTTCGGCGCCGCCTTGTCCAGCTCGGCCAGGGTCGGAAAGCGCTTTTCGGCGAACTGGGTGGTCAGCCAGACACCGAGCGCCGAAAGCCATTTGCCCTTGGGCGCGAGGCTCGCCTCGTGCGCGATCACCGCCTGCAGGCTGGCGATGGTCCCGACGTTCTCGACCGACATCATCTGGACGCCCGGCCAGGTGGACATGACGACCAGGTGCGTGTGCGCGTCGATGAGCCCGGGGATCACGGTTCGGCCGCCAAGGTCGATGACCTGGGTGCACGGCGTGAGCGAGCCGGCGTCCGGCCCGACCCGGACGATCTTGTTGCCGATGACCCGAACCGCCGAAGCGATGCTGTCCTTGGCGTCGACCGTCAGCACCTTGCCGTTGACGAAGGCGATGTCGTTCACCGCGTCGCAGGCTTGCGCTCGCGCGGGCTGGGCGCCCGCCACGGCGATCATCGCGGCTACTGGAGCGGCGAAGCCCATGAGCCGGGCGCGCGTCCGGGACGCGCCACTTTTACGTGAGCCTCCCCAAGCGCGGATATGGGATTCCATATGCCGTTCCTCCCCCTTTTGGCGCTGTCCGGGTCGGCCACGACCGACTCCGGCAACGTTTTCTTGCTGACAAGATGATTGCAGATAAAACTATTGTCAATGAATTTCAGAAGTCAGTCCGGCCGCGCTCCGGCGCAGGCAGTCGAGCGGCTCGGGATGAGCGGCGTGGTTAAGCGGGCACCAGAGCGCCATGGATTTCCTCGCCTCTTCCGCGAGGAGGGGTCATTGAAAGCGCAGGCTGCTGTCGGAAAGCGTCAGCATGAGCGGAAGGGCGCCCTCAAACACCGTCCATTCGCAGAGCTCGTAGGTCATCACGCCCGTCTGGATGTAGGGCTCCTCCTCGGCGATCCGCCGCGCCTCGTCGGCGTCGGCGGCCCGGATGACCGACAGGCCGTTCAGCACGGTCTCGCCTCCGAGCGAGGTGACCGGGCCCGACAGGAAGATCTGCCCGGTCCCTTCCTTCTCGAGCATCCATTGCAGGTGGTCGCTTCGCATCGCCATCATCCGGCCCGGATCGACGACTCGGCGCAGCACCAGGTAGAGGCGGAGCTTCGCCGACCTCGCCAGGCGGGGGTCGAGAACCCGCTTGTCGCCGCCGCCCGGTGCGGCGAAGCCGCCGACTGGTTCAGTAGACATGTCATCCTCCCTCGATTGGTTTTGCTACTTGGCCTTTGAAGTCGCGCTCATCAGCGGGCGGGCGCCGGCGCAACGCGGCGTCAGCCCGGCCCGCACCGCCGAGGGGGCGGCGAGGCAGGCGATTCCGGCGCTGTAGAACGCCTTGATCGCCAGCGCCGTCGCCCGGCCGAGGTCGTCGATGGGGGCGAGGACGCAGATCGCGATCGCGCTTCCGCCGAGCACCAGCGTCGCCGACGCCGCCAGCAGCGCGGCTCGTGAAAGGAGCGACAGGCCGCGCCTGCCGTCGATCGCCGCGACCTGGCCCCGACCGACCATGCGGTATGCCAGCAGGCCTGGGATCAGGCTCCCGATGAGGGTCGTCATGAAGGTCTGCGGAATGAAATCGAGCGCGAAATTGGAGACGCCCGAGAGCGAAACGCGCCCTTCGGTGCCGAACACCAGCAGGAACACGCAGCCGCCGATGACGAAGTTCGCGACCGTTCCGACGGCAGTTTCGCGCCGCACCACCCGTTGCTGCCCCGGCGTCAACATAGACATCGACCCCTCCCCTTCCGTACGCCCATATTTATTATTAAAGCTTGGCATAGCAATATTTGCTTGCGCAAAGATGTCAATTGATGAAGTAAAAACGGATTGACCGGCGGCGGCTCGATCGAGGGCTGCCGCGATCCGGAAGCTTGATCCGCGAACGACGCCGATCCCGGCCGGATGGGATCGGGAACTGCCGACGAAGTTCCCGCCCTCGCGCAGGGTCATCAGAGGAACGGTCGGCGCAAACGCGAAGCCCGCGCGGCTTCGTTCGATTGGGGAGAGCGTCGATGCACGGTCGAGCAGACACAGCCGAAGCCGAATCCTTTCTTGATCCCGCCGGCGGAGTCCGTCCGGGGTGGCGCACGTCGCTTGGATCGATGGTGTGCCTCATCGTCGGGCCGAGCGTCATTTGCTCGCTCTGCTTCGGCGTGTTCGTGCCCTACCTCAGGGAAAGCTTCGGATGGAGCGTCGCTCAGGTCGGCTGGGGCGTGTCGATCATGGCCGTCATGGTCATGGTCGTCTCCCCGCTTTCCGGGGTCCTCCTGGATCGCTTCGGCGCCCGGCGCCTGATCCTGACCTGCATCCCGCTTTTCGGCGGCGCCTACGCCGCGATGTCGCTCTTCACCGGGGCGCTCTGGCAGTTTTACCTGGCCTGGCTGCTGTTGCCGCTCATCGGCATCGGATTGTGGCCCGGCCCGTGGGTCAAGGCGACGTCGGGCTGGTTCAACCGCAGGCTCGGCCTGGCGATCGCGATCGCCACGCTCGGCGTCGGCATCGGTGCGGCCGCCATGCCGATCGTCATCAACGCGATCGCCGAGACCCGCGGCTGGCGCGCCGCCTATGCGTTCATCGGCCTCGGCTCGATCGCTTTGGCCTGGCCGATCGCCTGGGCTTTCGTTCGCGACGCGCCGCGCGTGACGACCTTGCTGGAAACGGCCGCCGAGCCCTTCCATTTCGGCCGAATGCTGCGGGATCGCATCCTGTGGCAGCTGATGGCCGCGTTCGTCTGCCTGGGCCTCTTCAGCGCCATCGCGCTCGTCAACCTGGTGGGCGTGCTTGAGGTGAACGGCATGGCGCGCCAGGCGGCGGTCGGCGCCATGTCGGTGCTCGGCATCGCGACGATCAGCGGCCGCCTGCTGTGCGGCTGGCTGCTCGACCGCCTTTCCATCCGGCTCGTCGTTCCGCTCTTCGCGATTCCGGCGGGGCTGGCGGTGTTCCTCATCGCGCAGGGCGCCACCGGACCGGCGGCCTATGTCTGCGCATTCGGGATGGGGATGCTGGTCGGGGCGGAGATCGACGTGCTCGGCTACACCGTGAAGCGCTTCTTCGGCCTGGCGCGCTACGGCACGCTCTATGGCCTGATCTTCGCGCTCTTCCACCTCGGCGGCGCGGTCGGCGCGTTCTCGATGGGCGCGCTTCACCGGACAAGCGGCAGCTTCGGGCCGGGCCTGTGGCTCGGAAGCCTGGCCTGCCTGCTGGCGGCGCTGATCTTCTCGCTGCTTCCGGCCTATCGCGACCCCGATTCGGCCGAACTCTAGACGTGACCTAGATCACGAAGGGGCCTCAAGATGGATATGCAAGCGATCCTGCTACGCGAGTTCGGGGGGCCCGACGTCCTCTCTTTCGAGACGGTCGAGGCTCCCACGCCGCGTGACGGGGAGGTGCTCATCAAGGTCGAGGCGGTGTCGGTCAACCGCGGCTTCGACATCGTCGCCCGAAACGGCGGGTCGCCGTTCGGGCTCCAGCTCCCGCTGATCCTCGGCGTCGACCCCACGGGCGTCATCGTCGATGTCGGCGCGGGCGTGGATCGCAACCGGATCGGCGAGCTGGCCTTCGTCTCGGGCATCGGCCGCTGCCGGCTGTGCGCCGCCTGCCTGGCCGGAAAGCCGTGCACCGAGGCCAAGCGCATCGGGATAAAGGCGCCCGGCGGCTATGCGCAATATATCACCGTCCCGGCGTTCCAGGCGCGAACCCTGCCGCGCGATATCGACCCGGCCGAGGCCACCGTCATCTGCCGGCATGCCGGCGCCGCCTACACCGAAATCCTGACGGCCGACGTCAAGGAGGGCGAATGGGCCCTGGTGATGGGAGCGGCCGGCGCGCTCGGCACGTTCCTGATCCAGCTGGCCAAGCTCAGAGGCGCCAAGGTCATCGCGGTCGCCAGCACCGACGAGCGCCTGGATATCTGCCGGAGCCTCGGCGCCGATGTCTGCATAAACTACAAGGCGGGCAACCTCACCCAGCAGGTCTTCGACATGACCGGCGGCCACGGCGCCGATGTCGTGTTCGAGAACATTAGCGACCCCGAACTGTTTCCCCTCGCCTTCGCCAGCCTCGCCGAGGACGGCCGGCTGGTGACGATCGGCTATCACGGCGGCGGCACCGTTCCCGTCGACATGAAGGCCCTCTTCATGCGGCGGCTGCGGATCTTGTCGAGCACCATGTGGAGCGATGGCAAGGACGATCTGGGGGACTGCCTTCGCCTGGCGAGCGAAGGCAAGTTGCGCGCCCTGATCGGCGCCCGGCTCCCGTTGTCGCAAGCGGCCAACGCGCATCGCATGGCGGAAGACGGCAAGCTCATCGGGAAGATAATCCTGCAACCGCAAGCCTGATCGGCCGACGCGCGATTCAGGCGCCTTACCGGCGCATCCTTTTCGTTCGCGCCAGCGAACCTTATCTAGACTTGGGATAAGGGAGATCGCCGATGAGCGTTTTTGGCAGGCGTGAGGTTTTGCTCGCCGGCGGTGCGATGGCGCTGGTCGGCGCGGCGCAGGCGCCAAAGCGCTACGAGGTCATGCGCAGCGACGCGGAGTGGCGGAAAATCCTGAAGCCCGCCGCCTATGACGTGCTGCGCCGCGAAGGCACCGAGCGGCCGTTCAGCAGCCCGCTCAACGACGAGCACCGCAAGGGCGTTTTCGCCTGCGCCGGCTGCGCTCTGCCGCTGTTTTCCTCGGTCACCAAGTTCGACAGCGGCACCGGCTGGCCGAGCTTCTTCCGTCCGCTGCCCAAGGCGGTCGAGACGGTTACCGACAAGAGCCTGCTGATGACCCGCACCGCGGTGAACTGCCGCCGCTGCGGCGGGCACCTCGGCCACGTCTTCGACGACGGGCCGAAGCCGACCGGACTTCGCTATTGCATGAACGGCGTCGCCATGACGTTCCGCCCGCAAGCCGCCTGAGGAGTAACATCATGCGTTTCATCACCCCGATCGCTGTCGCCGGCCTCGCCGCCGTCGCCGCCTGGCAGCTTCCGGCGCTCGCCGCCGAGAAGATGGTCTCGGCGCCCGCGCCCGCCTACGACGCGCCCGCCGGCAACACCGCGATCCTCGCGGGCGGCTGCTTCTGGGGCGTCCAGGGCGTGTTCCAGCATGTGAAGGGCGTGACCAGCGCGGTGTCGGGCTATGCCGGCGGCGCCAAGGACACCGCGGCTTACGAGCAGGTCGGCGGCGGCGACACCGGCCATGCCGAGGCGGTGAGGATCACCTACGATCCGAAACAAGTGAGCTACGGCAAGCTGCTCCAGGTCTATTTCTCGGTCGTCGCCGACCCCACCCAGCTCAACCGGCAGGGACCGGACACCGGCACGCAATACCGCTCGCAGATCTTCCCGCAGAACCCGGCGCAGGCCGAGATCGCCAGGCGCTACATCGCGCAGCTCGGCGCGGCGAAGGTCTATGCGAAACCGATCGTCACCAGGGTCGCGCCGGGCAGCTTCTTCCCGGCGGAGGGCTATCACCAGGATTACCTGACGCTGCACCCGAACGAGCCCTATATCGCCTATAACGACATCCCCAAGGTGCGCGGGCTGAAGGCGCGTTTCCCGGGACTGTGGCGGGCGGAGCCGGTGCTGGTTGGGAGGCGCGGGACGTAACGCCCGGCTCGGACCCCACCCCAACCCCTCCCCTGAAGGAGAGGGGCTTTCCGCCCGCGCTGACCTGAAGCCCCTCTCCTTCAGGGGAGGGGTTGGGGTGGGGTCAGCCTATCCGTCCCGCGCCAGCCTCAGCCCGCCAAAGCACCACCGCGCGGCGGGCGGGAAGAAGTTGCGGTAGGTCGGGCGGCAGTGGCCGGCCGGGGTCGCGGCGCAGCCGCCGCGCAGCACCATCTGGCCCGACATGAACTTGCCATTGTACTCGCCGACGGCGCCCTCGGCCGGGCGGAAGCGCGGGTAGGCGGTGTAGGGGCTGGCGGTCCATTGCCAGACTTCGCCGAACATTCGGTCGAGCGCGTCGGAGCCGGACGCGGCCTCCCATTCGGCTTCGGTCGGCAGGCGGGCGTCGGCCCAGCGGGCATAGGCGTCGGCCTCGTAATAGCTGACGTGGACCACCGGCTCGGCGGGGTCGATAGGCTGGCGGCCGGACAGCGTGAACAGGGTGCCGTCGTCGCGCCAGTAGAGCGGGGACCGCCAGCCCTCGGACTGGACGGTCGCCCAGCCGTCGGACAGCCAGAGCTCGGGCCGGGAATAGCCGCCGTCGGCGATGAAGCGCTGCCAGTCGCCGTTGGTGACCAGCGCGGTGGCGAGGCGATAGGGATCGAGCCAGACCTTGTGCCGGGGGCCTTCGTTGTCGAAGGCGAATCCTTGGCCGTCATGGCCGATCTCGACGAGGCCGCCGGGGCAGTCGAGCCAGCCTGAATTCGACAACTTCGACACAGAACCGGGGTTCCTCGAATAGGCCGGGTCGGTCGGGTTGCGCGACAGGACATGCTTGATGTCCATGAGCATCAGCTCCTGGTGCTGCTGCTCATGGTTCAGGCCTAACTCTATGACATCACTAAGGTCTTCCCGATCGGCGACCTCTGCCATCGCGGCGTCGACATGGGCACGGTAGGCCAATACCTCAGCGAGCGACGGACGCGAGATCAGGCCGCGCTCGGCGCGGGGGTGCCGGTCGCCGACAGCTTCATAGTATGAGTTGAAGAGGTAGGCGTAGGCGGGATCGAAGACCCGGTAGCCGGGAAGGTGCGGGACCAGCACGAAGGTCTCGAAGAACCAGGTGAGGTGCGCGAGGTGCCACTTGGCCGGCGACACGTCGGGCATCGACTGGACCTGCGCATCCTCGGGGCTTAGCGGCGCCGCCAGCGCCAGCGAATGCGCCCGGACCTCGGCGTAGCGCGCCTTCATGGCTGCATCGCGGCTTCGGCGGCGCGCCAGACGTGGAGCGAGAACAGGCCGCGGTCGTCGGTCCAGCCGGCGAGCGGCTCCCACCCCGCGGCGCGCGCCAGCAGCCGCGCCTCCTCCAGCGTGTATTTGTGGCTGTTCTCGGTATGGATCGTCTCGCCTTCGGTCATCGCGAACCGGCGGCCGGCGACGGTGAAGCCGAGGTCGCGGGTGGCGACGAGGTGCATCTCGATACGCCCGAGCGAGTCGTTCCACGCGGCGCGATGCTCGAAGGCGTCGACCGGAATGTCGCCGCCAAGCTCGCGGTTGATGCGGGTGAGGAGATTGAGGTTGAACGCCGCCGTCACCCCGGCCGAATCGTCGTAGGCCGCCTCGATCAGGCGCGGGTTCTTGCGGGTGTCGATTCCGATGACGAGGCGCGCGTCCTCGCCCAAGGTCGCGGCGAAGGCGCGGAGCAGGTCGACCGCTTCGGCATGCGTCATGTTGCCGATCGTCGAGCCGGGGAAGAAGCCGAGCATCGGCAGGCCCGCGACCTCGGGTGGCAAGCTTAGCGCCTGCGTGAAGTCGCCCGCCAGCGGCCGGACGTTGACTTCCGGATGCGCGGCGGCGAGCGAGGCCGCGGCCTCGGCGAGGAAATCGGCGGAGATGTCGATCGGCACGTAGGCCGGCGGCGCGACGTGCTTCAGCAGCAGCGGCGTCTTGATCGAGGAGCCCGAGCCGAACTCGACCACCACCCTGCCCTTGCCCGCGAGCCGCGCGATGTCCGCGCCGTGCGCCGACAGCAGGCCGATCTCGGTCCGCGTCGGGTAATATTCGGGGAGCCCGGTGATCGCCTCGAACAGCTCCGACCCGCGGCGGTCGTAGAAGAAGCGAGCGGGGACGACCTTCCGCGGCTGCGACAGGCCGGCGAGCACGGCGGCCTCGAAATCTCCCCTAGTCGCGGTATCATGATCGGCTTGCATGAGGGCTCCTAACGCGCGGCGCGGCGGGTCGGTGCGACGGCTTCTCGCCGAGCGCGGCGGCGATGTCGGCGCGCGATGCGCCAATCACCGCGATCGAGCCCGGCAGCGTCAGGTGGCCGACGTCATAGTGGACAAGGTCGTCGGACGCCGTCCGCAAGGGGCAGGCCTGTTTGGGGCAGAAATTGCCGAGGAGCGAAACGTAGCGCGCCGGGCCGGCCTGCGCCGCCAGCGCGCGGTCGGTCTCCCATAGCCCGGCGCGAAAGGGCGGCGGCGCGACCGAACGGGGAGGATTGGCGATCCGGCTCCGGCGAAGCGCCGTGCTGGGGTTCGCCGTGTAGACCGGGGTGTTGCCGAGCACGACGATCGGCGCGTTGCTGAGCAGGCGGATTTTGGCGAAGGTTTCGGCAAGATTGTCGCCCGGCTGCCAGTCGGAGGCCAGGAGGATGACGTCGTAGCGCTTGTCCCGGATCGTCTGGGTGAACAGCATGCGGTTCAGCTCCGGGCAGCGCCAAGGGCCATAGTAGAAATTGAACATCGCGCGGCAAGCCGAGGCGGTGGCCTGCGCGAAATGGACGTTGGGGAATTGCGCGCGCAGGCCGGGGACGAGGTGGGCGGCGTAGCTGTCGCCGATGACCAGCACGTTCTTTTTCACCGGATCGGGCATGAGGCAGTCGTGCGTCAGCAGCGCGAGCGGCTGGTCGTCGATGAAGCAATGGCCACGATCGAGGGTTCGGTAGAGCGACTCGATCTTCTGCTGCTCGGCCCAGCGCTGCGGCAAGCCGTTGGTGGCGACCGCGAAACCTGCAAGGACGCCGAGGATCACGACCGCGCCGATCGTGGCGACGACGAAGGATTCGTGGTCCCGCAGGACGCGGCGACGCCGGATCGGGTTCTCGAGAAGGGCCGTCGAGGCTGTCGCGAGCGCAAGGGCGACAGCGAGGACCGCGAGAGCGCCGGCCGTGGAAAGGGCGGGGTCGAGCAGGCGAGCGAACACCAGAAGCGGCCAGTGCCAAAGGTAGAGGGCATAGGAGACCTTCCCGAAGAAGCGCGCGGGCGGCGAGGCCAGCCCCGCGAAGAGGAGATCGCGGTGCGCGGGCGGCGCGGCGATGAGCAGGGCGGCGCCGAGGACCGGCGCGAGCGCCGCGACGCCGGGGTAGGGCGTGGCGGGCGAATAGAGCCCGATCGCGGCGGCGAGCAGCGCCAGCCCGAGCGCGCGCATCGCGGTCGTGAGAGCGGGCGGGATCGCGGCACGAGGGAGTCCGAGGCCGAGCGCCGCGCCGGCGAGCAGCTCCCAGATGCGCCCGGCGCTGTTGAAGAAGGCCTGTTGGGGCGACGCCCGCGCGACCAGCAGGGCGCTGATCGCGAAGAAGACGATCGCGAGGCCAACGACGGGGCCAAGCGACGCCGGCGAGCCGAGCCTTCTGCGCGCCATGAACAGCAGCAGCGGCCACAGCAGGTAATATTGCTCCTCGATCGACAGCGACCAGCTGTGAAGGAGCGCGTTGCCGGCGAGAGCGGGATCGAAATAGCCAGTCTCCGTCAGGAAAAACCAGTTCGATGCGAAGCCGAGCGACGACAGCAGCGTCTTGCCCAGCACGACGAGTTCATGCTCGGGCAGGAGCACGAAGCCCAGGCACCAGGTCGCCAGCAGGACGACGCATAGCGCGGGCAGGAGCCGGCGCAAGCGCCGGAGGTAGAATTGCCCGAACGAGAAGCGGCCGGCGGCCAGGTCGCGGCTGATCAGGCCGGTGATGAGATACCCCGAGATGACGAAGAAGATGTCGACTCCGACGAAGCCACCGGAGAAGCCCGGAACGCCGGCGTGAAACAGCAGGACGCTGAGGATGGCAATCGCCCGAAGGCCGTCCAGATCCTGACGATAGGGCATCCGCGCTACGGCAGCAGCCACCGCGCCGCCTCCGCCGGGCTGCGCTTGTCGCGGTCGCGATCGACCATGTAGTTCGCGGCGCGCATGCGATCGACGCCGATCGCGCCGACCAGCGGCGTCAGCGTGCGGACCAGCGCCTCGTCATGCGCGGCCTTGGGGGAGAGCAGGATGAGCGCGTCGTAGCGCGGGATCGCGCCCTTGGGGTCGGCGAGGACGACGAGCTTGTCGGCGGCGATTCGGCCGTCGCTGGAGAAGGCGGAGATGACGTCGGCGTCGCCGCTCGCCAGCGCGCGGTACATGAAGGTCGGGCTGTAGGCGCGGCTCGCCTTGAAGCGGAGGCCGTAGGCGGTGCGGAGCGCCGCCCATTCGGGGCGGCTGAGGAATTCAAGGTCGCTGCCGAGGGTGAGGCGCGGCGCGGCGCGGGGGAGGTCGGCGAGCGTCTTGAGGCCGAGCGCCGCGGCGCGGTCGCGCTTCATCGCCAGCGCATAGGCGTTCTCGAAGCCCAGGGGGCCGAGGACGCGGACGCCGTAGCGCTGCCGAAGCTCGCGCGTCAGACCGGCGATCATTTGCGGCGCGGGCGGGGTGTCCTTGTGGCCGAGAATCGTGGCCCAGAGCGTGCCGGCATAGTCGACGTAGACATCGACATCGCCCCCGGCGAGCGCCCGGAAGGCGACCGCCGAGCCGAGGCCGGACTTCACTTCGGCCGCGCCGCCGGCGCGCTCGACGCGGTCGGCGATCACCGCGGCGAGGATGAACTGCTCGCTGAAGTTCTTCGCGCCGATGACCGTGACGGCTCGGGGCGCGGTGGCGAATGACGGGGCGAGCGCGGCGAGGCCGCCGAGCACGAGCAGCGCCGCGCCCGTCATGACGCGGCGACGGCGGCGCAGGCGCAGCCCGCTCTCGATCAGGCCGAGGAGCGCGTCGGCGACGATCGCCAAGCCGGCGGCGGCGGCGCATCCGACGAGCACCAGCACCCAATCCTCGGTCTGCAACCCTGAAAAGATGAAATTGCCGAGGCTGACCTGGCCGACGGTGGTGGCGAGAGTCGCGGCGCCGATCGTCCACACCGTCGCGGTGCGGATGCCCGCCATGACGACGGGGGCGGCGAGCGGCGCCTCGACCAGCATGAGCTTTTGCGCGCGCGTCATGCCGACGCCGTCGGCGGCCTCGGTGATCGCCGGGTCAACGCCGGTGAGGCCGGCGATGCCGTTCCGCACGATCGGCAGCAGCGCGTAGAGCGACAGCGCGAGCAGCGACGGCAGGAAGCCGAGCGCCGGGATGCGCACGTGAAGCAATGTGCCGAGCGCCAGCAGCAGCGGGTAGAACAGCGCCAGTAGCGCGAGGCCGGGGATGGTCTGGATGAGGCCGACCGCGACGAGCGAGACGGCGCGGACGCGGGGGCTGCGCGCCGAGGCGACGGCGAGCGGGAGGCCGACGAGGATGGCGAGCGCCATCGCGGCGAGGCTGAGCGCGAGATGCGCGGCGAGGTAGCCGGGGAGGAGCGCAAGGGCGGCGGAGAGGCGATTATGCATGGCCGCCCTTCCCCCGACGTCGGCCCGACCCCAAACCCCTCCCCTGAAGGAGAGGGGCTTCTTGCAGCGCACGGCCCGAAAGCCCCTCTCCTTCAGGGGAGGGGTTGGGGTGGGGGCTGAGCCGGGCGTGAACTCCCGCCCTCACCCCGCCAGCTCCGCGAAGCGCGCCGCTTGCCGTCTCGGCGCGGCCATCAGCGCTTCGGCCTCCGTCCCGGCGCGGCCGGCGGCGAAATCCCGGGGCGTGCCGTCGGCGACGATCTGCCCGCCCGACAGCAGGACGATGCGGTCCGACAGCAGCACCGCCTCCGCCATGTCGTGCGTCACGAGCACGGTCGTGAGCCCCAGCCGGTCGTGGAGCGCGCGGTAGGCCGCGCCGAGCGTGTCGCGGGTCTGGGGGTCGAGCGCGCCGAAGGGCTCGTCCATCAGCATGAGCGCCGGCCTGGCCGCGAGCGCGCGGGCGACGCCGACGCGCTGGCGCTCGCCACCCGAGAGAGTGGCGGGGCTGCGGTGAGCGAAGCCGGCGGGAAGGCCGACGAGCGCTAGGAGTTCGGCGGCGCGCGCGGTGCGCTTGACCTCGGCCACGCCGAGCAAGCGCAGCGTGATCGCGATATTCTCCGCGATGCTCAGGTGCGGGAACAGGCCGACGCCTTGGAAGACGTAGCCGATGCGGCGGCGGAGTTCGTGCGCGGGGACGGCATCGGCGGGCTCGCCGTCGATCAGCACCTTGCCCGAGTCGGGCTCGATCAGCCGGTTGATCAGCTTGAGCGTCGTCGTCTTGCCCGAGCCCGAGGCGCCGACCAGCGCGACGAAGCTGCCGCGCCCGACGCCAAGCGACAGGCCGTCGAGCGCCGGGGCGCGCACGATGGTCTCAAGGCGGATCGCATCCACCGCGCGATCATAGGGTCGGTGCGGAAGCGGAACAATAGCCGAACAGAGGCAAGCGCTCTCAGGCTTGCGTCAGGGACTCGAACGCCGCCCTGGAGACCGTCAGATAGATGCCGACGATGATGCTCGCGTCGGGCTGCGCGTGGGTGCCGAGCGCGGCGTTGAGCGTGGCGCCGCGTTCCGCGACGTCGACCAGCCCGGTTTGGCCGTTGAACGGCACGGCGCGCCACCCCTCCCTCCGGACATGCGGGCAAAGCTGCATCGACAGCTCGGCGCATTCCTTGTGAACCGGCGGCTCGTTGAGCGTGTAGAGCGCGGCGCCACCAGGCTGGGCCAGCCGCTTCAGGCGCGGGAACAGCCATCGCGCGCCTTCGGGGATCGCGAGCCCACACACCGTGCACAGCCCTTCGATGACCGCCTTGCGGGCGCGCACCGCGTGGCGGCTCTTGAAGGTCGGCTCGCCGACCCCGGGCGCATAGGGCTGCCACAGCGCGAGGCGGTTGCCGACATATTTGCAGGGCCGCACGCCGTAGGCGGTCTCGCCGGACCAGGCGGTGATCCAGGGGACGAACGGGGCCTTGCCTGGCTGAGTCATGTCTCCAACGTCCCGCCACTCACAGCCGCTCTCACCATCCGTGGCTGGTATCTTTATTGCATGCAAGGTTGAACGCAAGCGCGGCGGAACGAACCCGTTCCGGCTTTCGCCTAAAGCATCGTTGGAAGACCAAGATGACGCCCGGGCGCTCGCCGGTATATGGTCACGGCGGGCAACAACCTGAAGGCGCCGCGCCGGAAATGACGGCTGACGAGTTCCGAAGGATTGCGCTTTCGCAGGAGGGGGCGTTCGAGGGATCGCACTTCGGCCACGCCGACTTCCGTGTGAAGAAGGGCATCTTTGCGACTCTCGGCGCGCAGGGGCCGGACCACGGCATGGTCAAGCTGACGCCCGACGAGCAGGCGATGCTGGTCGCGGCCGAGCCCGGCGTGTTCCAGCCGGTGCCGGGCGGCTGGGGACGCGGGGGCGCCACGATGGTGACCCTGGCCACGGCCGACAAGGCGACGCTGGAAAGCGCGATCGCGATGGCGTGGCGCGGGCGGATGGGGACGCGCTAGGTGTCGTGCGCGTGCGTCCACTTGTCGACGATCGCCAGGAAGTGCGCGGGCTGGTCGTTGAGGATGCCGTGGGCGGCGCCCTTCACCTCGACGAAATGCGCGTGCGCTGCCCTCGCGAAGGCGGCGACGGTGGCGGGGCGCGCCTCGTCGAACTCGCCCGCCATGAACAGCGTGCGGCGGCCGTCGAGCCGTTTCAGAAGCGGTTCGCCATCGTAGGTGCGAAGCGAGCCGGTGCTGACGAACTCGCTGGCGCCCCACATTCCTTCGTAGAGCGGCTTGCCGAAGGGCACCGGCAGCGTCCTGGCATAGGCGCTGAGATCGGGGGTCGCGGGAACGCGGCGGTTGAAGGCCTTGTAGAAGGCGGCGGTCGCGGCGTCGCAGACCGGAGCCGGCGGCGGCGCCAGGGTCTCGCAGGCGGTGAGCTGCGACTGGACGCCAGCGGGAAGCTCGCCGCGCAGGATCGCCGCGTCGGCGAGCCAAGTCTTGGTCGAAACCAGCGGACTTTGGAGAATGGTGCTGGCGAGGCCCTTGGGTTTGCGCGCGGCATATTCGAGCGCCACCGTTCCGCCCCAGCTGGCGCCGAGGACGTGCAGGCGCTCGACGCCGAAGTGCGTGCGGATCGCGTCGATCTCGTCGACGAAGCGCGGGACGGTCCAGTTGGCGGGGTCGTTCGGCGCGTCGGAGCGGCCCGAATCGAGCTGGTCGTAGAGGATGACCGCGCGGTCGCCGGCGAGGGCTGTGGCCGGAACGAAGCCCGCGTGGGTGCCGCCGGGGCCGCCGTGGATCATCAGCAGCGGCGGACGCTTGGCCTGGAGGTCGCCGTTGACGCGGACGTAGATTCGGCCGCCCTGGACCGGCACCAGCGCCTCCTGCTCCGGCGCGGGGAAAGGCGACGGCGGGACGAGAGGCGCACGCGCGAACGCCTCGCGCGGCAGCAGCGCGGCGGCGCCCGCGAGGACGAGGAAGAACGTCGGTCGAGGGCGAAGGTCATGATTTCTCCTACCCCTTTCCGGCTTTGCTGTCAGTCCGCCAGCCCCAGCGCCGCCTTGTACGTGTCGAGCAGCGCGTCCTGCTCCATGCGGGCGTCGCGGTCCATCTTGCGGAGCTTGACGATCGCCCGCATCGTCTTGGTGTCGTAGCCCTGCCCCTTGGCTTCGGAATAGACGTCCTTCACGTCCTCCGAGATGCCCTTGCGCTCTTCCTCGAGCCGCTCGACGCGCTCGATGAACAACCGCAATTGCTCGGCCGAAACCGTCCCTGACGCCATGTGTGAATTCCCCGATTCGAAAAGAGCCGGGACGCTAGTGGGGGCGGGTTTGCGGCGCAAGCCGTAGCCATTATGGAAACGGCCATGACCATGCCACGCCACGACTGGACGATCGAACAGGCCCGCGCGCAGTTCGCGCGGCCGCTTCCGGACCTGATCTACGACGCGCAGACCGCGCTCCGCGCGCACTTCGACGCGACGAAGGTCCAGACCTCGCAGCTCTTGTC
Organism: uncultured Sphingomonadaceae bacterium; assembly: GCA_964244885.1. Classification (GTDB taxonomy): domain Bacteria; phylum Pseudomonadota; class Alphaproteobacteria; order Sphingomonadales; family Sphingomonadaceae; genus CAXTKD01. The sequence continues at coordinate 16,342 of CAXTKD010000011.1, read as the reverse complement.
GATCAAGACCGGCGGCTGCGCCGAGAATTGCGGATATTGCGCGCAGTCGGCGAGCTTCGACACCGGGGTCGCGGCGACCAGGCTGATGGACCTGCAGCCGGTGCTCGACGCGGCGATCGCGGCGCGCGACGGCGGCGCCTCGCGCTTCTGCATGGGCGCCGCGTGGCGCGATCTCAAGGACCGCGACGTGCCCAGGGTCGCGGCGCTGATCCGCGAGGTCAAGGCGCTGGGCCTCGAGACCTGCGCGACGCTCGGGATGCTGAGGGACGGCCAGGCCGAGGCGCTCGCCGAGGCGGGGCTCGACTATTACAACCACAACCTCGACAGCGGGCGCGACTATTACCCGAAGGTCGTGACGACGCGGACCTACGACGACCGGCTCGACACGCTGGCGAAGGCGCGCGACGCCGGGCTGAAGCTGTGCTGCGGCGGCATCGTCGGCATGGGCGAGGAACTGGACGACCGGCTCGGCCTGCTGGTCGAGCTCGCGGCGATGAGCCCGCATCCCGAATCGGTTCCGATCAACCGGCTGGTGCCGATCCCCGGCACGCCCCTGGGCGACTCGCCGCCGCTGGACGAGATCGACATCGTGCGGTTGATCGCGGTCGCCCGGATCATGCTGCCGGCGTCCTACGTCCGCCTGTCGGCGGGGCGCGAGACGATGAGCACCGCGATGCAGGCGCTGTGCTTCGTCGCCGGCGCCAACAGCTTCTTCGTCGGCGGCAAGCTGCTGACGACGCCGAACCAGAGCGAGGACGAGGACGCGGCGATGCTGAGCAGCTTCGGCATGAGCGCCGAGCGGCCGGCGGCAACGCGGGAGAGCGTCGCGGCTTAGAGCGGTTTGTGATGAGGGCGAGCCATGAAGCCCCTCCCCTTCAGGGGAGGGGTGAATCCGTCCGATCATAAACCGCTCTTGCCCGCGCTCGAACGTCCCGCGCGCTGCGGCAGCAGCAGGATCCCGGCGAGGATGGCGACGGCGAGCACCGCGGTCGCGAGCGGGCGGCTGAACGCCAGGCCGCCGTGGTCGATCGGCTTGTCGAGGAAGTCGCCGACCGTCGCGCCAAGCGGCCGGGTCAGGATGAACGCCGCCCAGAACAGCAGCACGCGGCTGACGCGAGTCCAGAAATAGAGGCCGGCGAGAATGCCAAGCATCGAGGCGAAGAGCAGCGCCGCGCCGATATAGCCAAGCCCGCTGTCGTCCGCCGTCCAGTCGCCGAGCGCGGTGCCGAGCGTTTGCGAGACGGTGATGGTGATCCAATAGAACAGTTCGGCGCGCGGCTCGTGCACGCTGTCGACCGACACCGAGCCGAGCCGCCAGTACCAGAGCGCCAGCGACGCCAGCACCAGCGCGAACAGCAGCGCCGACCCGCCGGCATAGCCGATGCCGAGCGACCGCGTCGCGAAGTCCGCCATCGTCGTGCCGGCGGTGGTCGAGGCGATGATCGTCGCCCAGTAGAGGAAGGGATGGAAGCGCGCGGCGCAAATCTGCAGCCAGACCAGCACGACGAGGATGGCGAGGAAGATCGCGGTGCCGACGAGGTAGCCCAGGTTCATCGTCATGCTGACGGTGTCGCCGCCGGTCTCGCCGAGCGTCGTCGCGAGGATTTTGATGACCCAGAAGCCGAGGGTGATCGCAGGCACCTTGCTCAACTGCGCGCGCGTGTCGTCGGTCATGCTTGGCTCCTAGAACAGCATCGCGAGTGCGAGATAGGCGTTGAACCGGCCCCCGTCCCGGCGGTGCGACAGGCCCGGCCCGGCGGAGGCGAGAATCGCGAACGGCCCCGATAGCCTGTAGGTGCCGCCGATGTTGGCGGCGGTGTAGCTGCGCGCGCCGGCGGCGTCGGCGCCTTGGCGCGTTATCTCACCTCCCAGCGACAGGCGGGAGGACATCTCGCGGCTGAGCGCGACCCCGCCCTGCCAGAAATTGCGGTTTCCGGATCCCGGGTTGATCGCGTAGCCGCCGCCCCCGAACAGCGACCACGGCCCAAAATCCTGCTGGCCCCAGAGCGGCAGCAGCAAGGCGACGCGCCCCGAGCCGAAGCGCTTGCCCGCCGTCGGCAGGATGATACGGGGGAAGACGGCGATCGCCAGGCCGGCGCTCTCGCGGTGCAGGAAACGGTATTTGACGCCGATTTCGGCATCGCCGATTCCGACCTGCGTGCCTCGCCGGTGCGTGTAGTCCAGCGGCAGGGTCGCGGTCAGCTGGACCCCGGGAGCGGCGCCATAGTTGAGGTCCAGCCCGGTGGCGCCGTCGAACCCTCCCGGTGTCGTGGCGCCTGTGGTGAAGGCGTAGATTTCCCATCCGCCCGGGTCCGTCGGCTCGGGATCGTCGGTGACGTAGGGCGGACCGGCAGCGGCTTCGCCCGACGCGATCAGCAAGGCGCCGGCCGTGAACACCGCAATTCTCATCACGTTATCCTAAGCATCGACGGCAGTGCCGCAATGGTGCGAGCGCCTGCCGCTTGCCGTTTTGGCGGCGGTGGCGCAACTTGCCCGAATGTCCATCACGCCCCTGCTCCTCGCCATTTTGCTGCAGGCCTCGACTGCGGTAACGCCTTCCGCTCCCACGGTTTCCGGTCCGGCCATTCCCACCGCGACGCTCGACGACAAGCTGGAGATCACCGGCGAGAGCCTAGCGGCGCGGCAGATCAAGTCGCGGATGTTCGTCCAGGTGGGAGTCAACGGCAGCGGCCCCTACCGCTTCCTCGTCGATAGTGGCGCCGACCGCTCGGTGATCGGCCTGACGCTGTCGAAGCAATTGGCGCTGCCGCCGGGCGATCCGGTGCTGCTGCAAAGCATCGCCGGGCCGAGCCGGGTCGACACCGTGATCCTCGACCATCTCAAGATCGGCAACAGCGTCATTCCCGGCATCGAGGCGCCGGCGCTGCCCGAGGCCTATCTCGGGGCGCAAGGCCTGCTCGGCATCGACGCGCTCGCCGAGCAGCGGCTGATGCTCGACTTCGACAGGAAGACCGTGACCATCCAGGATGCGCGCACCCCGGTGATGACGCTGCCGGACGAGATCGTCATCACCGCGCGGCGGCGCAACGGCCAGCTGATCCTGACTCAGGCGGCGGTCAACGCGACTCGCATCCTCGCGGTGATCGACACCGGGAGCGAGGTGACCATCGGGAACTCCGCGCTCCAGGAACGCATCTTCCGCAATCGCAAGACGCCGCCGGCGACGACGGTGGTGACGATGATCAGCGTCACCGGCCAGACGGTGAGCGCCAACGCCGCGGTGCTGCCCGAGGTCCGGCTGGGCGGCGTGACGCTCCGCAACGTCCCCGTCGTCTTCGCCGACCTGCCGCCGTTCAAGCTGTTCGGGCTGGAGAAGGAGCCCGCGATGCTGCTCGGCAGCGACGTACTGGAGATCTTCCGCCGGGTGTCGCTCGACTTTCGCAACCGCAAAGTGCGCTTCGTCATGCGGCGCCCGCCGGGCCAGGCGATGGGGGTGACCCTGACGCCCGATACGCGGGGCAGGACCCGCTAGGGCAAGCCGCTGCCCCAGCGGGTTGCCTGATCAGACCGGCATGCGGCGCTTGGTGAACTCGCGGCCCATGATCGCCACGTCCTCGCCGCCCTGGCCGGCGGCGACCACCATCGTGCCGTCCTTGATCTGCTGGACGACGTTGTTGTGGCCGGGCTCGGTCTCGGCGGCGTTGAGGAACATCACCTTGTTCTTCTTGCACTCGGCGAGCACCCTGGCGCGCACCGCTTCCATATTGGGAAGCGCCGAGACGTCGGAGGTGACCCGGCCGCCGGCGTCGCGGACCACCGGGTGGCCCGACAGGCCGCCGTCCTCGACCCCGTGATAGCCGTTGAGCCAGAGGTTGTGGTCGCCAGGGCCCCATTCGGCCATCGCGAGGCCGGGGATCGCCAGCGTCTGTGCGACGGTCCTGTCGGCGTAGGTGTCCTCGATCTTGACGCCGAAGATGATCTCGCCGCGCGGATTGAGCGGCCAGAGGTCGGCGATGTGCTGGTAGGTGCCGCCCGAGACGCCCCAGATGTCCGCCGCGTAGCTCGCGCTGTTGCCCCGGATGCCGCGCATCGCGACCTTGGGCGTGTTGGGGAAATCGGGGAACGGGTAGCGCGCCCCCATGTGCATATAGGTCTCGATCGCCTTGGGATCGCGGGCATGGCAGATGTGCAGGCCCATCACGCCGGTGCACAGCAGCTGCTCGATCATCCAGGTGTTGGCGCGCGCATAGGGCTCGTCGAGTCCGATGATCGGCGGCGAGACGAAGACCGTCGGGAAGCGGTGGCCCGAGCGGGTGCCGCCGCCGTCCTTCAGCCCGCGCATGAACTCGCGCAGCTCCTTCAGGTCGAAGCAGCCGTGCTCCATCTCGTAAGAGATGGCGTCCGCCCAGGTCTTGCACATCTTCTTGCCCTGCTCGTACGGATCGACGTTCGGGCCGACGCCGGCGCCGGTGTAGTAGATCGGCTGGCCGTCCTCCCAGAGCTCGATGCACTTGTTGAGGCGGCGGGGCTTGTAGTTGGTGTCGACGGTCGACGGCTGCTTGCCGGTGTTGATCGGCCGGCTGGAGCGGCCCTGCGCGAGGGCCGAGCTCGCCACCACGCCCGCGCCGACGACGGCGCCCGCCAGAAGAAAATCGCGTTTCAAGATATCCATGTCAGACCTCCCCAGTTGTTGTGGGGATGTCGTTGGTCCCTCCCCGCCAAGCGAGGCTAATTGTATGCAAGACGCCTGTCTAGTGTGCAAAACGCGACAGGGTGTCGCGCCAAGCTACTCCGCCGCGACCGCCTCCGCGCCGCCGAGCACCGCCTTGGTCTCAAGGAACTCGCCGAAGGCGTGGTCGCCCCATTCACGGCCGTTGCCCGACTGCTTGTAGCCGCCGAACGGCGCCATCGGGTCCATGCCGGCGCCGTTGATGTTGACCTGGCCCGCCCGCAGCCGCGCCGCGACCTTGCGCGCCCGCGCCGGGTCCGCCGACTGGACGTAGGCGGCGAGGCCGTAGGGCGTGTCGTTGGCCTGGGCGATGGCGTCTTCCTCGTCCGTGTAGCCGAGGATGGCGAGGACGGGCCCGAAGATTTCCTCGCGCGCGATCGTCATGCCGGGCGTCACGTCGGCGAACACCGTCGGCCTGACGTAATAGCCCTTGTCGAGCCCATCCGGCCGCCCGGTGCCGCCCGCCACCAGCGAGGCGCCCTCGTCGATGCCGGTCTGGATCAGCCGCTGGATCTTGTCCCACTGGGTTTGACTGACCACCGGCCCCAACTTGGCGTTGCCCGACGGATCGCCGACCGTGAACGCCCCGGCGGCGGCGGCGGCGATCGCCTTCACCGCCTCCATCCGCCCGTGCGGCACGAGCATCCGGGTCGGCGCGTTGCAGGACTGGCCCGAGTTCATCATCACCCCGCCGACTCCGGCCGGGATCGCGGTGGCGAGGTCGGCGTCGTCGAGCACGATGTTGGGCGACTTGCCGCCAAGCTCCTGGTGGACGCGCTTGACGGTGTCGGCCGCCGCCTTCGCGACCTCGATCCCGGCGCGGGTCGAGCCGGTGAACGACACCATGTCGACCTCGGGATGCGAGGCGATCGCCGCGCCGACCGTCGGCCCGTCGCCGTCGACGAGGTTGAACACCCCCGCCGGCAGCCCCGCCGCATGGACGATCTCGGCGAACACATGCGCCGAGAAGGGCGCGATCTCGCTCGGCTTCAACACCATCGTGCAGCCGACCGCGAGCGCCGGCGCGCATTTGGCGAGGATCTGGTTGGCGGGCCAGTTCCACGGCGTGATGAAGCCGCAGACGCCGATCGGCTCCTTCGCCAGAAGGGTGGTGCCGCGCGTCTCCTCGAAGCGATAGTCCTTGAGCACGCCGATCGCGGTCTGGATGTGCATCATGCCCACCGCCGCCTGCGCCTGGCTGGCGAGCCACGCCGGCGCGCCCATCTCCTCGGTGATCGCCGCCGCCATGTCGGCGTAGCGCTTCTGATATTCGGCGAGGATCGCGCCGAGATAGCCGAGCCGCTCCTCGCGGCTGGTCCGCGACCAGCTTTCGAACGCCGTGCGCGCGGCCCTGGCGGCGCGATCGACGTCTGCGGCGGAGCCGAGGCTGATGCGACCGGCGACCGCCTCGGTCGCGGGATTGATGACATCGAGCGTCTTCGGGGTCGCCGGATCGACCCAGGCGCCGTCGACATAGAATTTCAGATGATCGGCCATGCTGCGCTCCCCAGGTGATCGCGCGGAATATAGGGCGGCGGATAGGCCAGCGCACCCTCCCCAAAACGCCCCGTCATCCCCGCGAAAGAGCGGAGGCTTCAGCCCTGCGGCAATTCCCGAGCTTCCTCGACCAGCATGATCGGCACGCCGTCGCGGATCGGATAGGCGAGCCCGGCGGTGTCGCTCACCAGCTCCTGGGCGTCCCGGTCGTAGCGCAGCCGCGTCTTCGTCATCGGGCAGACGAGGATTTCGAGGAGGCGGGGATCAACGTCCATCTCAGTGCAGCGTCGGCCGGCCGACCGGCGCCGCGAAGGCCATCAGCGCGGAGAGCGTCGCGGCGCGCGCCGGCACGTCGGGCGCTTCCAGCAGCGCCTGCTTCTCCGCCGGGTCGAATGGGCAGACCGCGGCGATCGTGTTGACCAGCGACTCGTCGTCCGCCGACGCCACCGCGTCCCAGTCCGCCGACAGCCCCTGCGTGTCGAGATAGGTCCGCAGCCGCTGCTCGACATCGGCGCGCTGCGCGGCGGCGAGGCTGGAGGCGTCTTCGGTGTCGCCCGCGAAATCGTCGTAGAGCACCTCTGCCTGCCGGTAGGGCGTGTCGACCTCCAGCTCGGCCGCGATGCGGAAGCGCGAGACGCCCGACAAAGCGATCATGAAGCGCCCGTCGCCGGTCTCGGAGAATTGGGTGATCCGCCCGACGCCGCCGACCGGATAGAGCGCGGGCCGCGGCGCGTCGTCCTTGGGCTGCACCATGCCGACCAGCCGCCCCGCCGCCATCGCATCCTTGATCATCGCCAGATAGCGCGGCTCGAAGATGTTCAGGGGCAGCGTGCCGCGCGGCAGCAGCAGCGCGCCCGACAGCGGAAACAGCGGCAGCTTGGTCGGCAGCGAGTCGCTCATGCGAACAATATGGTCGAAAGCTTGCGCCGTGTCGCGTTCACCCACGGATCGGCGAGGCCGACCGCCTCGAACAGCTTCAACAGACGGTCGCGTGCCGCGCCGTCGTTCCACGTCCGGTCGCGGCGGATGCTGTCGAGCAGAGCCTCCGCCGCCTCGTCGCGAAGCCCCAGCGCCATCAGCCCGCCGGCAAGCTCGTATGACAGCGCCAGATCGTCGGGCGCCGCAGCGACGCGGGCTCGCAGGCCGTCCAGATCATCGACCGGCGCCGCCTCGCGCGCCAGCGCCAGCGCGGCGCGGGCCTGCGCGACGCCCGGCTCCTTCGAATCGCCCTTCACCGCCGCCAGCGCCGCCTCGGCCTCGTCGAGCCGGCCGAGCGCCACCAGCGCCCGCGCGAGGCCAGCGCTGACATCGGCGCGCTCGGGCAGCTCGCCGTTGAGCGCCGCGAAGGTCCGCGCCGCCTCGTCGTGCGCGCCTTCGGCCAGCGCCTCCTGCGCCGCGGCGATCAGCGGCTCCAGATCGTCGCCCGGCGCCTCAACCGCGCCGCCGATCGGCAATTGCGCCAGCAACTGGTCGAGCACCGCCTTCAATTGCGGCTCGGTGCGGTAGTTCGTGAGGTCGGCGACCGGCTGGCCCTGGAAGATCGCATAGACCGTCGGGATCGTCTGGATTCGGAATTGCGCCGCCACCGCCTTGTTCTTGTCGACATCGATCTTGGCGAGCCGGACGCCCTTCCCCGCATAATCGGCGGCGAGCTTCTCCAGCACCGGCGTCAATTGCTTGCACGGCCCGCACCACTCCGCCCAGAAGTCGACGATGACCAATGCGGTCATCGAGGCGTCGATCACGTCGCGCTTGAACGCCTCGATGCTGGCGCGATCGCTGGCGGAGGTCGAAAGGCTGGCCACGGCTGCTCCTGAGCTTCAAGCCGCCCATATGCTGTGCGCCCCCCACGCTGCCAAGTGCCAGTTAAGGCTTGCGGCCTCCCACTTCGGGCGCTATCAGCCGCCCTCCACCCGCCGGACCAGCTTTCCGGCGCGCCAGAGCGGGCGTAGCTCAGGGGTAGAGCACGACCTTGCCAAGGTCGGGGTCGAGGGTTCGAATCCCTTCGCCCGCTCCAATTTCCGGACATGGTTCGCATTGCGATCTATCGTGCCGACGCGCGCAATCGATCCGAAACGGATTCGATCGATGGTTCATAGCGATCATTTCGACGCGGTCTCGACTCGACTCCCTTTGGGCCGTGCGGCAGCTTCGGCCGTCCAGTCGGGGGGGAAGACGATGGCCGTGAAGATGAAAGCGATTCAGACGGCGCTGGCCGGGATGGGTTTCGACGTCGGTCCCATCGACGGCATTCGGGGCGGCAGGACGGCGGCGGCGATCATGGCGTTCCAGGCGGCGTGGAAGCTCAGGGCCGACGGGATCGTCGGTCCCCAGACGCTCGCCCGGCTGTTTCCCGCCAAAGCCAATATCGTGCCCGGTCTCGCGGCGGTGCAGCCGTGGTTCGCGGAGGCGCAGCGGCTTCTCGGGGTGAAGGAGGACACGTCGAGGGCCAGCAACCCGCTGATAATCGGATGGGGCAAGGATATCCGGATCGCCTATGGCGATGACGAAATTCCATGGTGCGGCCTGTTCGTCGCCCATTGCATCTCGTCGCAACTGCCGATGGAGCCGCTGCCCGCCAACCCCCTCGGCGCCCGCCAATGGGCCAAGTTCGGGGTGAAGACCGAGCCGCAGCCCGGCGCCGTCATGGTATTCTGGCGCGAGTCGATGAGAAGCGGCAAGGGCCACGTGGGTTTTTATGTTTCGCAGAGCGAGGACCACTACAATATCCTCGGCGGCAATCAGGGCGATGCGGTGAGCGTCAAAGGGGTCGAGAAGGCGCGGTTCCTGGAAGCAAGGTGGCCGGCCACGGTGTCACATCCAATCGCCAGGCCCGTCTTCGCCGACAAGACCGGAGCGGTCACCGACGTGAGCGAAGCCTGAGTTCCGCAAGGGCCTCTTTCGTGTTCGACGGGCTCACCGCCAACGGGCGTTGATGCAGGCCGTCTAGCGGATCAGCAGCGCCGCCGCGCCGACCGACAGCGCCAGCGCGACGAGGCTCGACGCGGCGATCACCAGCAGCGGGCGCGGGCCGGTGGCGAGCAGCGCGCTCATCGGCGAGCGGATGGCGGTCGCGGTCACCGCGCAGGCGAGGAGCGCGGTCGCGCCGGCCTGCGCGCCTTCCGCCACCGCATGCGGGATGAGGGCGGGAATCGAATTCAGGCCGGCGAGCGCGAAGAAGCCGACGACGAACCACGGCACCGCCGCGACGCCGATCCTGCGTCTCCCGTCGCGCGGGAAGAACCCCGCGACCGCCGCCAGCACCGGCGCCAGCATCGCGACGCGGGTCAGCTTGACGATCGCCGCGATCTCGCCGGCGCCTTGCGAGAAGGCGTAGCCCGCGCCGAGCGACTGCGCGACGTCGTGGATCGCCGCCCCCAGCACGAACCCTGCCTGGGTGTCGCCGAAGCCGATCGCGCGCATGAGGATCGGGTAGAGGAACATCGCCAGCGCGCTCATCGACGAGATGCCGACCAGCACCAGCGTCAGCTGCGCCTGCGGGGCGCGCTTCTCGCCGAGCGTCGTCGCCAGCGCCAGCGCCGCCGAGGCGCCGCAGATCGCCACCGCGCCGCCCGCCAGCGTCCCGAACGCCGCGCCGAAGCCGAGCGCCCGGGCGCTCGCCACCCCGGCGAGCAGGGTCAAGGTCAGAATCAGCGCCACCGCGATCAGCGCCACCGGCCCCAGGCCCCACACCTGCTCGAATGTCACCCGCGCCCCGACCAGCACGATGCCCCAGCGCAACAAGGTCCGCGACGCGAAGCCGAGCCCCGGCGTCAGCCGCGCGTCGCCGCTCAGGAAGTTCAGGGCAAGGCCGACGAGCAGCGCCATCAAAGTGATCGGAGCGCCGTAGTGATCCGACAGATAGCCCGCCGCCAGCGTCGCTGCGGCGGTGACACCGAGGCCGGGGAGATAGTCGCGAAAGCCGACTTTCGGGGCCGGCTCAAGATCGCCGTAGAGGTCCGCCGCCAATGGCAAGGGTCGCGCGCTCGTCACAGGCCTGACTTCGCACGGGTAAGGCCGGATGCCTAGACGCGGGGGAAGCGGCTAGACCCGCTCCTTGGTCGCCGAGAATGCGATCCCGGCGTAGCGGTCGCTGACATAGTTCAGCTCCCAGCTGTCCTTGGCGAGGAACACCGGGGCGCCGTCGCGGTCGGTGGCGAGCCCGGCGCGGTGGAAGCTGGCGAAATTCTTCAAATCCTCCGGGCTCCCCGCGATCCAGCGCGCGGTGTCCCAGGGCGAGGTCTCCAGCCCGGCGTCGACCTTATACTCCGCCTCCAGCCGCGAGATCAGCACCTCGAGCTGCAGCTGCCCGACGACGCCGACGATCCACTGGCCGCCGATCTCGGGATGGAAGACCTGGGTGATTCCCTCCTCGGCGAGATCGTCGAGCGCCTTGCGAAGCTGCTTGGTCTTGGTCGGATCCTTGAGCACCACGCGCCGCAGAATCTCGGGCGCGAAATTCGGAAGCCCGGTGATCGTCACCGGCGCGCCGTCGGTCAGCGTGTCGCCGACGCGCAAGGTGCCGTGGTTGGGGATGCCGATGATGTCGCCGGGGAACGCCTCCTCGGCGGTCTCGCGCTCGCGGGCGAAGAACAGGATCGGGCTGTGGACCGCGATCGACTTGCCGGTGCCCGACTGGTTCAATTTCATGCCGCGTTTGAACTTGCCCGAGCACAGCCGCATGAACGCCACGCGGTCGCGGTGCATCGGGTTCATATTGGCCTGCACCTTGAAGATGAAGCCGGTGACCGCGGGATCGTCGGGCTGCACCGGGGCGGGCTCGGCGGGCTGGGCGCGCGGGCTCGGCGCGAAGCGGGCGAGCGCGTCGATCAGTTCGGCAACGCCGAAGCTCTTGATCGCCGAGCCGAAATAGACCGGCGTCAGGTCGCCGTTCTGATAGGCCTCGATATCGAATTCGGGGTAGCCCGCCTGCGCCAGCTCGGCCTCCTCGCGGAGGAGCGCGACGCCGTCCGCCGACAACAGGGTGTCGAGCCTGGCGTCATGGAGGCCGGACACCGCCTGCACATCGCCCTCGAACAGCCGCTCGTTGGTTCCCGACGGCCGCATCAGCCGGTTGCGCTCGAGGTCGTAGAGGCCCTCGAACGTGCCGCCCATGCCGACCGGCCAGTTCATCGGGCTGACGTCCAAGGCCAGCACGTCCGCCACCTCGTCCAGCAGCGCGAACGGCTCGCGGCCCTCGCGGTCGACCTTGTTGACGAAGGTGATGATCGGCACCGAACGCAGGCGGCAGACCTCGAACAGCTTTCGCGTTTGCGCCTCGATGCCGCGCGCCGCGTCGATCACCATCACCGCCGAATCGACCGCGGTCAGCGTGCGGTAGGTGTCCTCGGAGAAGTCCTCGTGCCCCGGCGTGTCGAGCAGGTTGAAGGTCAGGATTTCCCCGTTTTCATTGGCGCGCTCGAAGGTCATCACCGACGAGGTGACCGAGATGCCGCGCTGCTGCTCGATCTTCATCCAGTCCGACCGCGCCCGCCGCGCCTGGCCCCGCGCCTTCACCTCCCCCGCCGCGTGGATCGCCCCGCCCGCCAGCAGCAGCCGCTCGGTCAGGGTGGTCTTGCCGGCGTCGGGGTGGGAAATGATCGCGAAGGTCCGCCGGTCGGGGCGGTTGGTCGGTCGGCTGCTCATGGCGCGGTCGCTTAGCGGTTCGCGGCGCTGGTGACGACCCCGCCGCGCACAATCCGCCGGTTGGGCCTACCCCTCGGCCTCCGGCTGGAACGCCAGCAGGTCGCCGGGCTGGCAGCGCAGCGCCTCGCAAATCGCCTCCAGCGTCGAGAAGCGGATGGCGCGCGCCTTGCCGGTCTTCAGGATCGACAGGTTGGCGAGCGTGATGTCGACGCGTTCGGCGAGCTCGGTCAGCGTCATCCGGCGGTCGTGGAGCAGGTCGTCGAGCTTGACGGCGATCGCCATGTCACACCGTCCCGTCGAGGTCGTCGCGCATCCGCGCGCCTTCGGAGAACACCCGCGCGAGGATGAAGGTCAGCAGGACCGCCAGCCAGCCGCTGGTCGAGAAGCCGGCATCGAGGTGAAGCGGGTGGGCGGGGGTTGAGATCGCCTTGCCGATGCCGCCGATGGCGAGGCTGAGCAGCTGGAGCGCCAGCAGCGCCCAGGCGATGGCTTGCAGGCGGACGGCGTTCGCCGCGACAAACGGCTCCCCTGCGCGCACCGTGTCAGTGATTGCCAGCAGCCGCCGAAGCACGGCGTCGTTGAGCGGCACCGCGATCACCCCAAGCAGCGCGATCGCCCGCAACCCCATGATGACCGACGGGATCCACGAGTCCGGCCCAATGCCGAGCGCGGTAAACGTCCACCGCTCGGCGGTGATGGTCGCGATCAGCAGCGACAGGATCGCCGCGCCGGACACCCAATTGCAGACGATCAGGATCCGCAACGTGATCCGGGCCACGGGCAGTGCAGACGAATGTATCACGCAGGGTCTCCGATTGTTTGTTGATAAACGATATATCAATTATCGAATATCAACAATACCAAAAATTGAAGATTTGCATGGAGGTCTCGCGTACGGGAGGGTGTTTGGGTCCTGACACCCGCGCCGCGCAAATGCCGCGCCCGCTTGCGGGAGAGGGCCGCTCTGCCTTCCGTCCACCGGATCCGCCGGATGACGGAGCGGTTTTGATCGACGCGCACTCCAGTTCCTGTTATGTTCCTTTGCATGCGCGACCGCTCAACTTGCGCTTTCTCCGCCCGGCGTCATGATGTTGCGTGTCCGCGCAATGAAATTGCCGAACTTGCGGGACTCTTGGGACTCTAAGCCGACGACTCGGGGGATCTGAATGCCGCGCAAGCTGACGACCTGGATCATCATCGCGATGCTGCTCGGCATCGCCGTCGGCTATTTCTGCAACGTCAGCGCCTCCTCGCCGGAAGAGGCCAAGGAGTGGGCCGGCTGGTTCGGTGTCGTCACCGACGTCTTTCTGCGCCTGATCAAGATGATCATCGCGCCGCTGGTCTTCGCGACTCTGGTCACCGGCGTCGCGCACATGGGCGACACCGCGGCGCTCGGGCGAATCGGCGGGCGGACGCTCCTCTGGTTCCTCGTCGCCTCGGTGGTTTCGCTGTCGCTCGGCATGGTTGTCGTCAACCTCCTCCAGCCGGGCGCGCACCTCAACTTGCCTCTGCCTCCCATCGACGCCAGCGCCGGCGTCACCGCGACTCCGAACCTCAAGGACTTCATCGGCCACCTCGTGCCAAAGTCGATCATCGAAGCGATGGCGACCAACGAGGTGCTTCAGATCGTCATCTTCTCGCTGTTCTTCGGCGTGGCGATCACCGCCGTCGGCGACGCCGCCAGGCCGATCGTCCGCGCGGTCGAGGCGCTGGTCGCGGTGATGCTTCAGGTCACCAACTACGTCATGCGCTTCGCGCCGTTCGGAGTGTTTGCGGCGATCGCGGCGGCGATCACCACGCAGGGCATCGGCATATTGCTGACCTTCGGCCAGTTCGTCGGCGGCTTCTACCTGGCGCTGGCCATCCTGTGGGCCTTGATCCTCGGCGCGGGCGCGCTGGTCGTCGGCGGCGGCCGCATCGGGAGCCTCGTCCGCTACATCCGCGAGCCCTTCCTGATCGCCTTTTCGACCGCCAGCTCGGAGGCCGCCTACCCGCGCCTGTTCGAGCAGCTGGAGCGCTTCGGAATCCCCAAGCGCATCGTCAGCTTCGTCCTGCCCTTGGGCTATTCGTTCAACCTCGACGGCTCGATGATGTACTGCACCTTCGCTTCGCTGTTCATCGCGCAGGCCTATGGCATCGAGCTGAGCCTCGGCCAGCAGTTCACCATGCTGCTGCTGCTGCTCGTCACCTCGAAGGGCGTCGCCGCGGTGCCGCGCGCCTCGCTCGTCGTGATCGCCGCCAACCTCCAGCATTTCGGCATCCCGGAGGCGGGCATCCTGCTCATCCTCGGAGTCGACGTCTTCCTCGACATGGGGCGCACCGGCACCAACGTCGTCGGCAACGCCGTCGCCGCGACCGTCGTCGCGAAATGGGAAGGCAAGCTCGGTCCACCGCTCGGCGACGACCCGCCCGAGCCGGTCGCGCCCTAATAGCGCTCCAGCCGGCGGCGCTGCGGGTCGGGGCCGTAAGCGTTGGGGCCTGGCGTCCCGTCGAGGATCATGAACAGCAGAATGACGATCCCGCCGATGAACGGGATGAGGTTGATGAACACCCAGGCGCCCGAGCGGTCGCTGTCGTGCAGCCGCCGCACGGTGACCGCGAGGCTCGGGATGACCAGCAGCAGCGAGGTCAGCAAGGTGAACGGCCCGCCGTAGAGGACATGCACCGGAAGGATCTGCCCGAACGACCAGGGCCGGCCGAGATAGGCCCAGGGCGGCGCCAGCCCGAGCGTGAAGTCGACGCTGGCGGCGATGCTGACGACGATGAAGACGAACAGCACGAACAGCCAGAACTCGCGCCGCCGCGCCCGGCCGTGGAACTGGGCGTATTTCACTGCGTCACCCCGTCATAGAACGCGTCGAGGTCGGCCTTCAGGCGCTTCGACGAGCCCGGCTCGATGTAGATCATGTGGCCGGAGGGATAATAGCGGAAGGTCAGGTTCGCCTTGAGCGACGCGTCGAGGCCCATGTGCTCAAGGTCGTAGTCGGCGCCGGCGAACGGCGTCGCCATGTCGTAATAGCCGTTCAACTGGAGGACCTTGAGCTGGCGATTCTGGCGCATCGCCTGGCTCAGGTCGACCGTGGTGTTGCCGGCGAACTGGCGGCCGCCGCCGGGCGTCCGGTGCTTCCAGTCCCAATTCGGGCTGATCGCCGAATAATAGTTCGGACGATAGGGCAGCGTCGTCGGGTAGCCGAGATCGCGGAACAGATAGTTGTTCATCGCGGCGATGAAAGCGCCGGCGATCGCCTCGTTGGCGGCGTCGAACTCCGGACCCTCGCCGCCAGCATCGACATCGATGCCGTCGAAGCGGCTGTCGAGCCGGCCGACGGTGCGGCGCTGGTCGCGCAGCAGCTCCTTGCGGAAGCGGTCGGGGCCGGGGCGCAGGTTGGAGCGGATCAGGAAGTCGGCGCTGACGCCGAGCATCGCCGAGGCCTCCCGCGCCACCGCGTCGCGCTCCTGTGCCGGCAGCGCGTCGCCCTTGGCGAGCGCCGCGGCATAAGGCCCGGTGGCGAAAGCCTGCGCGGCCTTCGCGAAGGCGTCGAGGTCGGCGGGCCGGTTCTGGATCCGGTTGTGATACCAGGCTGTCGCCGCCAGCGTCGGGAACAGATTGATCTGGCCCTGGTCCATCGACGGATCGAACAGCAGGCCGATGTTGAGCACGGTCGATACGAGCGTCACGCCCGCCACCTTGATGCCCCGGTCCTGCAGCGTGTTGACGAGGCCCGCCGAGCGCAGCGTGCCGTAGCTTTCGCCGAGCAGGAACTTGGGCGCGTCCCACCGGCCGTATTTGGTGACATAGCGCTGGATGCCGCGCGCGAAGGCGTCGAGGTCGCCGTCGACGCCCCAGAACTGCTTGCCGTCACTCTTGCCGAGCGGTCGCGACAGGCCGGTGCCGATCGCGTCGAGGAAGACGATGTCGGTCTTGTCGAGGATGGTGTCCTGATTGGGGATGAGTCGCGTCGGGTCGCCGCGCAGCGCGGTGAGGCCAGGGACGTCGACCTTCATCGGCCCGAACGATCCCATGTGCAGCCACATCGTCGAGGAGCCCGGGCCGCCGTTGTACATGAAGGTGACCGGGCGCGCCCGGCCCTTCGAGGGGATGGTGTAGGCGGTGTAGAACATCGAGGCGATCGGCGCCCCGTCGTCATCGCGGACGGTCAGCGTCCCCGGCGTCACGGTGTAGGCGAGCGTCTGCCCGCGGAACGGGATCGAGCGCTGGCGCGGATAAGCCTGCTCGGTGGCGGAGGCCTTGGCAGTGTCGACGTCGGTCACGACGGTCTCGACCTTCCGGGTCGAAACCGTCTCGCCATCCTTTTCCTGCGCCTGGGCACCGCCGGAGAGCGTCAGGGCGGTCGCGAGCAGCAGGGCGAAGTGGCGCATGGTTAGCTATCCCCATCTTGTAGGCGGGGATAGCTACCGAACGTATACCGTTTTCACAAGGACCGCTCAGGCGCTCGCGGGAATGACGCCCCGGCGCATCTGATCGAGCTCGATCGACTCGAACAGCGC
>CAXTKD010000010.1:0-121950 GCA_964244885.1 uncultured Sphingomonadaceae bacterium | reverse complement strand
TCGACACGTCGATCGAGCCGATGCCGTCGGTCAGCACGCGGATGCGCTCGCCCTGGAAGCCGCGCAGCACCGGCCGCGAGGCGTTCGGGCCGAAGGAGGTCGCGCTGACGCCCGGCTGGCGCTGCAGCGTCTCGCCGAGCGTCGGGCGGACGTCGCGGGTCAGCTCGACGCCCTGCAGGACCGACGCGCCGGTCAGCGTGTCGAAGCGCGAGCGATTGAGCGGCGCGGTGATGATGATGTCGGGCGAGTCCGGCTGGTGATAGCCCGACGACGGGGCGGCGGCCGGCGTGGCTTGTGCCGACGCGGCGGCGCCGGACAGCAGGCTCGCGCCGGCGAGCAAGGCGGAGATAGCTGCGGAATTGCGAGAGGTCATAATATATCGTTTCAATCTGACGGTCGGACCCTGGACGCTTTCGGTGGACAACGCCCTTTCAACTCGGATTTGATATACTATCTCATTCGCCTTGCAAGAGGAGTTCGCATGACCGGCCGATCCAGTACCAACGCCGTCACCGCCAGACCCAGCGGCTGGCTGGATGGAATCGCGGTCAGCGCTTCGGCGCTTTGTCTCGTGCATTGCCTCGCGTTGCCGCTGATCGTCGCGGCCTTGCCGGCGTTCGGCCTGCTTCAGGGCCGCGACGACACGACGCACTGGCTGCTGCTGGGATTCGCCGTGCCCACGAGCGCCTGGGCGCTGTCGCGGGGGCGGAAGGCGGCGGGGTTGGTCCCGGTCGCCGTCGGCGCGGCCGGGCTGGCATCGATGGCGGCAGCCGTGGCCTTCTTCGGCGGCAACGCCGCCGAACGCTGGCTGACGGTGGCGGGCGTCCTGCTCGTCGCCACGGCGCATATCCTCAATTGGCGCGCCGCGCATCGCCACCCTTAGGACTGGCGAAGGGCCGGTGCGCCGCGCTAGACACGGTCATCGGGCCGCCGCGCGCGGCAAAGGGAGATTCACCGACATGATCAAGACCCTGCTTCTTGGCGTAAGCGCCGCCGCGCTGCTTTCGACCCCGCTCGCCGCGCAGACCGCCGGCACCGGCAAGTCATCGGCCAAAGGCTCGACGACGGCGAAGGCCGCGGCCGGCGGTGCGACGATGTCCGCCAACCCCCTGCTCGCGCCGTGGACCGGCCCGTGGGGCGGCGTGCCGCCGTTCGACAAGGCGAAGGTCGCCGACTTCAAGCCGGCGCTGGAGGCGGGGATGGCGGCGAACCTGCGCGAGATCGAGGCGATCGCCAACAATCCCGCCAGGCCGACCTTCGAGAACACGCTGGTGGCGCTGGAGAACAGCGGCCGGGAGGTCGGCCGCGTCTATACGATCTACGGCGTCTACACGTCGAACCTGTCGACCCCCGACGTCCAGAAGGTCGAGGCCGAGATGTCGCCCAAGCTGTCGGCCTTCCAGGACAGCATCACGCAGAACGCCAAGCTCTTCGCGCGGATCGAGGCGGTCTACAATTCGCCCGACAAGCCGACGTGGACGCCCGAGCAGCAACGCCTGTCGTGGGTCTATTACAACAATTTCGTGCAGGCCGGCGCCAAGCTCAGCCCCACGCAGAAGGCGGCGCTTTCCAAGGTCAATTCCGAGCTCGCGTCGCTCTACACCAAGTTCAGCCAGAACCAGCTGGCGGACGAGGAGAATTACGCGCTGATCCTCGACAGCAAGGGGCAGCTCGCCGGCCTGTCGGCGGCGCAGGTCGAGTCGGCGGCGGGGGAAGCCACGCGCCGCAAGATGCCGGGCAAGTGGGTGATCGCCAACACCCGCTCCTCGATGGAGCCGTTCCTCACCTATTCGTCCGACCGGGCGCTTCGCGAGAAGGGCTTCAGGATGTGGGCGTCGCGCGGCGACAACGGCAACGCCAACGACAACAACGCCGTGGTGACTCAGATCCTGAAATTGCGCGCCGAGAAGGCGAAGCTGCTCGGCTACCCGACCTACGCCCACTGGCACCTGGCCGACACGATGGCGAAGACGCCGGAAACCGCGCTCGCACTGATGATCTCGGTCTACACGCCGGCGGCGGCGCAGGTGAAGAAGGACGTCGCAGACATGCAGGCGCTGGTCGATGCCGAGAAGGGCGGCTTCAAGATCGCTCCGTGGGACTATCGCTATTATGCGGAGAAGGTTCGGAAGGCGAAGTACGACCTCGATCTCAACGAGGTGAAGCCGTACCTGCGCTACGACCATGTGCGAAGCGCGATGTTCTGGGCGGCGGGACAGCTCTACGGCTTCACCTTCGTGCCGGTGACCAACGTGCCGACCTTCGCGCCGGGCATGACGGTGTTCGAGGTCAAGGGCCGGGACGGCGGCCACGTCGGGATGATCTATTTCGATCCCAACGCGCGTCCGGGCAAGAACTCGGGCGCCTGGATGAGCGAGTACCGCACGCAGCAGAAGCTGCGCCCGACCTCGCCGATCGTCTCGAACAACCTGAACTTCGTCGGCGGCGGCAATGGCGAGCCGACGACGCTGGCGTGGGACGACGCCAAGACGATGTTCCACGAGTTCGGCCACGCGCTGCACGGCCTCAACTCCAACGTCACCTACCCCCTGCTCGCCGGCACCAACGTGGCGCGCGACTTCGTCGAGTTCCCGTCGCAGCTCAACGAGAACTGGCTGACGACGCCGGAGGTTCTGCGCTTCCTCGTCAACGAGCACGGCGAGCGCATTCCCGACGCGCTGGTCGCCAAGATCAACCGGGCGCGCACCTTCAACCAGGGCTTCACGACGCTGGAGGCGCAGGCGAGCGCGATCGTCGACATGAAGCTCCACCTGGCCGGCGCCACGCCGATCGACCCCAAGAAATTCGAGAAGGAGACTCTCGACGCCCTCGGCCAGCCGAGCGAGATCATCATGCGCCACCGCATCCCGGCGTTCGGCCACATCTTCTCGGGCGAAGGCTATGCGGCCGGATATTACAGCTACATCTGGGCGGAGGTTCTCGACCACGACGCGTTCGAGGCGTTCACCGAAGCGGGCGGGCCGTATGACAAGGCGGTCGCCAAGCGGCTGCACGACACGCTGACCTCGATCGGCAACACCGTCGACCCGGCGGTCGCCTACCGCAACTTCCGCGGCCGCGACCCCAAGGCCGACGCGCTGCTGCGCGACCACGGCTTCCCGGTGCCGGCGACGTAGACGAGGATGCGAACAGCCGCCCGGTGCGCCGGGCGGCTGGGAGCCTTAGCCGCGCCTGCGGCGGCGCGCGGTCAGGCCGACGGCGCCGAGGCCGGCAGCCATCATCGCCCACTCGCCGGGCTCGGGCACCGGATCGACCGACTGGCTGACGACCAGCTTGCCGGTCACCCCGATGTCGGGGTTGCTGGCGAAGTGCGTTCCGACAGTGGTGAAGGCGCCATATTCGAGAAAATGGAAGACGCCGAACTGTCCGGCCTCCGAGATCACGGTATCGTGACCCGTGTGAAAAATGTCGTTGCCCGGCGCTTGCCGATCGAAATACTGGTTTCCGCAAGCGCCGGCGGTCGAACTGCAGCTATCAAGCTCGCCAGGCGTGAACGCCGAATGGTCCGCGGTCAGGAAATCGTTAACGGTCACGCTGAAGCTCGTGACGACCGTCGTCGAATACGGAAGATAGCTCTCGAAATCATAGGTGACCGACGCGGCGGCGGGCGAAGCGGCGGCGAGCGCCAGCGCCAGAAGAGCGATCTTTTTCATATGCAAAGCCTCCCAGTACGGGCGCGGCCGTGCAAGCGTTATGCCAGCTTGCGCAAAGACTTGTGATCAAACGGCTTGTGCCCGCCGCGCCTTTCGGGGCGCGGCGAAGTGTAAAGCCTGCCGACAGAATCAGGCGCGCTTGCGGCGCCGCGCGACCGCGCCGACGACGCCGAGGCCGGCCGCCATCATCGCCCACTCGCCTGGCTCGGGCACCGGATCGACCGTTTCGCTGATGACCAGCTTGCCGGTCGGCGAGAAGTCCTCGTTGCTCGAGAAATAGGTGCCGTAGGCATAGAAAGCGCCGTCAGCGAAATCATAGGGCGCGGTCACCGGCCCCTGCCAGAAGTAGACCGTATGGGTCGCCACGGGATGATCGTCACCGGCCGGATAGGGATAGAGCACCTGCTCGCCGCAGAAGCCGGTCTTGCAGGTGAAGGTGAAGAGCGGGAGCACCACGCCCGGGCCGCTCATGAGCTCGTCCGTGTTCCAGACAAACCCGCCGCGCTCGGTGCCGTTCGGATTATAGGCGGTGAAATCGTAGGTCACCGAGGCGGCGGCCGGCGTTGCGGCGGCGAGCGCCAGCACGAGCAGTGCAGTCTTCATGATACAAGCCTCCCGAATATGTCGGCGGCTGTGCAAAGCGTATGCCAGCTCGAACAAAGGCTTGCGATTAAATAGGTTGCGGCGTTACGACGCACCGGCGGCACCGGCAAGTGTAAGAACCGCCGACAGTCAGCTCTGGGCGAATCCCGAGATGCGGTCGCGCGAGGCGCCGCGCTCGCCCTTCGCCTGGACGAAGCCACGCGTGTCGCCGCTCAAGCGAACCGCCGTCAGCCGGCCCGAGTAATAGGCGCCGGTGTCGACGCCGATCCGGTGGACGCCCTCGAACGGCTCGGACTCGGGGGTGTGGCCGTGGACGACGACATGGCCGAGCGGCTTGCCATGATCGAGGAACTCCCGCCTGATCCACATCATGTCGCGCGCGCTCTGGTCCTCGAGCGGAACGCCCGGCCGGATGCCGGCGTGGACGAACAGATAGTCGCCGCGCCGCTCGAACAGCTGAAGGCCGTTCAGAAAGGCGAGGTGCGCGGACGGAAGCGCGCCGAGCAGCGCGAGACGCGCGCGCTCCCACTGGCCGTGGTCCATGCGGTTGCTCGGCGGCTCGACGCCATAGGAGAGGAGCGTCGCGCCGCCGCCGTGCTGCGCCCACACCGGGCCAAAGGTCGCGTCGGCGAGGAACTCGAGCATCGCCTCCTCGTGATTGCCCTTGATCGCCACGGCGGTGACCGCCGGGTTTGCCGACGCGCCGAGGATCAGGTCGATGACGCCGCGCGAGTCGGGGCCGCGATCGACATAGTCGCCGAGGAAGATCAGCTCGTGGCGCGCACCGCCCGCGTCGCCGGCGATCGCCGCGAGCAGATCGGCGAGGAGGTCGGCGCGGCCGTGGATGTCGCCGACCGCGTAGATCGGCGCGCCATCGGGAGCGCGCGGCGCGGGCGGGCGACGGCCGCCAAACAGGTTGCGAAGGACCGCCATCAGGGCTTCGGCGCGCCGTCCGCGTCGGCCTTGCGGTCGCTCGACACGCGGTTGCGGCCCGAGCGCTTGGCCTTGTAGAGCGCGCGGTCAGCGCGCGACAGCGCCGCGTCGGGCGCGGTTTCGCCGGGCTCGACGCGCGCCACGCCGATGCTGACGGTCAGCCGCAGCGCCGGCAGCGAATCGAGCCGCATCGCCTCGGTCGCGGTGCGAAGCCGCTCGGCGAGCCTCGACGCATCGACCAGGCTCGACTCGGGGAGCAGGATCGCGAACTCCTCGCCACCAAGGCGTGCGGCGGTGTCGTGATCGCGGACCTTGCCGACGACGAGATCGGCGAACGCCTTCAGCGCCTGGTCGCCGGCTTCGTGGCCGTGCTGGTCGTTGATGTCCTTGAAATGGTCGAGGTCGATCATCAGCAGCGACGGCGGCTTGCCGGTGCGCGAGGCGCGGCGGATCTCGGTCTCGGCGACCGCGAAGAAGCGCGTGCGGTTGGCGAGGCCGGTGAGGGCGTCGGTCGTCGCCATCTGCTCCAGATGCGCCTCCAGAACCTTGCGCGTCGTGATATCGACCATGCCGGTCATCAGGCAGTCCTCGCCGCCGACCTTGATCTGCGACGCGGCCAGCAGGACGTCGCGGATCGAGCCGTCGGCGAGGCGCATCCGGCTCTCGAAGCTCGACAGGCGGCCGTGCCGCGCCACCTGGTCGAGCAGCTGGACGCGCGTCGTCGGGTCGACATGGCCCTCGCCATGGGTGCCGGCATCGGCTGGCGTCGTGCCGAAGAAGGCATAGCCGGCGTCGTTCGAGCGGACGAGGCTGCCGTCGCCGAGCCGGGTGATCAGCAGCGGCACCGGCGCCGCGTTGAACAGATCCTCCAGGCTTTTCCGGCTCGCCGCGAGCTCGGTGCCGGCGACCCACTCGAGGCGGCGCAGGCGATTGTTGCGCGACACGACAAGAATCAGCGCGGCGTTGAGCATCACCACCGCGAGCGTCAGCCCGAGCGCGGTCGACGGCGGGTGCGGTAGCAGGAAGGCGGCGAGCATGCCCAGACTGGCGAATGCGCCCCCCGCGAAGGTCCAGCGGAAGGCCACCGGAACCGCGAGATAATAAAGCGCCGGAAGCAGCAGCACGACGAACAGCGCGATGTCGGTATGCGCGGTGACCAGCAGGCCGACCCCGATCCCGGTGAGCGCCATCCAGGTCACCAGCACCGCCTCGACCGCCGCGGGGGTCGCGGCGCGGCGCACGGCGTAAAGGCAGGCGAGCGCCGAGGCGATGACCAGCGCCCGCGCCGGGATCGCCACCCAGAAATGCGGCGTTCCGGCGAACCGCCAGTCGCTGACCAGCGACAGCGCGTTGAGGATCGCCGACAGGATGAAGGCGAGGCGGGCGTGGCGCACCCATTCGTCAACGTGCGCGGCGCGGAACGCGGCTTCGCGATCGCGAGACACGAACTCGCCGCTCCACGCCGATAATCCGTCGCCCGTCATCCTGAAGGAGCCTGATCCTTTCCGGCCGCCTGGCCAATCGCCTACCCTAAACGGGCGGACCTTTTCACCGCGTTAACTCAGCGTCACGCCATTCGTGCCGCGATCCGCGCGTCGATCACCCGTTCCAGAACGGTGAGCGGCATCGCGCCGTCGAGCAGCACCTCGTGGAACCACTTGATGTCGAAACGCGGGCCAAGCCTGGCCTTCGCGCGGTCGCGAAGCCGCTCCCACATCGCGTGGCCGACCTTGTAGCTGCACGCCTGGCCCGGCCAGACGGTGTAGCGGTCGATCTCCGCCTGCACGCGGCGGCGCGCGATGCCCGTCGTCGCCATCATGGTGTCGGTCGCCTTCTCGCGGCTCCAGCGCTTGTGGTGCATGCCCGTATCGACGACGAGGCGCGTCGCGCGGAACAGCAGCGACTGGAGATAGCCCGCCTCGCCGAGCGGATCGCCGGCGTACATGCCGATCTCCGAGGTCAGCTGCTCGGCGTAGAGCGCCCAGCCTTCAGTGTAAGCGGAGAAGCCGCCGCCCTTCCGGAGCAGCGGGATTGTCGCCGATTCCTGCGACAGGCTGATCTGAAGGTGGTGGCCCGGCACCGCCTCGTGATGCGTCAGGGTCGGCAGGCCGAACTTCGGCCGGTCGTGCGTGTCCTTCAGGTTGATATAGTAGATCGCCGGCTGCGAGCCATCGAGCGGAGCGCCGTTATAATAGCCGCCGGGCGAGCCGTCCTGGATGAACACCGGAACGCGCCGCACCTCGACCCTGGCCTTGGGAAGCGTCGCGAACAGCTCGGGCAGGCGCTTGTAGGTCGCGGCGATCTGGTCGTTGAGCGAGTCGAGCAGCGCGGCGCGGCCCTCGTCGGTATTGGCGAACAGTTGGTCGGGCCGGTCGTTGAGCGCCACGAGGCGCGCGCCGACGGTGCCCTGCGTCAGCCCCTGCGCGGCGAGGATGGTCTCGAGCCGCGCGGTGATCTGCGCGACCTGGTCGAGGCCCATTTGGTGGACCTCCTCCGGCGTCATGTCGGTGGTGGTGAGCGCATGGAGCGCGCTGGCGTAATAGGCCTCTCCGTCGGGCAGCCGCCAGACGCCGGGCTCGTGGCTCGCCTTGGCGCGAAGCTGCGTGACCAGCGCGATCTGCCTGTCGAGCGCCGGGAAGACGCGCGTCGCGACGATCGCCTCGGCCTGCTTCGCGTAATCGTCCGAAAGCCCCTTTTCCTTCGCGCGGCGGGCAAGCGAGCCGACGAGGATGGTGCTCGACGCGGGCACGTCGCGCAGCGCCTTCAGCTGGAGCAGCGTCGTGTCGAGGATGAAGTCGGGCGCGAACACGCCTTTCGCGGCGTCCTCGCGCTGGCGGTCGCTGCTGGTGTCGATGGCGCGCGCGAAGGCGCGCAGGCGCGAAAGATAGGCGTCGGCGTCCGACGCGTCGGCGATCGGATGGCGCGAGTCGAGGAAGTCGGGGATGTCCTGATAGGGGCCGGTGAGCTGGCTCAGCACATAGGGCGCGTGATAGCCGGCGGTGCTGCCATATTTGAAGCGCTCGCCCGCGGTCACGGCGGTGCTCAACTGGTAGTCGATGACATCGAAGTTGATTCGCCACGGCGGGCTCAACCTGGCGCGGTCGATGCCGCGAAGCTGGGTCAGCCGGGCCTTGGTCTCGGCGAGGCGCCGGCCGGCCCCAGCGGCGGAATAATCGTCGAGCCGGGCGCGGAGCGGCGCTCGCCGGCCCTTGTCGAGCCCGGCGCCGGTCGCGCGCTCGGGACTGTCGTCGAGCATATTGTAGAAGAAGCGGTCGAGCATCGCCGCCAGCCGCGCGTCCTCGGCCGTGCCGGTCGCGATCTTCGGCGCCTCCGCCGCGAAGGCCGAGGCGGGCAGGAAACCGACGAGCGCCAGAGCACCCGCCGACGCCAGGACATCGCGGCGGTCCATCTCAGCGCCCTCCGGCATAAAGCTTGACCACGTCGTAAAGGAAATCGCGGCCCTCGTAGAGCGAGCGGACGCGGATGCGCTCGTTGAGGCCGTGGGCGTGCGTGCCCTCGGCGTTAGAGAACATGCCGGACAGGCCGTAGGTCGGGATGCCCGCGGCGTTGAGAAAGCGGCCGTCGGTCGCGCCGGTCGACATCGCCGGGACCAGCGGGACGCCGGGCCAGATCTTCGCCGCCGCCTTCTCTGCGGGGCCGGTAATCTCGGGCGTCAGCGCGGGCGGAACGGTCTGGGTGCCGGGGGCGCCGGTCGCCTTGACCGAGACGCGCGGATCGTTCGCCACTTGCGTCAGCTCGGCGCGCACCGACTCGATATCGACGCCGGGCAGGATGCGGCAGTTGACGTTGCCCGTGGCGCGCTGCGGCAGCGCGTTGGGCGCGTGGCCCGCGCTGACCATGGTCGGGACGCAAGTCGTCCGCAGCATGCTGTTCCAGCTCGCGCTGGACGTCGAGATGCGGGCATAAGCCGCCGCGTCGGCGGTTCCGGCGCCGATCGCCTTCATGTCGGTGCTGATCGCGCCGGGGGTGAGCGCCGCCGACTTGCCGAAGAAGCCCTTGGTCGCGGCGTTGACCGAGACCGGGAAGTCATAGGCGCCGATCCTGACCAGTGCCGCCGACAGCGCGGTGATCGCATTGTCCTTGACCGGCGCCGAGCTGTGGCCACCCTTGTTGGTCACCGTCAGCTCGAAGTCCTGATAGACCTTCTCGCCCGCCTGGATGCCGAGCGACACCGGCTTGCCGGCGTCGTCGAGCCGCCCGCCCGCACCCTCGTTGAGCGCGAAGGCGGCGTCGACCGCGTCGCGGTGGTTCTGCACCAGCCAGCGCGCGCCGTCGAAGGTGCCGGGCGTCTCCTCGCCGCAGGTCAGCGCGAGCTTGATGGTCCGCGCCGGCTTGTACCCCGCCTGTTTGTAGCGGACCATCGAGTCGACGAAGACCGAGGCCATCGCCTTGTCGTCCGAAGCGCCCCGCGCGTAGAAATAGCCGTCCTCCTCGACCAGCGTGAACGGGTCGCGCTCCCAATCCGCGCGGTTGGCCTCGACGACGTCGATATGCGCCAGCAGCAAGACAGGCTTGAGCTTCTTGCTGGTGCCGGGCAGCACGGCGGCGAGGTTGCCGAACCTGGGGTTCTCGGCGGGAGTCAGGATGCGGACGTCGGCAGCGGGATAGCCCGCGGCGGTCAGGCGCGCGGCCATCTTCTCCGCAGCAACGGTGCAGCTGCCGGCCGAAAGCGTGGTGTTGGTTTCGACCAGCTCCTTGTAGAGATCGCGGAACGCCGCTTGATCCGGCCTCGGCGCCTGCGCCAGAACTTGCGCCGAAAGCGCCACGGCCCCGACCGCGGCCAGCCATTGTCCCCTCACGCGCGACTCCCTTTTCGGTTTGGCGGCACTATGGCGTCGGCGGCGCTACTGGCAAGCTGTAGAAAGATCCAATCTCGTCCACATCAGCCAGGTCGAGCGGTGCATAGAGGTGCGGGAAGAGCGCCCCGCCGCGCGATGGCTCCCAACGCAGTGCGCTGCCCAAGCGATCGGTGTCGACCGTCAGCAGCATCAGGCCTTCCTGCCCGGCGAAATGCTTCGCGGCGGTGCCGGCGACCTGATCGGCGGCGGAGAGGTGGATGAAGCCGTCGGCGAGATCGGCGGGCGAGCCATCGAAGCGGCCGAGCGCCCGCATCGCCGACCATTGATCGGCGGTCAGGATCTTGAAGACCGCCGTCAAAGCAGCTTTTCGATCGCCGGCGCGATATCCTCGGGCTTGGTGGTCGGCGCGAAACGCTCGACCGCCCGGCCCTGGCGGTCGATCAGGAACTTGGTGAAGTTCCACTTGATGCCCTTGCTGCCGAGGATGCCCGGCGCTTCGGCCTTCAGGTGAACGAACAGCGGAGCGGCGGCGTCCCCGTTGACGTCGACCTTGGCGAACATCGGAAACCCGACGCCGTAGTTGCGCTCGCAGAAGGCGCCGATCTCATGAGCTTCGCCGGGCTCCTGCCCGCCGAACTGGTTGCACGGGAAACCGAGAACTTCGAAGCCTTGGGCGCCGTAGCGGTCGTGGAGCGACTGCAGGCCCGCATATTGCGGGGTGAAGCCGCACTTGCTCGCGGTGTTGACGATCAGCAGCACCTTGCCGCGCCAATCGGCGAGCGGCGCGGACCCGCCTTCGAGACGTTCGGCGGTGAAATCGTAGAGGCTTGTCATACCCGCGAGTGGAGCATGAATCGCCACTCGAATAAAGCCTTCAGCCCCGCCGGCGGGACGGCGCGCGGCCGGAGCCCTGGCAGTCCGGGCAGGCCGCGCGGCCGAGCCGCCCGGTGCCGTCGCAGGCGGGGCAGATGGCCGGCACGCCGGCGACGCGGCGAACGCCGATCGAGCTTGCGCCAATAGCTTGCCTGTCGTCGGACATGCCGTAATCCATCGCAAAATGCTGGAGAGTTCGCGGCCCAACGCGCCAGCCGGATGGGCGTTCCAGGCCGCTAGGCGAGCGCTTTCTTCTCCACCGGACGCCAGCGGCCTCCGGCCCTATGATAGCGCTCGCCCTCGTCGGCGGAGAAGCGCGCGCCGTCCCATTCGCGGACGAGGATGGTCAGCGTGTCGCCGTCGATGTCGATCCGGTTAAAGCTGTTGGCGTGGTCGCGGGTGCGGGTCGAGGTCGAGGTGCCCGCCTGGACGACGAGCAGGCGATCGCCCTCCGCGACGAAGCCCGCCGCCGCGCCGCTGAACGGCCGATGGTGGTGGCCGGCGAGCAGCAGCTGGACGCCCGCCGCCATCGCCGCGGTGAGCGTCGCGGCGGAGCGGCCGGCGGCGTCGAGCGTCTCGCCCTCCTCGCCCCACGGCAGCGCGACGAGCGGGTGGTGGGTGACGAGGACGCGCGTCGCTTGCGGGCCGGCGGCGGCGAAGCTGCGCGCCATGCGCTCCATCTGCTGCGCGTTGACCCGGCCGTCCTTGAAGGTCAGCGATCGCGCCGTGTTGATGCCGAGGACCGCCAGCTCCTCGTCGGCGACATAAGGGAAGAGGTCCCGGTCGATGTAGCGCTGGTAGCGGCCGAGGGGATCGAGGAAGCGGCGGAGAACATCGTAGAACGGGATGTCGTGGTTGCCCGGGACGGCGAGCACGCGCAGGCCCGCCTCGCGCAGGCGGCCGAGGAACGCGGCGGCGGCGCGGAACTCGGCGCGGCGGGCGCGCTGGGTGAGGTCGCCGCTGACGACGACGAGATCGGGCTTGTCCTCGACGACCGCCGCCAGGAGCGCCTCGACCACGGCCGGGTCGTGGCGGCCGAAGTGGAGATCGGAGAGCTGGGCGATCCGGCGCATCAAGTAGGCCGCTTCACGGGCGCGAAGACGCGGAGCGCCTTGGGGCGGATGGCGTAGTCGAGCGGCGTCGCCATCCGAGTCACCTCGCCGTCGAGCGAGACGTCGAGATGCGAGGCGTGGCTTTCGATGGTGAGATGCGGGACGCCGGTGATGACGTCGATGTCCTTGGCCTGCTCGACTCGGCCGACCGCCGCGCGGATGGTCAGTCCGGCGAGGCTCCACAGGCTCCGGCCGTTGACGACGAGGAGGAACAGTCCTCCGCCATCGAGTGTCCGCCGCTTGCCGACGCTGAGGCCCGCGAGCTCGTAGTCATTGTTGCCGATGAAGACGCAGGGCGTGACGGTCGGCCGTTCGCGCCCCTCGACCCGGATCGACAGGCGGTGGCGCGGGAAGCGTTTCAGCGTGCGAAGCGCGGCGAGCGCCATCGCCGGCCATTTCGGCAGGCCGGAGGCACGCTGCTCGCGCGTCCGTTCGGCGACCATCTGCGGATAGAAGCCGATCGACGAGTTGTTGATGAAGACCCGGCCGCACACTTCGCCGACATCAACCGAGACGACCGAGACGACCGCGATGGCGTCCACCGCCGCGTCGAGATCGGTGATGCCAAGGTCCTTGGCGAAATGGTTGAGCGTGCCCAGCGGCAGGACGCCGAGCACCCGGTCGGTTCCGGCGAGCACGCCCGCCGCCGCCGCGATGCTGCCGTCGCCGCCGCCGACCACGACCGGCCCCGTGCCGCGCTTGACGGCCTTCGGAATCTCCGAGCCTTCCACCGCCTCGACCTTCGCCGCGATGCCGTGGCGCTTGAACGACGCGACGATCAGCGCGCGCTGCTTGTCGACGCCAACCGCCTTCACGGTTCCGCCGTCCGCGTTGATCAGGACGCGAATGGCGGCGGCTGTCTTGCTTGTCCTGGTTGCCGGCATCGTCCGGCTGAACGCACGAACCTAGCGGCGGGTGCCGGGCGCGCCGCCGCGCGCGAACTCCTCGCCGCCGGCGATCGTCGGCGAGTCGAAGCCGGCGAAGTCGTTGGGCTCGTCGAGGCTCGCCGCGACGGTCGCTCGCTCGCCGTTGGCGCGGCGCTTCAGCACGTCGAAGCCCGCGTCGATCAGCGCGGTGACGTTGCCGTCGCGGGCATTGCCGCTCGGCCCGCCCAGCACCACCGCGACCAGCCGCCGCCCGTCGCGCTGCGCCGATGCGGCGAGCGTGTAGCCGGCGGCGGCGGTGTAGCCGGTCTTGATGCCGTCACAGCCGGGGAGCTTGCCGAGCAGGTGGTTGTGGTTCGCCCATTTGAGCTTGCCGTACTCGTACTGCTGCTGGCTGAAATAGGCGTAATATTTGGGGTAGTTCTTGAGCAGCGCCATCGACAGCAGGGCGAGGTCGCGCGCCGTCGTTTCGTGCGACGGGCTCGGCAGGCCGGTCGCGTTGACGAAATTGGTGTTGCGCATGCCGAGCTCGCGCGCCTTGGCGTTCATCATCTCGGCGAAGTGCTGCTCGCTGCCGCCGAGCCGCTCGGCGAGCGCCACCGCGACGTCGTTCGCCGACTTGGTGGCGATGACCCGCATCGCATCGTCGAGGTCGATCTTCTGGCCGCGCCCGAGGCCGAGGCGCGACGGCGCCTGGTTGATCGCGTGCCACGACATGGGAATGCGCTCGTCGAGCCGCAGCTCGCCCTTCGCCAGCGCCTCGAACGCCAGGTACATCGTCATCACCTTCGTGATCGACGCGGGCGCGCGCGCCGCATCGGCGCGGCGCGAGTAGAGAACCTCACCGGTCTTCGCGTCGACGAGGATCGCGGCGTATTTCGGCTGGTCGTAGAGGCTGAGGATCGGGGCCTGGGCCGAAGCGGAAGCCGCCATCGCGCCGAGCGCCAGCGCGACCGCGCCGCTTATCAGTCTGGTCGAAAGAGGTGATGCCATCGCGAACCCCCCGGTTCTTCGCCTGGCGACAAGGTAGCACGATAGCGGAGCCGCTTCGTAGACCGGACTGACTCGCGAAATGAACGGTTCGCCGCAGCTTGTTGATTTCGGAGCAGCTTTTCGCAGAGTTTGGCTAGATTGGAGAGCGGGACGATGCTCCACCGCCGCCAACGGCCAATCGGGCAATCCGTCGCGCACCATCCTGACGACAGCTGTCGCTATTTGTGACGGTTCCTTCATTTTTTGCGCGAGGAGACTGGCTAATGCGATTTTAGATTTACATATATGTGATGTTTAATCATATTATGGTGTTACCGGCCTTTGAGTCGAGATGCACATTGAGGGATGTGCGGAGGGGAGAAGACATGAAGCTGCCGCCACGCCCATTGCTGTGGGGATCGATGCTCGCGCTTGCGACGGCGTTGTCGGCTCCGGCGGGCGCGCAAGACGCGCCGGCAGCGACTGCGGCCGCCACGCCGGCGGCCGATGCCGACCCAGGCGATGAAATCGTGGTGACCGCCCAGAAACGATCCGAGAATCTGCAGCGGGTGCCGCTGTCGGTGCTGGCGCTCGACGGCGCGAAGCTGACCGAGCGCAATCTCACCTCGATCACCGACATCCAGGCGATCACGCCGGGCGTGTCGATCCGCTCCTTCTTCAGCAACGTGTCGGGCTCGATCAACATTCGCGGCGTCGGCACCCAGGCTCTGACCGTCCCGACGGTCGAGCAAACCGTTTCCGTCGTCGCGGACGGCGTGAGCATCGGCACCTTTTCGGGCGCGCTGTTCAACTTCAACGATATCGAGCGAGTCGAGGTTCTGCGCGGACCGCAGGGCAACCTGTTCGGCAAGGGCGCGTCGAACGGGATCATCCACATCGTCTCGGCGGCGCCGACCGACACGCTGACCGGAACCTTCGGCGCCAGCTACGGCACGTTGAACGAGGTGAAGCTGCGCGGCACGATCAGCGGCCCTCTGTCCGACACGCTTTCCGCCCGGCTGAGCGGCTACCGCAACACCCGCGACGGCCTCGGCAAGACCATCCTGCCTAACGGCCAGGCGATCGAAGTCGACAATGTCGACGAGTGGGGCGTTCGCGGGCAATTGCAGTTCAAGCCGGGGTCCGACCTGACCGTCCGCCTGCTCGGCGATTATTCGGCCAGCGACAGCCGCTGCTGCGTCGCCTTCCAGACCGTGGCGGATGTGCCGGCGGACGCCGCGACCGCCGGCTTCCTGGGCCTTCCCGTCGGCTATCCGCTTCCCGTCCGCGGCGCCGAGCTGCCGCAGGACAGCCGCACCGGCTATGGCGAGGAGGCCGCCAACGTCTACGAGCGAATCAAGGGCTTCGGGCTGACCGGGCTCGTCGATTACGACGTCGGCGACTACACGCTGTCCTCGGTCACCGGCTGGCGGCGCACCATCCTGCACGGCAACGGCCCGGGCGATTTCACGCCGTTCGCGATCTTCCTGCAGAACCAGAACGACTTCCGGTTCACCCAGTTCAGCCAGGAGCTCAGGCTGACCTCGCCCGCCGACAGGCTGGTCGCCTTCACCGCCGGGCTGTTCTATTTTCACTCGAACCTGCAATATGAGCAGACGCTGCAGCTGGGCGCGGCGCCGCCGGTCTACAACCTGCACGCCTTCAGCACGATCAAGGACGACAATTACGCCGCCTTCGGCCAGGCGACGATCAACGTCGCCGAGAGCTTCCGATTCATCGTCGGGGGCCGCTATACCTACGACGATCAGGGGCTTCAGTTTCGCAACCTGCTGTCGCCGACGCTGGTCGTCCCCAATCCGCGCGCCGGCTTCTTCGCCGCGGCGGGAATCCCGTTCTTCGCGACGCCGTTCGTCATCCCGCGTCTTTTCCAGGCCAACGACCTCGACACGGGGTTCCACTACAGCCGCCTGTCGTACAAGCTCGGCGCGCAATATGATCTGGCGGCGGACATCAATGCGTTCGCCACCTACAGCCGCGGGTTCAAGAGCGGCGGGTTCCTCACCGATCCCACCGCGATCGTCGATCCGGCCAACGCGATCGTCAGGCCCGAAATCCCCAAGGGCTTCGAGATCGGCCTGCGGTCGCGCCTGTTCGACCGCCGCCTGACGCTCAACCTGACCTATTTCAATTTCCGCTTCGACGGGCTGCAGACCACGCAATATGTCGCCAGCCTCGGCTCGTTCCGCCTGGCCAACCAGAACGCGCGGACCCAGGGCGTCGAGCTCGAAGCCTCGGCGCGGCCGACCCGCACGACGACGCTCAGCCTCAACGGCGCCTACACCGACGCGACCTTCCGCGGCGGCTCGACCGACCAATGCTATTTCGGGCAGACCCCGGCGCAAGGCTGCGCGGCGGACGGCTTCCAGAGCCTCGACGGCACGCGGCTTCCCGACGCGCCGCGCTGGACCTTCACCGCCGGTCTTCGGCAGGAGGTGGCAGTTCCGGCCAGCGCGCTCAACGGCTACGTCGATCTCTCCTATTTCTGGCGGGGCGGCGCGAACCTCCAGCCCGGCGGCGGCCCGGACACCTATCAGCCGTCCTACGGTCGGCTCGACGCGACGATCGGGACCGTCATTCCGGCCGCCCGCGGCGACCTCAACCTGCGGGTCTATGCCCGCAACCTGACCAAGAGCGATTATGCCAGCGCGCGCCTCAGCGTGCCGCCGTCCGGCTTCTGGGCCGCCCAGCTGGTTTCCTACGAATCGTCGCGCCGCGTCTTCGGCGTCGCCGCCGACTTCACCTTCTGACCAGTGCGAGGCCAACATGCTGCTTGACGTATCCGACACCGAAGACGGCGCCGCCGTGATCGCGCAGACCGACCGATGGCTGCGCTGCTCGGTCGACCGCAGCGCGGGGCGGCTCGAGGACATCCTGGCGGACGATTTCCGCTACACCAGCGACCCGCGCGCGGGCGTGGCGGAGATGGACAAGGCCACGATGGTCGCGCTCAACGCCCAGCTCGACGATTCGGGATCGGATAAGCTCGATCACAAGGTCTACCGGGTCGGCGACACGATCCTGTCGATCACCCTGACCCGCTCCAACGAGCAGATGGTCGGCGACCTCGGCGGAGTTGCCTCGGCCGACGCGATGAACAACGGCCTGATGGGCAACCTGCTCGTCTACGCCTCGGGCTGGCGCCGGGACGCCGGGACGTGGCGGTGCTTCGACCTGCACCTGGTCGACGCAGTCAAGCCTGCCTCCCCCAGCCAAGGGGATATCCGATGACCCAGCTCAATCCCGATGCCCAGACCGTCGCCGATCTGACCGACGAATGGATCCGATGCGTCGCCGCCAAGAATGTCGCCCGCGTCGAGGAACTGCTGACCGAGGACTTCGTCTATTCGCGCCATCCCAAA
This sequence comes from uncultured Sphingomonadaceae bacterium, assembly GCA_964244885.1. Lineage (GTDB taxonomy): Bacteria > Pseudomonadota > Alphaproteobacteria > Sphingomonadales > Sphingomonadaceae > CAXTKD01. The sequence goes on along the minus strand of CAXTKD010000010.1, from coordinate 104,699 downwards.
TGGGGCGACGCGAAGCTGAGCAAGGCCGAACTGCTCGCCTTCATGCCGAGCATCGAGGCGAGCGACACCCATGTCGTCGAGCGCCACCTGCACCAGTTCGACACGATCATGCTGGTGCACACCGAAACCCGCGCCAACCAGAAGATCGCCGAGGCGGACGAGAGCGAGAATCCGGATCGCAACAAGAGCTTCGACAACAAGCGGCTGTTCGATTCTGCCGCCTGGCGCAAGGAGGACGGCGCCTGGCGCTGCTTCGACTACCGGATGCTCGACGCGCTCGATTGATTGCCGCTGCCCCCGAAGGAGTCCCACCATGTCCGAATTCGCCGCCCCTGCCCCACCGCTCAAGATCGGCATGCTCGTCTATCCCGGCCTCACCCTGCTCGACCTTTCCGGCCCGCAGACCGCGCTGGCGCACCATGGCGAGACCTTCATCCTCGGCAAGACGCTCGACCCGATCGTCAGCGATTCAGGCATCATCATCACGCCCACCACCACCTTCGCGGATTGCCCCGGCCATCTCGACATGCTGTTCGCGCCGGGCGGCTACGGCACCTACGACGTGATGGAGGACGAAGAGACGCTGGAATTCTTCCGCGAGAGCGGCAAGACGGCGCGCTACATCACCTCGGTCTGCTCGGGCTCGCTGATCCTCGCGGCCGCCGGCCTGCTCGACGGCTACCGGGCGACCTCGCACTGGGCCTGCTACGACATCCTGCGCGCCTTCGGTATCGAAGTGTCGACCGACCGCGTGGTGGCGGACCGCAATCGCTTCACCGGCGGCGGCGTGACCGCCGGTCTCGATTTCGGACTGACGATCCTGGCCGAGCTGCGCGGCGAGATGGTCGCGCGCACCACCCAGCTCGTCATGGAATACGATCCCGCCCCACCGTTCGATTCCGGTTCTCCCGCCGCCGCCGGCCCCGAACTGACCGGCGCCGTCACTGCGATGATGGGAGACCTGACCGAACGGGGTCTTCGCATCGCCAGGGCCCTGACCGGCGAGCGCACGATCGCGGCCTAGTTCAGAACGGTTTTACGACCGCGAGAACAGCGACTCCGGCAACGCAGCCGAGGATCAGCGGGGACAGGACGAGCGGCGGCGATGCCGCTCCCCCGCTGAGCCGGCGCAGCCGCCCCGATTGTATGCCGTGGATAGCCGACAGCACGACGACCAGAACCAGCTTGGCCTGCAGCCAGCCGCTCGCGAGCCACCCGCCGGTCGAGGCCAGGGTCAGCCCAAGCGCCCAGACGAGCAGCATGGCGGGGGTCGTCACCGCCTGGTCCCAGCGGCGGACGGCGCGCGCCAGCGGCGCGCTGGCGGCGGGGTCGGCGGAGGCCCCGCCGAGGAACACCGAGACCGACAGGAGGCCGCCGGTGAAGACCAGCACGGAGGCGACGTGCAGCGCCTTCAGCCAGGGATAGACCTCGGCGAGGGTCAAGCGGCCAGCTCGCTCGCCTTGCGCCGGAGCAGCGAGATGTTGAGGAACCCGCCGAACGGCACCAACGCGCCGATCAGCAGCCGCGCGATGTCGCGAGCGCTCCAGCCGCCGCCGGACACGGTCTGCACCACGGTCCAGAGATAGACGAGGAACATCAGGCCGTGGACCGGCCCCATCACCCGGACGCCGAGCGGCTGCCCGGCGAGATGCTTGAGCGGGACGGCGACTCCGACGAGCACGATCAGCGTGGTGGCTTCCGCGAGCGCGGCCAGGCGGAGCCGGCGAAGCTGCGAGCGCTCCAGCGCGCCGGCGGTCCCCGCGCTCACGGGGCAACCGTCCGCGGTCGAGCGGTGACGACACCGACGCAGCTGCCGAAGCCGATGGAGCGAAATCCCGGCGCCTCGGCGCGGCCCGACAAGGCGATCCGGTCGCCGTCCTCCAGGAAGGTGCGCGTCTCGCCGCCGGGCAATTCGATGGGGTTCGCGCCGCCGCTCGTAAGCTCCAGCAGGCTGCCGAGGCCGGATGCGTCGGGCGTCGAGATCGTCCCGCTGCCGAGCAGGTCGCCGCTCGCCAGATTGCAGCCGTTCGATGCGTGGTGGGCGACGAGCTGCGCGGCGGTCCAGTACATGTGGCGGGCGGCGCTGCGGCTGATCCGCACCGGCGCGACTCCGTCCGCCCGCATCCGTGCGGTGTCGAGATGGACGTCGAGCGCGATGGCGAAGGCGCCGCGCGCCTGGTCGGCGTCGCTCCACAGATAGGGCAGGGGCGCGGGGTCGCCGGCCGGGCGCGGCGACTGCGCCGTCCGGAACGGCGCCAGCGCCTCGGCGGTCACGATCCAGGGCGAGACCGTCGTCAGGAAGTTCTTCGACAGAAAGGGACCGAGCGGCTGATATTCCCACGCCTGGATGTCGCGCGCCGACCAGTCGTTCAGCAGGCACAGCCCGGCGATGCGCTCGCCGGCGTCGGCGATCGCGACCGCCTCGCCAAGCGCGTTGTCGCCGCCGATCCAGATGCCGAGCTCCAGTTCGATGTCGAGCCGCCGCGTCGGGCCGAATTCGGGCGCGTCGGCATCCGCCGCCTTGCGCTGGCCGTTCGGGCGCGGGACCGGAGTCCCCGACGGGCGCACCGACGAGCTGCGCCCGTGATAGCCGATCGGGACATGCTTGTAGTTCGGCAGCAGCGGCGTGTCGGGCCGGAACAGCCGGCCGACGTTGGTCGCGTGGTGAATGCCGACGTAAAAGTCGGTGTAGTCGCCGATGAGCGCCGGCAGGTGCAGGCGGCAGGCGTCGGCGGCATGGAGCAGCGGCTCGATCGCCGCGCGGTGCGCCGGCTCGGACAGGAGCCTGGACAGGACTCGCCGCAGCGCGCGGCGGGCGGCGGGCGGCTGGGCGAGCAGCGGGTTGAGTTCCGCGCCGGCCGCCGCATCGAGTGCCTCCGCGACCTCCGCCGCGGATTCGACGCCGCGGAGCGCCGCCAAGTCGAGAATGCGGTCGCCGATCGCGACGCCGCCGCGAGGCCCCTCGTCCGGCGGCGAGAAGACGCCGAACGGCAGGTTCTGGATCGGAAAGTCGGGATGCTCGTCCGCGGCGGGGACCCAGCTTCGCAGGTTCGGATCGTGGGTCTCGTCGATCGCGTCGCTCATCGTGGCGGCTCCTTCTTTGCCAAGGCAAACGCCTGGTCGATCACCGCACGGTCGCCGATATGGTTGAGCAGGATCAGGTTCAACCGCGCCGCTATCCGGAAGCTGTCCTCCAGCGTGTGTCCCTCGTGGAGCGCCAGCAGCCGCTCGTAGACGTCATCGACGCCATCGATATTGGGCGCGATGTTGAGGGTCGCCATGTCAATTCCCCTTTGCCCGGGCGAGCGCGGCGAGGACCACGTCGCGGTCGGTGTCGTACCACCGGGCGCAGATATAGTGGTCGGGGCGGACGAGATAGGCCCGCCCGGGGGCCAGCGCGTAGCGGGCGGAGAGCGGCCCGCCGACGCCGGCAGCGTCGATCACCTCCACGCCTTCGAGAGCGCCGCCGATCCAGCCGTCGGCCAGCAGCACGAAACCGTCGCCGAGCCGGTCGAGCAGCCATCCGTCACCGATGGGGGCGTCGAGCGCCGGCGAACCGGGCGCGATTCCGGCGCCCTGCCAATCGTCTCGGTCGGGCGTGTTGAGCGCGCTTCCGGCCAGCGCGATGGCGGTCGAGAGTCGGCCCGAATTCACGAACGGCGCGGCGAACGGCAGCTCCGCCGCCAGCTCCAGCACCGCATTGCGGAAGATGCGGCTCACGGTCGATTTGGGCGTCATGAAATCGGTCGACCGGCTCGACGCGCGGATGTTCTCGTCGGCGATGACCCGCGCCTCGGCATCGTAGCTGTCGAGCAATCCAGGCCCCGCCTCGCCGCGCAGGATGAGGTCGAGCTTCCAGCCGAGGTTGTCGACATCGGCCAGCCCGCCGTTGCAGCCGCGCGCGCCGAACGGCGACACCAGGTGCGCGCTGTCGCCGGCGAAGATCACGCGGTCGTGAACGAACCGCTCCATGCGGCGGCACTGGAAGGTGTAGACGCTGTACCACTCCTGCTCGAACGCCACATCCGGCCCAAGCAGGCCGCGCACCAGCGGCTCGACGTTCTCGGGCAGGATCGCGGCGGCGCGATCGACGTCCCAGCCAAGCTGGAAGTCGAGCCGCCAGACGTCGTCGGGCTGCTTGTGGACCAGCGCCGACTGGCCCGCGAAGAACGGCGGATCGAACCAGAACCACCGCTCAGCGGGGCGTTCGCCCTTGATGCGGATATCGGCGATCAGGAAATTGTCCTCGAACACCCGGCCGTCGAAATCGAGGCCGAGCAGCTCGCGCGTCGGCGAGCGGCTGCCATCGCACGCCACCACCCAGTCGGCATGGATGGCGTAGCTCCCCCCGGCGGTTTCCACCGACAGCGTCGCGCCGTCCTCGACGGCCTCTAGCCCGGTCAGGCGGTGGCCCCACCGCAGATCGACGTTCGGCAGCCGACCGATCGCCTCGGCCAGCCGCTCCTCGACATGATATTGCTGGATATTGATGAAGCCGGGACGCTTCTGGTCCTTCACCGGCAGCACGTCGAACTCGAGCACCGGCTCCTCGCGATCGCCCCAGAACACCTTGCCGACGTTCCAGACGACGCCCTTGTCGACCATCGTGTCGCCGACGCCGAGGCGATCGAAGATGTCGAGCGAGCGCTTGGCGAAGCAGATCGCCTTCGACCCCGCCGCGATGAAATCGAGCATCGCGAGCAGCGTGACCCGATGCCCTCGCCGGCCGAGGTCGAGCGCCATCGCTAGGCCGACCGGCCCCGCCCCGACGATCACCACGGCCGCACGCTCGGAAGCGCCGACGGGAGCCGGCGCCGCGCCCATTTCCCGCCAGACGGGAATGCCTGCCACATTGCCCATGGTCGTCAGCCTTGGAGCTCGGCCCAGACCTCGCGGTCGCGCTCCATCGTCCAGATGCGAGGCCGCTCGATGCCGTCGAACTCGTCCCAGAGCCGTTGCACGTCGAAGGGAAGGCAGTGCTCGAAGATCGGCCACTGGCCGAATTTGGGGGACAGCGCCCGGTGCGTCGCCTCGAAGGCGTCCTTCAGCGTGCCGCCGCGCTTGTGCGCCTCGCCGACATGCTCGATCATGCCCTTCAGGAAGTCGCGGGTCTGCTCGACCGCCGCGTCGGTCGCCGCGACCCCGCGCGCCACCGCGCCGCGCCCGCCGACCAGGTTTTCGGCGCGATACGCCTTGACCCGGTCGAGCGTCCCGGCGGACCAGTCGAAATGGAAGGCGTCGCCGGTGTAGAGCGCGGCCTCGGCCTCGACGAGATCGCCCGCGAACAGGGTCTTCGACTTCTCGTGCCAGACGACGATGTCGCCTTCGGTATGGCCGCGGCCGCAGAACTGGAGCTCCAGCGCGCCGCGATCGCCGCCAAGTTCGATGCGGTGCTCGCTCTCGAAGGTTTCGGTCGGCCGGGTCAGGCCGGGGATTTCCTCGGGATTCTTGAACAGGCGCGGCATCCTGCCGAACTCGCTGTCCCAATCCTGGCGCCCGCGCTCCTCGATGAGCGCGGCGGTCGCCGCGCTCATCAGGATATGCTCGGCGTCGAACGCGCTCGCGCCGAGCACGCGAACCGCATGATAATGCGTCAGGACGAGGTATCTGACCGGCTTGTCGGTATGCCGGCGAAGCTGGACCAGCCAGTCGCGAGCCGCCGCCGGAGTCGCCCGCGCCTCGATGCAGACGACGAAGTCCTCGCCCTCGATCGCGCCGACGTTCGGATCACCCTGCGCGGTCAGGGCGTAGACGCCATCGGCCAGGACCTCCAACGTCTCGGTCTTCTCGGCCAGGTCCTGCGAGGAGGCGAATGGCTTGGACATCGGAAATCCTTCGTGCGGTTGAGGATGGTCGGCGGGGTGCCGCGAGCAAGTGCGGAAGAACGGGTGAAGGCGAAAGATCGTCCCGCCCGCTCCCTGTTTACCTATGCGGCGGGCCTTCGGCCACCGTATAACGCCCCGAACTCGCCGCAGCCCGACAATGTGAGCATTGTATATCTTTTATAGGATTAGCGTCGCTTCGCAAGGGGCGATCGGCGCCCGAAGCGCATGCGGCGAACGAGACGCCGCATGCGCCTGCGGGTGGACGACGAATCAGGCCGCCAGCTTGCGCTCCCTGAAACGCCTGATGATGCCGAGACCCTCGGCATTGGGCTCCTCGAGCATCCGATTGACGATAGCTATCGTCTGCGGCTCCGCGACGAACGGCGAGCCGCTGTCGAACGGCGGCTGGGGATCATATTCCATCATCAGCTGCGAGCATTTGGCGGCGGTGTCGCCACGCAACTGGGCCAGGAGGGTCAGTCCGAAGTCGATGCCCGCCGTCACGCCGCCGCCCGAGATGCGGTTGCGATCGATCACGACGCGCTCGCGGACGATCTCGACCCCGAATTCCTCGAGGATCGGGACGGTCGCCCAGTGCGTCGTCGCCTTGTACCCGTCCATCAGGCCGGCGGCGGCGAGCAGGATCGAGCCCGTGCAGACCGAGGTGATGTATTTCGCGGTCCGGCCGTGCTCCTGGAGGAAGCGGATGATGCGCTCGTTCTCCACCGATTCGAACGCGCCGCTGCCGCCGGGGACGAACAGGATGTCGAGCCCGTGCGGGCAATCGTCGAACGTCAGCGTCGGCAGGATGGCGATGCCCGAATCGGTCATCACCGGATCGAGCGTTTCCGACAGCAGGTGGATGGGCCCATGGCCGAACAACGCCAGCTGCGGCCCGGCGAGATCGAGCAGGGTCATGCGGGGAAAGATGACCATTCCGATCTGAAGCGGCGGGGGCGCGGTTTCGGTCTCACTCATGACGATTCTCCGTGATGACATGGCATGCTTGCCGCCGACTGGGACGAGCGCTTGCCTAAAAGCACGAACGGTCGTATTATTCAAGGATGAAAGCGACGGCCGCCAAAACCTACGACCGCATTCTCGACCAGGGCCTGGAGATGCTCAGCGTCACAGGCTTGTCCGGCGTGACCTTCGGCGCGCTGGCGGAGGCGGTCGGCATGTCGAAGAGCGGGCTGTTCGCTCACTTCCGATCCAAGGAAGACATTCAGCTGCGCCTGGTCGCGCATGCCGAGGCGCTGGTGGCGGCACAGGTCGCCGCGCCGGCGATGGCGGAGCCGCCGGGCCTGCCGCGGCTGACCGCGCTGATGCGGGGCTGGCTCGGCTGGACGCGGCGCGCCGGGCTGGGCGGCGGATGCCCGATCGCTTCGGCGCTGTTCGAGCTCGACGATCTGGATGGCGAGGTCCGCGCGCAGGTCGGCGAGGCCGAAGCGCGGTCGCGCGCCTTGCTGGCCACCCTCGCCGGCGAAGCGATCGCGGACGGCACATTGCGAGGCGATACGGATGTCGATCAGATCGTCTGGGAATTGCGCGGCATCTACCTCGGCCATCACGTGTCGAGCCGCTTCGCCGGGGAGCCGCTCGCCGATCAGCGCGCCTGGACCGCGTTCGAGGCGCTGGTGGACCGTTATCGCCGATAGCCGAACGCCCGTATCGGAAACGCTATTTCGCGTAGGCGGCAAGCTCCGGCGCGTCGTCCAGCCGGGCGTGGGACGCGGCTTCGAGCTCGGCGTTGTCGCGCAGCAGCGTGAAGACCCGGCTTTCGACCATCGCGACGAACTGTTTGAAAAGCTCGTCCCGCAGATTTTCGACGCGAACCGCGATCCGAGCGGTGCTGCTGGCCGAGTCGCCGATGATGATGCACAGCGCCAGCACGCTTTCCCGCGGCACGTAGGAGACGAGCGAGCGCAGCGCCTCGCTCATCCGCTCGGCGTTGAGCAGCGTGTCCTGCCAGTCGACCTCGCGCAGCACGCCCCACGCCTGGACGTCGAAGAACAATTCGCGGAAGGCGGCGTTGTTGTTGGTGTAGTCCCAGCACAGATAAAGCGCCTTGCGGACGTCGCGGGTGAAATCCGCGACGGTGCGGATATTGGTGAAATAGCCGTCGGCGGCGTTGCCCAGGATACGGTAGTGCCGGTCGCACAGCGCACGCAGCACTTCGTCGCGGTTGTTGAAATATTGGTAGACCGACCCGATCGGCACCTCCGCGCGGGTGGCGATGTCGTTGACCGTCAGGGTGGCGACCCCGCTCTCGATCAGCAGCGCCTCGGTGGCGTCGAGGATTCGCTCGACACGCTGCTTGGCGCGCAATTGTGTGGGGACTTTACGCATATGCCCCACATAATGCCGTCCAAAGCCCGGAAAAGGCAACGCCAATTCTCCGGCGCTTTACAGGTAATGTGAATTATGCTCATGTTAATCGAATGACCGACAGGACGCTGCAATGACGGGCAAGACCGGCTTCTACACCGACGAGATGACGTTCTGGCACGGCGGCACCGCGATCACGATGCTGACGCTGCCGGTCGGCGGATGGGTGCAGCCGCCGAGCGGCACGGTGGGCGTCGATACGCCCGACACCAAGCGGCGGCTGCTCAACCTTCTGCGCGCTTCGGGCCTGCTCGATCAGCTCGACGTGGTGAAGGCCGCGCCGGTCAGCAAGGCGGACCTGCTGCGCGTGCACCCCGCAGGCTATTTGCAGCGGTTCAAGGCGATGAGCGACGCGGGCGGCGGCTCGCTCGGCATCGCCGCCGATTTCGGGCCGGGCGGCTACGAGATCGCCGCCATTTCCGCGGGGCTGGCCAAGCACGCAGTCGACGACGTCCTGTCGGGCCGCGTCGCCAACGCCTATGCGCTGTGCCGGCCGTGCGGGCATCACTGCCTGCCCGAGGAAGCGATGGGATCGTGCCTGTTCGCCAACATCGCGATCGCGATCGAGGCGGCGCTGGCGGCGCACGGGCCGAAGCGCATCGCGGTGGTCGACTGGGACGTGCATCACGGCAACGGCACGCAGGGAATTTTCTACGAACGCGGCGACGTGCTGACGATCTCGCTGCACCAGGACGGTTGCTTCCCGTTCGGTTATGCCGGCGCCGAGGATCGCGGCAGCAGCGCCGGCGACGGCTGCAACATCAACGTGCCGCTGCCCGCCGGCGCCGGCCACGACGCCTATCTCCACGCGATCGACCGCATCGTGCTGCCCGCATTGCACCGCTTCGCGCCCGATCTCGTGATCGTCGCCAGCGGGCTGGATGCCGGAATCCACGATCCGATGGGGCGGATGATGGCGCACAGCGACACGTTCCGGGCGATGACGCAGCGCGTGAAACAGGCGGCGGAAGCGCTGTGCGGCGGCCGCTTGGTCGTGGTTCACGAGGGCGGCTATTCGGAAGCGCACGCGCCGTTCTGCGGCCATGCCATCGTCGAGGTGGTGGCGGGCGTCGCGCCGATCGTCGCCGACCCGGCGCTGCCGGTGCACCAGGCGCAGCAGCCCGGGCCGCGCGCCGCCGCCTTCCACCGCGCGCTGATCGACGAATGGGCCGACGCTATCGACCGCGACCCCCGCAACGGAAAGGCCCCGGCATGACGCTCGAGGAATATGCGAAGCTCGACGGCGTGGCGCTTGCGGCGCTGGTCGCGAGCCGGCAGGTGACGCCGCTGGAGCTGATCGAGCTCGCGGCGACGGCGGCGGAGAAGGTGCAGGGCGAACTCAACTTCGTCGCGCACGACTTGACCGACATGGCGCGCGAGGCGGCGCGCGACGCGGTGCCGCACGGCGCGATGTTCGGCGTACCGTTCCTGCTCAAGGACCTCGCGCTCGAGATGAAGGGTACGCCCTATGAGGCGGGCTGCCGGCTGCTCAAGGGCAATGTCTCGACGATCGACACCAACCTGATGACCCGCTTCCGCGAGGCCGGGCTGATGACGATCGGCAAGACGACCTGCGCCGAGTTCGGCGCGCAGATCGCCACCGAGACGGCGCTGAACGGCATCACCCGCAACCCCTGGAACCCGGCCCACACGCCGGGCGGGTCGAGCGGCGGGTCGGCGGCGGCGGTCGCGGCGGGGGTGGTGCCGGTGGCGCATGCCAATGACGGGATCGGATCGATCCGCATCCCCGCCTCCAACTGCGGGCTGTTCGGCCTGAAGCCCAACCGCCACCGCACCCCGATCGGCCCGGTGATGGGCGACGCGCCGGGCTCGCGCGGGGTGGAGTTCGTCGTGTCGCGCAGCGTTCGCGACTCGGCGGTGCTGCTCGACAGCGTCCACGGTGCCGACACCGGCGCGCAGGCCTGGGCGCCGCCGCCCGTCCGGCGCTACGTCGAAGAGCTGGAGCGGCCGCGCACGGGCCTGCGCATCGCGGTGCAGATGAGGTCGTTCAGCGGCGCGGCGGTCCACGCCGATTGCGCCGAGGCCGTGCGCAAGACGGCCGCTGCGTGCGAAACACTGGGGCACCATATCGAGGAGGACTCGCCGGCGATCGATTTCGCCGCCTTCCGCCGCGCGATCCGCGACGAATCGAACGCCAACTCGCTCGCCGGACTGGCGATGGCCGCCGAGGCGATGGGGCGTCCGATCGACGCCACCACGCTCGAACCGTTCACGCTGGCGATCTACGCCGACGGCAAGCGCACCTCCGGCGAAGCGGTGGCTCGCGCCATGCTCAACCACGGCACGGTGCAGCGCCAGATGGGCGCGTTCTTCGAGCGCTATGATATCCTGCTGCTGCCGGTGCTCGCACAGCCGCCCGCGCCGATCGGCTGGCTTGGCCAGTCTCCGGACGATTACGAGGCGTTCTGGGAGCGCTTCTGCGGCGACGCCTATTCGCCGTTCGCCGGGGTGTTCAACGTCACCGGCCACCCCGCCGCCTCGGTGCCGACGCACATGAGCGCCGACGGCCTGCCGATCGGCACGATGGTGGTCTCGCGCTTCGGCGACGAGGGCACGCTGTTCAACCTCGCCGCGCAGCTGGAGCAGGCGATGCCGTGGCATCGCCGCGTGCCGGCCATCCACGTTTCCCACACAGGAGCAAGAGCATGACCGACCTCGTCAAGATCAATCCGGACGCGCTGTTCCCGCCGCCGGAGAACAAGCATGCGCATGTCGTCATCGCGCCCGCCGGCGGGCGCACCGCCTATCTCGCCGGCCAGGTCGCGCTCGACCGCGACGGCAATATCGTCGGCGGGCGCGACCACGCCGCGCAGATCGAGCAGGTGTTCGTCAATATCCGCGACACGCTGGCGGCGATCGGCGCCGGCCCCGACCGGCTGGTGCAGATGACGATCATCGTCGTCGATCACAGTGACGCGCTGCTGCCGGTGATCAACGCCGCCGGGGACAAGGTGTTCGGACCCGACTGGCCGGTGACCGCGACGACGCTGATCGGCGCGCAGGCGCTCGGCCACTCAGCGTTCCTGGTCGAGGTCAACGCGATCGCCGCGCTGGCCGACTGAGCGAGCGATTTACCGTCGGCGCAAAATACCGATCAGACGTAACGCTGACATCGAACCCGCGATCGGATGGCGCTGGCGGCCGGTCAGAGCCCCAGGTCACTGAGCGACGGATGGTCGCGCGGCCGCGCTCCGAGCGGCCAATGGAACAACCGATCCGCATCGGCGATGCGGCGATCGTTGATCGACGCGATCCGCACGGCCATCAGTCCGGCTTCGTCGAACTGCCAGTTCTCATTGCCGTAGGAACGATACCATTGCTCGCTGTCGTCGTGCCATTCATAGGCAAAGCGCACGGCTATCCGGTCACCGGCGTGCGCCCACACTTCCTTGATCAGGCGGTAGTCGAGTTCGCGACCCCATTTGCGCGTCAGGAACGCCACGATCTGCGCTCTGCCGGTGATGAACTCCGCCCGATTCCGCCAGAAACTGTTCTCGGTATACGCCAGCGAGACGCGCTCCGGATCGCGGCTGTTCCAGGCATCTTCAGCCATCCGCACCTTCTGCGCAGCCGTATCGTCATCGAAGGGCGGGATGGGCGGTCGTGACATGGCGAGACCTCGGGGGCATCATGATGCTTGCTCGATCGGTACAAGATATGCGCGCCGATGTCGTGTCGGCTTTCGCCGCCTGCTTCGAACCGCTCTAACGGTGGACGACCTGGATCGTCGTATATTCCTCCAGCCCCTGGCGGCCGAACTCGACTCCGATGCCCGACGCCTTGACGCCCCCGAAGGGGGTGTCGGGGCGGATAGCGCCGTGCTTGTTGATCCACACGGTGCCGGCTTCGAGCCGCGCGCCGATCGCGCGCGCGGCCGCCACGTCCGCCGACCAGACCGAGGCGCCGAGGCCGTTTTCCGAGGCGTTGGCGCGCGCGATGGCGTCGTCGAGGTCGGTGTAGCGCAGGATCGGCAGCGCCGGGCCGAACTGCTCCTCGTCGACCAGCGCCATGCCGTCGCGCGCGTCGGCGACCAGCGTCACCGGGTAGAAATAGCCGGGCCCGTCGATCGGCGCCCCGCCGGTCAGGATGCGCGCGCCGTCGGCGCGCGCCTCGTCGACGAGCCGCGCGACCTTGTCGAACTGCATGCGATTCTGGAGCGGGCCGAGCGCCGAGCTTTCGTCGAGGCCGTTGCCCATCGTCACCGCGCCGGCGACCGCGACCAGCGCGTCGCACACGGCGTCGTAGAGGCTGTCGTGGACGTAGAGCCGCTTGAGCGCTGCGCAGGTCTGGCCGCTGTTGATGAAGGCGCCCCAGAACAGCCCTTCGGCGATCGCCTGCGGATCGGCGTCGGGCAGGACGATTCCGGCGTCGTTGCCGCCCAGCTCCAGCGTGACTCGCTTGAGCGTCGCGGCGGCGCTGCCCATGACCTTGCGACCGGTGGCGGTCGATCCGGTGAAGACGACCTTGGCGACATCAGTATGGCCGGTGAGCAACGGCCCGATCGAGTCATCGCCGGCGACGGCGTTGAGCACGCCGGGCGGCAGCGCGCCTTGCAGGATCTCGACCAGCCGCAGCGTGCCGAGCGGGGTGAAGGGCGACGGCTTGATGACCACGGCGTTGCCGGCGCGGATCGCCGGAACGATGTGCCAGATGGCGATCATCAGCGGCCAGTTCCACGGCGTGATCGACGCGACGACTCCGACCGGCTTGCGGTGCAGCGTGATCTGGGCGTCCGCGTCGTCCTGGATGACCTCGACCGGCAGGTCGAGGGTGGCGGCATGGCGCGCCCAGGCGGCGGCGCCGCCGACCTCGAACCGCGCGCCGAGGCCGCCGAGCGGCTTGCCCTGCTCGCGGCTGAGCAGCTGTGCAAGTTCTTCGGCATGGGCTTCGATCAGGTCGCCCATCGCGACGCACGCGGCTTTGCGGGCCTCGTCGCTCGTTGCGGCCCAGCCGGGGAAGGCGGCTTTTGCCGCCGCCACCGCGGCATCGACCTGTCCGGCGGTGGCGACCGGCGCGTGCCCGACCACCGCGCCCGTCGCCGGGTCGTGCACGGCGGCATGCGCCGCCGTGGCGACGGCCCGGCCGTCGATCACCAGGTCATAGGCTCTCGCATCGCTCACCGGATCAGCCGAGCTTCAGTTCGCGCCGGCGCACCCAGGCGATGGCGCCGGTCAGCACGAGCAGCAGGATTGCCGGGCCGGGATTGCCGCCGAGCACGGTCAGATGCGCCACAACCGCGAACGCCATCGTCACCGCCAGCAGCAGCGCTGCCTTGCCGGCGAATTTGGGGACGAGCAGGCCGATGCCGCCGACCACCTCGACCGCGGCGGTGACGTAGCGGAAGCCCTGGCCGAGGCCGAGGCGGGCGAAGACGTCGACCATCATCGGCTGGCCGGTCAGCTTGGCGGCGGCGGCGGCGAGAAAGGCGGCGGCGCAGAGGATCTGGACGATCCACAGCGCGATGGTCAGCGGGCGCGCCCGCGATGCAGTGACGGTGGTGGTGTTCATGACGGTATCTCCAAGTTGGATGGTTATGCGGCCCTGGCGGACGGCCGCTTGATCGTGCCGAAGCGGCCGGCGCGATAGCCGTCGAACGCCGCCTGCAACTCGGCCTGGGTGTTCATCACGAACGGCCCGTGACGGACGATCGGCTCGGCGAGCGGCGGGCCGCCGGCGAGGATCAGGTCGAGGCCGGCGGCGCCGGCCGCGATGGCGATGGCGCCGGTGCCGACCAAGCGGACGAAGTCCCCTTCGCCGACGGCCCTGCCTTCGACCCGCCCTTCACCGCGCAGGACATAGGCGGCGACTTCGGCGACATCGGGATCGATGTCGGCCGATGCGCCCGCGGTGAGTTCGGCATGCAGCAGGAACGGGTCTGCATAAGTTTCGACCGGTCCCTTGGCCCCGGCGAAGCGGCCGGCGATCAGCCGCAGCGTCACGCCGTCGCCATGGGCCAACACCGGGATTTCCGCCGCGCCATATTGGCGGTAGGCGGGCGGATCGTGGCGGTGCGGGCGGGGCAGGTCGATCCACAGCTGGAGCGCGTGGACCCGGCCGCCGTCGCGCCGCGCCGCCTCGTCGGGTCCCTCGTCGTGGACGATGCCGCTGCCGGCGCGCATCCACTGCACGTCGCCCGGCCCCATGACGCTGAAATTGCCGAGGCTGTCGAGATGATGGCCGCGCCCCTCCAGCAGGTACGTCAGGGTCTCCAGGCCGGCATGCGGATGCGTCGGCGCGCCCTTCGCCTCGCCGGGCGCGAGCAGCACCGGCCCCATGTGGTCGAGCATGATGAACGGGCCGATCGCCTCAAGCCCGCGCGCCGGCACCGGGCGGCGGACGACGAAGCCCTCGCCCTCCAGCATGCGCGGCGCGGGCGTCACGCTCGCGACGGTTCGGCGGGATGGGGTCACGGTCATGGCGTTACCTCTTGAAGGTGAGCTGCAGCGCGACCGACCGGCCGCGCTCGGCGAAGGCGATCACCGATCCGGACGAGGCGGTGACGCCGCTGCGGAAGCTGGCGGTCTGCTTGTCGGTCAGGTTCTTGCCGATCGCCGCGACTTCCCAGCGCCCGTCGTCCGGGCCGAAGCCGATGCGCAGATCGGCCTTGGCGTAGCCCTTCTGGACGTACAGCGGATCGTTGCCCGCCTGCTGGTTGTAGTCGGTGACGAAGTAGACGCTGGGATCGACGCGGAGCTCGTTGTCGCCGAACGGCAGGGTCAGCGACGCGCCGAAATTGCCGCTGAACTCCGGCGCGAACGGGCGGCGCTTGCCCGACAGGTCCTGCGAGCAGGCGAGGCCCTGGGTCAGCGTCTGCAGCACCGTGCAGCCGCCGTTCGGATAATCGCGGAAGCGCGAGTTGAGATAGGCGACGTCGGCCGACAGGCTGAGCGCCGGGCTGACGCGCAGAGTCGAGCCGAACTCTATGCCCTGCGACCGCGCCGAGGCGGCGTTGGTGGTGACCGCGATCACCGCGCCCGAAGGCAGGAAGACGATCGTCGCCTCCTGAAGGTCGCGATAGTCGCTGCGGAACGCGGCGAGCGTGAAGTTGAGCGCGCGATCGAACAGCGATCCCTTCACGCCGGCTTCATAGGCCTTCACATATTCCGGGCCAAATTGCTCGATGACGTTGGTGCCGCCGTAGCCGCCCGCCTTGAAGCCGGTGGAGTAGGTCGCATAGGCCATCAGGTCCGACCCGACATCGTACTGGACGCCGACCGATGGCATCAGCCGCTTGTCGCGACGCGAGGGATCGGGGAAGTCCGTCAGGTCGCCGCCGATGACGTTGCCGGCGAGGAACTGCTGGGTGATGAGCGGCGCGGGGACCAGCGTGTCCCCCGACACCACGCCGCCGGCATGGCTGCCGATGACGAAGCTGCGGCTCGCGTCCTTGCTGACCACGGTGTAGCGCAGCCCGGCGTTGATGCGCAGATGCTCGATCGGCCGAATCGTCGCGGCGGCGAAGGCCGACTTGGTGTTCTCGTCCTGGAACAGCACCGCATAGCCGGCGACCTGCGTCGCCGCGTTGTAGCCCGCCGGGTTGAACGGCGGGGGCACGAAGGCGCCGAACGGCAGGAAGCGGAAATCGGCGTAGCTGTCGGTCTGGAGGTGCGACTTCTGGTAATAGACGCCGGCCAGAACATCGACCCAATCGCCGATCCGGGTTTCCAGCCGCAGCTCCTGGCTGAACTGGTGGAACAGGTCGTTGGCCGGGACGAGCAGCGAGCCGAGGTTGTCGGGGCCGAGCGGCCCGACCGGGATCAGATCCTGCAGGACATGGCTCTTGTGGTCGTAATAGCCGGTCACCGACTTGAGCTTGGCGTCGCCGATGTCGAGCGTGTTGGTCCACCCGAGCTCGTAGAAGTCGAGGTTGGCGTAACCGGGGATGATGTTCGACTTGCGGTTGAGCTTGTCCTCGACCGTGCCGCCGCCGAGCGCCAGCGCCTCGCCGCAGCCGATGTTGCCGGCGGTGGGATAGATCGGATCGGTCGGGCAGTTGAGCAGCTCGCCGTCATAGGCCGCGCTGTTGCGCGAGTGCGTTCCCTCGGCGCGGAGATCTGAGCGGAAATTGCTGGTCGGCTCCCAGCGCAGCGACACCCGGCCGGTATATTCGCGCAAGGTGCCGCGCTTCGTGGCGGCGGCGTTGTCGACGAAATCGTCCATTCCGTTGGCGCGCCCGGCGACGCGGGCCGACAGCGTGTCCGAAAGCGGGCCGGTGATACCGCCCTCGACCAGATATTCGTTGTCGGTGCCGTAGAGCGCGGTGGCGTTGGCGCCGAAGGTCGACGACGGCTTGCGGGTCGTGATGTTGAGCGCGCCGGCGATGGCGTTGGCGCCGAAGAAGGTGATCTGCGGGCCCTTCAGCACCTCGACCCGGTCGACGTCGAAGATCGCGGCGCGGATGCCGCGCGAGCGGGCGCGGTACAGGCCGTCGACGAAGGTCGCGACCGACTGCTCGAGGCCGGGGTTCTGGCCCGACCCGACGCCGCGGATCGACAGCACGTCGGACGACTGGCCCGGCGTGATCTTGACGTTCGGCAGCCGGGCGGTGATGTCCGCCAGCGACCTCAGGTCCTGGCGCTCCAGCGCGGCGCCCGTCACCACCGAAACCGACACCGGCACGTCCTTCAGGCGCTGCTCGCGGCCTTGTGCGGTGATGATGATGTCGCCAGAGGAGTCGTCCGCCGGCGTTCCCTGCGCCGCGGGATCGGCTTGCGGCGCCGGCGCGGCCGACTGCGCTCGGGCGGGGCCGGCGACGGCGAGCGCGAAGATGGACGATGCGATGAGGCAGGCGCCTCTCCGGCTCAGGGCGCTTCGGAAATTCGGCACGGCACGTCTCCTCCTGATGGCCAGAGGCATCCTGATGCCTCCTGCTGGAAACGCCGCTGACTCGTTCGGCCGGCGTTCGGCTCCCTCCCGGCAGAATGTGACGATTATTCGCACTACGTCAATAAAAATCTTGGCAAACGGGAGATTTTGGCGTTATTCACCGCAATAACGTGAGAGGTCTATCGCGATAGATACGATTTTTCACCCTTGATGATGTGAGAGGGAGCAAGCAGATGACCGAGGGACAGGCGATCGAGCGCGTCGACGCGGTGTGCGTCGTGGGCGCCGGGCCGCACGGCCTGATCGCGGCGCGAGCGCTGAAGAAAAGCGGTGTCCCGTTCGTCATTCTCGAGAAGAACGACGACGTCGGCGGGCTGTGGGACATCACCAACCCCGGCACGCCGATGTACGAATCATGCCATTTCGTGTCGTCGAAGAACGGCTCGAGCTACTTCGACTTCCCGATGCCCGACTCCTATCCGGACTATCCCAGCCGGCTGCAGATCCTCGCGCATGTCCAGCGCTTCGCCGACACCTACGCCTTGCGCGACCATGTCGAGTTCAACAGCAAGGTGGTTCGCGCCGAACCCGACGGCGAGCGCTGGATCGTCGAGACCGAATCGGGGCGTGTCCGCTCGTTCGAGGCGCTGATCGTCTGCCCGGGGTGCACCTGGCACCCGCGGATGCCCGACTTCAAGGGCGCGTTCGACGGCGAGATCATGCACTCGGTGAACTACAAGAACGCGGGGCAGCTGAAGGACAAGAGGGTGCTGGTCGTCGGCATGGGCAATTCCGGCGCCGACATCGCCTGCGACGCGGTGCGCACCGCGTCCAAGGTGTTCGTCAGCATGCGGCGCGGCTATAATTTCGTGCCAAAGCACCTGTTCGGCGTGCCGACGCTCGACCTGCTCAACGATCCGACGCTGGCGCCCGAGGCGCTGCGCGGGATCGAGTTCCCGGCCGCGGTGAAGCTGCACATCGGCGACATCACGCGGCTCGGGTTCCCCAAGCCCGATCACGAGGTCGGCGAAACCCACCCGGTGATGAACACGCAAGTGCTGTATCACGCGGCGCACGGCCGGATCGTTCCCAAGGGCGACGTCGAGCGGCTCGACGGCGGCACGGTCCGGTTCGCCGACGGCTCGGCCGAGGACATCGACATCATCATTGCCGCGACCGGCTACAATTATCGCGTGCCGTTCATCGACGAGGCGGCCTTCGGCTGGGAACAGGGGCACCCGCGCCTGTACCTGACCGCCTTCTCGCGCCAGCATCCGACGCTGTTCGTGATCGGCCTGATCGAGGCGAACGGCGCGCCGTGGAAGCTCGACGACCAGCTGTCGCTGATCATCGCCGAATATCTCGCCGACCGCCGCGAGGGCCGACCCCGCGCGGACGCATTCCGCGAGCGCGTGAAGACCGAGCGGATCGACCTCCAGGCCGGCCACAGCTTCGTCGCCTCGGCCCGCACGATCAATTACGTCAACGTTCCGGACTATGACGCCAACGTCCACCGCATCGCCGACGAGTTCGGCTTCACCCGGTTGCGCCCCGGCTTCTACGACCCGGTGGCGACCTCCGACGCGGCGCGGCAAGCGGCATGAACGACGGCGCAACCGCCGCCGCGCCGGTCGCCTGGCCGCTGCGGACCGTGCTGATCCTCGCGCTGGTCGCGCCGGCGCTCAACATGGCCGTGCTGCCGCCGGCGCTGCCGATGATCGCCGCCTATCTCGGCGGCGGCGTGGCGGGCGAGATCACCGCGCAGCGCGCGCAGTCGCTGCCCTTCCTCGGCCTGGTGATCGGCGGGCTGCTGGCGGGCGGGCTGATCGCGCGCTTCGGCCTGCGCCGCTGCCTGATCCTCGCCGCGCTCTGCTTCGCGGCGGCCGGGTTGGGCGGCGGCGCGGCGCAGTCCGCCACGCCTCTGCTGATAAGCTGCTTCGTCGCGGGCCTCGCCGCCTCGGTGCTGAGCTGCGGGCTGACGACGGCGACCGGCGCGGTGATGACCGGAGACGCGCGGATCAAGACACTCGGCTTCCAGACCGCGCTGTCGGACATCTCCGCGATCGGCGGCGGCATCGTCGCCGCAACCCTCGCGCAATTCTATGGCTGGCGCGCCCCGTTCGCGATCTATGTCGGCTTCGGGCTGCTCGCGCTGACGCTGGTCGCGGGATCAAGGACGCCGGTCGTGCCCCGCGACGACACCGTCAACGGCCTCGTCACGGCGGCGCGCAAGGCTGGTCCGGTCTATCTGGCGGGCGGCTTCATCTTCCTGCTGATGGGCACGCAGCCGACGCTGATGCCCTTTCACCTCGCCGCGCACGGCCTCACGACGCCGGGCAGCCGCGCGGTCGTGCTGGTCGCGGCACCCGCCGCCGCCATGCTGTCCTCGATCGCCTACGCGCTGATCCGCGGCCGCATCGCCGATCGCTGGATCCTGAGCGTCGCGACGATCGCCTCCGCGCTGGGATTCGGCGGCATGGCGCTGTGGACGGGCGGCGTCCCGCCGATCACCGCGGCCTCGGCGGCGGTGGGGATCGGCGTCGGCCTGTCCTTCCCGATGATCATTCGCACGGCCCTCCGGCAGGTCCAGCCGGCGCTGCACGGCTATTCGATCGGGCTGCTCAACACCGGCGTGTTCAGCGGCGTGTTCGTCAGCCCGTTCCTGTTCGGCCCCCTGCAGCGTGCCGCCGGCACGCCGGCGATGTTCGGGCTGTGCGCGGCGATCTGGCTGGTGCTCGGCGCGCTCGCCGCGTGGCGCCAGGGCCCCAGCCCCACCCGCGCTGGCGGCATGACCGCCGCCGTCCCGGGAGAGGCGCAGTGAGAACGGCGCGTCACCCTCGCCCCTGACCTGCCTCGGCGATCTTGGGTTCGCCAAGGCGCGCAGTTCCGCCATGCCGCCATGGCTGTCGCTCAGGCGTGAGCGCGGCGCATCATCGTCCCTTGAACACCGGCGCGCGCTTCTGAAAGAAAGCGAGGCTCCCTTCCCTCGCATCCTCGGTGCCGAGCATGCGCCGCTGTGAATCCGCTTCCCGGCGCATCGCGCCGGCATAATCGCTTTCGAAAGCAGCGGCCAGATTGCGGCGCATTTCGCCCAGCGCAGCCGTCGGCCCAGCCGCGAGGCGCCGTGCAAGCGCGGTCGCTTCCGGTATCAGGACGTCGTCTTCGACCACCTTGTGGATCAGTCCCCAGCTCAGCGCCTTGTCCGCCGGGATGCGCTCGCCGAGCAGCATCATTTCGGTCGCGCGCGCCTTTCCCACCAGCTTCGCGAGCATCCAGCTGGCGCCGCCGTCCGGCACCAGGCCGATATTGACGAACGCCTGCAGGAAATAAGCCGACGGGCTGGCGACGCAGAAATCGGCCGCCAACGCGAGCGAGCATCCGATTCCCGCCGCCGCCCCGCGCACGGCGCTGACCACTGGGACCGACAGGTCGGCGATCGCCTGCATCGTTGGATTATAGTGCCGCGTCAGCGCCCGGTACGTCGCCTCGGCGGGATCCCCGTCGCCCCCCGCCAAGGCTCCCGAACCGAGTTCCGCTCCAGAGCAGAACGCACGCCCCTCGCCGGCGATCAACACCGCCCGCGCGTCGTCGAGCCTGGCGAGCGCTTGGCGAAGCTCGTCGAACATGGTCGTCGGAGCCGCATTCAGGCGTTCCGGCCGATTGAGCGTGATCGTCACCACACCTTCGGCCGCGTCGACGCGAATGGTTTCGTACATCGGTTGCCTTCTCCTTTTGGTTCCCTCCCGCCGAAGAGATCAAGTCACGCCGCGTGTGATGTATCGCGGCATGGCGGCTTCAGTCGACGATATTTGCCGTGCGACCCGCCGATTGCGGACCGGAAGCGGCACCGCGAGGTGGCCCAAGCCAACAAAGAAGCCAGCCAAGTTCATGGCTAACCCAGAAAGCTGCCGTTCGTTTAGTGGGCGACACGGCTCGAGTGTCGCGCTTTCAAGACGCCTTCCTCCTGAGCGTTGTCACCACGCCCCAGGCGATTGTCGCCTGACCCGCCACGTAGAGGGGCCAGACCAGAATTCCCGGCAATGCCGAGGCGGTTAATGCTCCCTGCTTTGCGAAAATCAGCAGATCCGACGCGACGAACAGCAACGCGCCTAGTCCGGCGCCAGCAATCGCGAACCGGCTCACCAGCGCCGTCCCCGCCATCAGCCCGAGCGCAGCGGCGTAGACCGCGATGCCCGGCGCCGATCCCCCTTTGGAGGCTAGACACCACGCGCAGATCGCCGTCGCCAGCGTCACCGCGGGAACAATGCGCAGCCTGCCCTCGCGGTTACGCCAATACAGCCAAGATGCCACCAGATGCCCGCCAAGAAAGGCGATCGCGCCAGCAATCAGCCCGTGCGTTTCCAGCAGCACGTCTCCGACAGCACCGAGTGAGAGCGCGGCGGCGACCAGCCACCCATCAAGCGTTCGCGCCTGCAACGCCGCCCAGCTCGCCAGCAGGGTGACGCACGTCCCCTTGAGGGCAGGCGACCAGACTCCTGTCAGCCCGGTTCGATTCAACACGAAATAGAGGATGCCTGCGAACAGGGCCGCGACGAAGATCAGATCGATCGATTTCCAGCGCACAGCTCAGCATAGGGGCGGCCGACGGGCTGCGCCACGACCTCACGTCATCGCCCGGCTCAAATGCAGCGCGAGGCCTCCGCCAGCGGATGACTAATAGCGCCAGCGCCAGCGCTGTGAGGGCCGACGCGACGGCCGAAAGGCTTTGGCAAAAACGCGCGCCGCGATCTATGCTCAGCGGGTGCGGCGTTTCCTTGGCCTGATCGCGTTTGCCTGCCTGCTCATCGGATCGGTGAGCGGCACGCTGGTGCATGCGACCGAGATCGCAAGCATCGAAGGCCCAGCCTCGATGCATGCCGACGGCGATGGCGATCAGGTGCCTGCCGACGGTCACGCCCCGACGCCGCATCATCACGGCGCCTGCCATGGCCACGAACTCGCGGCGCTGATCAAGCTGAGCGCGCCCCGGATCGCGCTGCTGGTAAGCACCCTCCCGGTGTCATGGCGCGACGCGGCGTTCGTGGCGATCCCGCCGCGGCAGACCCTCCGCCCGCCCATCGCCTGACGGCCCGGCCGCGCCGCCCGGCGCGCGCCTACCCGTCAGGAGATTTCAGATCATGTCGCACAAAGTCGCGGTGCTCGCCGCCGCGTTGGCGGTTTGGGGCTGCACCGCAGCCGAGCCCGCCGCCGAGTCCAAGGAACAGGAAACCACCGAACATCCGGCCGATGGCGTCATTGCGCTGACGCCGGCGCAGATCGCCGCCGGCGGGATCAAGGTCGGTCGTCCCAGCCGCGGCGGCGCGGACGCCGCGATCGAGGCTGCGGCGCTGCTCGAAAGCGATCCCGATTCGACGCGGATCGTCGCCGCCTCGGTCAGCGGCCGGGTCGTCGAGCTTCGGCGCAATCTCGGCGACGCGGTCTCGCGCGGCCAGGTGCTGGCGGTGATCGAAAGCCGGGAGGCCGCATCGCTCAACGCCGAAGTCGAGCGCGCCCGCGCGCGTTCGACGCTCGCGCAGGCGACGCTCCGCCGTGACGAGACGCTCCACGCCCGCGGCTACCGGCCGCTGCGCGAGGTCGAGGTGTCGCGCGCCGCGGCGACCGAGGCCGAGGTCGCGGTGCGGCTGGCACGCCAGCAGGTGGCGGCGTCGGGCGTCCAGGGCGGCAGCCTCAGCCGGATCGTCATCGCGTCGCCGATCGCGGGTCATGTGATCGCGCGCACGGCGGTGCTCGGCCAGACCTTCAGCGAGGATGCCGAGGGCGCCGAGCTGTTCCGGATCGCCGACCTCAGCCGCCTGAACGCGATCCTCTCGCTGCCGCCCGCCGAGGCGGCGCGGGTTCGGCCCGGCACGCTCGTCGACGTCGCGGCGGCCGAGCGCCGGAGCGTCGCGCGAGTCACCTTCGTCTCGCCCGTGCTGGATCCGGCGACACGGCTCGTTCGCGTCATCGCCAGCCTGGACAACAGCGCCGGCCGGTGGCGGGCGGGGGAGCCGGTGCAGGGCCGCGTCCGCATCCCGCGCGCCGCCACCGCGGCCGGTGCGCTGATGGTGCCGGCCGCTGCGGTTCAGACGATCGATAGCCGCCCCACGCTGTTCGTCCGCACGCCGGCCGGCTTCCGTGCCACGCCTGTGACGCTCGGCTCGCGCGACGGGCCGATGATCGCGGTCCTGAGCGGCTTGACCGGCAACGAGACCCTCGCGGTCGAAGGCAGCTTCGTCCTGAAGTCGGAGCTCGGCAAGGGCGCGGCCGGCCATGAGGGGCATTGAGCCATGATCGCCAGAATCATCACCCTCGCGGTCGAGCGCCGCTGGCTGGTGCTGCTGCTGACGCTCGCCGCCGCCCTCGTAGGCCTCTGGGCGCTGGCGCGCCTGCCGGTCGATGCGGTGCCAGACATCACCAACAACCAGGTCCAGATCAACATCCGCGCGCCCGGCCTGTCGCCCGAGCTGGTCGAGCGCCAGATCGCCTTCCCGATCGAGACCGCGCTCGCCGGCACGCCCGGCCTGGAGAGCACCCGCTCGTTGAGCCGCAACGGCTTCGCGCAGGTCACCGCGGTGTTCACCGACGCGACCGACATCTATTTCGCGCGGAGCCAGGTCGCCGAGCGCCTTCGCGCCGCCGAGTCCGCGCTGCCGCCCGGCGCGGAGCCGGAGATGGGGCCGGTCGCCACCGGCCTTGGCGAGGTGTTCATGTGGACCGTTCGCATGGAGCACCGGCCGAACGACCGCCATGCGGCGGGGCTACCGGGCCTGCAGCCCGACGGCAGCTACATCACGCCCGAGGGCGACCATCTGGTGCGCGCGGCCGACAAGGCGACCTATCTCCGCACCGCGCAGGACTGGATCGTCGCGCCGCTGCTGAAGTCGGTCGCGGGCCTTGCCGGGATCGATTCGATCGGCGGCTATGTGAAGCAATATCTTGTGGTTCCCGATCTCCAGCGCCTCGCCGCCACCGGCCTGACGCTCGACGAGCTCGCCACCGCGATCGAGGCCAACAACCGCGGCATCGGCGCCGGAACGATCAACCGGGGCGGCGAGGGCCTGAGCGTCGGCTTCGACGCGCGGCTGACCGGCCTCGCCGACCTCGCGCGCATCCCCGTCGCCACCCGTGACGGAGTCGCGGTCCGCGTCGGCCAGGTGGCGCGCGTGCAGATCGGCCAGGAGCTCCGAATGGGTTCCGCCTCCGAAAATGGCGAGGAGGTGGTCGTCGGCACCGCGATCATGCGGATCGACGAGAACAGCCGCGCCGTCGCCTCCGCCGTCGCGGCGCGCCTCACCGAGATCAACGCCTCGCTGCCGACCGACATCGTCGTCCAGCCGGTGCTGGACCGCACCAGGCTCGTCAACGCCACCATCTCCATCGTCGCGCGAAACCTGAGCGAAGGCGCGCTGCTCGTCGTCGCCGTGCTGTTCCTGCTGCTCGGCAACTTCCGCGCCGCGTTGATCGCAGCGCTCGTCATTCCGGTGACGATGCTGCTCACCGGCTTCGGCATGCTGCAATCGGGCGTCTCGGCGAACCTGATGAGCCTCGGCGCGCTCGACTTCGGGCTGATCGTCGACGGCGCGGTGATCATCGTCGAGAATGCGCTCCGGCGGATCGCCGAACGCCAGCACGCCGCCGGCCGCACGCTGAGCCGTGCCGAGCGGCTCGAGACCGTCGCCGCCTCAGCCCGCGAGATGATCCGCCCCTCGCTGTTCGGGCAGGCGATCATCATCGTCGTCTACGTGCCGCTGCTCATGCTGAGCGGGGTCGAGGGCAAGACCTTCACGCCGATGGCGCTGACCGTGATGATCGCGCTCGGCTTCGCCTTTCTGCTCTCGGTGACCTTCGTTCCCGCCGCCATCGCCGCCTGGCTCAGCAAGCCGGTTGAGGAGGGCGAGGGCCGCATCTTCGCCTGGTTGCGCGCACGCTACGTCCCCGCGCTCGACCGCGCGATGGCGCGGCCGCGGCTGACGATCGGCGCGGCAGCGGCCGCCGTGGCGCTCGGCGCCGGCCTGTTCCTGACGCTCGGCCAGGAGTTCATGCCGCGGCTCGACGAGGGCGACCTGCTCGTCCAGGCGCTCCGCGTCCCAGGCACCTCGATCGAGCAGAGCCAGGCGATGCAGTCGAAGGTCGAACGACAGCTCGCCCGCCTTCCGCAGGCGAAGTTCGTCTTCTCGAAAACCGGCACAGCCGAGGTCGCGTCGGACCCGATGCCGCCCAACATCTCCGACACTTTCGTGATCATGAAGCCGCGCGCGCAGTGGCCCGATCCGCGCCTGCCCAAGGCTGAGCTCATCGAGCAGGTCGAGCGGCAGCTCGCGTTGCTTCCCGGCCAGAGCTACGAAATCACCCAGCCGATCCAGATGCGCTTCAACGAGTTGATCGCGGGCGTGCGCGGCGACATCGCGGTCAAGGTCTACGGCGACGATCCCGTCCAGATGGCAGGCGCCGCCACCGAGGTCGCGGCGATCCTGCGCCGGGTCGAAGGCGCCGCCGACGTTCGCGTCGAGCAGATCGAGGGGCTGCCGATGCTTCAAATCCGA
Organism: uncultured Sphingomonadaceae bacterium; assembly: GCA_964244885.1. Lineage (GTDB taxonomy): Bacteria > Pseudomonadota > Alphaproteobacteria > Sphingomonadales > Sphingomonadaceae > CAXTKD01. Next base: position 79,096 of record CAXTKD010000010.1, on the reverse strand, counting down.
CCGAACCGCGACGCGCTCGCCCGCCTCGGCATCTCGGCGGCGACCGTCCAGAACGTCGTCGCTGCGGCGGTTGGCGGCCGCGACGCCGGGCTGATCTTCGAGGGCGACCGCCGCTTCGCGGTGACGATCCGGCTCGACGAGGCGGCCCGCGCCGATCCCGACGGTCTCGCCCAGACGCCCGTGCCGACCCCGACGGGCAGCTTCGTGCCGCTCTCGACCGTCGCCGACATCGCCGTGGTCGACGGCCCCAACCAGATTAGCCGCGAGAACGGCAAGCGCCGGATCGTCGTCCAGGCCAACGTCCGTGGCCGTGACATCGCGGGCGTCGTCGGCGATGCGCAGGCGCGAATCGCCGCCGGAGTCCGCCTGCCGGCCGGCGTCTACCTCGACTGGGGCGGCCAGTTCGAGAACCTCGCCTCGGCGCGCAAGCGCCTGCTGCTGGTCGTGCCGCTCTGCCTTGCGGCGATCCTGCTGCTGCTCTACGGCGCGCTCCGCAATGTCCGCGACGCGGCGATCGTGTTCACCGGCGTTCCGCTCGCGCTGGTCGGGGGCGTCGCGGCGCTCTGGCTGCGCGGCATGCCGTTCTCGATCTCCGCCGCCGCCGGCTTCATCTCGCTGTCGGGAGTCGCCGTCCTGAACGGCCTGGTGATGCTGAGCTCGATCCAGGCGCTCGCGGCCGGCGGCCTCGCCCGCCCCACCGCGGCCCGCGAAGGCGCGCTCGCCCGCCTCCGCCCCGTCGCGATGACCGCCCTCGTCGCCTCCCTCGGATTCCTCCCCATGGCGCTCGGATCGGGCGCAGGCGCGGAGGTGCAGAAGCCGCTCGCGACCGTCGTGATCGGTGGTCTCGTCTCGGCGACGCTGCTGACGCTGGTGCTGCTGCCGACATTGTTCGCGGTTACCAGGAGATCGCAGCTTGGCGGATTGGACTAGGCACGTAGCCGGCAACTTGGCGATCAGGCGGAACGGCTGACGTTAGGGCGCAAAGCCGCCCTTAACATATTGCTGATTGACGCTGTCGCATCTGGCGGGAGTGAGGCGCGCCGCGCACTAAAGAGACTCCGCCCTCAACGGCCGGGCCAGCAGCCTTTCCACCACCGCGTCCGCGCTCGCCGACCCACTCAGCAGATCCACCACCGCCTCGGCGATCGGCATGTCGACGCCCATCACCCGCGCCGCCTCGACCAGCACCGGCGCGGTGAACGCGCCCTCGGCCACGGTGTTGCGCTCGGCCATCAGCTCGGCGGCGCGTCGCCCTTCGCCGAGGCCCATGCCAAGGCTCATGTTGCGCGACTTGGGGCTGGAGCAGGTCAGCACCAGGTCGCCGAGGCCGGAGAGGCCGCCCATCGTCGCCATGCTCGCGCCCTTCGCCAGCCCGAAACGCAGCATCTCGGCGAAGCCGCGCGCGATCAGCGCGGCGCGCGCGTTCTCGCCCAGCCGCTTTCCCGCCACCACGCCGCAGGCGATGGCCAGCACGTTCTTGACCGCGCCGCCGACCTCGGCGCCGATCAAATCGTCGCTCCAATAGGGCCGGAAGGCGGGCCGCGCGAGCCGCTGGCTCAGCGCCTCGCCCAGCGCCTCGTCGGCGCAGGCGAGCGTCACCGCCGTGGGAAGGCCCTTGGCGACCTCCGCCGCGAAAGTCGGGCCGGAGAGCACCGCGAGCACCGCGCCCGGCGCCGCCGCCGCCGCGACCTCGGTCATCAGCCGGTGCGTCCCCGCCTCGATTCCCTTCGCGCACAGCACGATCGGGACGCTCGGCCCAAGCTCGCCGAGCAGCCGCCCGAGATGCTGCGCCGGCGTCACCGCGAGAAGCGCGTCGCAGCGGCGAAGCTCGGCGAGGTCGCCGGTCGCGCGGATCGCTTCGGAGAGCGGCACGCCGGCGAGGAACGCCGCGTTGACATGCGCCTCGTTGATCGACTCGACGACCTCCGCCTCGCGCGCCCAGAGCGTCACCGGCCCGCCGGCGCTCGCGACCTGCGCCAGCGCGGTGCCCCACGCCCCGCCGCCGATCACCCCGATGTGCTTCATCTGTCGCCTCGCTGGTTCGGTTGAACGGAATCGGGCTTCATGCATTACCTGCTTGATGGCGCCGGACCGCCATCCGGGAATAGGCACTTCGCATGCCCCGCTTCTATATCCACGTCCAGAACCACACCTCGTACACCGAGGACGAGACCGGCAGCGAGCTCGCCGACATCGACGCCGCGCACCTCGAAGCGGTGCGCGCCGCCGCCGGCATCACCGCCGAGGACATGCGGGCGGGCAAGGACAACGTGAAGCTGTCGCTCCACATCGACAACGCCAGGGGCGAGCGCCAGATGACCGTCGAGACCCACACGACGGTCACCACCACCGCCGCCTGACCCAGATACCCCCCAATCTGTCATCCCCGCGAAAGCGGGGACCCAGCGGCCGCAGGAAAGATCACGGCGTCGGCAGCCTTTCCGCCAGCGACCGGGTTCCCGCTTTCGCGGGAATGACAGCAGCTTTTGCGGTTGACCCTACGCCTTCACCCCCGCCCCGCGCGCCGGCGCGGCTTGGGGGTCGAGCGGCCAGCGCGACCGCGCCGGGGCGTCGAGCCCGTCGGTCAGGCCGAGCGCCAGCCGCTCCGCCCCCGCCCAGGCGATCATCGCGGCGTTGTCCGTGCACAGCCAGAGCGGCGGCGCGACGAACGGCAGGCCGCGCGACACGGCGAGCGCCGAGAGCGCGTCCCGGATCGCGCCGTTCGCCGCGACTCCCCCCGCGACGACGAACGCCGTCGCCTCGGGGCAAGCGTCCAGCGCCCGCGCGCTGCGGTCGGCGAGGCAATCGACCACCGCCTGCTGGAAGCTCGCGGCGAGATCGGCGGTGCGGCCGGGGCCCGCCGCCTGCGAGGCGCGCAGCACGGCGGTCTTCAGCCCGGCGAAGGAGAAGTGCGGCTCTTGCGAGCGGATCAGCGGGCGCGGCAGCGCGAACGCCCTGGAGTCGCCGTCCTTCGCGGCGCGCTCGACCGCCGGGCCGCCGGGAAAGCCCAGGCCCAGGATCTTCGCCACCTTGTCGAACGCTTCGCCCGCCGCGTCGTCGATCGTCGTCGCCAGCCGCCGGTAGCGCCCGACGCCATCGACCGCGAGCAGCTGGCAATGCCCGCCCGAGACGAGCAGCAGCAGGTAAGGGAATTGCAGGCCCGGATCGGACAGTCGCGGGCTGAGCGCATGACCCTCCAGGTGGTTGACCGCGATCAGCGGCTTGCCCGACGCCAGCGCCAGCGCCTTGCCGGTGACGAGCCCGACCATCACGCCGCCGATCAGCCCCGGCCCGGCGGTCGCGGCGATCGCGTCGACCTGGTCGAGCCGCAGCCCGGCGTCGCCCAGCGCCGCCTCGACCATCGGCGCCAACAGTTCGACATGCGCCCGCGCCGCGATCTCCGGCACCACGCCGCCATAGGGCCGGTGCGCCTCGTCCTGGCTCGCGACGCGCTGCGCCAGCACCGCCCGGTCACCGCGCACCAGCGCGACGGCGGTCTCGTCGCACGACGATTCGATGCCAAGGATGATGGGGCTGGGCATGGGCCGGCCCTAGACGGATCGCCCCGCTTCACCAACCTCCGTTCGTCCTGAGCCTGTCGAAGGACGTGGCCGCACCGCCGTGCGTGTCACGTGGTTCGACAAGCTCACCACGAACGGAGGTCGGGTCAGGCAGCTATGGCCAAAGCGCCGGCTCGCGCATAAGCCGCCGCCATGGCTGCCCACCTCAAGCTCGGAACGCGCGGATCGCCGCTGGCGCTCGCGCAGGCCCACCTCGTCGCCGCGGCGCTGACCAGCGCGCACGGCTGGCGCGCCGAGGAGATCGAGACTGTCGTCATCCGCACCACCGGCGATCGGGTGCAGGACCGGCCGCTGGCCGAGATCGGCGGCAAGGCGCTGTGGACCAAGGAGCTGGAGACGGCGCTCCACGACGGCCGCATCGACTTCGCGGTCCACTCGATGAAGGACGTCGAGACCTGGCGGCCCGAGGCGCTGGCGCTCGCCGCCATGCTGCCGCGCGCCGATGTCCGCGACCGGCTCGTCGGAAGCCGGACGACCCAGACGCTTGGACGCGGCGCCGTCGTCGGCACCTCGTCGCCGCGCCGGGCGGCGCAGCTCCTCCGCCTCCGCCCCGACCTCCGGATCGTCTCGCTTCGCGGCAACGTCGACACAAGGCTCGCCAGGCTGGCGGCGGGCGAGGTCGACGCGACCCTGCTCGCGGCGGCGGGCCTCGACCGTCTCGGTCGTCTGGCTATCGGCCACGCGGTGCCGGTCGAGGTGATGCTGCCAGCGCCGGGGCAAGGCGTCGTCGGAATCGAAATCCGCGCGGGCGATCGCGCGACCCGCGCCCTGGTCGCGGCGATCGACCATCCGCCGACCTCCTCGGCGGTGTTCGCCGAACGCGCGCTGCTCGCGGCGCTCGGCGGCACCTGCCACAGCCCGATCGCGGCGCTCGCCGACGCCTCGGGCCTGCGCGCCGAGATCCTCAGCCCCGACGGACGCGAGCACCACGCCGGCCACCGCGCCACCGCGACGCCCGAATCGGCGCGCGACCTTGGCGAGGAGCTTCTGTCGCGCGCCAGCCCGGCGCTTCGCGCGCTGTTCAGCGGCCCCGCGTCATAGCCCGCGTCCTCGTCACCCGCCCGGCCGAGCTCGGCCGTGGCACCGCCGATCGCCTCGAAGCGCTCGGCCACGCTGCGATCCTGCTGCCGCTGCTCATCCCGCGCGCGCTCTCATGGCAGCCGCCCGCAGGAGAATTCGACGCCATCCTGTTCACCAGCCCGCAGGCCCCGGCGCTCGCCGGCCCCGCCCTCGCGCGCTACCTCGCGCTCCCGGCCTATGCGGTCGGCGAGCGCAGCGCCGACGCCGCCCGCGCCGCCGGCTTCACCGACATCCGCCTCGGCAAGGGCGAGGGCCGACGCCTCCACCTGAGCGGCCGCGAAGTCACCCACGCCGAGGCCGACCTCTCGGTCACGCAAGTCCCCGTCTACGCCGCCGACCTCGCCGACCCCGAACTGACCCGGCACGCGCTGCGGACCGTCTCGGTCGACTGGGTCCTGCTGTTCTCCGCCCGCACCGCCGCGCATTTCGCGAGCCTGGTCGACGATCCCGGCGGCCATTCGATCGCCGCGATCTCGGGCCGCGCCCTCGCCGCCGCCGGCCCCGGCTGGCGCCGCGCGGTCGCGGCGGACGAGCCGAGCGAGACCGGCGTCTTGGCGGCGGCGGGCCTGCTGTGCGACAAGCCTGCCGATGGACGATCTTAATTTCGAGCGGCCGACCTACGCCTCGCTCTCGACTCCGCCGCGCGCCGCGCCCGCGCCGCCCCGGCGGTCGGTGTTCCCGTGGGTGCTGTGCGCCATGCTGCTCGCCTTCGCGCTCGGCCTGATCGCCAATCCCTGGTTCGAGCGCGAGGTCCGCTCGCGGATTCCGGGCCTGCAGGCCGCCGTCACGCCGGACATCAACGCCGCGAAGATCGAGGCGCTGACCGCGCGAATCGCGCAACTGGAGCAGGCCAAGGCGGTCAGCGCCGACCCGCAGCGGCTGGCGCGAGTCGAGAACCGGGTCGAGACGCTCGACACGTCGCGCGACAACACCAACGCCAAGCTCGCGCAGATCGACGCCAAGGTCGACGCCACCGCCGAGCGCGCCGACGCGGCGCTCGACACCGCGAGCGAGGGCGTCAAGCGCGCGCAGACGCTGCTGCTTGTCGCGACAGTCCGCCACGCGCTCGAATCCGGCGCCCGGCTCGGCGCGCTGGAGCAGGCGCTCCGCAAGACCTTCCCCAATCAGAAGCCGGCGGTCGACGCCGTGGCGGCGGTCGGCAGCGCGCCGGTGACGCTCGCCAAGCTCCGCGCCGACTTCCTGCGCCTCCAGCCTGCGGCGCCGCGCCCGGCGCAGGGCTGGTGGGCCTCGGTCAAGCAAGGACTCGGCGACATGGTCCAGGTCCGGCGCACCGACACGCCGGTACCGACCGGCCTCGCCGCCCGCCCGCTCGCCGCGCAACGCCTCGTCGCGGGCGATGTCGCGGGCGCGGTTACGGCGCTCGGCAACTCGGCCAATCCGGCCTGGGCGGCGGAGGCGCGGCGCTATCTCGCGGGACAGCGAGGCCTCGCCGCGCTCGAAGCCGCGACGGTCGCGCGCAACGCCCAGCCGACGAATTAAGGCCGTTCAACTGGCGTCGTCGCGTCTTCTGCCCGGCGGTGTCATCCCCACCTAGCCTCCCCCATCGAAGGGGGAGGGACCAAGCTGAGCGATGCAAGAAGATTGTCCCCTCCCCTTCGATGGGGAGGGGTAGGGGTGGGGTGACAGCGCCGGGCGCAAAGGCGGCTGCGATGCCGTCTGATCCACCCGAACCTAAGCCGCCAGATCCGCCGCGCCGAGGTCGGTCAACTCGCCCGCCGCCATCATCTGGCGCAGGCGGGCGCGCTGGACCTTGCCGCTCGTCGTGCGCGGCACGCCGCCCGAGCGGACGAGGATGACCGAGGCCGGGAACACCCCGCAGGTCGCGTAGCAGGCGTCGCTGACGAGGGCGCGGAGCGCCGCCTGATCGGCGCTCGGCCGCGTCTCGACGACGATGTGAAGGTCCTCGGTGCCGAGCGGGCCGGGATGGCCGAAGGCGCCGATCCGCGTCGGGTCGATCCGCGCGGCGTGGGCGGCGGCATATTCGACGTCGGCGGGCGCGATGTTGCGGCCGGCGACGATCACGATGTCCTTCCTGCGCCCGGTGACGAACAGCTCGCCGCCGCTCAGGAAACCGAGGTCGCCGGTTCGGAGCCAGCCGTCCTCGAACGCCGCCTCGGTCGCGGCATCGTCGCGGAAATAGCCGGTCATCAGGCTCGGCAGCCTGATCTCGATATCGCCGACCGCGCCATCGGGCAGCTCGCGGCCGCCGCTCAGGATCCGGACCGCGCCGCCTTCGATCGGGGTGCCGAGGTTGACCAGCGTCGTGGTGTCGACACCGCCGGCGACGCCCAACCCGTCGCCATGGAGCTTGGCGCGGTCGAACGTCCGCGTCCGCAGGCCGCCCGCGCTGCTCGTCGCCATCAAAGTCGCCTCGGCCATGCCATAAGCGGGGTGGAGCGCGGTCTCGGGCAGGCCGTGGGCTTTGAGCGCATCGACGAAGCGGCGGGCGAGCAGCGGGTCGATCGGCTCGGCGCCGCAGACGATATTGCCGACTCCGCTCAGATCAAGGTCGTCGGGCGGCCGGCGCTCCAGCCGCTGGAGCACCAGCGCCATCGCGAAATTGGGCGCGGCGGTGTGGGTGCGCGGGTATGCGGCGAGGTCCCGCATCCAGACCAGCGGGTTGGCGAGGAAGCGCGTCGGCTGGCGCAGCCGCACCGGCCCGCCCGCCAGCACCGGCACCGCGAGGCCCGAGACCAGCCCCATGTCGTGATAGAGCGGCAACCAGCAGACCGTGGTGTCGCCCGGCGCGATGCCGAGCCGTCGCACCACCGCCCAGGCGTTATAGGCGACCGCGCGATGCGACAGCGCGCAGCCGCGCGGGCTTCCCGTGCTGCCCGAGGTGAACTGGATGACCGCGAGCGCATCGGGGGCCGACGCGACCGGAACCGCCTCGTCGCGACCCGCTTCGAGCTCCTCGGGATCGAGCACCGCGACGCCGCCGACCGAATCGACCCCCAGCGCATCAGGCGAAGCGACGATCACCGCCGGCAGCGCCACCGCGCAGATCCGTTCCAGCTGCGCCAGCCGCGCCTCGGCGAGCCCGCGCTTGTCGGGCGCCGGCACCGGCACCGCGATCGCCCCGATCAGCAGGGTCCCCCAGAAGGTGGCGACGAACTCGACCGAGGTCGGCACCGCCAGCACGACGCGGTCGCCGGGCTTCACCCCCCGCCGCACCAGCGCCGCGCCATGCCGCAGCGCCAGCGCGCCAAGCTCGGCTCGCGTCAGCTCAAGCGGCTCGCCGTCGAGCCTGTCGCAATAGAGCGCCGGCGCCTCGGGCTCCGCCGCGACATAACGCTCGAAGCAGGCCGCGAGTCCGGGCAGGTCGTTTTCCACGCCATGCCTTGTGCCGCGCCGCGTCGAAGAGGTCGAGCCGCCCGATCGGCCGGGCGTTACACCCAGCATTCGCCCCACCCCAACCCCTCCCCTGAAGGAGAGGGGCTTTTGCATTGCGCGGACCGAAGCCCCTCTCCTTCAGGGGAGGGGTTGGGGTGGGGAACGGCTTTGCCGCCTTCAACACCCGGCCTAGAAGAGCGCGATGCTCGACCGCCGCATGATCCGCTTCCTCGGCTCGCCCGACCCCGACGCGACGCTGATCGGCCATCTTGGCGATGCGATTGCGGCGGGCGCGCGGCAGGGCGCCGCGCGCTGGCAGCCGGGCGAGCCGCTGCGCCTGCTGCTCGCCGGCTATCTCGGCGCGGGCAATGTCGGCGCGGAGATGCGGACCGGCGAGATCGTCCGCCAGCTCCGGCATTTGCTCGGGCCGGACAACGTTTCCTTCGACGCCCTCGCGGTGACGCCCGACATCGCCGCCGACGCGCTGCCCGGCGTGCGGCCGGTGCTGCTCGACGGCTATGCGCCCGACGCGATCCGTGCCGCGGTCGATGCGGCGCACGGAGTCGTCGCCTGCGAAGGCTCGATGTTCAAATCCTCCTTCTCGAACGTGCTGTCGGCGATCATGGCGGCCGCGCTCGGGATGGCGGTGAGGGACGGCAAGCTCGCGGTCGGCTACGGCGCCGAGATCGGCGCGATGGATCCGCTGCTCGAAGCCTTCGTCCGCGAGCACGCCCAGGGCGCTCTGATCGTTCCGCGCAACGCGCCGTCGCACGCCGCCGCCGTCCGGCTTGGCCTCAGGAGCGTCCCCGGCGCCGATACCGCCTGGACCATGGCCGCCGCGCCGCCCGAAACCGCGCACGCCCGCCTCCGCGCCCTCGGCTGGAACGGCGCCGACCCCGTGCTCGCGGTCTGCCCGACCAACCCCTTCTGGTGGCCGGTCGGCGCCGACCCCGCCAAGGCGGCGGCGCTCCGCGCCAGCGGCGCGCATTCCGACACCCATTACTCCGGGCTCTTCTTCCACGCCGATTCGCCCGAGCGCCGCGACGCCTACCGTTCCTATATCGCCGGACTGGGAAAAGCGGTCACGGCGCTGGTTGGCGAGCGCGGCGCCTTCCCGCTCTACATCGCGATGGAGCGAGTCGACGCCCCGGCCTGCCGCGACCTCGCCGCGCTGGCGCCCGCCCCGATCCTCGTCGGCGCCGACCTCCCGGTGGCCGAAGCCGTCGCGGTCCTCCGCGCCGCCGACCTGCTGCTCAGCTCGCGCTTCCACGCGCTGGTCGGCGCGATGCCGGGGCTGGGGCCGGCGATCGGAGTCGCCACCGACGAGCGCATCCGCAACCTGCTTGACGCATCGCGCGTCGTAGCGGCCGATGCGCCCGATCTGGGGCCGGCCATCATCGCCACCGCTCGCGCCCTCGATCCCGCCGCGATCGCCGAAGTGTCGCGCACCGCCGTCGCCGAAGCGCTCGAAGGCATTGGTCGGATGGGGAAGGCGTTCGTCGACGAAATGCGGCGCGTCTACCCGGCGTTCCCGATCCCGGATCGCGGCGCGGACTGGCGCGCGCATCTGCCGCCACTGTCGGAGGAGATCACCGCCCTCCTCCTCTCATAAACTGTCATCCCCGCGAAAGCGGGGACCCAGCGGTCGCAGGATAAAGCGCCAGGGCCGGCTACGACTGGGTTCCCGCATTCGCGGGAATGACGGTTGTGAGGGACGAAGGTTTACGCCGCCCTGTCGGCACGTCCCCGCGCCAGTTGCTCCATGATCGCGGTCATCCGCTGCCGAGCCCCGCTGTCGAACTCGCGGGCGATGCGGTCGTCGTCGTCGAGGGCCGGCGTCGCAATCGCCATCGGCCGCGCGCCGAGCTGCGCGAAGCCGCGTTCGATCGTCGGGCCCCAGAGGCCGATCGACTGGATGATCGGCACCAGGCGGCTGAACAATTGCGCCCGGAACCGCGCCATGCTTGGCGACGTGAGCGTCGCGGCGACGCAGGCGTCGACCGGCAGCCCGAGCCGCTCCCACACCTCGACCTCGTCGTAGCGCCTGAGGAGCTGACGGCAGCCCTCGACGAGGAAGGCGCGGCGCTCCTCGCGCTCGGCCTCGCTCATGTCGGCATAGACGCCCTGCAGCGCCAGCCGGCCGAAGGCGACGTGGCGCGCCTCGTCCTGCATGACATAGGCGTTGATCGAGGCGACCAGCGGGTGCCGCGAGCCGTCGCGCAGCTGCTGGAAGGCGGCGAGCGCCATGCCCTCGATCAGCACCTGCATCGTCAGGTACGTCATGTCCCAGCGCCTGTCGGCGAGGCCGCTCTCCAGCACCGACTTGAGCCCGGCGGCGATCGGATAGGCGACCTCCAATTTCTCGCGGAGCAGCCGGCCGAACAGCTCGACGTGGCGCGCCTCGTCCATCACCTGCGTCGCGGCGTAGAATTTGGCGTCGATGCCCGGCACCGATTCGACGATCCGCGCGGTGGCGATCAGCGCGCCCTGCTCGCCGTGCAGGAATTGCGAGGTGGTGTAAGCCTGGTGGTGATGGCGGACCGCGCGGCGCTCGCCCTCGCTCAGCTTCCGCCACACCTCGCCGCCATGGATCGGGATCGTCGCGTCGTCGAGCAGCATCGGGTTTTCGGGATCGAGGTCGCGCGACCAGTCGATCCGCGTGTCGGCGTCCCACTGCCCCGATTTGCCCTTGGCGTAGAGCGCCAGCAGGCTGTCGCGGCCGTCGTCATAGGCCCAGGTGAAGCGAGTCTCGGTCTGGCCCTCGAAGGCCCAGCCGGTCTCGGCGCCTGGGTGCGCGTATCGATAGTCTGTCGTCATCGCCCGCCCTTCGCAGTGCAATATGACGTGGCGGAGCGATTTGGTAACCCCGCCTGATCGGACGGTTGCCGACGGCCCGCCTCCGCCTTAGTTGCGCTGCAACAAGGGGGGTGCCGATTTGACCGAAGCGACGACCCTGACCCACGACGACGTGCGGAGCGCGCTCGAAGAGGCCTTTCGGGCGTCGCCCGACGCCCCTGCCGCGCCGCTCGACCTCGATCGCCGCATCGAGGCGATGGGCGTCGATTCGCTGCGCCTGAGCCAGATCATCCTGGCGCTGGAGGCGAAGCTCGACGTGACGATGTCAGACGACGTGCTCAACGCGCTCGGCCGCTCGGAGACCCTCGGCGACCTCTACCGCACGCTGGCCGCGAACTACGCCCGCTAGGGCTTGCGGAATTTCATCACGAATTGGTCGGTCCGTCCCCGGATCGACTTGTCGAACACCAGCTTGGTGTGGTCGTCGGCCGGGTTCCGGAGCACGTCGATCTCGCCGATATACTGGAAGCCCGCGGCGATCACCTGCGCCTTGACCGTCTCGGGGTCGATCCGGTGCAGCGTGTCGGTGTCGCGCATCCCCGATCCCGCCGCCGCGGCATGGTCGACGATCAGGTAGACGCCGCCGGGCTTGAGCGCCTTGTACACCGCCTTGTTGAGCACCGACGGGTTCAGGCTGTTCATGAACCTGTCGGGATAGTCGTGGTAATTCTGCGACGTGAACACGAGGTCGAGCAGCACCGGCGAGGCGAAGGCGCTCGCCGGCTGCATCAGCACCTGGATGTTCGAATAGCCCGGGCTCGCCGCGAGCTGCAGCGAGTTCTCGGGATCGGGGTGCGCCTCGCGCGCATATTCGGCGGGCCAGACGGCGTAGACCTGCCCCTTGGGCCCCACCACCTTGCTGAAGATTCGCGTGAAATAACCGCTTCCCGGGATGAGGTCGGCGACCTTGTCGCCCGGCTTCACCCCGGCGAAGGCGAGCAGCTCGGCCGGGTGCCGCCGCAGATCGGTCGCGGCCTGGTTGGCGCGGTCGGGCGCGGCGATCGCCCGCGCGATCGCCGGCGGCGTGCCGACCGGCGGTGGCGTGACGATCGGCAACGCGACGGCCGCGGCGGCGAGGCCGGATAGGGCGGCAAACAGGATGAGCTTCATCGGACGTGTTCCCCCAAACGCGTTTCTACCGCATCATAAGGCCTTCCGCGCTCGTTCGCACAGCCCGGATCGTCGCCCGGCCCGCCGCCTCCGTCGAGAGACGCCGCTCAGAAGTCGACCGCGATCCCGCCCTTTTCCCAATCGCCGTAACGCGTCGGCTCCAGCCCCTTGGGGCCGCCGATCTCGACCGGCACGTCGGTCACCTCAGGAACCGGCGGATCGGCCGGCTCGGGGACCGGCGGGTCGACCGGGGTTGGCACTGGCACATCGGTGGGCTTGTCGGGGCTCGGAACGCTGGCCATCATCTCTTCCAATCTGGGGGCTGAATGTCGATACTAGCCGAACGCACGATCGCGATCACCGGGGCCGGGAGCGGCATCGGGCGCGCGCTGGCGCTGGCGCTCGCCGGGCGCGGCGCGAAGCTGGCGCTTGCCGACAAGGACGAGGCGGGGCTGGCCGAGACTTCGCGCCTGCTCGGCAACCGGCCGCATTTCAGCGAAAGCTTCGACGTTACCGACGACGCGCGGCTCAAGGGCTGGATCGACCGGGCCGCCGAAGAGTTCGGCGCGCTCCACGGCATCATCAACAATGCCGGGCTGACGGTCATAGCCCCTTTCGTCGACACGCCGGCGGCGGATTTCGACCGGGTGATGGCGGTCAACTTCGGCGCGGTCGCCGCCGGCTGCCGGCACGCGCTGCCGCATCTGCGCGAGGCCGACGCGGCGTGGCTGGTCAACATCTCCTCGGTGTTCGGGATGATGGGGTTCCCGACGCAATCGGCCTACAACGCCTCCAAGTTCGCGGTGCGCGGGCTGACCGAGGCGCTGCGGCTGGAGCTGGCGACAAGCGACCCGCACATCCGGGTCATCCGGGTCCATCCCGGCGGCATCAAGACAAACGTCGCGCGCAACGCCAAGTTCATCAGGAGCATGGACGGCGACGACGAGGGCTCGGCGATGCGCGCCGACCGCTTCGACAGCGTGGCGCGGACGACGCCCGAGCAGGCGGCGGAGACGATCATCCGGGGGATGGAAGCCGGACGTCACCGCGTGCTGATCGGGCCGGACGCCCGGATCATCGACTGGCTGGTGCGGCTGTTCCCGGTCGGCCACATGACGGTCCTGGGCAAGCTGCTGAAGCGGGACGGCTGATCCTCCCCGGAACGGGGAGGGGGGATTTGGTGCGAGCGTCCACCCCGCCTAAGAGGCGCGCATGGATTCCCAAGACCCCCCCGGCACCGAGGCGAGGCGCGCAGCGCTTCGCCTGCTCACCTCCGTGCTGTGGCAGGGCCGCTCGCTGGACGCCGTGCAGGGCGGGACGCTCGGCGGGCTGAAGCATCCGGGCGACCGCGGGCTGGCGCGCGCCATCGCCGGGCATGTGCTGCGGCGGCTGCCCGACCTCGACGCGCTGATCGACGGCGCGACGCCAAAGCCGCTGCCCGAGGATGCGCGCGCCCGGATGGTGCTTCGGATGGCGCTGGCGCAGGCGCTGATCCTCGAGACGCCGCACCACGCGGCGGTGGCGACCGCGCTGCCGCTCGTCGAGCGCGGGCCGCGCCGGCTGGTGCACGCGGTGCTCGGCCGGCTGCTGCGCGAGGGCGCGGCGCTCGCCGACCCGCCGACCTTGCCCGAGCCCTTCGGCCAGCGCTGGAGCGCGGCCTGGGGACCCGAGGTCGCGGCTGCGGCAGGCCAGATGATGGCGAGCGAGCCGCTGACCGACCTGACGCTGCGCGACCCGGCGGAGACCGAGCGTTGGGCCGCCGAGCTCGACGCGGCGGTGCTCGCGCCGGGCCGGCTGCGGCTGATGCGCCGCGGTGGGCCGCCCGAATGGCCGGGCTTCGGCGAGGGCGCCTGGTGGGTGCAGGACATCGCGGCGAGCCTGCCCGCGACGCTGCTCGGCGACGTCCGCGACCGCGCGGTGTTCGACCTGTGCGCCGCGCCCGGCGGGAAGACGCTGCAGCTTGCCAGCGCGGGAGCGAGGGTCGTCGCGGTCGACGTGTCGGCCAAGCGGCTGGAGCGCGTCGCGGAGAATCTGGAGCGCACCGGCCTCAAGGCCAAGATGGTCGCCGCCGACCTGCTCGACTGGGCGCCGAAGACGGACGTGCAGGACATCCTGCTCGACGCGCCCTGCTCGGCGACCGGCATCTTCCGGCGGCACCCCGACGTGCTTCACCTGAAGGGCGGTCGCGACCTGACGCCGCTGCTCGACATCCAGGCGCGGCTGCTCGGGCGCGCGGCGGGCTGGCTGCCCGAGGGAGGGCGGCTGATCTACTGCGTCTGCTCGCTGGAGCGGGAAGAGGGCGAGACGCAAGTCGAAGAGTTCCTGTCGCGCACGCCGGGCTTCGCGCTCGATCCGGTGCGCGCCGAGGAGCTTCCCGCCGGTCTTCAGCCGAGCCCCGAAGGCTGGGTCCGCACCCTGCCCGGCGACCTCGCCGAGGCGGGCGGGATGGACGGCTTCTTCATCGCGCGGCTCAAGCGGGTTTAGCCGCATCTCTCGCCCGGCGGTGTCACCCCCACCTAACCTCCCCCATCGAAGGGGGAGGGATATTCTGAGCATAGGGCAAGGGCGTCCCCTCCCCTTCGATGGGGAGGGACAGGGTGGGGTGACACCGTTCCCGGAAAAAGCGCCGTCCGCGTTGCCGCCCGCCGCTCCCCGCGTTAGAGCCACCCCGTGCAGCAGCCCGTCCGCATCGCCCCGTCGATCCTGTCGGCGGATTTCGCCCGGCTTGGCGAGGAGGTGCGCGCCGTCGACGCGGCGGGGGCGGATTATATCCATGTCGACGTGATGGACGGGCATTTCGTGCCGAACATCACGATCGGGCCGATGGTGGTGAAGGCGATCCGCCCGCACACGCAAAAGCCGCTCGACGTCCACCTGATGATCTCGCCCGCCGACCCCTATCTGGAGGCGTTCGCCGAGGCCGGGGCCGACATCCTGACGATCCATCCCGAGGCCGGGCCGCACCTTCACCGCACCGTCCAGCGCATCAAGTCGCTCGGCAAGAAGGCCGGCGTTTCGCTCAATCCCGCAACCACCGCCAAGATGCTCGACTATGTGCTGGAGGATCTCGACCTCGTCCTGGTGATGAGCGTCAATCCGGGCTTCGGCGGCCAGTCGTTCATCGATAGCCAGCTCAGGAAGATCGAGGCGCTGAGGAAACAGATCGACAAGATCGGAAAGCCCATCGACCTCGAGGTCGATGGCGGCATCGACCCGGTGACCGCGCGCCGCGCGATCGAGGCGGGAGCCGACGTGCTCGTCGCTGGCACTGCCACCTTCAAGGGCGGCTCGGCGCACTATGCCGCGAACATCGCGGCGATCCGGGGCGCGGTGTGAGCGACGATGAAGACGGAAGCGCCAGCCACCGGCTGAGCCGCGAAGGCGGCGACCGGGGCCTGTCGCTTGGGGAGCGCATCTCGGAAGGGTTGCATCGCATGTCGTACCGCACGGTGCTGCACAGGTTCGCGCTGAAGGGGCGGTTCCCGCTGAAGCTCCTGGCCGCGCCGCAGGATCCTCTGGCGGGCGATCCGGTGACCGGCGCATCGGTCGCGGCCGGGCGGCTGACGCAGGGCGGCTTCTCGGGACAGCTCGCGGGCGGCTGGCCGAGTCCCGAGGGCGCGCCGGCGGCATGGCGCGACTGGGCGAACGGCTTCTCGTGGCTCCGCGACCTGGAGGCCGCCGACCGCGCCAAGGCGCCCAAGGTCGCCGAGCCGATCGTCGCCGCCTTCCTAGCGGCGCACGCCGAGTTCGACGAAGTGTCTTGGGCGCCCGCGGTGCTCGGCAGCCGCATCCTGTTCTGGACCAGCCACGCGCCCTTGATCCTCGCCTCGGGCGACCTCGTCCACCGCTCGGCGGTGTTGAACCACCTGGCGCGCGGCAGCCGCCACTTGGAGCGCAGCGTCGACAAGGCGCCCGAGGGCATGAAGCGGATCACCGCCGCCGCGGGCCTCGTCGCCTCGGTGCTGCTCCTCCCCGGCGGCGAGAGCCGGCAGGCGAAGGCCGAAGGCCTGCTCGGCAAGGCGCTCGACGGATTTCTGCTGCCCGACGGCGGCGTGACCTCGCGCAGCCCGCTCGACCAGCTTGAGCTGCTTGAGCTGCTGCTGCTCCTCCAGTCATTCCACACCGCGCGCCAGCAGCGCGTGTCCGAGCCGCTGGCGCAGGCGCTGGCGCGGCTCGTGCCCGGCCTCAAGGGCGCGCTGCTCGGCGACGGCGCGATGACGGCGGTCCATGGCTCGGGTCTCGGCGACACCGGCCGGATCGCGCGCGCCATCGAGCTTTCGGGCGTGATGGCGCGGCCGACCAAGAACGGCAGCTATTCGGGCGTCCAGCGCCTCGCGGCGGGCAAGACCATCCTCGTGCTCGACGCCGGGCCGCCGCCGGTGGCGCGCGTCTCCAACAGCGCGCATGCGGGGACGCTGGCGTTCGAGATGTCGGACGGCGCGCAGCGGCTGGTGGTCAACTGCGGCGGCGCGCGCGGCGCCAAGCGGGCGCTTCCCGCCGAGCTCGCCGGGCTGCTGCGCACCACGGCCGCGCATTCGACGCTCGTCCTCGCCGACACCAATTCGACCCGCATCCGCGACGACGGCGCGCTCGGCAAGGGCATCGAGGAGGTCGTCGCGCACCGCAACGAGAGCGAGGAGGGCGTCTGGGTCGACGCCAGCCACGACGGCTACGTCCGCCGCTACGGCTTCCAGCACGAGCGCCGGCTGTACCTCGGCGGCGACGGCGCGGACCTGCGCGGCGAGGACGCGCTGACCTTGCCCAAGGGCCGCACCAGGTCGCGCAAAGGCGCCGGCCTGCGCTTCGACATCCGCTTCCACCTGGGGCAAGGCGTCGAGGCGACGCCGACCGCCGACGGCCAGGGCGCGCTGCTGAAGCTGCCGGGCGGCGCGGTCTGGGCCTTCAAGGCGCGCGGCGGGCGGCTTGCGCTCGACGACAGCCTGTGGGTCGACGCCGACGGCGCGCCCCACGCGACGCAGGCGCTGACGGTGAGCGGCGACGCGACGGCCGAGGGCGCTTCGGTCAACTGGTCGTTCAAGCGCGCACGGTAAATGCCTACCATCCTGTCATTCCCGCGAAAGCGGGAACCCAGTCGGTCGAAGAAAGGACTGGGCGACGCAGGGTTTCATTCTTCACGCACTGGGTCCCCGCTTTCGCGGGCATGACAGGGAAAAATAGGACGTGACTATGACCGACGCGGTTCGCATCACCCGCGCCCTGATCTCCGTCTCCGACAAGACCGGCCTCGCCGACCTCGGCGCCGCGCTGGAGCGGCACGGAGTCGAGATCCTGTCGACCGGCGGCACTGCGAGGGCGCTCCGCGACCTCGGCCTCGTCGTCAAGGACGTGTCCGAGCACACCGGCTTCCCGGAGATGATGGACGGCCGCGTCAAGACGCTCCACCCGACGATCCACGGCGGTCTCCTGGCGCTCCGCGACAACGCCGAGCATGTCGCGTCGATGGCCGAGCATGGCATCGGCCCGATCGACCTCGTCGTCGTCAACCTCTACCCGTTCGTGCAGACCGTGATGCGCGGCGCGCCGCGCGACGAGATCATCGAGAACATCGACATCGGCGGCCCGTCGATGGTCCGCTCGGCGGCGAAGAACCACGGCTTCGTCGCGATCGTCACCGATCCGAGGGATTACCCCGCGCTGATCGCCGAGATGGACGCGGCCGACGGCGCGACCTCGCTCGCCTTCCGCAAGACGCTTGCCGCCCGAGCCTTCGCCGCCACCGCGACCTATGATTCGATGATCGCCAGCTGGTTCGGCTTCGGCGACCAGCAGAAGATGTTCCCCGAGACGCTGCCGATCGTCGCCAGGCTCGGCCAGGAATTGCGCTACGGCGAGAACCCGCACCAGAAGGCGGCGTTCTACGTCCCCGCCGGGCCGCACGCGCCGGGCATCGGCCAGGCGCGGCAGGTGCAGGGCAAGGAGCTGAGCTATAACAACCTCAACGACGCCGACGGCGCGCTGGAGCTGATCAGCGAGTTCCGCGACGGCCCGCCCGCGGTCGCGATCATCAAGCACGCCAACCCCTGCGGCGTCGCCACCGGCGCGACCTTGCTGGAGGCCTATCAGGCCGCCCTCGCCTGCGACCCCGTCTCGGCGTTCGGTGGCATCGTCGCGGTCAACCGTCCGCTCGACGCCGCGACCGCCGAGGCGCTGACCGCGATCTTCACGGAGGTCGTGGTCGCCCCCGATGCCGACGAGGCGGCGCTCGCCGCCTTCGCCGCGAAGAAGAACCTGCGGCTGCTGCTGACCGGCGGCCTGCCCGACCCGGCGCGCGGCGGGCTCAGCCTCAAGAGCATCGCCGGCGGCTACCTCGTCCAGTCGCGCGACAACGGCCGGCTCGACGAGGCGGCGATGAAGGTGGTGACCAAGCGCGCGCCGACGCCCGAGGAGATGGCCGACATGCGCTTCGCCTGGACCGTCGCCAAGCACGTCAAGTCCAACGCCATCATCTATGCGAAGGGCGGCAGCACCGCCGGCATCGGCGCGGGGCAGATGAGCCGCCTCGACTCGACCCGCGTCGCCGCCTCCAAGGCCCGCGACGCCGCCACCGCCGCCGGCTGGCCCGAGCCGCGCACGATCGGCTCGGCGGTCGCGTCCGACGCCTTCTTCCCCTTCGCCGACGGCCTGATCGCGGTCGCCGAGGCGGGCGCGACGGCGGTGATTCAGCCCGGCGGCTCGATCCGCGACGCGGAGGTGATCGCCGCCGCCGACGCGCGCGACATCGCGATGATCTTCACCGGGATGCGCCATTTCCGGCACTGATCAAACTCCCTCTCCCGCTTGCGGGAGAGGGTTGGGGTGAGGGGCGTGGCGCGCAAGCGCGAGCAGCACTGGCCTCCGCGATTTCCCCTCACCCCGCTCGCTGCCGCGAGTCGCCCTCTCCCGCAAGCGGGCGAGGGGAAGTAGGAGTCGCGTGATGAACGAGATCACGCCTCTCACCACAACAGACGCCGACGCCGCCGTCGCGCTGTGGACCGCCGCCGGCCTCGTCCGCCCGTGGAACGATCCGCGCGCCGACTTCCTCCGCGCGATCGACAACGCCGCCGTCCTCGGCCTCAAGCGCGATGGCACCCTCGCCGCGACCGTCATGGTCGGCGACGATGGGCATCGCGGCTGGGTCTATTATCTCGCGGTCGCCGAGAGCGAGCGCGGGCGCGGGCTTGGCCGCGCCATGATGCGCGCCGCCGAGGACTGGCTCGCGAAACGCGGCGTGCCACGGCTCAATCTGATGGTCCGCGCCGACAACAGCGCCGTGAGAGCCTTCTATGCCGCGCTCGGCTACCGGACATCGGACGTCGCGGTGCTGCAGAAGGATTTGCCCTAGCGCCGGGCGCGCTTCTCCGCCTCGCGGGCGCGCTTCGCCTGTTCCTTCTCGGCTTCCTTGCGCTCCTTCTCGGCCTTCTTCGCGGCCTTGCCCGCCTTCTCGTCGGCCTTGCGCGCCTTCTTGCCGCGGTTCTCGTCGGCTTCCGACTGGCTGGTGGTCATCTTGTCGACGCCGGCGCTGGCGACCTTGACCGGCAGCGTGACGATGCTGACCGCCGTGCTGGCGATCGCCGAGGCGACGCAGCCGCCGAGCAGCGGCGCCATGAGAAGCGGCAGGATGAAACGGCGCATATGAGTCCCCCGAAAACAGGCGTCGCCTGTAGCGCCGCCAAGCTTAACCGGCGCTTGCCAGCATGTCATCGACCCATTGCGGCACGAGCCGGCCCGCCGGCCCATGCCGCGCCTCGGCGAACTGCGCCGTCCCCGCCGAGGGCTCGAGGTTGAGCTCCAGCGTGTCCGCCCCATTCCAGCGCGCCTGCTGCACGTAGCCCGCCGCCGGATAGACCGCGCCCGAGGTGCCGATCGAGACGAACAGGTCGGCCTGCGCGATCGCGGCGTCGATCTCGTCCATCCGGTAGGGCATCTCACCGAACCACACGATATCGGGCCGGAGCACACCGCCGCAGCCCTCGCACGGCGGCGCGCCGGCAAGATCGCGCTCCCACGCCCGAGTCCCGCCGCAGCCGGCGCACAGCGCGCTCTTCAATTCGCCGTGCATGTGGATGAGCCGCTTCGATCCCGCGCGCTCGTGCAGGTCGTCGACGTTCTGGGTGACGAGCAGGAAGCCGCCCGGCCACTCCGCATCCAGCCGCGCCAGCGCTTTATGCGCCGCGTTGGGCTCGACCCGCGCGAGATGCGCGCGGCGCGCGTCGTAGAAGCCCTGCACCAGCGCCGGATCACGGTGGAACGCCTCGGGCGTGGCGACATCCTCGATCCGGTGGCCCTCCCACAGGCCGTCGGCGGCGCGGAAGGTCGGCACGCCGCTTTCCGCCGATATTCCGGCCCCAGTCAGGACGACGATGTTGCGGACGGCGGTCATGCGACGCATGAAGCAGCGCACGAACCGCGGAGCAAGACATCATGACCAGTATCGGCATCCTCGGCGCGGCCGGCCGCATGGGAAAGGCCATCGCGCGCTTCGCCCCCGATCAGGGCGCGAGCATCGCGGGCGGCGTCGACCGCGAGGGGGCGGTAACCGGCGACCATGCCGACGCGCGCGCGCTCGCCAAGGCGAGCGACGTGCTGGTCGATTTCTCGGGCCTGAGCGGCCTCGCGGGCCATCTCGGCGCGGCGGTCGCGGCGGGCACGCCTATTCTCATCGGAACCACCGGGCTGACCGAGGACGATCACGCGCTGATCGACCAGGCGGCGGGCCATGTCGCGGTGCTGCAGGCGGCGAACACCTCGCTCGGCGTCGCGCTGCTTCGGCACCTGGTCGAGGAAGCGGCGGCGCGGCTCGGCCCCGCGTGGGACATCGAGATCCTCGACATGCACCACCGCCACAAGGTCGACGCGCCATCGGGCACCGCGCTGCTGCTGGCGGCGGCGGCGGCGAAGGGGCGCGGCTCGACCCTGCAGGCGCTGAGCCGCTTCGACCGGATCGGCGAGCATCCGCATGCCCGCGAGGAAGGCACGATCGGCTACGCGGCGCTGCGTGGCGGCTCGGTCGCCGGCGACCATAGCGTGATCTTCGCGGGCGACGGCGAGCGCATCGAGCTCACCCACCGTGCCGAGACCCGCGCGATCTTCGCGCACGGCGCCGTGAAAGCGGCGCTGTGGCTCACCGGAAGGCCAGCCGGGCGCTACGCGATGAGCGACGTGCTGGGGCTGTAGACGACACGCACTCTGACTCCGTTCGTCCTGAGCTTGTCGAAGGACGTGGCAGGCAGGGCGGTGCGATCTCGTCCTTCGACAAGCTCAGGACGAACGGAAATTTGATGGGCCCGGATGGCCGCTCCGCCACCGCGCCAGCCCGGCGTTGATCACGTCGTGCACCTGCCGCCGCTCCGCGGCCGACAGGAAGGCGCCGACGACGATTCGCCGGTCGCGCTCGGCCAGCATCAGGCGGCGGCCGTCGTGCGTCGCCCTGGTCCAGAACGGCTCCAGCCGAACCGAGCGGCGAGGCTCGCGCACCTCCAGCGCCTCGTCGTCGAGGCGGATCGACTGGTAGGTCTCGGACGCGCGGGCGCTCGCCCGCATCGCCCAGCGGAACAGCGCGACGTCGACGATCGCGAACGGCACCACCGGCCACGCGCCGAGGAGAGCCG
Organism: uncultured Sphingomonadaceae bacterium; assembly: GCA_964244885.1. Classification (GTDB taxonomy): domain Bacteria; phylum Pseudomonadota; class Alphaproteobacteria; order Sphingomonadales; family Sphingomonadaceae; genus CAXTKD01. Next base: position 57,507 of record CAXTKD010000010.1, on the reverse strand, counting down.
CGCGCAGCGTCGTCAGGCCGAGGATCACCGCGACTCCGATCACCACCCAGCGCGCGCGGTCGGCGGGGAGCGGCCGGTTGGGCGTCAGCATCAGGTCGAAATAGGGTGCGCGCATAAGCCTGGATGCTAGAGAACGCGGCCATGCCCGGCAAACGCCCGCGACGCTTCACCGCTGCCGAGATCGAGGAGCTCTACGCGCGCCTCGCGGCGCAGCACCCCGATCCGAAGACCGAGCTCGACTTCGTCAATCCCTACACCCTGCTCGTCGCGGTGGTGCTTTCGGCGCAGGCGACCGACGTCGGGGTCAACAAGGCGACCCGGCGGCTGTTCGAGACGGTGCAGGATCCGCAGGCGATGGTCGCGCTCGGCGAGGCCGACCTCAAGCGCCACATCCAGACCATCGGCCTCTACAACATGAAGGCGAAGAACGTCATCGCGCTGAGCGAGGCGCTGATCGCCGGGCATGGCGGCCAGGTGCCCGCCGACCGCGACGCGCTGCAAAGGCTCGCCGGCGTCGGGCGCAAGACCGCGAACGTCGTGATGAACGTCGCCTTCGGGGCGGAGACGATCGCGGTCGACACGCATATCTTCCGGGTCGCCAACCGCACCGGCCTCGCCCCCGGCAAGACGCCCGACGCGGTCGAGGCGGGGCTGATGAAAGTGACGCCCAGGGCCTATCTCAAGGGCGCGCATCATTGGCTGCTGCTTCACGGCCGTTATGTCTGCAAGGCGCGGACGCCCGAATGCTGGCGTTGCCCGATCGATCATCTCTGCCGTTATCAACCGAAGACGCCCCCGCCCGCGAATTACCAACCGGAGTTCTAGCCCATGCGCCGTTCCGCAATCCTGATCCCGCTCGCCCTCGCCGCCTGCGCCGCGCCGGCGCCGCGCCCCGCCGCCGCACCGCCGCCGCCCCGTCCTGTCGCCGCGACCGACGCCTGCATCGACATCGCCCGAATCCGCGAGGCGCGGGTCGTCGACGAACGGACGATCGACTTCCACCTGAACGACGGCCGGGTGATGCGGAGCGCCATGCCCGCCGCCTGTCCCGGCCTCGGCCTCGAAAAGGCCTTCACCTATTCGACGGCGCTGACCCGCCTCTGCCCGGCGACCAGCATCAACGTCATCAACCAGGCCGGCGGCCCGCGCCTCGGCGCCGCCTGCGCGCTCGGGGCGTTCACGCCAATGACGCCGGCGCCCTAGCCATCACGGCGGCGCCTTGCTAAACGCCGTCGCCACGCATCCGTAGCTCAGCTGGATAGAGCACTGCCCTCCGAAGGCAGGGGTCAGGGGTTCGAATCCCTTCGGATGCGCCATTTTCCATGCTCGGCGTTCAGGCCGCGTCCTTCCAGTCGAAGGGCAGCGGCGCCTCGCGGAAGGCGAAGCGGTCGAGGTGGTTGGCGACCACCTCCTTGAGCCTCGGCAGCGTCTCGGCGTCCGCCGCCTCGACGCGCACGTCGAGCGTCTCGGGCGTCGCGTCGAGGATGGCCACTCCGATCGGCAGCGGGATGCGGCCGTGGGTTGCGTCGAACGTCACCTCGAACTTGTGGCTCCAGTGCTTGCACAGCTGCTGGAGGTAGCGGCTAGCGCTCTTGGTCTGGATGCGCGCGCTGCTGTTCGCCATGGCGGGTCCTTTCGGTCTTGGGAGGGGACGGCGGCGGGGCGATGCCCAGCCGCCGCCGGAGGAGCTCGACGTGGGTCGGCCTCACAGCTGCTCGATCTTCCGCGCCGCGTCGTCGATCAGCGCGACCGCCTCGTGGACCTGCTCCTTGGCGAAGCCGCCCGAGAGCAGCCGGTGCATGAGCACGGTCTTGAGGTTGTGCATCGCGCGCTTGACCGGCATCGGGTCGCCGCGCTCGCGCTCCGCCGCCATCGCGTCCAGCCGGGTGAAGATCGCTTCGATCTCCTCGGCCTTCTCGGTCAGGTGCGCTTCGCCCTCGGGGGTGATGGCGAACCGCTTGCGCGCGCCCTCCGACGCCTGCTCGACGATCAGCCCCATGTCCGCCAGCAAGGTCAGCGTCGGATAGACGACGCCCGGGCTTGGCGCATAGGCGCCGCCGGTGCGCTCCTCGATCGCTCGGATCAGGTCGTAGCCGTGGCGCGGCTGCTCGCCGATCAGCTTCAGGAGGACGAGCCTTAGCTCGTCGCCGCTGAACATTCGCCTGCGGCCCTGAAACCCCTCCTCGGGGCTCCATGACATGCCGAAGCCGTGCCGGCCATGGCGTCCGCCGCCGCCACCGCCACCGCCGCCACGCGGGCCAAAGCCCATGCGAAAGCCGCCGCGTCCGAAACCGCGGCCTTCGCCGCTCTCTTTGTGAAAATGCATGATAAGTGTCTTTCTATATTTCATGACTGTTTGGAGATATATCTTAGAATAACGAAGATGCAAGCCCTCCTTGACAAATATCTTTGCCTGGCATAGGAACATAGAGCGAACGAATACTCGGCCGAAGGTGACGCGAAACAGCCATTCAGGTGTTTCACCGTGTCAACTTGTTCATCTTCGCGGGCTCCCGCGCTGGCATTCGCGCGGCGGGGCGGCTATCCCCTGCCGCTCACAAATCTTGGCGACGACAGGACCATCATGGGTTTCCGCTGCGGCATCGTCGGCCTGCCGAACGTCGGCAAGTCGACCCTCTTCAACGCGCTGACCGAGACCGCGGCGGCGGCCGCCGCCAACTACCCCTTCTGCACGATCGAGCCCAACGTCGGCCAGGTGCCCGTCCCCGACAAGCGGCTGGACGAGATCGCGCGCATCGCGGCCTCCGCCAAGATCATCGAAACCCAGCTAGGCTTCGTCGATATCGCCGGCCTGGTGCGCGGCGCGTCGAAGGGCGAAGGCCTCGGCAACCAGTTCCTCGCCAACATCCGCGAGGTCGACGCCATCGTCCATGTCCTGCGCTGCTTCGAGGACGACGACATCACCCACGTCGAGGGCAAGGTCGATCCGATCGCCGACGCCGAGACCGTCGAGACCGAGCTGATGCTCGCCGACCTCGAGAGCCTCGAGAAGCGAGTCCCCGCCGCGCAGAAGAAGGCCGCGCAGGGCGACAAGGAGGCGAAGATCGCCGCCAGCGTCCTCGGCCAGGCGCTCGACCATCTGCGCGCCGGCCGCCCCGCCCGCCTCACCGAGCCGAAGGACGAGGAGGAGAAGCGAGTCCTCGACCAGGCGCAGCTGCTCACCGCCAAGCCCGTGCTCTACGTCTGCAACGTCGAGGAAGCCTCTGCCGCCGAGGGCAACGCCTTTTCCGCCCGAGTCGCCGAGAAGGCGAAGGCCGAGAACGCCGCCTCGGTCGTCATCTCCGCCGCGATCGAGGCCGAGATCAGCCAGATGGACGCAAGTGACCGCCCGGCCTTCCTGTCGGACCTCGGCCTCACCGAGACCGGCCTCGCCCGAGTCATCCGCGCCGGCTACGAGCTCCTGTCGCTGCTCACCTTCTTCACCGCCGGCCCCAAGGAGGCACGCGCCTGGACCGTCCACAAGGGAGCCACCGCCCCCAACGCCGCGGGCGTCATCCACACCGACTTCGAGAAGGGCTTCATCCGCGCCGAGACGATCGCCTATGACGACTTCGTCCGCCTGAACGGCGAGGCCGGCGCCCGCGACGCCGGCCGGCTGCGGCTGGAAGGCAAGGACTATCTGGTGCAGGACGGTGACGTAATGCACTTCCGCTTCAACGTCTGAGGTCGCCCATGTTCTTCGAGGATTATTCTCTCGGCCAGAAGGCGCGCTTCGGGCGCTACGAGGTGACGCGCGACGAGGTCGCCGATTTCGCCACCCGCTACGACCCGCAGCCCTTCCACCTGAGCGACGAGGCCGCCGCCAGGACCTATTTCGGCCGAATCGCCGCCTCGGGCTGGCACACCGCCGCGATGGCGATGCGGATGATCGTCGACAACATGGGCGTGGGCGGCGAGGGCAGCCTCGGCGGCATCGGAGTCGACGGGCTGCGCTGGCTGAAGCCCGTCTACCCCGGCGACACGCTGAGCCTCGAGAGCGAAACCATCGAGATCACGCCGTCGCGCAGCAAGCCAGACCGAGGCACGATCAAGACCCGAATCACCGTCCTCAACCAGCACGACGAGCCGGTGATGACCTCGATCAACATCGCCCTCTTCCGCCGCCGCCCGGCGTGAGTTCCGCCCGATCCGCAGATAAACCCCGCTCATCCCGAGCGAAGTCGAGGGACGCACGGCCCCTCCGTGCGTCCCTCGACTTCACTCGGGATGAGCGGGTCTGAGTACAGTGTCGTGACTGGCCCCCTCTCCGACCTCCTGATCGTCGACCTCTCCCGCGTCCTCGCGGGTCCCTATGCGACGATGGTGCTGAGCGATCTCGGCGCGCGGGTGATCAAGGTCGAGGCGCCGGGCCTCGGCGACGACAGCCGCCACATCGGCCCGTTCAAGGACGACAAGTCAGCCTATTTCACCTCGATCAACCGAGGCAAGCAGTCGATCGCGCTCGACCTCAAGGACGAGCACGACCGCGCGACCTTCGAAGCGCTTCTGGCGCGCGCCGACGTGCTGGTCGAGAACTACCGCCCCAGCGTCATGGCGAAGCTCGGCTACGGCTGGGAGGCGCTCCACGCGCGCTGGCCGAGGCTGATCTGCGCCGCGGTCTCGGGCTTCGGCCACACCGGCCCCGATTCGAGGAAGGCCGCCTACGACATGGTCGTCCAGGCGATGGGCGGCATCATGTCGGTCACCGGCCATCCCGGCGGGCCGCCGACGCGGGTCGGCACCTCGATCGGCGACATCACCGCCGGGCTGTTCACCGTCATCGGCATCCTGACCGCGCTTCACGACCGCGCGAAATCGGCCAAGGGCCGCTTCGTCGACGTGGCGATGCTCGACGGCCAGGTCGCCATCCTCGAGAACGCCGTCGCGCGCTATGCCGTGACCGGCGTCGCCCCCGGCCCGCTCGGCGCGCGCCATCCGTCGATCACCCCGTTCGCCGCCTATGCCACCGCCGACACGCCGATCGTCATCGCCGCCGGCAACGATGCCTTGTGGGCGACGCTGTGCGGCGCGCTCGGCGCGCCGCACCTGACGGACGATCCACGCTTCGTCTCGAACGCCAGCCGCACCGACCATGCCGACGCCATCGCCGCCGAGATCGAGGCGATCTTCGCCACCGCGCCCGCCGCGCACTGGCTGGCCCTGCTGGAGAAGGCGGGCATTCCGTGCGGCCCGATCAACGATGTCGGCCAGGCGCTCAACAGCCCGCAGGTTCGCGCCCGCAACATGGCGATCGAGACGGCGTTCGAGGACGGCACCCCGCTCCTCGCCGCGGGCAATCCGGTCAAGATTTCGGGCTTCGACGATCCGTCCTCGCGTCCCAAGGCCCCCGCGCTCGACGAGCACCGCGCCGCCATCCTCGCGGAGCTCGGCCTTGGCTGACGCCGCGGACATCGCGCTCGCGCTGCGACTCGCCGACGCGGCGGGCGCGGCGATCCGTCCTTACTTCCGCGCGCGTTTCGAGATCGAGACCAAGGCCGACGATTCGCCCGTCACCGCCGTCGACCGCGCCGCCGAGGCCGCGATGCGCTCTATCGTCGAGGCCGAGCGCCCGTTCGACGGCATCATCGGCGAGGAATATGGCCGGGTGCGCGAGGGCGCGGCGCGGCAGTGGGTGTTCGACCCGATCGACGGCACCCGCGCCTTCATCGCCGGACGGCCGCTGTTCGGTACGCTGATCGCGCTACTGGAGGATGGCAAGCCCGTCCTCGGCATCATAGACCAGCCGATCATCGGCGACCGCTGGCTCGGCGCGCTCGGCCGGCCGACGACCTTCAACGGCGCGCCCTGCTCGGTCCGCGCCTGCTCCGGAGTCGCCAGGGCGCACCTCGCGACGACCTCGCCCTACCTCTTCCGCGCCGGCGACGACCTCGACCGCTTCGAGCGCCTGCGCCCGCAGGTCCGTGACGCGCTCTACGGCGGCGACTGCCACAATTACGGCCTGCTCGCTTCGGGCCACCTCGACCTCGTCGTCGAGGCCGGCCTGCAGCTCTACGACTTCGCCGCGCTGGTCCCGGTTGTCGAGGGCGCGGGCGGCGTCATGACCGACTGGGAAGGCCGCCCGCTCGGCCTCGACAGCGGCGGCCGGGTTGTCGCGGCGGGCGACCGGCGTGTGCTCGATGAGGCGCTGACGGTCCTAAAAACCTGACGGGTTATTTGCCTTCCGCCGCCTTCTTTGCCGCCTTCGCCCGCTCCTTCGCGGCGTCCTCGGCGGCATCGCGCGCCTTGTCGGCCGCCTTCTCGCGCGCTTTCTCTGCCTTCTTCGCCGCCTTGCGCTGCTCCTTGCGCGCCTCCTCGTCGGCCTCGAACTTCTTGTCCGCCGCAGTCTTCACGCCGCCGCTCTTCTCGGCCGCCTCGTCCGCGGCGCGAACCGCCGGGGTCGTCGCGCCGGCCAGCACCGGCGTACAGTCGGTGTTCTTCTGGTCGCCGGTGTCGACGAAGGCGAGGATCGCCGCCAGCGGCCCGCCCAGGATGCCGAGGCCGACGCCGACCGCGCCGCGCGTCAGTAGCTGGTGCGAAATCGGGTTGATGCTCGGCGCGGCGAACCAGCCCCCGACGCCGATCGGCGACTGGCCGGAGAACAGGCTGAACTTCTTCGCGTCCGCCCGCACCGACAGGTCGAGCGATTCGTCGGCGAAGGAGAAGCTGCCGGTGCCGCGAATGACCGTGCGCTGCGTGTCGATGAAGATCGGGTCGGCGACCGCGACGCCGTTCCGGACGGTGAAGCCGAACAGCCCGCAGCGCACCTGCGACGGGTCCTTCAGCTGCTTGGCCAGCGCCTTGCCGACATATTGGAACAGGTCGAGCTCCAGCAGCTCGGTGTTGCGGATCCAGAAGGTGCCGCGCGGCAGGATCACCGCGATCCGGCCCGTCGAGCTGCCGAGCGACTTGCGCACCGTGTCGCCATAGCCTTTCAGCTGGATGCGACCACGCACCGTCCCGGTCGTGCCGCTGTCCTCGATCTTGAAGCCGGTCAGCAGCTTGTTGAGCGCCACCGGCGACAGGCGGATGTCATATTCGGTGACCACGGGCGCCTTGCGCGCGTTGATCGAGATGTCGGAGCTCAGCCGCCCGCCCGCGAGGTCGAACGACAGCGGCTTCAGCGACAGCAGCAGATTGTCGAGGCCAAGGCCAAGGTCGAGGTTCTGGATCGGGATCGTGCCGGTGCGGATGTTGGTCGCGTGATATTTCACGTCGGCGTCGAAGGCCTTGAGGCCCGAGATGTCGAGCGGCGCGTCGGGCAGGATGGTCGGGTGCCCGCCCTTGACGGTGATCGCGCCCTTGCCGCCCTGTGCGTCGAGCTTCTCGGGCGAATAGCCGATCCACGGCCCGACATCGAGGATGTCTAGGTTGCGGCTCTTCAGGTCCGCGACCAGCCTGATGCGCTTGTCGGGCTGCGACATCGTCATCGCGCCGGCGATGTCGCTCTCGCCGAACTTGCCGGTCAGGCGGGTGAACTTCCACTCGTCGCTGGTCTTGGTGAGGTTGGAGGCGATGCGATAGGGCCGCGATTCAGGCACCGCCATGCCGAGCAGCCGGAACGGCGTCGCGAGATTGTGGCCCTTCGCCTGTATGCGAAGGTCGGCGCCCTCGAACTGCGTCGCGCCGGGCAGCGTGCCCGACACGTCGATGCGGCTGTCGGCGACCCCGGCGTGCATCTCGAACTGGTTGCGGCCGCCCGCCAGCGTCTCGTTCGGCGAGCTGAGCTTTCCGGTCAGCGTGAACGGCACCTTGCGCGCGGTGCCGCCGCCGCTGAGCGTGATCGGCCCCTCGATGGTCCGCCCCGCCGCGCCGACGTCGCCGAACTTCAGGTGGATGTCGAGCTGGTTGAGCGGATCGACATAGGTGAGGACGGTGCCCGTCACCATCGCCCGCCGGATCGTCGGCAGCACGAAGGGCTCGGTCGAATTGAAGCTCCAGTTGTTATGGCCCTTGCCGTCGGTCTGGAGCGCGATGTCACCGCGATCGATGTTCAGGGAGTTGAACACCTTCTTGCCGAGGATGAGCCGCCAGGTGCTGAGGCGGAAGTCGATGTGCTTCGACTGGAACAGCTGGCCGCCCTTGGTCCAGGCCGGGTTGGCGACCGTCATGTCCTCGGCGAGGAACTGGACGTCCAGCGGATTGAAATAAAGGTTGAAGTCGCCCCCGACCGTGACCGGGCGCTCCATGTAGCTGGAGGCGTATTTGACGAAGGTGCTCTTCAAGAAGCGCCCCTTAGTGATGAACAGCACCAGCCAGACGAGGAAGATCGCCAGGAACACCCCGCCGACGATCCTCGCCCAAAGGGGGGTGCGCGCCCAGCGGCCGCGGTCGTCTGGAGTCGTTTCGGGTGTGTGATCTAGGGTCGCCATGCGTGGCGCAACGGGCCGACCCGCCGCATGTTCCGTATCCGTCGAGTCGGTTGCGTTTCGCGAGCGCCGCCGCTATAGCCCCCGCTCCGATCGAGGGACTGCCCGGCCAGTGTGGGCTGCCGTGGCGCGTCCGCAATCGTCTTCAGGAGATGAAAATGCCCAAGCTCAAGACCAAGAGCGGCGTGAAGAAGCGCTTCAAGCTCACCGCGACTGGCAAGATCAAGCACGGCGTCGCCGGCAAGCGCCACCGTCTGATCAGCCACAGCAGCAAGTATATCCGCACCAACCGCGGCACCACCGTTCTGGCCGAGGCCGACACACAGCGCGTCAAGCTGTGGGCGCCTTACGGCCTGAAGTAGGAGCCGCTTAGATGGCACGCGTAAAGAGGGGCGTAACCGCCCACGCACGGCACAAGAAGGTTCTCGAGGCAGCCAAGGGCTATTTCGGGCGCCGCAAGAACACCATCCGCATCGCCAGGCAGGCGGTGGAGAAGGCCGGCCAGTACGCCTATCGCGATCGCAAGGTTAAGAAGCGCAACTTCCGCGCGCTCTGGATCCAGCGCATCAACGCGGCGGCGCGCCTGGAAGGCCTGACCTACGGCGTCTTCATGCACGGCTGCAAGCTCGCGAACATCGAGGTCGATCGCAAGATCATGGCCGATCTCGCGATCCACCAGCCCGAAGCGTTTAGCGCGATCCTCGCCCAGGCGAAGGCCGCGCTCCCGGAAGACGCCCGCATCGCGGCTTAAATTCGGGACGCAAGACTTCGAAGGGCGCGGGGTGCGATAAGCGGCCCGCGCCCTTTTCGTTTGGACACTCACCTAGTCACCGTCATCCCGGCGAAAGCCGGGACCCAGGACGGCCCGACTGGGTCCCGGCTTTCGCCGGGATGACGGAAATGGTGGAATGAGCGAGATCGACTCCCTTCGCGACGAGCTGCTGAGCGCAGCGAGCAGCGCCGACAGCCTCGATGCGGTCGAGGCGCTCCGCGTCCGCGCGCTCGGCAAGTCGGGCTCGGTCACCGCGCTTTTGAAGACGCTGGGCGGCATGACGCCCGAGCAGCGCCAGAGCGACGGCCCGCGCATCAATGGCCTGCGCGAAGACGTCTCCGCCGCCATCGCCGCCCGCAAGGCCGCGCTCGAAACCGCAGCCCTCGACGCCCGCCTCACCTCGGAGCGGATCGACGTCACGCTGCCCACCGGCGCCGGCCCGCAAGGCACCGTCCACCCGATCAGCCAGGTCATGGACGAGCTCGCCGAAATCTTCGCCGATCTGGGCTTCGCGGTCGCGACCGGCCCCGAGATCGAGGACGACTGGCACAATTTCACCGCGCTCAACATCCCCGAAAGCCACCCGGCCCGGGCGATGCACGACACCTTCTATTTCCCAAATCCTCCCCCCTCGGGGGAGGGGAGCGTAGCGGGGCAAAATGACCTGCCGGTGGCAGGTCATCCCGCGAAGCCGGCTGCGAAGCAGCCGTGGGCGAAGCATGGTGGAGGGGGCTCCGGCCTCTCCGCGAACCCAGCCCCCTCCACCGCTTCGCGGTCCCCCTCCCCCGAGGGGGGAGGATCAACGCGCATGCTGCTGCGTACCCACACCTCGCCGGTCCAGATCCGCACGATGCTCAGCGCAAAGCCGCCGATCCGCATCATCGCACCGGGCCGCGTCTACCGCTCCGATTCGGACGCTACCCACACGCCGATGTTCCACCAGATCGAAGGCCTGGTGATCGACCGCGGCATCCACATGGGCCACCTCAAGTGGACGCTCGAGACCTTCCTCAAGGCCTATTTCGAGCGCGACGACATCGTGCTTCGCCTGCGCCCCAGCTACTTCCCTTTCACCGAGCCGTCGGCCGAGGTCGATGTCGGCTACACGATCGAGAACGGCCGCCGCGTCGTCGGCGGGTCGGAGGGCTGGATGGAAGTGCTCGGCAGCGGCATGGTCCACCCCAAGGTGATCGCCGCCTGCGGCCTCGATCCCGACGAGTGGCAGGGCTTCGCCTTCGGCACCGGCGTCGATCGCTTGGCGATGCTCAAATACGGCATGGACGACCTCCGCCCCTTCTTCGACGGCGACCTGCGCTGGCTGAAGCATTACGGCTTTTCGGCGCTGAGCGTCCCGACGCTCTCGGGGGGAGTGGGCGCATGAAGTTCACCCTGTCCTGGCTCAAGGATCACCTTGAGACGAGCGCCAGCCTCGACGAGATCACGCAAGCGCTCACCCGCGTCGGCCTCGAGGTCGAAGGCGTCACCGACCCCGCGGCACGGCTCGCGGGGTTCAAGGTAGCGCGCGTGCTCACGGCAGAGCGTCATCCGCAGGCGGACAAGCTGCAGGTGCTGAGCGTCGATATCGGCGACGGCAATCCGCTTCAGGTCGTCTGCGGCGCGCCCAATGCGCGCGCCGGCGTTGTCGGCGTGCTCGGCCTGCCCGGCGCGACGGTGCCGGCGAACGGCATGGAACTCCGCGTCTCGGCGATCCGCGGCGTCGAATCGAACGGCATGATGTGCTCGACGCGCGAGCTGGAGCTCGGCGACGACCATGACGGCATCATCGAGCTGCCCGCCGACGCAGCCGTCGGCGAAAGCTACGCCGCATGGGCGGGCTTGAGCGACCCCGTCATCGAGGTCGCGATCACGCCCAACCGGCAGGATTGCATGGGCGTCCACGGCATCGCGCGCGACCTCGCCGCCGCCGGGGTCGGCACGCTGAAGGCCGGGACGGTCGAGCTGGTCGACGGCGGCTACCCGTGCCCCATCGAAATCCGCACCGACGATCCCGAGGGCTGCCCCGCCTTCGCCGGCCGCGTCGTGCGCGGCGTCGCCAACGGCGCGTCCCCCGCCTGGCTGCAGCAGCGCCTGCGCGCCATCGGCCTTCGCCCGATCTCGGCGTTGGTCGACATCACCAACTACATCACCTTCGACCGTGGCCGCCCGCTCCACGTCTACGACCTCGCCAGGCTCCACGGCGCGCTCGTCGCCCGCCGCGCGGTAGCTGGCGAGACCGTCGAGGCGCTCAATGGCAAGGCCTACACGCTTGACGGTACGATGACCGTCATCGCCGACGACAGCCAAGTCCACGACATCGGCGGCATCATGGGCGGCGAGCACAGCGGCGTCACCGAGGCGACGACCGACATCCTGATCGAGTGCGCCTATTTCACGCCCGAGCGCATCGGCGCCACGGGCCGCAAGCTCGGTATCAATTCTGACGCCCGCGCCCGCTTCGAGCGCGGCGTCGATCCCGCCTTTCTCGACGGCGGCCTGGCGCTCGCGACCCGCATGGTCCTCGACCTGTGTGGCGGTGAACCGTCCGAGATCGTGCATGCCGGGCACGCGCCGACCGAAGTCCGAACCGTCGCCTACCGCCCCGGGCGCACCGAGTCGCTCGGCGGCGTCGCGGTCGACACGACGACGCAGGCCGATATCCTGAGCCGCCTGGGCTTCAAGGTCGTCGAAGGCGCGCCGTGGCAGATCGGCGTTCCGTCATGGCGCCGCGATGTCGACGGCGAGGCCGACATCGTCGAGGAGGTCGTCCGCCTCGCCGGCTTCGATCTCATCCCCTCGACCGCGCTGCCCCGCGCCGAGGGCGTCGCCCGCCCGACCGCGACGCCGGCGCAGCTGATCGAGCGCCGAGTCCGCCGCGCCATCGCGGCGCGCGGCCTCGACGAGGCGGTGACCTGGAGCTTCATCGCCCCCGACCAGGCGGCGCTGTTCGGCGACGCGCCGTGGACGCTCGAGAACCCGATCTCGGCCGATCTCGCGACCATGCGCCCGTCGCTGCTTCCCGGCCTGCTTGCCGCCGCCAAGCGCAACGCCGATCGCGGAGCCGGCAGCCTCCGGCTGTTCGAGCTCGGCCGCCGCTATCTCGCCGACGGTGAGCACCCGTCGGTCGGCATCGTCCTGACCGGCGACCGCCAGCCGCGCGACTGGCGCGGCGGCCGGGCTGCGCCGTTCGACGCCTTCGACGCCAAGGCCGAGGTGATCGCCGCGCTCGCCGCCGCCGGCGCGCCGGTCGCCAACCTCCAGGCGTCGGCGACCGCCCCCTCGTGGTATCACCCCGGGCGCTCAGGCCGCCTCGGCCTCGGCAAGGCGGTGCTCGCGGAGTTCGGCGAGCTCCACCCCTCGGTCGCCCGCGCCTTGGACCTGCGCGGCGTCGTGATCGTCGCCGAAATCTTCCTTGACGCTCTGCCGCAGCGCGCCGCCAGGCGCGCCCGGCCGGCCTACATGCCGCCGGCGCTGCAGGCGGTGACCCGCGACTTCGCCTTCGTCGTCGACGCCGGCACCTCGGCCGACGCGCTGCTCCGCGCGGTCAAGGGCGCCGACAGGGCGGCGATCACCGATGTCGCGCTGTTCGACCGCTTCGAGCTTCCCGACGGCCGCCTCTCGCTCGCGGTCTCGGTGACGCTCCAGCCCGGCGAGCGCAGCTTCACCGACGCGGACATCGACGGCCTTGCCGCGAAGATCGTCGCGGCAGCGCAGAAGGCGGTTGGGGCGACGTTGCGCGGATAGGCTGCTTCCCCACCCCAACCCCTCCCCTGAAGGAGAGGGGCTTTCTGGCCCGTGCTGACTATAGCCCCTCTCCTTCAGGGGAGGGGTTGGGGTGGGGCGGCCTGGCCGATGCTCAGAGTTCGAAGGAATCCTTCGATCAACCCCGCCACCTCGCCCGCCACCGGCTCGTGGAACAGCCAGTGCCCGACCCCCGGCAACTCGCGATAATCCACCGGCCCGGTCAACGCCCGCGCCGTCGCGCGGGCGATCGACACCGGCGTGATGCGGTCCTCCTCTCCGACGACGATCAGCGCGGGCATCGACAGCTTCCCGTAATCGACCGTCGCCGACTTGCTCTTGTCCGCCCACGGCATCGCCATCTGGAACAGCACCCGGCCGGAGTCCCAGACCAATGCGTCGATCTCGGCCTCCGCGACGTCGTTCGGCACGGCATTGAAGATCCCGGCGCGGGCGCGCTCGCGGTCGATCCTGGTGGGGCTCTTCCACCAGGCGCGCGACATCAGGATTCCGCCGACCGCGCTCAGCGAGGAGAGCGACAGCCGCGCCGTCGTCGCGGTCGCGGCTGGCGACAGTAGCACCAGCCCGCGCGGCTGGACCTTGGCCGCCACCAGCTGAGCCAGCATCGACCCCATCGAATGACCGACGATCACCGGCGCGCCGGGGGCGCTCTTGGCGTCGGCGACGAGGAAATCGACATAGTCGGCGATGCCAAGCGTCCCGAGCTTCTCCGGCGGCGGCGCGGACGGATCGGCGTCATGCAGCGGCAGCACCGGCGCGGATGTCGCATGGCCCAGCCCCTCGAAATGCGCGCGCAGGCTGGTCCACACGGCGGGCGTGCTCCACATGCCGTGGACGAACAGCAGCGGCGGCTTGTCGCTCAGCGCACCGCTCCGCTCGCCGCCAGCACCGCCATCGTCACGATGTCGGTGGCGGACGCGGTCATCGGCACGATCTGCACCGGCCGGCCCATGTTGACGAGCAGCGGCCCGAGGACCCGCCCGCCGCCGAGCTCCTTCAGCAGCTTGGCCGAGATGTTGGAGGCGTGGAGGCCCGGCATGATCAGGACATTGGCCGGGCCCGACAGGCGGCTGAACGGGTAGACCCGCGCCATCTCCGGGTTGAGCGCGACATCGGCCGACATCTCGCCTTCATATTCGAAGCCGGCCTGGCGGAAGTCGAGGATCGACACCGCCTCGCGGATCTGGCCGACGATGGTGCCGCCGGGGTTGCCGAAGTTCGAGTAGGACAGGAAGGCGACGCGCGGGTGCTGGCCGAGCCGCCGCGCCACCGCCGCGCTCGCCTCGGCGATGTCCGCCAGCGTCTCGGCCGACGGGCGCTCGTGGACCGCGGTGTCGGCGATCAGGATCGTCTCGCTGCGCCCGACGAACAGGTGGATTCCGAACGGCACATGGCCCGGTTCGGGCGAGATGACCTGGCTGACCTGCCCCATGACCTGGTTGAAGTGCCGCGTCACGCCGCTCACCATCGCGTCGGCGACCCCCATGTCGACGAGCAGCGCGGCGAAGATGTTGCGCTCGTGGTTGACCATCCGCTGGATGTCGCGCGGCAGATAGCCGTCGCGCTGGAGCCGCGAATAAAGCCGCTCGACCATCTCCGGGACATGGTCGGAGCTGGCGCTGTTGTGGATCTCGAAGCTGTCGGGGTCGTCGACTCCGATTCGCGCCAGCGCCTCGCGGATCGGCTGCTCGCGGCCGACCAGCACCGGCGTGCCGTAGCCGCCCTCGCGGAACGACACCGCGGCGCGCAGCACGACCTCCTGCTCGCCCTCGGCGAACACCACGCGCTTCGGGTTGGCGCGCGCCTGCTCGAAGCTGCCGGCGAGCACCGCCGACGTCGGGTTGAGCATGCCGCGAAGGCGCGTGCGATAGGCGGCCCAGTCTGTGATCGGCTTCTGCGCCACGCCCGAGTCGATCGCGGCGCGCGCGACCGCGATCGGCACTTCCTCGATCAGCCGGGGGTCGAAGGGCGCGGGGATGATATAGTCGCGCCCGAACTTGTGCGCCGCACCGCCGTAAGCCGCCGCGACCTCGTCCGGCACCGATTCGCGCGCCAGCGCGGCGAGCGCCTGCGCGGCGGCGAGCTTCATCGGCTCGTTGATCGTCGTCGCGCGAACGTCGAGCGCGCCCCGGAAGATGTAGGGGAAGCCCAGCACGTTGTTGACTTGGTTCGGATAGTCCGAGCGGCCGGTCGCGACGATCACGTCGTCGCGGACGGCGTGCGCGTCCTCCGGCGTGATCTCGGGATCGGGGTTGGCCATCGCGAAGATGATCGGCTTGGGCGCCATCGATTTCACCATCGCCGGCGTCAGCGCCCCGGCGACCGAAAGGCCGAAGAACACGTCCGCCCCGCGCATCGCGTCGGCCAGCGTCCGGTCCTCGGTCTTCGCGGCGTGCGCCGACTTCCACTGGTTCATGCCCTCGGTGCGGCCCTGGTAGATGACGCCCTTCGAATCGCACATCAGCACCTGATCGCTCGGCACGCCCAGCGCCTTCACCATCTCGGTGCAGGCGATCGACGCGGCTCCCGCGCCGTTGACCACCAGCTTGATGTCCTTGACGTCGCGCCCGGTCAGGAACAGCGCGTTGATCAGGCCGGCGGTGGCGATGATCGAGGTGCCGTGCTGGTCGTCGTGGAAGACGGGGATGTTCATCCGCTCGCGCAGCGTCTGCTCGATGATGAAGCACTCGGGCGCCTTGATGTCCTCGAGGTTGATGCCGCCGAAGGTCGGCTCCATCAGCTCGACCGCGTCGATGAAGCGCGTCACGTCCTCGGTCTTCAGCTCGATGTCGATCGAATCGACGTCGGCGAAGCGCTTGAACAGCACCGCCTTGCCTTCCATCACCGGCTTCGACGCCAGCGCGCCGAGGTTTCCCATGCCGAGGATGGCGGTGCCGTTGGTGATCACCGCGACGAGGTTGCCCTTGGCAGTATAGTCGTAGGCGGTCGCCGGATCGTCGGCGATGGCGCGCACCGGCACCGCGACGCCCGGCGAATAGGCAAGGCTCAGGTCGCGCTGCGTCGCCATCGGCTTGGTCGCGACGATCTCGATCTTGCCCGGCCGTCCGCGCGAGTGGAAGTGCAGCGCCTCGCGCTCTGTGAACTGCACGGAGCTGCCGGCGGGCGTAACGTCTTCGGCCAAATTCTCGACTCCCGTGGCAGGCGCATTATGACTGCGTTCCCCATGTATAAGGCTCCTTCCCACGTCGTCCAGCGATGCGGATGCTTGACCTTGCTGCTCCGGGCATCACTATTAATCGCAGGTTGGCGCGAGAGCGTGTCATGGGGTTGGCGGACGATCTGGAAGCACTCGTCGAGGGCGCCTACGCGGCGGCGCTCGACGATGCGTTGTGGACCCCCTGGTCGCGGCGGATGATCGCGGCGCTCGGTGGCGCCGGCGGCGCCTTCCATGTCATCGACCGCCGCCAAGGCATTCTGCACAGCGACTTCCACACCGAGCAGGAAGTTATCGACGCCTATTGGGACGCCGGCCTTATCGACCGCGAGCCGCAGGTTCCGGTCGTCATGGCTCTCACCTCATCGGCGATCTATCTCGACACCGATCATCTCGACCGCGAAGACCCCTCGGTCGCCGACTTCATGAAGTGGTTGAACTCCTACCCGCGTTGGAACCATCACATGACGGCGGTGTCAGTTCTCGGGGAGGGGGATTTACGCGCCGCGCTTTCGATTCACCGCCACACCGCTGACGGTCACACGCCCAGTGACGAGCAGCGCAAGCTTGCCGCGATCTTCCCGCAAATCGACCGCGCCTTGCAACTCGGCTTCCGCCACGCCGAGAAGCTCGTCGAGGCCTATTGGGACGGCCTCGCCACGACCGCCGCCGAGCCGGCGCTGCTGCTCGACGAGCACGGCCGGGTCCTCCGCATGACCGCGCTTATGGCGGCGTTGCTCGCCGCCGCTGACGGCCTGGACGCGCCGGGCGGCCGCCTCGTGGCGCGCGCGCCGCGGGACGACGCGGCGCTTCAGGCGCTCGTCCATCGCGCGGTCGCGAACCCGCCTCGCGCCGGCGCCGCGCGAATCGGCCGCCCTTCGGGCCGCGCGTCGTTCGTCGTCACCGCTTACCCTCTCCCCCGCCGCCACCGCCTGCTTGCCCCCGCCGAGGCCGCGGCGCTGGTAATCGTGGTCGACCCCGCCGCGCCCGCCGCCGGCGCCTCGCACCTCCACCGCAAGGCCTTCGGCCTCACCCCCCGCGAAGCCGACCTTGCGGCACTGCTGATGGCCGGCCATTCGGTCGAATCCGCCGCCGCCTCGCTGGTGATAGCGCTACCGACGGCGCGAACACACTTGCGTGGCCTTATGACAAAGGCGGGCGTGACGCGGCAGGCGGAGCTTGTAGGACTGCTGAGCCGGATTGGCTGACTTCATCCGTTTGGATGATGGCAAGGCGGTGATCGTTTCGCTATGAAGGCTTGGCTGTGGGGGCATGGTCTTAGAAATTGGGGGTATCATCATGAAAAAGTATGTCGCCGCAGCTTGCGTCGCTTTAGCGCTGTGCGTCGGCTCGACGAGTGCAAACGCCGCGCTCTCGAAGAATGGCCAGTTCGTCACCGACAGCGTTTCGGGCCTTAATTGGCTAATGCTGACGAACACCGTGAACATGTCCTACGCTCAAGCTGAGCAGGCTTATCCGCAGTTGCGTCATGCGACGTTCGGAGAGTGGACCAACCTTATCAATCAATATTATCCCGAACTGTCATCGTCTCAATATGGATACAATCAATCCTTCTCCCACGGAGCGCAGTTCTTTTCTGATTTCGGCGGTGTTCTATCTGGCTCTCCGCAGGCCGGGACTTATTTCTCGATTGGCGACGTGGGACTCAATGGCCCCACCCACGAAGCGGCCATCTTCTATTATGCCGATTACGGAACGATCTATAAGGCGCTTGTGGGGATTTCCCCAAACCCCAATATCCAAAACATGATCGTTGGCCAGTTCATGGTGACGGCAGCACCCGTACCCGAACCCGGCGAATGGGCGATGATGGCGGGCGGGCTGGCGATTATCAGCGGCATCGCGCGGCGTCGTAAGTGGAGAGACTGAGCACCGCACAGCGCAGACCAATAGAGATGGCCGTGATCGAAAGATCAGGATACCCTGCTACGGGGCAGATTCGAGAGTGAAGGGGCAAGATGTTTCGAGCATTAACGATCGCCGTCGCATTCGCCGCGAGCGCGCCGGCGATGGCGGTGACCTACACCGGCGATTTCTCGTCGGCGGGGTTCGCGGCAAACAACAACGTATTCGCCAACGGTACGCCGATGAGTGTGACGGCGAACGGCGCGCTGACGATCAGCAAGCCGGCGACGGCGAGCGCCGAATCGGGGGCGACCGCGGTCAGTCCGCATGTCATGGCGACGGGCGACTTCGTTCAGGACGTAACCATCGACCTGACACCGCTCCCCGTCGGCCAACCGGCGTTCCTGGCGCAGGAGTTCGTCAACTTCGGTCCGGGCAGCCAGGCCGGCTTCTACGCCTTCACCCAGCAGAACGGCGCCGGCTTCATTGGCTACGGCTATTCGATCGGCGGCGGCAGCCCGACGGGCGGCAGCGTCCATTACGACAGCGCCACCACGGTGACCCTGCGGGCCGAGCGGACAGGGCAGACGTTGTCGCAATATTATAGCGCCGACGGCACGACCTTCACCCTGCTCAATCAGGTGACGGACGCGGCCTTCGCCAATGGCACGACCTTCGGCCTGCAGCTGGGAACCGACGGCGCGACGGCGGACGCCGGCTCCGCGACCTTCCGCGACTTCAGCGTCACATTCGCCACCCCCGCGCCGGAACCCGGCGAATGGGCGATGATGGCGGGCGGGCTAGCGCTCGTCGGCGGGGTCGCGCGGCGGCGCAAGCAGATGGCCTGAGCGCCCGCGACCGTTCCGGCGACAGGCCCCGTCGAGTGAACGCTCGGCGGGGCCTTTCCGTTTGAGGCGAGGCCACGCTAGGACGGTCGCAGATGTCCGCCGAACCCACTCCGATGATCGCGCAATATCTCAGCTTGAAGGCGGAGGCCCCCGGCTGCCTGCTGTTCTTCCGGATGGGCGACTTCTACGAGCTGTTCTTCGAGGATGCCGCGGCCGCCGCCGCGACGCTCGACATCGCGCTCACCAAGCGCGGCAGCCACAATGGCGAGGACATCCCGATGTGCGGGGTGCCGATCCACGCGGCGGAGACCTATCTCGCCCGCCTGATCAAGGGCGGCCACCGCGTCGCCATCGCCGAGCAGACCGAGGACCCGGCGGAGGCGAAGAAGCGCGGCGGCGGCAAGACGCTGGTCGCGCGCGCCATCGTCCGCATCGTCACGCCCGGCACGCTGACCGAGGAGGCGCTGCTCGATGCGCGCAGCAGCAACTGGCTCGCGACCGTCGCCCGCGTCGGCGACCGCGCGGGGCTCGCCTGGTGCGACGTCTCGACGGGCGCG
This sequence comes from uncultured Sphingomonadaceae bacterium, assembly GCA_964244885.1. GTDB lineage: Bacteria > Pseudomonadota > Alphaproteobacteria > Sphingomonadales > Sphingomonadaceae > CAXTKD01. The sequence continues at coordinate 38,164 of CAXTKD010000010.1, read as the reverse complement.
TTCGAGGTCGCGGACCTCGCCGAAAGCGAGGTCGATGCGGCGCTGGCACGGCTGGACGCCGCCGAGGTGATTCCCGAGCAGCCGGCCGATTCGGCGGGCGGCGCCAAGCGGCTGAAGGCGCTGTTCGGCGTCTCGACGCTCGACGGCTTCGGCGCCTACGACCGCGCCGAGCTGGCTGCGGCCGGCGCGCTCGTCGGCTATCTCGAAGACGCCGGGCGCGGCACGCTGCCGTTGCTTCGCCCGCCCCGCCGCCATGCGCCCGGCAGCACGATGGCGATCGACGCGCCGACCCGCGCCAGCCTCGAAATCTGCCGCTCGGCGGCGGGAACGCGCGCCGGCAGCCTGCTCGACGCGGTCGATCGCACGGTCACCGGCGCGGGCGCCCGGGCGCTCGGCGACGCGCTGGCCGCGCCATCGACCGACGCGCACCAGATCGCCGCGCGGCTCGATGCCGTCGCCTGGTTCGTCGGGGAGGGCGTGGCGCGCGGCCGGACGCGCGAGGCGCTGAAGAGCGCGCCCGACCTCGAACGCGCGCTTGCCCGGCTTGCGGTCGGCCGCGGCGGCCCGCGCGACCTCGCGCAGCTCCGCAGCGGCCTCACGCAGGCGGTGGCGCTGAAGGCGATGCTGGCGCGCGCCGCGCAGGTCGGCATGCCGTCGCACCTGGCGACAACGCTGGAGGGCATTGGCGCGCACGGCGCCGACATCGACCTGCTGGAGCGCGCTATCGTCGCCGAACCCCCGCTCGACGCCACGAACGGCGGCTTCATCGCGCCGGGCTATGACGAGGCGCTCGACCATCTCCGCTCCGCCGCTTCCGACGGCCGCCGCTTGGTGGCGGCGCTCGAAAACCGCTACCGCGACGTTACCGCCGTCGCCACGCTCCGCATCCGGCACAACAACGTGCTGGGCTATCACGTCGAGGTCACCGCCAAGCACGCCGACGCGCTGATGCGCGCCGACTCGGGCTTTATCCACCGCCAGACGTTGGCCGGCGTCGTCCGCTTCGGCTCGGTCGAGCTTGCCGAGCTGGCAGGCAAGATCGCCCACGCCCACGACCATGCCGTCGCCGCCGAGGCCGCGCATTTCGAGGAGCTTCGCGCCGCCATGCTCGACCGCGCCGCCGTCATCGGCGGCACCGCGCAGTCGCTCGCCGCGCTCGACATGGCGTCGGGCCTCGGTGAACTCGCGGCGAGCGAGGGCTGGGTCCGCCCGCATATCGACGACAGCTGCGACTTCGCGATTCTCGCCGGCCGCCATCCCGTGGTCGAAGCCGCCCTCCGCCGCCAGCGCGAGCCGTTCGTCGCCAACGACTGCGAGCTTGGGCAAGACAACCGCCTGTGGCTGGTCACCGGCCCCAACATGGCGGGCAAGTCGACCTTCCTGCGCCAGAACGCCTTGATCGCGGTGCTCGCTCAGGCCGGCAGCTTCGTTCCCGCCGCGTCCGCCCGCATCGGAGTCGTCGACAAGCTGTTCAGCCGGGTCGGCGCGTCGGACAATCTCGCGCAAGGCCGCTCGACCTTCATGGTCGAGATGGTCGAGACCGCGGCGATCCTCGCGCAGGCGACACCCCGCTCGCTGGTCATCCTCGACGAGGTCGGGCGCGGCACGTCGACCTACGACGGCCTCGCCATCGCCTGGGCGGTGCTGGAGAGCGTCCACGACGACCTGCAATGCCGCTGCCTGTTCGCAACGCACTACCACGAGCTGACCGCGCTCACCGGCCGCCTCGGCCGCCTGGCGCTGCGCACCGTGAAGGTCCGTGAGTGGAAGGGCGAACTCGTCTTCCTGCACGAGCTCACCGCCGGGTCCGCCGACCGCAGCTACGGCCTCGCGGTCGCCAAGCTCGCCGGGCTTCCCCGGGGCGTGCTGAAGCGCGCTGGGGAGGTGCTGGCGAAGCTCGAGGCCGGCAAGGCGAAGACCGGCGGCCTCGCCGCGTCGCTCACCGAGCTGCCGCTGTTCGCATCCGTCGCGCCGGAGCCGCCTGCCACCAATCCGTTGCGCGATCGTTTGGCCGAGACCCAGCCCGACGAACTCACCCCGCGCGCCGCGCTCGATCTGCTATATGAACTGAAGCGGCTTGCGGAAGACTGACCATTGTCATTGCGTTTCGATCACCTCCCAAACCGCCGTGCGATCATCGATCGCCGCGCGCTCTCGGACGCCGCGAAGGCGATCGAGGCTGAAACCTCCGACTCCGCCAAGCGCCGCGCCGCCTGTGTCGCGCTGGCCCGCCAAGCGCTGAAGGATGGCCGCGCCGAGCTCAAGCGCCGAATCGCCGAGCACCCGTCGCGCGGCAGCGAGCACGCGGCAGGCTACGCCTTCCTCACTGACCAGCTGCTCCGCGTGATCTTCGACTTCGCGACCCAGGTGCTGTTCCCGGTCGGCAACGCCAGCTCCGGCGAGCGCATGGCGCTGGTCGCGGTCGGCGGCTACGGGCGCGGCGAGATGGCGCCCTATTCGGACGTCGATATCATGTTCCTGACGCCGTGGAAGCAGACGCCGTGGGGCGAGCAGGTCATCGAGACCATGCTCTACATGCTGTGGGATCTGGGACTGAAGGTCGGGCAGTCGAGCCGCTCGCTCGACGAGATGATCAGCATGGCGAAGGCCGACCTCACCGTCCGCACCGCGCTGCTCGAATCGCGCTACGTCTGGGGCGACCAGGCGCTCTACGACGAGGCGAGCACGCGCTTCCGGCGCGAGATCGTCGCCGGCACCGCCAGGGCCTTCGTCGCCGACAAGCTCGCCGAACGCGACGTGCGGCACAAAAGGATGGGCGACAGCCGCTATGTCGTCGAGCCCAACCTCAAGGAAGGGAAAGGGGGCCTGCGCGACCTCCACACGCTCTTCTGGATCGGCAAATATGTCTACCAGGTCGAGACCGTCGAGGGCCTCGTCGACAAGGGCCTGCTGACCCGCGCCGAGCTTCGCCAGTTCCTGCGCGCCGAGAATTTCCTGTGGGCGGTCCGCATCAACCTCCACGACCTCCTCGGCCGCGCCGACGAGCGGCTGACCTTCGACGTCCAGCGCGAGCTCGCCCAGCGCCTGCGCTACGCGACGCGCGACGGCATGTCGTCGGTAGAGCGCTTCATGCGGCATTACTTCCTGACCGCGCGGCAGGTCGGCGACCTGACCGGCGTCTTCCTCGCCCATCTCGACGAGAGCTTCGGCCGGTCGAGCTGGCTGCCGGCGCTCAAGCGCCGCCCGCGCAAGCTCAACGGCTTCACCGTGCAGCGCGGCCGAATCGGCGTGCCGGGCGACAGCTTCTTCGTCGACGAGCCCGTCCGCCTGGTCGAGATGTTCCAGCTCGCCGATGCCAACGACCTCGAAATCCACCCGACCGCGATGCGGCAGGCCGGGCGCGACGCCAAGCTGATCGAGGCCGGCGTTCGCCGCGACCCGCGCGCCAACGCGCTTTTCCTCGACCTGCTGACCTCGAAGCACGATCCCGAGACCGCGCTCCGCTGGATGAACGAGGCCGGCGTCTTCGGGCGCTTCGTGCCCGACTTCGGCCGCGTCGTCGCGCAGATGCAGTACGACATGTATCACCACTACACCGTCGACGAGCACACCATCCGCGCCATCGGCCTGCTTGCGCGGATCGAGAAGGGCGAGCTGAAGCAGGACCATCCGCTCGGCAGCGCGATCATCCACCACCTCGCCTCGCGCCGGGTGCTCTATGTCGCCGTGCTGCTGCACGACATCGCCAAGGGACGGGGCGGCGACCATAGCGATCTTGGCGCCGAGATCGCGATGACTCTCTGCCCCCGGCTCGGGCTGACGGCGGCGGAGACCGAGACCGTCGCCTGGCTCGTGCAATATCATCTTCTGATGTCGGCGACCGCCTTCAAGCGCGACCTCGCCGACTTCAAGACGATCCTCGATTTCGTCGAGGTCGTGCAAAGCCCGGAACGCCTGCGGCTGCTGCTGCTGCTGACCGTCGTCGACATTCGCGCGGTCGGCCCGGGCATCTGGACGCAGTGGAAGGCGCAGCTGCTCCGCGACCTCTACGAGGCGGCGGAGGAGGTTCTCCGCCTCGGCCACAAGCAGACCGGCCGCAAGGAGCGCATCGCCGCCAAGCAGGAGGCGCTGAGCGCGGCGCTCGGCTGGCCGAAGGCGCGGTTCGAGCGCTTCGCCAGGCGGCTCCCCGACTCCTATTGGGTCGCCGAGCCGCTGGACGCGCTCGAGGCCAACGCCCGCATGGTGGATGCTGCGGGGGACACGCCGCTGTCGATCGTCACCACCGTTGATCCGGCGAAGGGCACCACCCTGGTCTCGGTCTACGCCGCCGATCACCCCGGCCTTTTCTACCGCGTCGCCGGCGCGATCAGCCTCGCCGGCGCGAACATCCTCGACGCGCGCATCCACACGACCCGCGACGGCATGGCGCTCGACAACCTGATCGTCGAGGATCCGCTCGGCGGCGCCTTCGACACGCCCGACCGTCTCGCCCGCCTAAGAACCTGCGTCGAGGAGGCGCTCGCCGGCCGCATCCGCCTCGCCGACCGGCTGGCCGCGCGCCCGCTCGTCCGTCGCCGCGCCGAATCGTTCAACGCCGAGCCCAACGTCCTCGTCGATAACCGCGCCTCGAACCGCTACACCGTGGTCGAGGTCAACGCGCTCGACCGGCCGGCCTTGCTCTGGGGGCTGACCTACGCGCTGTTCCAGGCGCGCGTCACCATCCACTCGGCGCATATCGCGACCTATGGCGAGCGCGCGGTCGACGTCTTCTACCTGACCGACCTGACCGCCGAGAAGATCGACGGCGCACGCCTCAAGGCGCTCGAGAAGAAGCTGCTCGCGGTCGCCGCCGCGCCAAGCAATCGTGAGGCGGCCGCCGCCTGAAACGAATAAGGCCCGCGCCGTTGCCGGCGCGGGCCTCCTTCTCCCCAGAAGCTCTTTAGAACTTGGTGCGAACCGTCAGGCCGTAGGTGCGCGGCTCGGCGAGGAAGGCCGAGTAGAGCGCGTTGCCGGTGCCGCCGAAGCGCTGGACGTTGGCCGAGGAGCCGGCGCCCTGGAACGGCGTGTTGAATCCGACCTGCGTGTAGTCGATGTTGAACAGGTTCTGCGCCCAGAGCTCGACCGACCAGCGCTGGTCGGGACCGCGCAGGCCGACGCGGGCATTGACCAGGATGTAGCCGTCCTGCTCCTTCTCCGGCGCGAGGTCTGAACCCGTGTTGTAGTCCGACGTCATGCGCGTATCGAGGTAAAGCAGGCCGCTGAGGCCGCTCGTGCCGATATCCGGCGTCCACGAGCCCGAGGCCGTGACCGTGTGCTTCGGAGCGTTCGACAGATTGTCGCCGGAGAGCAGGAACAGCGCCGGATCGAGCGATTCGCCCGTCGAGCTGCCGATCAAATTCCGGCGATAATGCGTGTCGGCGTATGTGTAGCCCGCGCTGACCTGGAAGTGCCGCGTCGGGAACAGCGTCGCTTCGAGCTCGACGCCCTGCGAGATGACGCCCGGCTTGTCGGAACGGCCGGCGGCGCAAGCGCCGGTCGCTCGCGACGAGTCGGTGTCGGCTCCATTCAGGTCATCGCGGCACGCCTGGATGTTCTGAACGATGAAGATCGAGCCGTTGAAGGTGTTGAGCTGGAAGTTCTTAAACTCCTGGCGGAACGCAGCGACGTTCAGGTTGAAGCGGCGGCTGCTGAACTTGAAGCCGAGTTCGTAGGCATCGACCTTCTCGGCGTCGAACTGCAGGCCCGCTGCATCGGCGTTGGTGCGCGGCGAGAACACGCCGTTCGGCCCGCCGAGGTCGGAGCGGTCGAGGTTGTAGCCGCCCGCCTTGTAGCCCTTCGAGTAGCTGGCGTAGGTCAGAAGGTTGTCGGTGGCTTTCCACGACAGCACGCCGGTCCCGGTGACTTCGCTCTCGCTGCGGCTATCGTTGAGCGCGAGGGCATTCAGCGAAGAGCTTGAGTTGCCAGTGCAAGTCAGCGTGATGATGCCGCCGATGAGGCTCCCCAGCGCTGGATTGGCGACCACAGCCGGGTTGGCGAGCAGGGGAGACAGTGCCGTCTGCTGGGCCGGGCAGACCGTATTGTTGTTGTTGAAGTTGGCGTCGAAGTCCTTCTTCTCGTGCGTGTAACGCGCGCCGAGCGTCAGGCTCAGACGGTCGGTGATCTTGAAGATGTTGTGCGTGAAGAAGGCGTAATTCTCGCTGTCTTGATTGTAGACCGCGAGGTTGTCGCCGAGGTCGTTAAGCGTACTCAGGCGGTCGACGCCCGCGAGGATCGCTGGCGCAAGCGCGCCAAAGCCGGCGCCGAACGCCTGGCGCCCGCTCGCGCCGCCGAGCAACGGATTGGGCGTGGTGGAGAGACAGCCAGGGCTGGCGGGGTTCCGTAGGAGGGCGTTGGGGCTGACCGTCGCGACGATGCGGCACGACGCGAAGGCGCCATACTGCGTGCCGAACTTGATGTTGTCGTGAACCGTCAGCTTCTCGTTGGTGTAGAAGCCGCCGACGAGCCAATCGAGCCGATCGTTGAACGCCGATCCCTGAAGGCGAAGCTCCTGGGTGAAGGTCTTGAACTGGCGATAGGCGTTGCCGTCGTTGGGGCGGTAGGTCAGGTCAATGTTGGTATAGTCGAAGTCGCCGGCGCCGCCCGCCTTGTACTGCCGGTAGGCGGTGATCGAGGTGAGGTTGGCGCTGTCGCCGAGCTTGTAGTCGGCCTGAACCGAGCCGCCGTAGTCGCGCGTCACGTTCTTGTAACTGCGGCCCGGCGTCACCGCCGCGTTGCGGCTATAGGGATCCGGGGTGTTTCCGGCGAGCGGATAGACCGCGCCTAAGCTTCGCAGGACATCGACGATGCGGTTCGACGCGCTGGTCGACACGGCCTGGTCGTTATTGACCGTCGTGCCGTTGGTCGTCGCGCCGTTCGGCGTCGGGTCGAAGGTTTCGCGCTGGTTGATATAGACCGCGCCGCAGCAGCTTTCCTTCCGGTGCGTGTAGTCGCCGATGGCGCGAACCGAGAGCGCGTCGGTCGGCTCCCAGAGCAGCTGGCCGCGCACGAAATAGCGGTTGCGGTTGTTGAGCTTCGATTCCGAGCCGCCGCCCGCCGTGACATTGTCGAGGAAGCCGTCGCGCTTCACGTAGACGCCGTCGATGCGGTAGGCGAGAGTCTTGCTGTCGCCGATCGCGCCGGTCAGGCTGGCCTCGCCACGGATGTAGTCGTAGTTGCCGTAGGTCAGCGCCGCTGAGCCCTCGGTCTCGAACGACGGCTTCTTCGAGATGATGTTGATCAGGCCCGCCGAAGCGTTGCGGCCGAACAGCGTGCCCTGCGGGCCGCGCAGCACCTCGATGCGCTCGACTTCGCCGAGTTCGTTCAAGCCGATGCCCGAGCGCGAGCGGTAGACGCCGTCGACGAACACCGCCACCGACGATTCGAGGCCCGGATTGTCGCCGACCGTGCCGATGCCGCGAATACGCGCCGAGCCGTTGGCTTCCGAGCTGGTCGACGAGACGAGGAGCGACGGCGCGAGCTGGTTCAGCGCGCGGATGTCGGTGGCGCCCGAGTTCTGCAGCGATTCGGCGGTCACCGCCGAGACGGCGATCGGCACGTTGCCGAGCGTCTGCGAGCGGCGGGTCGCGGTGATGACGATCTCGCCGCCCTGCGCGCCTTCGTCGGCGGCCGCCGCTGTCGCGGGGCTCGCGGCGTCGACCGCGCCCAGGACGGCGGTGGAGGAGGTGTTGTCGCCGGTCGGCGTGCTGGTGTTCTGCGCCACCGCGGGCGTCGCTGCGATCAGCGCGGCGGCAGAAGCGAGCCAGATGCTCTTGGTCATGTCGATCTTCCCCATTCGAATCAAAGCTGTGGCGCGCCTTTTTCAGGCGCCTTGCCGCCCCGTTCGACCAGTGCGAGTCGTGCGTCAAGGAGGCCGAGCTTGTGCGCGCAGGCGGCCCCGGCCATGTTGCAAGCATAACACAGACGTTTTTGGGGGGATGACTATGGCCGACGGCCGCCGGCTTGAAGGAAAGATCGCTCTGATCACGGGCGCGGCGCAGGGCCTGGGCGCCGCGATGGCGCGGATGTTCGCGCGGCACGGCGCGAAGCTCGTTGTGACTGACGTCAACGAAAGCGGGGTCGCGGCGCTCGCCGAGGAGGTCGGCGGCGCGGGCCTCCGGCATGATGTCACCTTGGCGGCCGACTGGGAGGCGGCGGTGGCGCTGGCCGAGGCGCGGTTCGGCGGGCTCAACATCCTGGTCAACAACGCCGGCATCGGCACCATCGGCAGCGTCGAGGAGTGCACGCTGGAGGACTGGCGCCGAGTCCACGCCATCGACCTCGACGGCGTCTTCCTCGGCTGCAAGCTGGCGCTGCCCGCGATGGCGCGGACGACGGCGCGAGGCGGGCGCGGGGCGATCGTCAACATCTCGTCGATCGCCGGGATCGTCGCGGGCGCCAACATGGCGGCGTACAATTCGGCGAAGGCCGGCGTCCGCCACCTCAGCAAGTCGGTGGCGCTGCACTGCGCGAGAAGCGGCTACGACATCACCTGCAACTCGATCCACCCGGTGTTCATCGACACGCCGATCCTCGACGGCATGGTGGCGAGCTCGGGCAGCCGCGAGGAGGGCCTGCGGAAGCTCGGCCGGCAGATCCCGATCGGCCGGGTCGGCGAGCCCGACGACATCGCCTACGCCGCGCTCTACCTGGCGTCAGACGAATCGAAGTTCGTCACCGGCGCCGAGCTCAAGGTCGACGGCGGCCTCTCCGCGATGTAGCGGCGTTGCGCCGCCGGGCGCGCATCCCTAGATCGGGTGCGCAACGGTCTCACAGAAGGAACATCCATGCTCATCCAGCTCATCGGTTTCGTGATGATGCTGCTGACGCTCGTCATCTACGTCGCGGTCGCGCAGGCGATCCTGAGCTGGCTGGTCGCCTTCAACGTCATCAACACGCACAACCAGTTCGTCCGCACCGTGCTGACGACGCTCGACCGGCTACTGGAGCCGCTCTACCGGCCGATCCGCCGCGTCCTGCCCGATCTCGGCGGCATCGACCTGTCGCCGATGGTCGTCATCCTGCTGATCATCCTGGTGCGCGATGTCCTGCTCGGCGGGCTGATCGCCGATGGCCTGGTCTAGCCGATGACCGCCCGGATCATCGACGGCAAGGCGTTCGCCGCCGCTCTTCGCGCCCGCGTCGCCGACGGCGTGACCGCCTTCGCCGCGCAAGCGGGCCGCAAGCCCGGCCTCGCGGTGGTTCTGGTCGGCGAGGATCCGGCGAGCCAGGTCTACGTCCGCTCGAAGCTCAAGATGACCGTCGAGGCCGGCATGACCTCGATCGAGCACCGCCTGCCCGCCGACACGACGCAGGAGCATCTGCTCGGCATGGTCGCGATGCTCAACGGAGACGACGGCATCGACGGCATCCTCGTTCAGTTGCCGCTCCCTGGGCAGATCGCCGAGAGCGCGGTGATCGGCGCGATCGACCCGGCGAAGGACGTCGACGGCTTCACCGCGATCAACGCGGGACGCCTCGCGACCGGCCAGCCCGGCCTCGTGCCTTGCACCCCGCTCGGCTGCCTTATGCTGCTGAGGGACGAGCTCGGCGACCTGACGGGTCTCGAGGCGGTGGTGATCGGCCGCTCGAACATCGTCGGAAAGCCGATGGCGCAGCTGCTGACCCAGGCGAGCGCCACCGTCACCATCGCGCATTCACGCACCCGGACGCTGTCGGAGCATGTCGGCCGCGCCGACATCGTCGTCGCCGCCGTCGGCGTGCCGGAGCTGGTCAAGGGCAGCTGGCTCAAGCCCGGCGCCACGGTGATCGACGTCGGCATGAATCGCATCGACGCCGGCGACGGCAAGACGCGGCTGGTCGGCGATGTCGCCTTCGCCGAAGCCGCCGAAGCCGCCGGCGCCATCACCCCGGTCCCCGGCGGCGTCGGACCGATGACCATCGCGGTCCTGCTGCGGAACACGCTCGTCGCGGCGCATGCACGCGCGGGCCTGGCCCCACCGGACGGCCTCTAACCCCAACCTCCGTTCGTGGTGAGCCTGTCGAACCGCGTGGCATGCTCCGCCGTCGGAGCGACCACGTCCTTCGACAAGCTCAGGACGAACGGATAGGAGGCATTGATGCTCAGCGTCTTCGTCTCCGCGTTCATCGCCTTCTTCGTCGTCATCGATCCGCCGGGCTGCGCTCCGATCTTCGCCAGCCTGACCGACGGCACCAGCAAGGCGCACCGCCGCGCGATGGCGATCCGCTCGACCGCGATCGCAACCGGCGTGCTGCTGTTCTTCGCGCTGCTCGGCCAGCCGCTGCTCGCGGCGCTCGGCATCAGCCTCGACGCCTTCCGGATCGCCGGCGGCGTCATGCTGTTCCTGATCGCCGCCGACATGGTGTTCGAGAAACGCACCCAGCGCCGCGAGGACCGCGCCAGCGAGGTCGCGCGCGGCGCGGGCGGTGACCTCGAGCATGAAGATATCTCGGTCTTCCCGATGGCCATCCCGATGATCGCCGGCCCGGGCTCGATCGCCAGCGTCATGCTGCTGACCGCCCGGGCGCCCGACTGGGAGCAGACGCTGGTCGTGCTCGCCGCGCTCGGCGCCAACCTGCTGCTGCTCCTCGTCTCGCTGCTGCTCGCCGCGCCGCTGATGCAGGTGCTTGGCCGCAAGCTGGAGGCGATGGTGACACGCCTTCTGGGCGTCATCCTCGCGGCGCTCGCCGCGCAGTTCGTGATCGACGGAATCCGGTCGAGCTTCGCCTTGGGTTGAGGAGCAATCGTGGAGACGAAGTTGAAGCCCGTGGAGGCTAAAACCGCCTATTGTTTAAGCAGGTGCGACAAAGAGCGTTCAAGGACTCGCCAACGCACGTGCGTTCCGGTCATGTCAAAGAGCATCGACAGCCTAGCGTGCCGGGCCGAAAAAGTAAAGAACAAATACAGAACTCTTAAAGCTGGCCGAGCGCTTTCCACGCGGCCACTTCACCGCTGACATCGACCGCCATGACGATCGGCACCGCGTCAGGCGCCTCGGTGTCCCAAGCCATCGTGTAGATCAGGTAGAAGGAGAGGATCGGCGCGCCGTCCGCCTTGTCGAGCCGCCAGTGCGCGGTGGCGCGGAGCGCGTCGTCGGGCAGCGCCTCGCTCACGACGCCCGTGAGCACGACCTTGGCGACCCCCGCCTCCTCGTAGCGCGCGACGATCGTCGCGAAATGGCCGCGCAGGGCCTCGTAGGTTTCGAAGAAGTGGCTGGTGCCGTGCGACACGATCAGCTGCGGCACCGCGAAGAAGCCGGTGATCGCGTCGACGTCCCACAGCTGCCACGCCTCCTCGTGCGCGGCGAAGAAAGCAGGGGCGTCGATGATCACCGATCTCTCCGCCCGAGCAGGCGCAGGCGGAGCGCCTGCAGCTTGATGAAGCCTTCGGCGTCGCGCTGGTCGTAGGCGCCGGCGTCGTCCTCGAAGGTCACGACCTTCTCGCTGTAGAGCGAATTCGGCGACTTGCGGCCGGTGACGATCACGCTGCCCTTGTAGAGCTTCAGCCGGACGGTGCCGGTCACCTTGTCCTGGCTATGGTCGATCGCGGCCTGCAGCATCTCGCGCTCCGGCGAGAACCAGAAGCCGTTGTAGAGCAGCTCCGCATAGCGCGGCATCAGCTCGTCCTTGAGGTGCGCGGCGCCGCGGTCGAGCGTCAGTTGCTCGATGCCGCGGTGGGCGAGATGATAGATCGTGCCGCCCGGCGTCTCGTACATGCCGCGCGACTTCATGCCGACGAAGCGGTTCTCGACGAGATCGAGGCGGCCGATGCCGTGGCGGCGGCCGTAGCCGTTGAGCGCCTCCAGCAGTGTCGCCGGGCTCATCGCCTCGCCGTTGATCGCGACGCCGTCGCCGCGCTCGAAGTCGATGGTGATGACCTCGGGCGTGTCGGGCGCGTCCTCCGGGCTGACGGTGCGCGAGTAGACGTAGTCCGGCACCTCGTCCCACGGGTCTTCCAGCACCTTACCCTCGGACGAGGTGTGGAGCATGTTGGCGTCGGTCGAGAACGGCGCCTCGCCGCGCTTGTCCTTGGCGATCGGGATCTGGTTCTGCTCGGCGAACTCGATGAGCCTGGTGCGGCTCGTCAGATCCCACTCGCGCCACGGGGCGATCACCTTGATGTCGGGCTGGAGCGCGTAATAGCCGAGCTCGAAGCGGACCTGGTCGTTGCCCTTGCCCGTCGCACCGTGGCTGACCGCGTCGGCGCCGACCATTTTCGCGATCTCGATCTGGCGCTTGGCGATCAGCGGCCGGGCGATCGAGGTGCCGAGCAGGTAGAGCCCCTCGTACAGCGCGTTGGCGCGCATCATCGGGAACACGTAGTCGCGGACGAACTCCTCGCGCAGGTCGTCGATGAAGATGTTCTCAGGCCGCACGCCCATCAGCTCGGCCTTGCGGCGCGCCGGCTCCAGCTCCTCGCCCTGGCCGAGGTCGGCGGTGAAGGTCACGACCTCGCATTGGTAGGTCTGCTGCAGCCACTTCAGGATGACACTGGTGTCGAGCCCGCCCGAGAAGGCGAGGACGACCTTGTTGATCGCGTCGGGCTTGGAAGCGGGCATCGTCGTCCTTCGGGCTGGTGCAAGCGGCGCGCACCATAGCGAGCGACCCTCTTGATGCAACGCCCTACCGAGTGCCGCGCATCAGGCCGCGATAGCCGTCCGCGATGACCGTGCGGCAATGCGCGGCGAGCGCCTTGCGGTCGGCGAAGTCGGCGGCGTGGACCGCAGGGTGGAAGAGCAACTCTGCGCGCACCTTGCCGAGCCGCAGGAAGCCGAGCGCATGCGCGCCGAGGCCGACGTCGCCGAGCCAGACGACGAGCGGCAACGCGCGGCGCGTCACAGGCATCGGCCCGATCCGCGTGTAGGCGAGGCTGACCGGCTGGACGGGCGCGGCGCTCGCCTCGGCCGCGGCGAACAGCGCCGACTTGAAGGGCTGGGTGGCGCGGCCGTCCGACGTCCCGCCTTCCGGGAACATGATCACCGGGCGGCCGGACCGGAGCCGCGCGACGAGCGCCGCGACCTGGGTTCCGGCCTTTCCCCGCCGCTCGCGCTCGACATAAAGCGTCCCCGCCATCGTCGCGAGCAGGCCGACGGGGCCCCAGCCGCGAACCTCCGACTTCGCGACGAACGCCACCTCGATCGCGCTGCCGAGGACGACGATGTCGGTCCACGACAGATGGTTGGCGACGAACAAGGTGCCGCGCGCCCCGGCGCGGCGGCCGTGGACGAGGAGGCGGATGCCGAGGAGGCGGAGGAGCCCCTGCATGAACAGCCGGGGGACGACGGTCCGCCCCGGCGTCTTCATCAGCAGCAGTTGGAAGGGCGCGAGCAGGAGGGCGAGCAGGATTATCGCGAAGGCTCGCAGGATCATCCGGTCAGCGTAACGCGGCTTCGGCCTCGTTCATATAGTCGCGGGTGATCGGCAGCGCGCTCCGCCGCTTCACATACTGGATCTGGTAGTTGCACATCCCGCCATGCCGGAAGGCGGCGGCGGCGCCGGCCAAGTAGAAGGTCCACATCCGGTAGAAGCGCGCGTCGTACAGCGCCTCGATCTCGGCACGCCTGGCGACGCAGCGGTCGTACCAATGATCGATGGTGAGCGCGTAGTGGAGGCGGAGCGTCTCGACGTCGGCGACGATCATCCGCGACCGCTCGCTGGCCGCGACGATCTCCGACAGCGCCGGGTTGTAGCCGCCGGGGAAGATGTATTTCGCGGTGAAGGCGTGGGTGGTGCCGGGGCCGCCCATCCGGCCGATCGTGTGGAGCAGCATCACGCCGTCGTCGGCGAGCAGGCTTTTGCACTTGGCGAAGAACTCGGCGTAATGCGGCGGGCCGACATGCTCGAACATGCCGACCGAGACGATGCGATCGAACCGGCCGGTGACGTGGCGGTAGTCGATCAGCTCGAACTTCACATGGTCCGAGACCCCCGCCTCCTCGGCGCGGCGGCGTGCGACCTTAAGTTGCTCTTCGCTCAGCGTGACGCCGAGGACATCGACCCCCGCCTTGGCGTGAAGCGTGAGCGCCATGCCGCCCCAGCCGCAGCCGATGTCGAGGACGCGCTGCCCGGGCTTTAAGTGGAGCTTTGCCGCGATATGCGCCTTCTTGTCGGCCTGCGCCTGATCGAGGCTGTTGGCGGGATCGGTGAACAGGGCGCAGCTATACTGGCGGTCGGCATCGAGGAAGAGGTCGTAGAGCCGGTCGTCGAGATCGTAATGGTGCGCGACGTTGCGCCTCGATCGCGCCTCGTGGTTGCGGTTGTGGCGCTTGCGGACGGTTTCCTTGAGCCAGTATTTCAGCCCCCGGCCGCCGAGCCTGCCGCCGCCATGATCCCATTCGTCGTTCGATCGGATGAGGTTGATGAGGCCGCGGATGTCGTCGCCATCGACCGTCATCCGCCCGTCCATATAGGCCTCGGCCGCGCCGAGGCGCGGGTGGCGGGCGATGAAATTGGCGGCGCCCTTGTCGGTGAAGCGGATGGTGACGGGCGCGCGCTCCGGATCGGGCGCGCCGTAGACGTGGCGGGCGCCGTCCGCCTCGTAAACGATCAGCACGCCCCGCCGGATGATCCGGCGGAAAAGCCTATCGAGCAACCACATGCGGCAAGCCAACTAACTCTGAAGCAAACAAATTCAACAAATCAAATGTCGCAGCCTCAGGCCGCGGCGCTCTCCCAGCCCGCTTCCTTCTCCGCCGCGCGGCGATCGAGCTCGGCGCGGCTGACCTTTTCGGACGACGACTTCAGTTGCCCGCAGGCGGCCATGATATCGCGTCCCCGGGGCGTGCGGATCGGCGCCGAGATGCCGCCGCGGAAGATGATGTCGGAGAAGCGCGCGATCCGCTCCGGGTCCGAGCATTCGTAGGCGACGCCGGGCCACGGGTTGAACGGGATGAGGTTGACCTTGGCGGGCAGGTCGTAGCGCTTGATCAGGCGGACGAGCTCGCGCGCGTCCTCGTCGCTGTCGTTCTTGCCCTTGAGCATGACGTATTCGAAGGTGATCCGCCGGGCGTTGTTGGCGCCCGGATAGGCGGCGCAGGCCTTCAGAAGCTCGTCGATGCCGTATTTCTTGTTGATCGGCACGATCTCGTCGCGCACCTCCTTGGTCACCGCGTGGAGCGACACCGCGAGGTTGACGCCGATCTCCGCGCCCGCACGCGCCATCATCGGCACGACGCCCGAGGTCGACAGCGTGATCCGGCGCTTTGACAGCGCGAGGCCCGAACCGTCCATGACGATGCCGAGCGCCTGCTTGACGCTCTCGAAATTATAGAGCGGCTCGCCCATGCCCATCATCACGATGTTGGTGAGCAGCCTGCCTTCGTTGGACGACGGCCATTCGCCGAGCGTGTCGCGCGCCAGCATGACCTGGCCGACGATCTCGGCGGCGGTGAGGTTGCGCACCAGCTTCATCGTGCCGGTGTGGCAGAAGCGGCAGTTCAACGTGCAGCCCACCTGGCTCGACACGCAGAGCGTGCCGCGGTCGGCGTCGGGGATGAACACCATCTCATATTCGTTGCCGTCCGGGCTCCGGAGCAGCCATTTGCGGGTGCCGTCCTCGGACACCTGCGCCAGCGCGACCTCGGGCCGGCCGACGACGAACTTGCCGGCAAGCAGCGTCCGCGTGTCGCGCGCGATGTCGCTCATCGCCGCGAAGTCGGTGACGCCGCGATTGTAGATCCAGCTCCAGACCTGCGCGGCGCGCATCTTTGCTTGGGCGGCGGGAATCCCCGCCTCGGCGAGCGCATCCTTCAGCTCGGGCCGCGTCAGCCCGATCAGGTCGACGAGACCGTCGGCGCGCGGCGCGGGCGCGCGCGGCACGGGGACCGCATCGATGGCTCCGGGAATTTGCATGCGCGCCATGTAAGGGCTTTCGCGCGAAACGCCAACGAGGCTGACTCTCTCCGCAGTGTCGATATTTTTTACACTTCGTTGCGCCGCCGTTTTTTAAGCGATTTGAATCGTTGCGCGCTCTCGATGGCACGAGTCTTGCTTCGTCACACATATTGAGTCGTGTTGCTTCCGTTTCACTGGCGAGACCATGAGGGAGACCACGGCGATGTTTCGCAAAGCAGTTCTGGCGCTGGCGGCTCTGCTCGCGGCGATTCCGGCGGCGGCGGCGGTCAATGTCGTCTCGCTCGATTTCGACACGCCTCCGGTGTTCGGTGCGTTTCCGTCGAGCGGCGTGACGCTCAACGTGGGCGGCGGCAGCATCCAGGGCGCCGAGGCGCTGCCGGGTTTCGGCTCAAGCTATTTCCGCAGCTCGACCTCGACGCTCACCGAGCTGACGCTGACCGGCCTCGCCGCGCACACCAGCCTCACCGTCAGCTTCGATATCGCCTTCGTCGACACCTGGGATGGCAACGACGAGACCGCGATCTGCTGCAACCCGGATTATCTGTTCATCACGTTCGACGGCGCTCCGGCTTTCGCGCTGTCATCGAACAACCAGCAGGGGCTCGCCCCGCAATATCAGGGCGGCGCGCTGGTCGCGATCGGCGACTACGCCCAGGCTGCGGGCTTCGTCGACGCGGTCGTGCGCTACGACGGGCTGGCGACGCTGACGTTCGCGCACACCGGGTCGACGTTCACGCTCGGATTCCAGGCGGGCGGCGACGGCTGGCAGGGCGACTTCAACGACCAGGATGAAAGCTGGGGCCTCGACAATGTCGCCATCAGCGCCGAGCCCGTGCCTGAACCCGGCGAATGGACGATGCTTGTCGCCGGACTCGCCGTGACGGGAATCGCGGCCCGGCGCCGGAAGCGCGCGCTGGCCTAAGCCGGCCGCGCGTCAACGGCCGTTTCCTCCGGCAAGAGCTCGGTGTCGATCATCGCCTGCATCGCGGGCGAATAGCGCGCGCCGGCGACCGCGCCCGGCGCGAACAACGCGTCGATCGCGTCGAAGACTTCGGGCGGATAGTCGAAGTCCGCCGCGATGAGGTTTTCGGCGAGATGGTCGAGGCTTCGCGTCCCCGGGATCGGCACGATGTCTTCGCCGCGCGACAGCACCCATCCGAGCGACAGCAGCGCCGGCGAAACGCCCGCCTCCGTGGCGATCGCCTCGAAGCGTTCGAAC
Organism: uncultured Sphingomonadaceae bacterium; assembly: GCA_964244885.1. Taxonomy (GTDB): domain Bacteria; phylum Pseudomonadota; class Alphaproteobacteria; order Sphingomonadales; family Sphingomonadaceae; genus CAXTKD01. The sequence continues at coordinate 21,114 of CAXTKD010000010.1, read as the reverse complement.
AGCTTCAGGTTGCGCGACAGCTGAGGCTCGTTGAAGCGAGGCATCCCGGCGCGAATGTCGTCCGGCGCATAGTCGGCCGTGGTGACCGCGCCCGCGAGGAAGCCGCGCGCCACCGGCGAGAAGGCGACGAAGCCGATGCCGAGTTCCCGGCAGGCGTCCAGCACCGCGACTTCGGGATTGCGCACCCACGGCGAATATTCGGTTTGCACCGCGGCGATCGGGTGCACCGCATGCGCCCGGCGAATCGTCGCCGCCGACATCTCGCTCAGGCCGAGCGCGCGGATCTTGCCCGCTTCCCTGGCGCGGGCCAGCGCGCCGACCGACTCCTCGATCGGCACCGATCGGTCGAGGCGGTGAAGGTAATAGAGGTCGATCACGTCGGTGCCGAGCCTCAGCAACGCCGCGTCGAGCGTCCGCGCGATCGTCTCCGGCCGGCCGTCGAGCACGCGCTTGCCGTCCTGGAGGTCGAGCACGCATTTGCTCGCCAGCGTGAACGCGGCGCGGCGGTGCATTACCGCCTTGCCGAGCAGGCGCTCGTTGGCGCCGCCGCCGTAGACCGCGGCGGTGTCGAGGAAGCTGCAGCCGAGGTCGAGCGCGCGGTTGAGAAGGCGCGCGGCGTCCTCCTCGCGCGGCATCTCGCCATAGCCCTGGCTGAGGTTCATGCAGCCGAGCCCGACGGCGGAGACGGTGAACGGGCCGATCCGGCGGTCGGGCATCGTCATCGCAGCGCCCGCATCGCGCCGGCGCCCGTGCCGAGGTGGACCACCGCCTCGCGGCCGTCCTCGATCCGGAAGACCGTGCCTTGCGGCGCGTCGGGCGCGATCGGCACGCAGCCGGGCGCGATCGGCTCGCCGCCGACCAGCAGCCCGCGCAGGACTCGCGCGGTCACGCCGTGGCTGATCGCGACGACGGTGCGCGCCGGGTCCAGATCGTCAACCCAGCGCCCGAGGCGCTCGGCGATCTCGGGATACCATTCGCCGCCGCCCGGCGCGCGGCGGGTGAACAGGTGGCGCACCGGATCGCTGATCGGCCCGTGGCCGGCGACGATGTCGCGGTAGTAGAGGCCCTCCCACTCCCCGACGCCGATCTCGATCAGCCGGTCGTCCATCTTCACGTCGAAATAGGCGTGGCCCAAGTGCTCGGCGACGATCGCCGCGGTCTGCTGGGTGCGGCCGGTGGGGGAGGCCCAGAGATCGACATCCGGCCCCGGCCCGAAATGCGCCGCGAGCGCAGCGCCCATCGCCTCGGCCTGCGCGATTCCGCGCCGGGTCAGCGGCGTGTTCGCCCTGGCGCCCTGCATCCGGCCGGCGACGTTGAACACGGTCTCGGCGTGGCGGGCGAGGTAGATGACGGGATGCACGGCTTCGGCCTAGCCAAGACGGGAGCCGCTCGCTAGAGGCGGCAACCATGGCAAGCAAGATTTATCCCGATGCCGCCAGCGCCCTCGACGGGCTGCTGTTCGACGGCATGACCCTGTGCTGCGGCGGCTTCGGCCTGTGCGGCGTTCCCGAGCGGCTGATCGACGCGATCGAGGCGTCGGGGGTCAAGGGCCTGACCATCGCGTCGAACAACGCCGGCACCAACGGCCAGGGGCTCGGCAAGCTTCTGGTGACGCGGCAGATCAGGAAGATGATCTCCTCCTACGTCGGCGAGAACAAGGAGTTCGAGCGGCAGTATCTGAGCGGCGAGGTCGAGATCGAGTTCTCGCCGCAGGGCACGCTCGCCGAGCGCTGCCGCGCCGGCGGCGCCGGCATCCCCGGCTTCTACACCAAGACCGGCGTCGGCACGCTGGTCGCCGAGGGCAAGGACGTGAAGAGCTTCGATGGCGAGGATTATATCCTCGAGCGCGGCATCCGCGCCGACCTGTCGATCGTTAAGGGCTGGAAGGCCGATGAGTCGGGCAATCTGATCTTCCGCAAGACGGCGCGCAACTTCAACCAGCCGATGGCGACCGCGAGCCACATGACGGTCGCCGAGGTCGAGGAGATCGTGCCGGTCGGCAGCCTCGACCCCGACTGCATCCACGTCCCCGGCATCTACATCAAGCGCCTGATCTGCGGCGCTCCCTACGAAAAGAAGATCGAGTTCCGCACCACTCGCGAGCGGGAGGCGGTATAATGGCCTGGACCCGCGACGAAATGGCGGCCCGCGCCGCGCGCGAGCTCAAGGACGGCTATTACGTCAACCTCGGCATCGGCATCCCGACGCTGGTGGCGAACCACGTGCCGGAGGGCCTGACGGTCACCCTCCAGTCCGAGAACGGCATGCTCGGCATCGGGCCCTTCCCCTATGACGACGAGGTCGACGCCGACCTGATCAACGCCGGCAAGCAGACGATCAGCGCGCTGCCCTCCTCCTCCTACTTCAGTTCGTCGGACAGCTTCGCGATGATCCGCGGCGGGCATATCGACCTGACCGTGCTCGGCGCGATGGAGGTCGCGGAGAACGGCGATATCGCCAACTGGATGATCCCGGGCAAGATGATCAAGGGCATGGGGGGCGCGATGGACCTCGTCGCGGGCGTCAAGCGCATCGTCGTCGTCATGGAGCACAACTCCAAGTCGGGCGAAGCCAAGTTCAAGGCCGCCTGCACCCTGCCGCTGACCGGCAGCGGCGTCGTCGACATGATCGTCACCGACCTCGCGGTGTTCTCCCGCCCCGCGAAGGGCGAGCGCTACCGGCTGATCGAGCTCGCCCCGGGCGTTACCGCCGAAGAGGTGAAGGCGAAGACCGAAGCGGCCTACGACCAGGCGCTGTAGAGACGGCCTGGCGTCGGCATCGATGCCCGGCGGTGTCACCCCCACCTAACCTCCCCCATCGAAGGGGGAGGGATTATTCTGTGCGATTGGCAAGGGCGTCCCCTCCCCTTCGATGGGGAGGGACAGGGTGGGGTGACAGCGCCGGGCGAAAGGCGCGGTCAGCGCCGCCGGCGCCGCGCCACCGCTCCGACGACACCGAGGCCGGCGACCATCATCGCCCACTCGCCGGGCTCGGGAACCGGGGCGATCGCGACGCCCTTGAAGTTCGAGCCGGCCGGCGCGACCGCCAGCGTGGTGAACGCCTCGCCGGCCTGCCGCTGCGTCGCCGACAGGCTGTCGGTCAGGCCGAACAGATAGGTCTGGTCGAGATCGCCCGCGGTATAGTTGGTCGCGAACAGCTGCACCGAATCGCCGACGACGAGCCCGGTCAGGCCGAGCAGCCCGGTGGTGCCCGACGCGGCAGTGTTGGCGACGAGGTTGAGGCCGGCCGACACGGTGTAGACCATCGACCAGGTGTTGCCCGTCTTGACCCACTTCTGCAGCCCGCCCAGGCCAAGCTTGCTGCCGCTCGCCGAATCGTTCTTGGGGAAGCCGCTGTCGGCGACGTAGAGCGTCGTGTCGTTGGCGAAGAAGAAGCTCTCGGGGCTGAGGTTGATCTCCTTGCCGACCGCGACGACGCCGTTGGCGGTCGCGGTGGTGATGGTGAACTTGCCCGTTCCGCCGCTGTTGCCGAAGCCCGCGAGCATCGTCTGGCCGCCGCCGTTGTTGACGAGGCTGGTCGGCAGCGCGCCCTGCGCGCCGAGCGTGCCGATGAAGTCGCGGTTGTTGCCGCTGCCCTGCTTGCTGTCCGCCGAGACGTAGAGCTGGTTGTTGTAGACGGTGACGACGCGGGTATCCTGCGCGATCGTCTTGCCGGCGGTATCGGCGCCGGTGATCGCGGTGGCGGCGGCGCTTCCAAGCGAGGTGTAGAACACCCCGCCGGTCTTGTCGTTCGGCTTCCCGGTGCCCTGCCCGGAGGTATAGAAGGTCGTGCCGTCGAGCGTGTAGACGCTGCGCGGATTATTGCCGTTGTAGACGTTGTAGAGCGCGGTCGAGGTGTCGACGCTGCCGTTGCCGCCGATCCGCGCCACGACCCGCGACACCGCCGTATAGGACTGGCCGGTCAGGCTTCCCGACTGACCGAGAGCTGCCGGCTTCGTCGGGTCGTTGGTGAGCGTTCCGTAGGCGGTCGGGTTGGCGTTGAAGGCGTCGGCGTTCACGCCATAGCCCATGATCGTCAGGTAGCGGCCGTCGGCCGAGCGCTGCACCAGCCCTTCGGAAGAGGAGCCGTATTCGCCCGAGATCGCCGAGTTGCGCCCGGAGGCGGCCTGCGGAAGGACCAGCGCTCCGGTGAAGGTCGCGCTCGTCGTGCCGATATGCGCGAAGTCGAAGAGCGACAGCGGTGCCGCCTGGTTGTCGGTATAAGTGCCCGCGGTCGTCCCCTTGCCCTCGACGCTCACCACAAGGTGATTCGTCCCGAAGGCGAAGGTCTCGGCATTCGACGGCGCGGCGCACGCGAGTAGCAGGCAAAGCAGGCCTGTCGATTTCATGATGTGTCCCCCTGGCTCGCGTCGCCCCACGGACGCGATCAGAGGGGCGTAGCCGAGGCGCGTGACGGATATGTTGCGATGGCGCCCTAAATGGCTTCTGCGGGAACTTGCCGCACCAGTTCGGCCTCGACCCGGCGGTGCCATGCCATTCCGGCGACGGCGACCAGCGTCAGCGGAAGGAGTTCGAACGCCCAGAAGATGCGCGGATTCCCGGCCAGGCAGGCGAGGTAGATCGCGATCACCCGCATGTTGTTGGTGAGCGGGACCATCAGGCGCAACGGCGCTGCGGCGCGCTCGCCGTAGAGCGCGCCGAGCGCGCGCGGGTCGCCCGACCCGGCAAGCGCCCGGTCGAAGGGCGCGGCCAGCCGGTCGAGGCTCCCCGCCAGCGCGTCGTAGCCGCGGACGATCGGATTGCGCGACACGCTCGCGCCGAACGTTCCGGGATCGCCGCGCACCCTGCGCTGAAAGCGCGCCCGCTCGCCTTCGTAGAGCGACGCCTGAATGGCGTGCGCCGCGCCCGCCGTCAGCGCCCAGGCCCAGCCCTCGGCGGTGCCGATCGACGTCGCCATCGCGACGTAGATCAGTATGAACACCGTGTGGTCGCAGACGCCATCGAGGAAGCGGCCGAGCGCGCTCGCGGTTCTGGTGGCACGCGCGACCATGCCGTCCAGACCGTCGGCGGTCATCCAGGCGAAGCACAGCACGAGCCCGAGCGTCGCCATCCGCCAGTCCGCCCAGTCGCGATAGCACCACGCCGCCGCCGCCCCGAGGGCAAAGCCCGCGATCGAGATCGCGTTCGCCGAAAGCCTCAGGCGAAGCGCGAGCGGAAGCAGCAGCCGCCCGGCGAGGTGGACGATCCAGCGGTTGGTCGGGTCCTCGATCCGCGCGTCGCGCGAGCCGTCTGGAGGCGGGAGCCTCATGCCGCGATCGCGGCGACCGGGCGGTCGGAGGCATCCTGCCACTCGCGGCGGCGGGCGAGGCGCGGGTTGAGGTAGAGCAGCGGCAGCTTGGCGAAGATCAGGCTGCGGTGGACCCAGAAGTCGGCGAAGCGCTCGAACCGCGTCGGCATCCCGCCACCGTGGCGCTTCAGCCAGTCCATATAGGGCATCCAGTGCGAAGGCTCGTCGCGCTCGATGACCCGGAAGATCTTCACCAGCGACTTGTCCGAGGTCATCAACGACGACTGGAGCAGTATATCGACCTGCTTCATGCCCCGCACCTCGGTCAGCATGACGATTCGGCACAGCTTGTTGAACAGCGTGTCGCTGGCGATCACCGCGCGGGTGTCGAGCTCGTCGATATGGCAGCCGAAGGTCAGCTTGATCAGCCGGTCGATGTGGCCGCAGGTGCGGTCGACCGAATAGGGCATCGCTCCAATGCTCTCGAAGTAGCGCTTGAACATCACATAATGCTTGCGCTCGTCGGCGCGGTGCTTGCGAACATCGGCGATGAACGCGGCGTCATCGGGATATTTGGCGATCAGCGCCTCCAGCACCCGGTCGAGGCTGCTGTACCCGCGATGCTCGTTGTAGATGTAGATCGACGCGAGGATATCGAGATAGCGTCGGTGCAAGCGCCTGAACATCGCGCGACGATAGGCGAGCCGGCGGAGCGCGGTCAAACGCTCCGGACCGCCCGCGCCGGCGCCTTCAGCCCTCGTCTTCCGGCAGGGCGAAGAAGCGGTGCGACGCCGTCTCAAGCCGCTCGAACAACGCATCGGTTGCGAGTCTCGCGCGTCTTCTACCGCGCCCGCGCGGCTTCCGCAGCACGAAGCACGCGCAGGAAGTTGCCGCCCCAGATCGCCGCGATCTGCTTCTCGGTATAGCCGCGCCGTACGAGCTCGCGCGTGACGTTGAGGGCATCCGCCTCGCTGTCGAACCCGGTGACGCCTGCGCCGTGGTTGAAGTCGCTGCCTACGCCAACGTGCTCCCACCCGATGCGGCGCGCAATATAGTCGATATGATCGACGAGATCGCCAATCGTGGCGGATGGCTGAACGGCCGCGACTGCGCTGAGGAAATTCTTCTCTTCGTCCTTGGACAGGCTACCGTGTCCCTCGGTCGCCCCAACAAACTCTCCCGGCAGACCAAAGCGGACCCGGACCACACGAACGCGCTCCCGCGCGGCCGAATCGAGGCGCTGGAGATAGGAGTTGAACGGCGTGACCTGGACGACGCCGCCATTCGCCTTGATCGCGTCGAGCTCCGCGTCCGACAGGTTGCGCGAGTTGTCGACCAGCGCGCGGGCGTCCGAATGCGTCGCCGCCACCGGCGCCCGGCTCAGCTTCAGCGTCTGGAACAGGGCGTCCGTCGAGAGCTGTGAGACGTCGATCAGCGCGCCAAGATCGTTGAGCCGCTGCACCGCCTCGCGTCCGAGCGGCGACAGCCCGCCATGTTCGCTGACCGGACCCCCGGCCGGCCGCGATGAATCGGTGAAGTCGTTGTGGCCGGCATGGGCCAGCCCGAAGACCCGAACGCCTTCATTGTAGAAGACGCCGAGCTGCGACACGTCGGAGCCGATCGAGCGCGCGTTGAGGAAGCTGATCAGCACCGCGATTCTGTGCTCGCTGTGGAGGCGTTCGACGTCCCCGGCGCTCAGCGCCAAGCCAACCTGCTTCGGATTGGCGGCGACGAAGGCCTTGATCGCCGCCAGCTTGGCGTCGGCCTCCCCGCGCGCCGCAGCGACACCCGCTGCGTCGCGCGGCCCGGGACCGACCGCGACCGCCAGGAGCACGGCGTCGACGCCGCCGGCGACGAGATGAGCCAAGTCGACGCGAGAGCCGCCCTCAGGAGCGCGATAACTTGCCGATGTGGACGGCAGCAGCACGTCGGCATGGCTGTCCAGCACGAGGACGTGATCGTGGATCGCGGAGGCCGGATCGCCGTTCGGCGCAGCTCGCGCCTCCGGAGAGAAACCAAGGGCGATAAGGGCTGCGCCTACCATCGCCCTTGCAGAAGGCAGGCGTCCGGTTTCGAGCTGGCACATTTTTGATCCATTCTGGCTTTGGCGACGCGCGCCGTTGTTAAAGCTGCCGTGCAGGCCGGTGACGCTTGGACTTCAAGTTTCGACTAAGGCTCCGGTTGGGATAGATTTGCTCGACCGCGGGCTCCCTTGGAGAACTCGCGGCGGCTAGGACGCGAGTGCTCGGTCTTCGATTCCGATCATCTCCAGCAGATGCCGCCGCAGATCCGCGACCGCGCGCTCGCGGGCCAGTCCACCGGGCGGAAGGTCGATCCGGACGTCGGCCGCCACGCGTCCGGCGTCGAGGACCAGGACTCGTTCGGCCAGCGTGATCGCCTCTTCGACATCGTGCGTCACGAGGAGGACCGCCGGCTTGTGAATCTCCGACAGACGGCGAACGAGGGCGTGCATGCGAATGCGCGTCAGCGCGTCAAGCGCACCAAACGGCTCGTCCGCGAGCAGCAGCTTGGGCTCCCGCACGAGAGCACGCGCGAGCGCCACGCGCTGCTGCTCACCGCCGGACAGCTCGTGCGGCCAAGCGTCCTCGCGGCCCCCGAGTTCGACCTCCTGAAGCGCCTTCCTGCCGCGGTCGAGCACGTCGGCGCCGCCAAGGCCGAGCACGACATTCGCGAGAACCCGCGACCACGGCAGCAGGCGGGCATCCTGGAAGATGACCGACAGCCGCTCCGGAACCACGATATCGCCCGATCCTTGGGTCTCATGGTCGTAGCCGGCGAGCGCCCGCAGGAGCGTGCTCTTGCCGGAGCCGCTCCGGCCGAGCAGCGCGACGAACTCGCCCTCGCCGATATCGAGGTCGACGCCTTCAAGCACGCCCTTGCGCGTGAACCGGCGGACCAGCCTGCGGACCTGGACGATGGCGCTCATTGTCCCAGTGTCTTCCGCCAGACGAGCGCGCGCCGCTCGATCAGGCGCACCAGGCCATCCGAGGAAAAGCCCAGGAGTGCATAGACGACCAGGCCGACGAGCATCACGTCGGTCTGCGCATAGTTGCGCGCAAGGTTGATCATGTAGCCGATTCCGCTGGTGGCGTTGAGCTGCTCGACGACGACGAGGGCGAGCCACGACGCGGTGACGCCAAACCGGAGCCCGGTCAGGAAGCCGGGCAGCGCGCCGGGGATGACGACGCTTCGTATGAACCGGAAGCGACCAAGCCCCAGTGTCTCCGCGAGCTCGACATAGCGGAGGTCGATGGCGCGAAGCGCGGTGTGGGTGTGAATGTAGATGGGAAAGAACACCGCGAGCGCGATCACCGAGATCTTCATCGTCTCGCCGATGCCGAACCACAGGATCGCGAAGGGGATGAGGGCGAGGATCGGCACGCCGCGCTTGATCTGGACCAGTCCGTCGATGACGTAGCCGCCCAGCAGCGACAGGCCCGACGCCAGCGCGAGCACGATGCCGACGGCGACGCCGAGCAGAAGGCCGCTGCCCGCCCGCCACGCCGAGATCGCGAGATTTTCCTGGAGGCGGCCTTCCCGGATGAGCTCGATCGCCGAGGTGACGGCCGTCCATGGCGGCGGGAGGATGCGCGCATCGAGGAAGCCGGTGACCGACAGCACCGACCAGTAGAGAAGAAAGAGGGCGGGCCCCAGAACCCAGCCATGAGCCAGCGGCACGCCGAGGCTCAGCCGCTGCCGCCTCGCCACCCGACGCCGGCCGATGACCGCCTGATCCACAGGTTCGGCGAAACTGAAATCGATTTTCGCGGGAGCGTTCATTGCGGCGTCCTCTGGAAGGCGTCTGCGGCGATCGTCTCGAAGCGCCGGTCGAACAGCGAGGCGGCGTCGAAGCCGGGGTGTTTCATCCGGGGCGCCAGCAGGTCGATCGCGGCCTGCTGGTAGGCGATGGCGCCAGCCCAGTCGCGCGGCAGATCGTAAGGACCGGCCCTTCGCAGGATCAGCCGACCATCCTCGACGGGCAGGCCCTGGTGCTTGCCGTAATAGCCGCGCGCGAACTCTTCCCGATGCGTGTCGATCCAGCGTTGCGCGCGGCCCCAATATTCGACGTAGCGCTTGAGCGCGGCCGCCTTGCCAGGCTGTTGAAGCACCTCAACCGGAACGAAGAGCATCACGGGATCGTCGCGGAACGGCGCGTGCCGCAGGATGCGGGCGCCATCGCTGCCGAACTTCCTCACATATCGTTCGGCGACGATGCCGGCCCCGATCGGCGCCGCATCGATCACGCCCGACGCGAGCGCATTGGTATAGACGTCCCCGCCGATGCTCGACGGCAGCTCGACGAGCTTGACGTCGGCCGGCTTCAATCCCGCGAGCTCCAGCGTCTTGAAGACGATCTGGCCCTGGACCTGGCTGGGGCTGAGCGCGATCCGCTTGCCGCGCAGGTCGGCGAGCGTCGGGATGCTGGCTTTCGGCGAGATGCCGAAGACGAACGCCGGATGATCCAGCGGCTCCTTCGCCTGGCGAAAGCCGATGATCTTCACCGGAATGCCCATCCACGTCGCGTGGATCGGCGGCACGTTCGCTCCCAGCCCGACGTCGAGCGCCTTGGCGTGGAACGCCTCCGTCACCTCGGGCCCGCCGGTGATTTGCGCCCATTCCACCTTGAACGGGAGCTCGCGTTCCCAGCCATTATGCTTGAGCACCCACTCGGATGTCGGATCGCCGACGCGGAGCACGACGCCCGGCGGGACGCTGTCCGGGAGCTCCGCGGACAGGCTTAGCGCCGTTTCGGAGCCCGGCGCGTCTCGCCGGAACGGCGAGAAGTAGAACAGGGCCGCGACGCTGGCCGCGACGAGCGCGGCCAGCCAGATGACGCCCCAGGGGCGCCTGCTCGCGATCCTGGCCATCAGCCGAGGACGTTGAACAGCTCGCCCTCGAGCTGTCGCGACCGGAAGCCGTCGGGACCTTCGGTCAGGTCGCCGGCGACCGTGATGCGACGCACGGCGCGCGGCAGGTCGAACTGGGCGTAGTCGATCGGCCCGGCGTGGGCGACCGCCTGGTTGTCCCACACCACCAGCGATTGCGGCTGCCAGCGGAAGCGCACCTGATATTCGGGCCGCGTGAGCTCGTAGAACAGGAGATCGAGCAGCGCGTTGCTTTCGGTTTCCTTCAACCCGACGATATGGCTGATCGTCCCTGGGTTGAGGAACAGCAGCTTCTCGCCTGTTTCGGGATGGATTCGGACGAGCGGATGGATGGCGACGAACGGGCCGGCGCTCCGGCCGTCCTTGCGCGGCCCGCGCCCCGCCGAATCATATTCGCTGGTGCGGTGGACCGCCTGCAACCCGTCGATCAGCGTCCGAATCTGCGGCGACAACCCCTGATAGGCCTGGATCAGGTTGGCGAAGATCGTGTCGCCGCCATAGGGCGGGATCTCGATGCCGTAGAGGATCGAATAGCGGTTCGGGTTGGCGACGAAGGTGATGTCGATGTGCCAGCCCTTGTAGTCGCGCTTCGGCTCCCGCCCTGGCGGGGCGGTGTCGCTCTTCGCGCGGCGGACGCGATATTCCTCGATCGACCGTTCCCAGATCTCGGGATGGCCATCGAGGCCTTCGGAAATGGGGTGCGCCGGCGTCAGCGGGCCGAAGGTCCGTCCGAACGCCTTCAGCGCGTCGTTGCTGAGTTGCTGGTCGCGGAAGAACACGACCCGCCAGTCGAGAAGCGCGCGATGAATTTCCTCGCGTGTCTCCGGGTCGAGCGGTTGCGACAGGTCGACGCCCGAAATCTCGGCGCCGATCACGGGTGTGGCGGGATCGACCTTGATCCGCTGGTATCCGAACTCTGTCGGGTTGTTTCGAATGTCGACGACAACGCTCATGGAACTGTCCTTCCGTGCTTGCGGAACTGGGGAGATCAGGCGGCGAGAGGCGTGGGCGGCACGAGCTTGAGCGACTCGGCGGGATAGCGGTCGCCGACGGTCGCCCCTATCGGGAACGCCGCCTCGAGCCGCGCGATCGCCTCGGGCGGAAGCACGATCTCGTTCGCCGCCCAATTGCTTTCCAGGTGAGCGATATGGCGCGTCCCGGGGATCGGAACGACCTGCTTCGACAGCACCCAGGCGAGGCTGACCTGCGCCGGGGTCGCCGAAAGCTGCCGGGCGACCTCGTCGATCGTCTCCCGGCGCCGCGTGTTGGCCGCGACCGCGGCGGGCTGGAAGCGCGGATGCTGGTGGCGGCGGTCGTCCGGGTCGGTGACCTCGGCGCCCGCGAGGAACCCTCGCCCGAGCGGGCTGTAGGACACGAAGCCGATGCCGAGCTCGCGCGCGGTCGGCAGGATTTCGGCTTCGACGTCGCGGGTCCACAGCGAATATTCGCTTTGCAGCGCGCTGATCGGCGTGGTCGCATGGGCGCGGCGCAGCGCCTCGGCGCTCGCCTCCGAGATGCCGACGCCGCCGATCTTCCCTTCCTCGCGAAGCCGGCCAAGCTCGCCGATCGAGTCCTCGACCGGGACCAGCGGATCGATACGGTGGAGATAATAGAGATCGATCCGGTCGACGTTCAGTCTCTTGAGGCTCGCCTCGACCGCGTCCCTCGCGCTGACCGGGGCCACTTCCGCGCCGCCGCCGTTCGGCCGGTGGACGAACTTGCTCGCGATGACGAGCCCGTCGCGGCGATCGGCGATCGCGCGGCCGAGCAGCTCCTCGTTATGGCCGGCGCCGTAGCCCGTGGCCGTATCGAAGAAGTCGATCCCGAGGTCGATCGCGCGATGGATTGTCCGGATCGATTCGTCGTCGTTGGCGCGCCCATAGGCATGGGACAGGCCCATGGCGCCGTAGCCTTGGCGGCTGACGGAGAAACTTCCGATTTTCGGCATGCTGCAACTCCCGGTTGATCGTCCGGTCCTTGATGCCGTCACCGCCGCCAGCGGGTCGAAGCAGAAAATTTATGGATGAAAATAGAATCCCTATCTTTTAACTAGGGATTGATCTGGCTCACCCTTACTCGTCACAAATACGAGAAGGCCTCAAAGAAAATGCCAAACCGGACCCGCGCGTTGTTGCTTGCGTCGTCACTCCTGGCCGCACTCCCGCAAGCCGCTGCCGCAGCCGCCGAACCGAGCGCGGCGGACATCACCACCGACGCCGCGGCCAGCGACACCGCCGCCAACGCCGACGCCGATGCGGCCAACGCCGACGCAGCCAGCGACGCCGGCGGCGACATCGTCGTGACCGCCCGCCGCCAGGTCGAGCGGGCGCAAGATGTGCCCATCCCGCTCTCGGTCGTGTCGGGCGCCTCGCTCGAGCATAATGGCGATTATACCGTCGCCGACCTCCAGTCGCAGGTGCCGAGCTTCTCGGCCTACAACTCGAATCCCCGCAACTCCTCGATCGGCATTCGCGGCATCGGCGTCTCAAGCGCGTCCGATGGCCTCGACACCTCGGTCGGGGTCTACATCGACGGCGTCTATCTCGGGCGGCCCGGCATGGCGCTCGCCGACCTGATCGATGTCGAGCGGGTCGAGGTGCTGCGCGGCCCGCAGGGGACGCTGTTCGGCCGCAACACATCGGCTGGTGTCGTCAACATCACGACGCGCCTGCCCAAGTTCGAATTCGGCCTCACCGCCGAGGCCTCCTTCGGCAACTACGGCTATAACCAGGTGCGCCTCAGCGCCACCGGGCCGATCACCGATGGCCTCGCCTTTCGCGTGACCGCCTTCAACACCGATCGCGACGGCGTGCTCGACAATATCACGACCCACGCCGCCGCAAACAGCGTCGGGCGCAGCGGCATTCGCGGGCAGTTGCTCGCCAAGCCGTCGAGCTCGCTCACCCTCCGCCTGTCGGCCGACTATTCGAAGGAGGATGACAGCTGCTGTGTCAGCGCGACCAAGCTCGTGCTGCCGGCGAGCCTCAGCGCGACGACCGGCCGTACGCTGCAGGCGCTCGCCGCGCTCGGCTATGTCCCGGTCCCCACCACCAGGTTCACGCGCAACAATTCGCTGCAGAACATGCGGACCAACCAGTGGGGCGCCTCGCTGCAGGCCGATCTCGACCTCGGCTGGGGAAGCGCGACCTCGATCACCGCATACCGCTACTGGCATTTCGCGCCGCTGCAGGACAGCGACGGCACGCCGCTCGACGTCATCCAGGTCAACGTCGCGCAGACCAGGGACGACCAGTTCTCGCAAGAACTGCGGCTGGCTTCGAACCCCGGCCGCTTCAACTGGCAGGTGGGCGCCTACTATTTCCACCAGCGGCTGAAGGATCACTTCATCCTCAACCAGTTCGGTTTCGACGCCTCCGCCTTCTACACGACCTATCTGCGGCTCGCGAACCCGGCGGCCGCGGCCGTGACGATCGCGCCGCGCTCGCAATATCTCGACGACGTCGACACCTCGGTCGACAGCATCGCCGCCTTCGGGCAAGCCAATTTCGAGCTGACCGACCGGCTGATCCTGACCGGCGGCATCCGCTACACGCACGACAAGCGCGATGGCGTGTCCGACACGTCGACCATCGGCACGCCCTATGCGGCGACGTCGATCCCCTTCCACTACGACGTGTCGGTGAAGGGCAACAACCTCTCCTACCTCGCGAGCGCGTCGTACAAGCTGAGTGACGACGTGCTCGCCTACGTCTCCTATTCGACCGGCTACAAGGGCGCCGGCCTCAACCTCAACGCCGCGGTCTCGGCCGGCACGCCGCTGGTGCTGACTCCGGAAAAGGTCCGCAATTGGGAGGCGGGGCTCAAGCAGCAGTATCTCGACCGCCGGCTCACGCTCAATCTCAGCGCCTTCTCGACCAACCTTACCGGCCTGCAGGCCAACGTCGTGCCGAGCAACGGCAACCGCTCCTATCTCGCCAACGTCGGCGACGTCCGCTCGCGCGGCTTCGAGGCCGAAGGCGTGCTGGAGGCGACGGAGGCTCTGACGTTGAGGCTGAACGGATCGTACAACGACGCGACCTACAAGGACTATCGCAATGCGCCCTGCCCGGTCGGCGTCACCGGCGTCTGCGACCTGACCGGAAAGCGCCTTTACCAGGCCCCGAAATGGGTCGCCAACGGCGCGATCGAATATCACGCGACTCTCGCGAGCGGCGTGCAGCCCTATGCGCTCGCTCAATATGCCTATCGGTCGAGCGTGTTCGGCGTGGTCGACGACGGGCCCTACAGCCGCATTCCGAGCTACGGCCTCGCCAATTTCCGCGTCGGCGCCGCGTTCGGCCGCTACGACCTCGCGGCGTGGGTCGAGAACGCGTTCGACAAGACCTACTACCAGAACCTGTCGACCACCGCGATCGTCGGCGCGGCGCCCTTCGCCTACGCCGGCCAGCTCGGAACGCCGCGCACCTACGGCGCGACGCTCCGGATCACGCTTTAGTGCGGAACCCAGGCAGCACGATGGAGGCCTCCCATGAGCACTCGTAAGCTTCGTCTCGGCGCGTTTCTGCAGGCGACGGGACATCATGTCTCGGCATGGCTGCACCCCGACACCCAGGCGGACGCCGGGCACAATCTGGCGCACTACAAGGCGCTCGCGCAGACCGCGGAACGCGGCAAGCTCGACCTCATCTTCGTCGCCGACAGCCCCGGCGGCTATGCCGATTTCAGCGACCTCGACACGTTCCGGCAGAACGCCAAGGCGGCGCATTTCGAGCCGCTCACGCTCTGGTCCGCGCTGTCGCAGGTGACCGAGCATGTCGGCTTCGTAGCGACCTCGACGACCACTTATGAGGACCCTTACACGACCGCCCGCAAGTTCGCGTCGCTGGACTGGATCTCGGGCGGTCGCGCCGCCTGGAACGTCGTCACGACGGGCGCCGACGTCTCGGCGAACTTCAGCCGGGACGCGCATCTCGAACACGGGCTTCGATACGAGCGCGCCGAGGAATTCATCGATGTCGTGAAGGGGCTTTGGGACAGCTACGACGACGATGCCTTCGTTCGCGACCGGCAGAGCGGAGTCTATCTCGACGTCGACAAGTTCCACCTCCTCAACCACGACGGGCGTCACTTCAAGGTTCGCGGGCCGCTCAACATCGCGCGCCCGCCGCAGGGCTATCCCGTCATCGTCCAGGCCGGCGCTTCGGAGCCGGGGCGCGAGCTCGCGGCGCGGACGGCGGAAGTGATCTTCACCGCCAACCTCATCATCAGCGACGCGCAGGAGTTCTATTCGGACGTGAAGCGCCGTCTCGTGAAGTTCGGGCGCCAGGCCGACGACCTGCTTGTCATGCCGGGCATCTTCCCCGTTCTCGGCGGCACCGAGCGCGAGGCCGAGGCGCGATATGAAGAGCTTCAGGCGCTGGTCGACCCGGCGGTCGCCTGGGGAATCCTCCGCCGGCACTATCAGGGCGTCGACCTGTCCGGCTATTCGCTCGACGACCCGGCGCCACCCTTGCCGGGGGACACCAACCTCAACAAGAGCCGGCTGAAGCTCGTCTCGGACCTCGTCGAGCGCGAGCGCCCGACGCTCCGCCAGCTGTACCGTCAGGTCTCGACCGCGCGGGGCCATTTGACGACCGTCGGCACGCCCGAGCAAGTCGCCGACCTGATCCAGCATTGGTTCGAAAATGGCGCGGCCGACGGCTTCAACATCATGCCGCCGACCCTGCCGGGCGGGCTGACCGAGTTCGTCGACGAAGTCGTTCCCCTGCTGCAGCGCCGGGGGCTCTTCCGCGAGGACTATGAGGGCCGGACGCTGCGCGAAAACCTCGGATTGCGGCGGCCCGAGAGCGGCGCTCGGCTCAGGGCCGCCCGGCTGGCGGCGGAGGCATAGGTGGCGACTCAACCAATCGAGACGCCGCGCGAGGCGATCACCGCCCGTTATGGCGAGGACCACCCGTCCGTGCCGGACGCCGCCAACACGACGATCGATCTGCTTTTGGGTCATCGTTCGGTCCGGGCCTATCGGCCGGACCCGCTTCCGCCCGGTACGATCGAAACGCTCGTCGCGGCCGCGCAGTCCGCCGCGTCGTCGTCCAATCTCCAGGTCTGGAGCGTCGTCGCCGTCGAGGAGCCCGAGCGCAAGGCGCGGCTGGCGGAGCTGGCCGGTTCGCAACGGCATATCGTCGAGGCGCCGCTTCTCCTCGTCTGGCTGATCGACTTCCACCGCCTGTCCGAGCTGGGAGCGGCACGAGGCCTGCGACCGGAAGCGCTCGACTACACCGAAACCTTCGTGCTCGGCGCCGTCGACACGGCGCTCGCGGCCCAGAACGCGGTCGTCGCGCTGGAATCGCTAGGGCTCGGCTCGGTTTACATCGGCGGCATCAGGAATCGGCCAGCCGAGGTCGCCGCCGAGCTCGGTTTGCCACCGAGGGTGTTTCCGCTGTTCGGCCTCGTCGTGGGACGGCCCGACCCATCGCGCCCGGCATCGGTCAAGCCGCGCCTCCCGCAGTCTTCGGTGCTGTTCCGCGAGAGATATTCGGCGGCGACGGACGGTCTCCATGCGGGCGCGTCGCGCTACAACCGCCACCTCCGCCGGTTCCAGCGGTCGCAAGCCATGGCGGAGCGCGACTGGACCGACGTCGCGCTGGAGCGCACCCGGGGCCCTCAGTCGATGGCTGGCCGGCACATCCTGCGCGACGTGCTGGAAGGCCTTGCCTTTCCATTGCGCTAGGCAATTGGTCCCCGCGAACGTCAACGACCGCGATGCCCGAGCGCAGTCGATAGTCCAGCTATTTGCTCTCAAACTATTTCCTATTAGATCGCTAGGACTTACTAATTTATCGCCAAGCCTCCAGTAGCGGGAGGCTTGCATGGGTAGACGTCGCCACGCCGCAACCTGCCTCATCATCCCCGGGCTGAACGACTCGGGGCCGGGTCATTGGCAGACGGCCTGGGTGCGTCGCCGCGACGACTGCCGGCGAGTCGAGCTCGGCTGCTGGGAGTCGCCGCTGCGCGGAGTCTGGCTGTCGCGGCTCGACCAGGCGGTTCGCGAGAGCGCGCCGCCGGTCGTTCTGGTAGCCCATAGCCTCGGGTGCATCGCCGTCGCCTGGTGGGCGTCGCTGCTTCGGGAAGACGCCGCGCGCCGTGTCTCGGCCGCGCTGCTCGTGGCGCCGGCGGACGTCGAGCGGCCGGACGCGAGCGAGCTTCTGCTCCGCTTCGCACCGGCGCCGGCGGAGCGGCTCCCCTTTCCGTCGATCGTCGTCGCCAGCCGCGACGATCGCTACGCGAGCTTCGACACGCTGGAACGCCTTGCCGCGGCCTGGGGCAGCCGCCTCGTCGATGTCGGCGCCCGTGGACATATCAACGCCGACTCCGGCCTCGGCGACTGGCCCGAGGGTCAGGCGATGCTGAACGATCTGATCGCGGGACAATGCCACCTTCGCGTTGCCCGGACCCCGTCACCGCCGCGTGCCAAAGGAGACCGAATTGACCCCCCAGCGATCTAGCGCACGGCCGTCCCAAGACAGGTTCGCGCGCGGCGCACCGTGGAACCTTGAGGAGACCGCCGCCGGGCTGCGCGAAGCGCGGCTGGCATGGCGACGGGCGCATCGGAGAAACGCCGATATCGGAGTCGACGGCTTTCCATCCCGCGCCGTCCTCGAATCCGTCGTCGCCGATCTCAGCGCCGCCCTCTTCCCCCAGCGCCTTGGCAGCCTCGGCCGTGGCGACCGCGACGAGGAGGGGTATGTCGCCGAAGTGCTGGACCGCGCGCTGACTGTGCTGCTCGGCCAGGTAAGGTTGGAGCTGCGCTACTGGAGCGCCGAGACCGAGGAAGATTTCAGCGACGAGGACGCCGACACCATCCTGCGGCACTTCGCGATCGCGCTTCCCGAAATCCGCTCGCTGGTCGACACCGACATCGAGGCGTCGTTCGCAGGCGACCCCGCCGCGCGCAGCGTCGACGAGATCCTCATCTGCTATCCCGGCGCGCTCGCGGTCATCCACCACCGGCTGGCGAACCGGCTGCACGGCCTCGGCGCGCCGCTCACCGCGCGGATCATCTCGGAACTCGCCAATTCGCGGACCGGCATCGACATCCACCCCGGCGCGACGATCGGGCCGAGCTTCTTCATCGACCATGGTACCGGCGTCGTCATCGGCGAGACCGCGATCCTTGGGAGCCGGGTAAGGCTGTACCAGGGCGTCACGCTGGGCGCGCGGCGCCTGCCCGCCGATGGCGGCGACCCCATTCGACATCGCTTCGCCCGGCATCCGGTGATCGAGGACGACGTCGTGATCTACAGCGGCGCGACGGTGCTCGGCCGGGTGACGGTCGGCCGGGGCTCGGTGATCGGTGGCAACGTCTGGCTAACCGAGGACGTGCCGGCCAACACCGTCGTCACGCAGGGCGACACCATAAAGCACCGCGCGATCCGCGCCGCGCCGGCGCTCGACGCGCTGTTTCCCCTGCGATGAAGTCGTCTCGGTCCAGCTGGCGCCACGGCGTCGAGTGGCCAACCGTGTTGCTGGCCGTGGCGATCTATGGCGGCTGGGGGGCGCTGACGGCCTGGCACGCCGCCATCCCGGGGCCGCTGCTCTTCGCCGCCGGCGGCTGGTGGATCGCCTGGCACGGCTCGCTCCAGCATGAGACGATCCACGGCCACCCGACGCGCTCCTCCCGAGCCAATTGGGTGCTCGGCTTTCCGCCGCTGGCGCTGTGGCTGCCCTATTCGATCTATCGCCGCACCCACCTGCTGCATCACCGCGCCGCGACGGTGACTCATCCGCGTGCCGACCCCGAATCGCGCTATGTCGCGAGTGAATGTGGTCCCCTCGTTCGCGCTGTCGCGATCGTGCAGGGAACCTTGGTCGCCAGGCTCATCATAGGGCCGCCGCTGACGGTGCTCGGATTTCTGGTTTCCGAGGCGCGGCGGGCCGCCGTCGACCCGGCGCGCGTCCTCGGCGAGTGGGCCCCGCATCTGGCGGGAGTAGCGGTGGTGATAGCCTGGCTCGCTTACTGCGAGCTGTCGCTTGGCCGCTACCTGCTCCTGTTCGTCTACCCGGGAGCCGCGCTGACGCTGCTCAGGTCCTTTGCCGAGCATCGGGCCGATCCCGAGCCGGCGCGGCGCGTCGCGGTGGTCGAGGCGGGCGGGCTGTTCGCGCTGCTCTACCTCAACAACAATCTCCACGCGGCCCACCATGTCAGGCCCGCGCTCGCCTGGTATCGGCTGCCGGCTTTCTATCGCGAGCGGCGAGCCGCGCTGCTCCGGCAGAACGGCGGCCTTCTCTATGACGGCTACGGCGATGTCGCGCGCCGCTACCTGCTGCGCGCCCACGACCGGATCGATCTCCCTCGGAATGGAGCAAGGGCGTGACCGGACGCATCGCCTCGCTCGCCATGTATGACCGGCCCGAATTGCGAGCCGCCAACGATGCGCTTTGGGCGGCGATCGCCGCCCGCCTCGGCGACTACGGCGTTGAGGCTGTCCCCGCCGATCTTGAGCGAGGCCGCCCGCTCGACAGCATTTGGGCGAGCTCCGATCTCCTCCTCGCCCAGTGCTGCGGCTTCCCGCTTGTCACCACCTACCGCAACCGGCTGCGGGTCGTCGCGATACCGCGCTACAACGCGCCGGACTGCCAGGGGGCGACGCATCATAGCGTCATCGTGACTCGGCGCGGCGACCCGGCGGCGTCGCTTGCCGACCTGCGGATGCGGCGTGCCGCGCTCAACGGTTGGGAGTCGAACACCGGGCATAATTTGTTCCGGTCGGTCATCGCGCCGCTGGCCGCCGGCGAAGCTTTCTTCAGCGAGATCGCGGTGACCGGCTCGCACGAGATGACGGCCCGCTTCATCGCGGACGACCTGGCCGATGTCGGAGCGATCGACGTAGTGAGCTACACCCATCTGCGACGCTACAACCCGCTGCTCGCCGCCAAGCTGCGGATTTTGGCGAGCACTCCGTCGTCGCCAAATCTTCCCCTGGTTACATCGATCGCAACGTCGCTGGCCGACCTGTCGGCGCTGCGTCGCGCTCTGTCGGACGTTGTCTTGGACGTTCGTCTGGCGGGAGCGCGCCGAACGCTCCTCCTGGAAGGCTTCGATGTGGCCGGCAGCGACACCTATGCGCCGGTCACCGGCTTTCATGAGGGCGCCGCCAAGCTGGGCTACCCGATCCTGCACTGATTTTGCAGATCGTCACGGCCGCGATAAGAGCGGCTGATGCTATCCCAAAGAGGCCGCTACGCGCTGAAGGCGCTCGTCCATCTGGCGCGGACCTACGGTCAGGAGCCGCAGCGGATCGGCATGATCGCCGAGGCGGAAAACATCTCCCGCAAGTTCCTGGAGGCGATTCTCGCCGAGCTCAAGGTGGGCGGGCTGCTGACCAGCGTGCGCGGCCGGTCGGGCGGCTACATGCTGGCGAGGCCGCCCGGCGAGATCACCTTCGGGCAGGCCATCCGCATCACCGACGGCCCGCTGGCGCTGCTGCCCTGCGTCTCGAAGGTCTTCTACCGGCGCTGCGAAGATTGCCCGGACGAGGAGTTGTGCGCCGTGCGGCGCGTGATGGCCGACGCGCGCGAGCAGGTTTCCGCCATCCTCGACAACCGCACCCTCGCGGACGCCGCCGCTTCGGGGCTGGAAGGCGATTCGCACGCATGATTAGGGACTTAAAGCCTACGAGATAGATAGACTTTAGCAGCAGCAAGCATTTCTGGATTTTCGGCTGGCCCGCGCCCGTTACGTTCGCGTCACACAAAAGGGGATGTGTGATGCGCTGCCGCCGGACATTGTTGACGATCGCGTCTTTCGCCTTGCTTGGCGTGGGCGCGCCGGCCGCGATTGCCGCGGAGCCGACATCCATTCTCAACGTGAGCTATGATCCGACGCGGGAGCTCTACAAGGCGATCGACGCCGCGTTCGCCGCCAGGTGGAAGGCCGACACCGGTCAGGCCGTCGAGATCAAGCAGTCGCACGGCGGCTCGGGCAAGCAGGCGCGGGCGG